>CAXTBB010000023.1:0-66560 GCA_964242305.1 uncultured Solirubrobacteraceae bacterium
CCCACGGCGGCATCGGCTTCACCTGGGAGGCCGACGTCCACTGGCTCTACAAGCGGGCCCAGCTCGACGCGGCCTTCCTCGGCGGCGGGTCCGTCCACCGCCGAGGCCTGGCCGGGATGTTGGCTACGCGGTCGCCGGCCCCTCACTGACGCCGATCCGGCGGTGGAGCCGGGCCAGCGGCCGGGGCGACCACCAGTTCCATCCGCCCAGCAGCGCCATCAGCGACGGCACGAGCAGCGCCCGGACGACGAACGCGTCGAGCAGGACGCCCGTGGCTGTAGCCACGCCGATCTGCTGGATGAAGGAGATCGACGACGTGACGAAGGCGCCGATCGCGACGGCGAGCAGGATCGCCGCCGCCGTCATCACCGCCCCTGTGCGCTCGAGGCCGACCGCGACCGCGTCGCGCTCCGACGCGGCGGTCGTCCGCGCCTCCTTGATGCGGCCCAGCAGGAAGACGCCGTAGTCGGTCGACAGCGCGAAGATCAGCGCCGCCGCGACCAGGAAGTCCGTCGGCTCCACGCCGCCGTTGGGCGTGTAGCCGAGCAGGCCGGTGAGGCGCCCGTCCTGGAAGACGAGGGTGAGCACGCCGAGCGACGCGCCCACGGTCAGCAGGTTCATCACGATCGCCTTGATCGGCAGCAGCAGCGAGCCGGTCATCAGCCACAGGACGCTGAAGATGACGACCGCGAGCAGGACGCCGGCGGGCAGCAGCCGCGAGCCGATCGCGTCCTGCTGATCGACGAACTCCGCGGCCGCGCCGGCGACGAGGGCATCTTGGTGGCCGGCGCGGATGTCGCGCACCTGCTGCTGGGCGCGCTTCCCGGCCGGGTCGCCGAGCGGCTTGACCTGGGTGATCCGGTCGCCGGTGATCACGGTGAGCGGCTGGGTGGTGTCGTCGAACTCGGTGGCGAGGCGGTCGGAGACCGTGCGGGCGCTCTGGCTCTTCGGGATCACGCTCGAGTCGACGGGCGTCCAGGCGGCCCGCAGCGCGGGGGCGGCCAGCAGCAGCATCAGCAGCGCGGTGCCGGCCGCGATGCGGCCCGGGCGGGCCATCACGCCATGAGCGAGCCGGTACCAGCCGCCTGCGCCGCGACGCCGCGCGGGCACGGCGAGCTTGGTCCCCCACAGCGCGAACAGCGCGGGGGTGATGACCAGCGACGCGGCGGCCGCGACGATGGCCACGGTCGCCCCGGCCACACCCATGGAGGCCAGGAAGTTGAGCGGGAACAGGGTCAGGGTGAGCAGGGACACGGCCACGGTGATCGCGCTGTAGACGACGGTACGCCCGGCCGTGCGCAGGGTGGTGCGGACCGCCGCCGGCACCTCGTCGCCCTGGGCGAGCTGCTCGCGGAAGCGGGTGAGCAGGAACAGCGTGTAGTCGATCGCGAGCCCGAGCCCGAGTCCGATGACCAGGTTCAGGGCGAAGATCGACAGGCCGTAGACCTGGTTGACGCCGGCCAGCACCAGGAAGGTGCCGAGCACGGTGGTCATCCCCACGGCGAGCGGCAGCACGGCGGCGCGGCGGCGGAAGAACAGCAGCGAGAGCACGAAGAGGACCGGGAAGGCGAGCGTCTCCGCGCGCCCGAGGTCCTCAGAGACGCTGTCCCCGACCTGGCGGTTGGCGACCAGGGTGCCGCCGAGGTCGACGCCCTTGCGGTCTCCGAAGCGCTTCGTGGCGACGTCCACCGCCCGGTCCTCGTCGGCGTTCGCCCGCAGCGTCGCCGCCACGGAGACGCTCCTCCCGTCGCGACTCGGGGCCGGGGCGGTGACGGAGGCCACGCCCGGGACCGAGGCGAGCTCGGCCCTAAGGGCTCCGGCCGCGTCGCGTGTGGCGACCAGGACGATGCCGGGCGCGGCCTGCTTGCCCGTGACGGCCTCGACGCGGTCCAGCGCGCGGGCGGAGTTTGAGTCCGTGGCGGTGAAGCCGCCCGAGTCGCGCAGGGCACCGGCGACAGGACCACCGAGCGCGCCGGCGACGAGGACGAAGGCCAGGACGGCGAGCAGGACGCGGCCGGGACGCTGGGTGGTGAGCGAGCTGAGAACGGTCATTCCTGAAGGTGTACACCTGTTCATGTACACCTGTCAAGTCAACTGTTAGGATCTGGCGCGATGGCGACGCAGACGACCCGCACGCGCACCCCTCGCGGCGAGGGCTCGCAGCTGCGCGGCCGGCTGCTGGACGCCGCCGTCGACGTGATCGCCGAGACCGGCGACGTCAACCGGGTCTCCGTCCGCACCATCACTAAGCGCGCGGGCGTCTCGCCGACCGCGCTGTACCTGCACTTCGACGACCGCGACGCCATCGTCGCGGCCGCGGTGGACGCCGGCTTCGCCGCCTTCAACGCAGCCATCCTGGGCGCCCGCGACAGCGCTCGCGAGCCGTGGTCGCAGCTGCGCGCCATGGGCGAGGTCTACCTGGAGTTCGCCGCGCGGCGGCCGGAGCTCTACTCGGTGATCTTCACCGCGCGGATGCCGGACGTGGAGATCGTCCCCGAGGTCGACCGCGGCGCCGGGTTCGTCGCGCTGATCGACGTGGCCGGCGCCTGCGGCGCGCCCGACCCACAGGGGGCCGCCGTGGCGCTGTGGTCGGCGCTGCACGGCTTCGCGATGCTGGGCGCCTGCGGCCCGCCGGTGGGCGCCTTCGAGCCCCCGGAGGCGTTCGTTGCCCGCATCGGCCCCGCGCTGGTCGGCGCGCCCGCGAGCGCCTGACCACGCCCCCGACCGCGAGCACGAGATCGGGAGATGAGGACGTCGGTGTGCGCGCGGGTGACGGGGGCGGTGACGACGCCGCCGCGATGCCGCCGAAACCGGCCCCGACCACGATCGCCCTCACGGGGTGCCCAGCCCCGCGACGAGCACGGCGCGGCGCAGCCGGGCGCGGAACTCGTCCGGCCGGGCGAGGGAGGCGTCCTCCATCCTTGGCGCCGTGGGCGCAGTCGAACAGCACGCCGGCCACCTTCGCCGGGCTCAGGCCGGTGCGCGACAGGTCGGCCTCGCCGGCGCTGACGGCCTGGCGCAGCAGCTTGGCCAGCAGCTTCAAGAGTTGTCTAGTTTGCGTACATGAGCGATCGATCCGAAGCCGTCCTGATCACCGGCTGCTCGACCGGCATCGGCCGGGCGACGGCCATCCGCCTGGCCAAGAAGGGCCACACCGTCTACGCCACCGCCCGCCGCGAGGAGTCGATCGCCGACCTGCGGGAGGAGGCCGGCTGCAAGACGTTGTCCCTCGACGTCACGGAGGAGGCTTCCATGCAGGCTGCGGTCGACCACGTGGTGGCGGCCGAAGGCGCGGTCGGCGTGCTCGTCAACAACGCCGGCTACTCGCAGTCGGGCGCGGTCGAGACGGTGACGCCGGAGGAGCTGCGCCGCCAGTACGAGACGAACGTGTTCGGGCTCGTGCGCATGTGCCAGCTCGCGCTGCCGGGGATGCGCGACCAGCGCTGGGGCCGGATCGTCAACGTCAGCTCGATGGGGGCCAACTTCGTCTTCCCGGGCGGCGGCGTCTACCACTCGACCAAGTACGCCGTCGACGCGCTCAGCGACGCGCTGCGCTTCGAGGTCAAGGGCTTCGGCGTCGACGTCGTCATCATCCAGCCGGGCCTGATCCTCACCGAGTTCGGCACCACCGCGGCCACGCAGCTCTCCGTCGGCGACGGGCCCTATGCGGCGTTCAACGCGAGCGTCGGCCAGATCACGCACGACACCTACGCCAACGGCCCGCTGGCCAAGCTCGGCGGGAAGCCCGAGGCGGTGGCCAAGGCGATCGAGAGGGCGATCAAGCGCCCGCGCATCCGCGTGCGCGTGACCCCGTCCGCGCACCTGCTCATCACCCAGCGCCGCCTGATGACCGCGGGCATGTGGGACCGCTTCGTCGCCACGCAGTTCACGCGTCCGAGCTGACCCGGAACATCACCTCGTCGACCGCGCACCAGGTCCAGTCCTCGCCGGGCTCGACCGAGCGCAGCACGGGGTGCGACGCGTCGGCCGCGTGGTGGCTGGCGTGCTGGTTCGGGCTCGAGTCGCAGCAGCCGATCTTCCCGCACGTGTGGCACATGCGCAGGTGCACCCACCGGCCGCCGGACGCCAGGCACTCCTCGCAGCCGGCGATCTCGCCCGGCGGCTCGAGGATCTCGATCTGGTCAAGGTGGGTGCAGGTGGCCATCCCCCAACCCTGACGACCGCGTCAAGCCCGGCGCAGGGCGGCGCGGGCGGCGGCGTCGCCGGGGACGCCGTGGACGGCCCCGCCGGGGAAGGCGGCGGCGCTGCCGAGGAAGAGGCCGTCGATCGGCGTGCGGTACGGAGACAGGCGCGGGACCGGGCGGAAGACGACCTGGCGCAGCGCGTAGGAGCCGCCGCCGACGTCGCCGCCGATGAGGTTGCGGTTGCGGCTCTCCAGGCCACGGGGATCGAGGACGTGGCGGCCGATGATCAGGTCGCGGAAGCCGGGGGCGAACCGCTCGATCTGCGCTTCGACGCGGTCGACGTGGCCGGCCCAGTCGAGGTCGCGGGCGTGCGGCGGGCCGTGCGTGTAGGCCCAGGCGGTGTGCTTGCCCTCCGGCGCGCGGGTCCGGTCGGCGACGGACTGCTGGCCGGCGAGCAGGAACGGCCGCGCGGGCAGCCCGGTGTGGGACGTGCGGACGGCGTCGAGCAGCTCCTGCTCGTCGCCGGCGACGTGGATCGTCCCTGCCTTGCGGACCTCCGCGTTGGTCCACGGGATCGGGCCGTCGAGCGCCCAGTCGACTTTGAGCGTCGAGGCGCCGTAGCGGTAGCGGCGCAGCAGCGAGCGGTAGACGGGTCGGAGCGCGTCGCCGGTCAGGTGGATGAGCGCGTGCGGCATGACGTCGGCGACGACGGTCCGCGCCGCGATCCGCTCTCCCCCCGCGACGACGGCGGTCACCCGGCCGCCGCCCGACTCGATCGCAGTGACCGGCGCCGACGTGCGCAGCTCGCCGCCCAGCGTCTCGAAGTAGGACACGAGCGCGTCGGTCAGCCGCCCGGCGCCGCCACGCGGGCTCGGCCAGCCGACGGCGTGGCCGAGCAGGGTCAGGTAGAAGCCCGCGATGGCCGAGCCGGGCGCGTCGGGCGGCGCGTCGCCGTGCATCGCGGCGGCGTGCAGCCACGCGCGCGCCTCCGTCCCCTCGAACAGCCGCGCGCCGAGGTGCGCCGAGCTCTCGGGCAGCAGGCGGGAGAAGCGCAGCAGGCCGGCCGGCCCGCGCTTGCCGAGCAGCGCCATCGGACCGGTGATGGGCGGGAAGCCGGCCAGCATCGTGTCGCGGACCTGCTCCCAGGCGTCGACGAAGGGCCGGGCGAAGGCCACCCACGCCTCCCCGTCCCCGGGATGCACCGCGTTCAGCGACCGCGCCGTGTCCTCCAGCGAGCGGTACAGGACCGCGGCGCCGCCGTCGGGCAGCGGGGACGCCGCGCACGCCTCGGGATGAACCCACTCGAGCCCGTGCCGCTCGAGCGGCATGCGGTTGAAGACCGGCGACGCCACCCCCGCCGGGTAGACGGAGGAGAAGACGTCGTGGGTGAAGCCGGGCAGGGTCAGCTCGGCCGACTTGACGGCGCCGCCGGGTGCGTCTTCGGCCTCGCACAGAACGACGCTGCGGCCGGCCTCGGCGAGCCGGATGGCGGCGGCGAGCCCGTTCGGGCCCGCGCCGACGACGACGGCGTCAGGCACGCGCGGCCAGCTGGTGCAGCAGGCTCTTGGCCGGGTCGGAGCCGCCCCAGAACGCTTCCTGGGCCGCGCGCCCGCCCATCCGGTACGGGCCCTCGAGATGCCAGGGCAGCGGGTCCCAGGTCCCCGCGTCGCGCACGAAGGCGCCGTCCTCGCTCTCGTAGACGAGCAGCCGGCTGTGCCCGCTCCCGAGGAAGTGCCCGGCGTGGGTGGTGAGGTCGAAGCCGAAGCGGGGGGTCGCGCCGTCGGGCACCGCGGGCGGCTGACCGTGGCGGGCGAGCCCGTCGGCCAGCGCGGCGAACCAGGCGGCGTCGGCCAGTGCGGTGATGGTCACGTAGCCGCGGGTGAAGGCGGGGCGGCCGGCGCCGGTCCCGATCGCGACCTCGATCTCGAAGGTCTGGCCGGCAGGCCGCCCGGCCGCAGCGGCGTGAAGCGGCCGATCGCGCTGGCGAACTCCGGCCAGCGCTCGGGCTGCCCCAGCAGCGCGATGGCCCGGTCGGCCGACGGCACCGCCACCGGCGGGTAGGTGTGCCAGATCTGCTCGGCGTCCGGGGCACGCTCCGGGGTCAGCTCGCCGAGCCGGCCCAGCGCCAGGCGTTGCCCCGGGTCGTAGGCGTCGCGCTCCGCGACGGTCGGGAAGGCGATGCCCCAGCCGCGGCGCGCCTCGTCGGCGTACGCCTCTGAGAACCAGTCCCCCAGCAGGCGGTCGGCGCCGGCCAGCAGCGCCGCCCGGTCCAGGCGGCCGCGGTCGCCGAGTCGGTCGGCCCCGAAGGCGCGGTGGAAGGCGGCCAGGTCGGTGAGGTGCAGGCGGCGCCGGCGCGGCGTGCGCCACCAGTACGTCGTGATGACGCTGGACGCGAGCCGGAGATCGTCGACCTCGGCGCCGTCGCGCCGGTAGTAGGCGGCGTTGAGGAAATCGGTGACCCAGGGGGCGGCGTCGTGGCCCGCGATCGACGACCCCGTCAGCCCGGCGAACGCGAGGACGCTATGCGCGCTTGCGGCAGGGGTGGTACGACCGGGCATCCTTGACGGTCTTCCCGCTGGAGAGGGTCACCCGAACCTTCAGCCGCACCGTCTTGCGGGCCGTCCCGCGCAGGTTGACCGTCAGGCGGACGTAGCGCCCGCGCTGGCGCGCCCGGACCTTCTTGCCGCCGAGGCGCGCCCGGATCCGGGTCGCCTTCGCGCCCCTCGGCAGGCGGACCTTGACGCGGAACGCGCGCCGGCTCGCGCACCGGCGCGTCTTGGGGCCGCTGGCCGGCGCGGGGGTGGTGGAGGACCCGTCGCTCTGCGCGCTCGGCCACGCGTCGTCGGCCACGCGCAGCACGTAGAAGCCCGATGTCCCGTCCGTGTACCAGATCTCCTTGCGCCTGGCCACGACCACCGGCTGCGACATCGCGTAGTCGCTCGCCATCGTCCCGTTCTCCGCCCGCGGCACCGTCGGCGCGACGAAGTACGCCATCTCCTTCGGCTCCGTGAGCTTGGAGATGTCGAACACGCGCAGGCCGGAGGCGATGAACGAGCAGGCGACGACCTTCGGGTCCACCCGCGACGGGATCCCGCAGTAGTGCGCGGCGTAGCCCTGGACGGGGCTGAACGCGCCGGGATCCTGTGCGGCCGCCGCGTGGTCGTCGTGCTGGTTGACCTGCAGGCGCAGGTCGGCGATGACCTTCGGCTGCGTCTCGTCGGCCATGTCGATGATGCGCCCGGCGCCGACGTCGTTGGCGTCGCCCGAGCTCGTCGTGCCGGCCGTGTACTCGTCGAATTCGAGCACGTAGGGATGGCCGTCCTCCGTGAACGGGATCGCGTTCTGGGGGATGGACGCCGCCTTCCAGGTCAGGCGACTGATCTCGCGAGCCTGCGGGTCCGGCTTGCGCGCCTGGATCTGGGAGACGTCGAGCGTCAGCATCTCCCCGCCCGGGTCGGCGATGTAGGCGCGGTTGCCGTCGTCGGAGATCGACAGGCCGTGGGAGGTCTCGTTGATCTGGGAGACGACGTGCGGCGCCTTGGGGTCGGTGACGTCGATGGCGGTGACGGACGAGTAGGCGGTACCGGCCGCGTAGAAGGTCTTGCCGTCGGGCGAGAAGCCGCTCTCGTGCCCGAGCCGGGCCAGCGGGAGGTCGGACTGCAGGACGGGATGGCGGCAGTCCTGGCTGGCGTCGTAGATGGCGACGAGGCCGGGGTAGGTGGATGGGTTGCCGAGCACGGCGGCGATCAGCCCGCGCTTGGCGTTGAGGACCAGCGACTCGTGCGGTGAGAGCATCGGCAGCTCGGTGAGCTGGTCGGTCTGCACCGGCTTGGCCGGATCGCTCATGTCCAGCACGGTGATGCCGGTCGAGTCCTGCGGGGAGAGCTTGATCGCGTTGAGCGGGAACAGCAGCGCGGTGTCGTAGTAGGCGCACTCGCGGCCGGTCGTGTCCACGTAGCGCAGCGTCTTGAAGCCGCCGGAGTTGCCCTGGTGGGCGAGCAGCGTGACGTTGCAGCGGAAGCCGTCGCCGTTGGCCGTCCCGGCGGGGACGCGGCCCTGGATGCCCGGCTCGGGGTCGGCCCCGGGACCGCACTTCGCGCGCGGGGTGGCCACCAGCGGCGGCTCGGCGCGGGTCATGGTGGGGACGGTGTTCGGCGTCTGCCCCTCGCCCTGCCCGAGCGCGAACAGGTCGTTGAGCGGGCCGAAGGCGCCCTGCGCGCCGGCGGTGGCAGGCACCATCAGGACGGCCACCATCGCCGCAAGCACGCATCTCCTCATGCGCCGTATTCCAGCAGAGCGGAGGCGATGCGGCGCCGGGCCTCGTCGCGGAGGTCCGTTGGCGAGGGGTGGGCGGGGTCGTATTCGATCGGATCGAGCACCTCGACGTGCGCGTCGACCTGCTCGCGCAGGATCAGCCCGTGCTTGGGGAGCGCGCGGCCGGTGCCGTGCACGGCGACCGGGATGAGCGGAACCCCGTGGCGGACGGCGAGCTCGAACGCCCCGTCCTTGAAGTCCTGCAGGTTGCCGTCGCGCGTCCGCGTCCCCTCCGGGAAGAACAGGACCGGGCTGCCCTGGTCAAGCAGCCGCCCGCACTCCTCCAGCACCCGCTCGACCGACGCCCGGTCCCCGCGCACGAGCGACACGTAGCCGTTCATGGTCATGTTCCAGCCGACGAACGGGATCTTGAAGTTCTCGTGCTTGGAGACCCACTTGAACGGGCGCATGAGGTCGAAGAGCACGAGGATGTCGACCAGCGACGCGTGGTTGGCGACGATCACGGCCGGCCCGCGCCAGGGCAGGTGCTCGCGGCCGGTGGTGCGCAGCTTCCACAGCGGGTTGATCTTCACGTAGAAGACCGCCCACGCGCACGAGTACATGTGCAGGACGACCTTGCGGCGGTCGAAGGGCAGCGTGACGATGTAGATGACGACCGCGCCGACGAAGAAGATCGGGCAGGTCAGGCAGATGAACGCCCAGTAGGCGACGGAGAACGGGCGCAGCACGCCTCCGTCACGCTAGGCGGCGATCGGCTCCCGCGTCTCCGTCCGCGCGCGCTCGAAGCGCAGCGACTCGTCGGCCACCGGTCGCATCCGCAGATCGACGATGTCCACGAGGTAGTTCTGCTTGAGCCGCCACGGGGCGCGCGCGCCCTGCTTGGGGAACGAGTCCAGCGAGCGCCGCACGTAGCCCGACATGAGGTCGATGAAGGGGACCTCCTCGACGGTCGGGTCGCGGTCGGCCACGCAGTAGGCGTAGCCGTGCTCGTCCATGTGGTTGATCAGCCGGCACGTCCACTGGCAGGTGACGTCGCACTTGAGCGTCCAGCTCGCGTTCGTGTAGCCGATCACGAAGGCCATGTTGGGGACGCCGGAGAGCATCGTGCCCTTGTAGCCCATGGTGTCGGGCAGGTTGATGCGCTGGCCGTCGACGGTCAGTGGGGTGCCGCCGAGCGGCAGCGCGTTGAGGCCGGTCGCGGTGATGATGATGTCGGCGTCGAGGTGCTCGCCCGACTGCAGCTGGATCCCGGTCGCGTCGAAGCGCTCGATGGTCTCGGTGACCACGGACGCCTTCCCGTGACGGATGGCCTTGAACAGGTCGCCGTCCGGCACCACGCACAGGCGCTCGTCCCACGGGTCGTAGCTGGGCTTGAAGTGCCGGTCGAGGTCGTAGTTCTCGGGCAGCAGCCGCTTGGCGCCGTGGCGCAGGATGGCCTTCATCAGCGCGGGCCGGTGGCGGCTGAGCTGGTAAGAGCCCATCATCATCAGGATGTTCTTCCAGCGCAGGATCGGATAGCGGACCTTGACGGGGAGGAACTTGCTCAGCAGGTTGGCGAGCGGGTCCACCGCCGGCAGCGCGGCGATGTAGGTCGGCGAGCGCTGGAGCATGGTGATGTGGTCCGTCCGGTCGGCCATCGCGGGGACGAGCGTCACGGCGGTGGCGCCGCTGCCGATGACGACGACCTTCTGGCCGGAGTAGTCGAGGTCCTCCGGCCACAGCTGCGGGTGCACGACCGTCCCTTCGAAGTCCTCGCGGCCCGGGAACTCCGGCGTGTAGCCCTGGTCGTAGCGGTAGTAGCCACTGCACATGAAGACGAAGTTCGCGGTGATCGTCCCCGGCTCGCCGTCCTTCTCGTAGGCGACGGTCCAGCGGGCGTCCTCGGTCGACCACTCCTGGCCGGTGACCTTGTGGCCGAAGCGGATGCGGTCGGTGACGCCGTGCTCCCGCGCCGTGTCGCGCACGTACTCGCGGATGCTCGGCCCGTCGGCGAGCGTCTGGTTCTCGGGCCAGGGCCGGAACGTGTAGCCGAGCGTGAGCATGTCCGAGTCCGAGCGGATGCCCGGATAGCGGAACAGGTCCCAGGTCCCGCCGATGGCGTCGCGCGCCTCGAGGATCGCGTAGCTGCGCTGGGGGCAGTCGGCCTGCAGGTGGCAGGCGGCGCCGATGCCGGACAGCCCGGCTCCGACGATGAGCACGTCGACGTGGTCGTTTGTCACAGCGGTGTAGCTTATCCGGAGCCGCGGGTCGGTGTGACCCTTGCGCCCAGGCGCCCGGTGTGAGAACGTCGGTGCGACAGGTCCGGCGGACCGTCGGACCGCGACTCCCGAGAGGAGAAGAGATGGCCGACCGGATGCTGATGATCACGTGGGGCGCGGTCGCCCGAGGCCAGGAGAGGCGCGCGCTCGAGGTGTTCAACGATGCGCTCGGGATCCTCGGCCGCCGCCAGCAGGCGGGCGAGATCGAGTCCTTCGACGTCGCGCTGATGGAGCCCAACGCGCAGCTCGACGGATACATGATCGCCAAGGGCAGTGCCGAGCAGATCCTGGCGCTGCGCGAGAACGACGAGTTTCGCCGCAACACGGTCGCGGCGTCGCTGTGCGTGGACGACATGCGCCACGTCCAGGGCTACTGCGACGGGGGCGTCGCCGAGGCGATGACGATGTTCACCGAGGCGATCGAGACGGTTCCGCAGGTCTCCTAGGCCCGTCCACACCGCACGCCCGGCGCTTGGGGGCGCCGGACGTGCGGCCGATGCTCATCGCGGGTACCACGATGAGCATGCACGAGCCGATCCGCGACCACCTCGCCGCCATCGACGCCGCCCGCGACGTCGCGCGGCTGCTGGGCGCGACGGCCCGGCCGGAGGGCACCCACCCGATGGCCCGCGAGTGGGTGCGGCGCTGGGGTCCCGCGCCAGCGCTCGCCGCGGCGGCGGACTGCGCGTGCGCGGCCGGCCGCTGCACCATCTGCAACTGACCGGCGAAGACCCTTGCCCATAGGCGGGCTTTCCTATAAACTCAGTAGGAAATGCCGAAGCTGTTCGTCCACTCCAGTGAGCCGTTCAACGCCGAGAGCGCTCCGGAGCTGCTGGCCGAGCCGGGGTCGACCCCGACGGACGCCTTCTTCGTGCGCAGCCACGGACGGGCCCCGCGGATCGACCCGTTCAGCTACCGCCTCACCATCGACGGGCTGGTCGACCGTCCCGTCGAGCTGTCCCTGAACGACCTGCAGGAGCGCTTCCTGGCCGACACGATCACGGCCACGCTCCAGTGCGCGGGCAACCGCCGGACGGCGCTGCTGCGGGTGCGCGACGTTCCTGGCGAGGTGCCGTGGGACGTGGGGGCGATCGGCACGGCGGAGTGGACTGGCGTCGCGCTGGCCGACGTCCTGCGCGCGTGCGGCGTGCGCCCGGAGGCCTCGCACGTGTGCTTCCTCGGCGCCGACACGTGTATGAAGGCCGGCGAGCGCTTCGGCGGCTCCGTGCCGCTGGAGAAGGCGCGTCGGCCGGAAGTGCTGCTGGCCTGGGGGATGAACGGCAAGCCGCTCGAGCAGGACCACGGCGCGCCGCTGCGCGTCGTCGTCCCCGGCTACATCGGCGCGCGCAGCGTCAAGTGGGTGGAGCGCGTGACCGTCACCGACCACCCGAGCGACGCCTACCACCAGCGCACCGCCTACCGGGTCGGCGGGGTGCAGCTCGGCGCGCTCCCCGTCACCGCCGACATCCTCCTCCCGACGGAGGGTGAGCTCGTGAGCGCCGGATCGCTGGAGGTGAGCGGGCACGCGTTCGCGGGCTGCGGGCGGACCGTCACGCGCGTGGAGGTGTCCGCCGACGGCGGCACCACCTGGACGGGGGCGCGCCTGCTCGAGGACGCCGGACCGTGGGCGCGGCGGCGCTGGAGTGCCTCCGTCGACGTCGCGTCCGGGCCGGTCGAGCTGGTCGCCCGCGCGTGGGACAGCGCCGCCGCCACCCAGCCCGAGCACGCCGCCGAGATCTGGAACGCGAAGGGCTACATGAACAACAGCTGGGCCCGGGTCGCGCTCAACGTGAGATAGTCCGCTGCATGCAAGCGGACGTCATCGTCGTCGGCGGTGGCCTCGCCGGCCTCGCCGCGACCGCAGAGCTCGCGGAGGCCGGGAAGTCGGTCCTCCTGATCGACCAGGAGGGCGAGCAGAACCTCGGCGGGCAGGCGTTCTGGTCGCTCGGCGGGTTGTTCCTGGTCGACACCCCCGAGCAGCGGCGCTTCCGCATCAAGGACTCGCTCGACCTCGCCTGGCAGGACTGGCTGGGGTCGGCCGGGTTCGACCGTCCCGAGGACGAGTGGCCGCGCAAGTGGGCGCGGGCCTACGTCGAGTGGGCCGCCGGGGAGAAGCGCGCGTGGCTCTCCGGGATGGGCGTGAAGGTGCTGCCGCAGGTCGGGTGGGCCGAGCGCGGCGGCGGCCTCGCCACCGGGCACGGCAACAGCGTTCCGCGCTTCCACATCACCTGGGGGACCGGGCCGGGGCTGGTCGACCCGTTCGAGCGGCGCGTGCGCGCTGCGGGCGACCGGGTCACGTTCGCCTTCCGCCACCAGGTCGACGAGCTGATCGTGAGCGGCGGCGCGGTCACCGGGGTGCGCGGGACGGTGCTGGCGCCCACCGACGCGGTGCGCGGCGCCGATACCTCGCGTGAGGCGGTCGGCGAGTTCGAGGCCACCGCGCAGGCGGTGATCGTCTCCAGTGGCGGCATCGGCGCGAACTTCGACATGGTCCGCCGCAACTGGCCCGAGCGCCTCGGGCCGGCGCCCAAGCACCTGATCTCCGGTGTCCCCAAGCACGTCGACGGGCGCATGCTCGCCATCACGGAGGCGGCGGGCGCGAACCTGATCGGCAGCGACCGCATGTGGCACTACGTCGAGGGCATCCGCAACTGGGACCCGATCTGGTCCTCGCACGGCATCCGCATCCTGCCGGCGCCGTCGTCGCTGTGGCTGGACGCGACGGGCAAGCGCCTGCCGGTCCCGCTCTTCCCCGGCTTCGACACGCTGTCGACGCTGGCGCACATCGGCACGACCGGGTACGACTACACGTGGTTCGTGCTCACCCGCAAGATCATCGAGCGTGAGTTCGCGCTGTCCGGGTCCGAGCAGAACCCGGACATCACCGGCAAGGACTGGCGGCTGCTGCTCAAGACCCGCGTGGCCAAGGGCGTGCCCGGGCCGATCCAGAAGTTCATGGACCACGGCGCGGACTTCGTCGTCGAGAACGATCTGCGCGCGCTGGTCGAGGGCATGAACCGCGTCGGCGACGTGCCGCTGCGCTTCGAGGACGTCGAGCGCGAGGTCGTCGCCCGCGACCGCGAGGTCGACAACACGGTTTCCAAGGACTCGCAGATCGTCGCCATCCGCGGCGCACGCAAGTACCTGGCCGACCGCATCTCGCGCGTCGCCAAGCCGCACCGGCTGCTCGACCCCGAGGCGGGCCCGCTGATCGCCGTCCGGCTCAACATCCTCACCCGCAAGACGCTCGGCGGCCTGCAGACCGATCTCGACGGGCGCTGCCTGGCCGCCGACGGGACGCCGATCGAGGGCCTGTACGCCGCCGGCGAGGTGGCCGGCTTCGGCGGCGGCGGGATGCACGGCTACAACTCGCTGGAGGGGACCTTCGTGGGCGGCTGCATGTTCAGCGGGCGCACCGCGGGCCGCGCGCTGGTCCAGTCCCTCTGACCATCTTCCTGGCCGCCCTGTCCTCCCTGCTGTGGGGGACGGCTGACTTCTTCGGCGGCGACAGCGCCCGGCGGCTGCCGGTGCTGGCGGTCACCTTCGGGGCGCAGAGCGCCGGGTTGACGGCCGCTGCGGTCGTCGTCGTGGTGAGCGGGTCGCCGCTGTCGGGCGCCGGCTGGGCGTGGGGGCTCGCGGCCGGTGCCATCGGCTGCCTGTCGCTGCTCGTCTTCTACCGCGCGCTGGCCCGCGGGGTGATGTCGCTGGTGGCACCGGTGAGCGCCGCCGGCGCCCTGATCCCGATCGGCGTCGGGCTCGCCGGTGGCGAGGACGTGTCGGCGCTCGCGCTGGCCGGGATGGCGCTGGCGCTGCTCGGCGCCGTCGGCTGCGGCCTGGCCCCCGGGCGCATCGTGCTCTCGCGGGAGGCGCTCGGCCTCGCCGTCCTCGCCGCGGTGGGGATCGGCGTCCTGCTGACGCTGCTGGCCAAGAGCGCCCAGGCCGACGGCTCGTCCGGCCTCGGCGCGGTGCTGGCCGCGCGCGTGGCCGGGGCGTCCGTGACCGGCGCGGGGCTGCTGGCCCTGCGCGGCGCGCCGCTGCGCCGCGCTCTGGAGACGCCGCGCGCGTTCGCCGTCCCCCTCATGGTCGGCGTGCTCGACACCGCCGCCAACGCCGCCTTCGCGGTGGCCAGCGAGGACGAGGCGCGCACCGCGGTCGTTGCGCTGCTGGGCTCGCTGTACCCG
Organism: uncultured Solirubrobacteraceae bacterium; assembly: GCA_964242305.1. Classification (GTDB taxonomy): domain Bacteria; phylum Actinomycetota; class Thermoleophilia; order Solirubrobacterales; family Solirubrobacteraceae; genus DATLGB01. Next base: position 14,860 of record CAXTBB010000023.1, read on the forward strand.
CTGGCGACGCTGCTGCTGGCCCGGCTCGTGCTGTCCGAGCGGCTGTCGGTCCTGCAGGCGGTCGCGGCGGCGGGAGCGATCGGCGGCGCGGCGATCGCGGGCGCCGCGTGAATTGGTCCGCGCAGCGGTTGCGAGCGGTGCGTGAGATAGTCCGGCCGCCGTGCCCTCCGTCCGCGACGCCACCTTCGAGCTGTTCCGCGCGCACGGGCTGACCACGTGCTTCGGCAACCCGGGCTCGACCGAGCTGCCGATGCTGGCCGATTGGCCCGACGACTTCCGCTACGTGCTCGGGCTGCAGGAGGCGGTCGTGGTCGGGATGGCCGACGGCTACGCGCAGGCCACCGGCCGCGTCGCGCACGTCAACCTGCACACGGCCCCGGGGGTCGGCAACGCGGTCGGCGCGCTGTTCAACGCGTGGTCGAACAAGGCGCCGCTGCTGGTCACCGCCGGGCAGCAGGTGCGCGCGCACATGACGATGCAGGCCAACCTGACCAACCGCGACGCGGTGGTCGTCCCGCAGCCGTTCGTGAAGTGGTCCTACGAGCCGCCGCGGGCGCAGGACGTGCCCGCCGCGCTGGCCCGCGCCATCCACACGGCGTCGCTGCCGCCGCGCGGTCCGGCCTTCGTGTCGATCCCGATGGACGACTGGGGCGCGGAGTGCGAATCGTTCCCGGCGCGGTCGGTGACCGCCGGCGGCGTCCCCGACGTGCGCGCGCTGGCGGCGCGTATCGACGCGGCGCGGTCCCCGGCGCTGGTGGCGGGACCGGAGGTGCTGGAGGGCTGGGACGCGGCGGTCGCGCTGGCCGAGCGTGCGCGGATGAGCGTCTGGGCGACGCCGGCGCCAGGGGGCGGCCGGCTCGGCTTCCCGGAGTCGCATCCGCAGTTCCGGGGCGTGTTGGCGCCGGCCATCGCGCCGGCCGGGCAGATGCTGGCCGAGCACGACCTCGTCCTCGTCGTCGGCTCGCCCGTCTTCCCGTACTACCCGTACATGCCGGGCGCGGTGCTGGCGGAGGGGACGGAGCTGGTGGCGCTCACCAACGATCCCGACGAGGCGGCGCGCGCGCCGGCCGGGGACGCCTTGGTCTGCGACGTCGGCGGCACCCTGGCGGCGCTCGCCGCTGCGGTGAGCGCGTCTGACCGTGCGCTCCCCGAGCCGCTCGGCGACCCACCGGAGGCCGACTCCGGCACCGCCGCCGAGGTCCTCTCGGTGCTGAACGAGCTGCTGCCCGACGACGGCGTGGTCGTGCTCGAGTCGCCGTCCTCGACCATGGCGCTGCGCAACCGCCTGCGCATCTCCAGGCCCGGCGCGTACTACTTCGGCGCGGGTGGCGGCCTCGGCTTCGGGCTGGCCGGCGCGCTCGGCGTCCAGCTCGCCCTGCCCGACCGTCGCGTCGTCTGCGTGCTCGGCGAGGGCTCCGCGCAGTACGCGATCACCGGCCTCTGGACCGCGGCCGCCTACGACCTGCCGATCACCTTCCTGATCCTGCGCAACGAGGAGTACGCGATCCTCAAGTGGTTCGCCGACCTCGAGTCGGTCACCGGCGCGCCCGGCCTCGACCTCCCGGCGCTCAACACGGCGGCGGTCGCGCAGGGCTACGGCGTCCCGTCCGTTCGAGTCTCCGACGTCGAGGAGCTGCGGGCGGAGCTGGGCGCCGCCCTCGCCGCCGACGGCCCGCGCCTGGTCGAGGCCGGCGTCGCGCCGGGCATGTCGCTGTTCTGAGACGGTCCCCCGGACGGGGCCGTTCCAATTCACTGTGGTCCGGATGACCACAGGGGGACTCTCCGCTCTCAGCCAGACCTGGCCGCCGTTCGCGCTCGTCACCGGCCTGCTCCTGATCGGCGCGGCGGCCGAGCGCGAGGGCCTGTTCGCCTGGCTGGCCCGCCCCGCCGCTCGCCTCTCCCCGCTCGCCGCCCTAGCCGTCCTGCTGCTCGTCGACGCGCTCGTCACCGCGATCATGAACCTCGACACCGCGGCCGCGTTCATGACCCCGATCATGCTCTACGCCGCCCGCGGCCTGGGCACCGACGGGACCCCGTTCCTCTACGGCGCCGTCCTCATGGCCAACGCCGCCTCGCTCTACCTGCCCGGCTCCAACCTCACCAACCTGCTCGTCGAGGGCGGCCAGGTCTCCGGCGCCGACTTCGCCGCCGACCTCCTCCCCGCCGCCCTCATCGCCACCGCCGTCACCGCCGCCGGCCTCCTCGCCTTCGCGGGACTGAGGGGACAGTCCCCTCAGTCCCACCAGCGGGACTCAGGGGACAGTCCCCTCAGTCCCGCGAAGGCGGGCGCAGGGTGCGTCGCAGTCGTCGTCGCTGCCGTGCTGGTGGTGGTGCTGCGGGAGCCGGCGCTGCCGGTGCTCGCCCTCGGCCTCGTTGCTGCCGCACTCAGCCTCGACCTCCGGACCGCGGTCGCCACCGTCGGACCGCGCTCTCTCGTCGCCCTCTTCACCGCGGCCGTGGCGGTAGGAACGCTGGCGCGCGGCATCGATCTCACCGTCGATGCCGGTCGTACGGCGACGGCAGCAATCGGGGCCGCGACAAGCGTCACCATCAACAACCTCCCCGCCGCCTCGCTGTTGTCCGCCAACCCCCCCCCCCCCACCCCGAGGCGCTGCTGATCGGCCTCAACCTCGGCCCCAACCTGGCCGTGACCGGATCGCTGAGCGCGCTGATCTGGTGGCGCGCGGCGACCCGCCTCGGCGCACGACCGAGTGCGGTGCGCTACACGTTGATCGGCGCGCCGCTCGCGCTCGTCGCGATCGCGCTGACCACGCTGACCGTGCCCGCATGACCGCCGTCGCACCCTTCTCATTCTCCGCGCACCCCCTCCCGCCCGCGGTGCGCGAGCGCGTCGTCGGCTCGTCCTGGCACACGGGCTGCCCGGTCGCGCTGGCGGACCTGCGCTACCTGCGCATCGCCTACCGCCGCTTCGACGGCGGCACCCGCCGCGGCGAGATGATCGTCAACGCAGACGCGGTCCCCGCCGTCCGGCGGAGCTTCGCTCGCCTGTACCGCAAGAACGTCCCGATCCGCCGGATGCGGCTGGTCGACGCCTATGGCGCCAGCGACTACCGCTCGATCGAGGCCGACAACACGTCGTCCTTCAACTGCCGCCGCGCGACCGGCTCGACCACCTGGTCCCAGCACGCCTACGGCCGCGCGATCGACGTCAACCCGATCGAGAACCCCTACGTCTACGCGGACGGGACCACCTCGCACCCCGCCTCGAAGCCGTACCTGGATCGCTCCAAGCACCGCCGCGGGATGGCCGTCCCCGGCGGCAAGCTGGTCCGCGCCTTCTCGGCCCAGGGCTGGGGTTGGGGCGGCACCTGGTCCCCCGCTCGCGATTACCAACACTTCTCGGCTACCGGGCGCTAATAGCCTTCCCGGATGGACGAAGGCCAGGCGATCCTCGCCGCCGGCGCGCTGCTGGCGGCTGCACTTGGGGCTTCCCTGCTGGCCGGCCGCATCCGCGTCCCCGGCCTGGTCCTGTTCCTCGGGCTGGGCATGGTGCTCGGCTCGGACGGCCTCGGCTGGATCCACTTCGACGACTACGCGGACGCGCGGGTCGTCGGCATCATCGCGCTGGCGCTGATCCTGTTCGAGGGCGGGCTCGCGGCCGGCTTCGACGAGATCCGCCCCGTGCTGCTGCCGTCGGCGTCGCTGGCCGTGGTCGGCACGGTGGCCACCGCCGTCGTGGCCGGGCTGGCGGCCGCCTGGCTGTTCGACCTGACCATCCTCGAAGGGCTGCTGCTCGGCTCCATCCTCGCTTCCACGGACGGCGCCGCCGTGTTCGCGATCCTGCGCGGCTCGACCCTGCGCCGCCGCCTCGCGCGCACGCTGGAGGGCGAGGCCGGCTTCAACGACCCCGTCGCCGTCCTGCTCGTGCTCGGCTTCATCGACTGGATCCAGAAGCCCGACTACGGCATCGGCGACATGGCGGTCCTGTTCGTGGAGGAGATCGGCATCGGCCTGGTCGTCGGCGTCGCGGTCGGCTGGCTCGGCATCCAGGGTCTGCGCCGGACGCGGCTCGCCTCCGCCGGCCTCTATCCCGTCGCCTCGCTGGCCATCGCCGGCGTGGCCTTCGGCGCCGCCGACGTCCTGCACGGCTCCGGCTTCCTGGCCGTCTACCTGGCCGGGCTCGCGCTCGGGTCGGCGCAGATCCCCGCGAAGCGCACGATCATCACCTTCCACGGCGGGATGGGCTGGCTGGCCCAGGTGGTCATGTTCCTCGCGCTCGGGCTGCTGGTGTTCCCGTCCCAGCTCGGCGACGTCGTGCTGGAGGGGTCGGTGCTGGCGATCATCGTCGTCGCGGTCGCGCGCCCGCTGGGGGTGTTCGCGTCGACGCTCGGGATGGGGTTCGGGGTGGCCGAGCGCGTCGTGCTCGGCTGGGCCGGCCTGCGCGGCGCGGTGCCCGTGGTGCTGGCCACGTTCCCCCTCACCGAACACGTCCCCGACAGCCTCGAGTTCTTCAACATCGTCTTCTTCGCGGTGCTCGTGTCGACCGTCGTGCAGGGGACGACGTTCGAGGCGCTCGCCCACCGGCTGAAGGTGACCACGAACGAGGCCGCGCTCCCGGAGACGCTGCTGGACGTCGGCGCGGTCCGCCGGCTCGGCGCCGAGGTGATCGAGTTCCCCGTCGAGCGCGGTCACGCCATCACCGGGCACCGCGTGCGGGAGACCGGGCTGCCGCGCGACGCTCTGCTGAACGTGATCATCCGCGGCGAGCAGGCGATCCTGCCGCGCGGCTCGACGATGATCGAGGCGGGCGACCGGCTGCACCTGCTCGTCCGCCAAGAGGCGAGCGTCGAGCTGCGCGCGCTGCTGGAGCGCTGGCAGACCGGTCCCGTCGGTCCGCCCGAGCGCGTCCGGCCGCCGCTGCGCACGTCGCCGTCGCCGCTGTCGATGCGGCCCTGGGACGACGCCGACGGCGACCCGTCCGCGCCCACGAGCATCCGCGACGTCGAGGTCCTCGACCGGCTGCTCACCCGCCGCGACGGGACACCCGGCGCGCTGGTCGCGCTCGCCGACGGCCGCTACGCGTTCACGGGCGCGATCCTGTGCGTGGGCAACCGGACCGGCACGCTCGACGCCGCCCGCCGGCAACTGCGGAGCGCCGGCGACGATTCCGAGCGGGCCTGGTGGCGCAACGTGATTGGCGCTCTGGCCGCGCCTCAGTGAGTGACGTCGTCCAGGCCGAAGGCCGGCCGGACGAAATAGTCTGTCTCCATGCCATTCACGGACGACCAGCGCGACGTCCTCCGCGCGGTCTGCGACACCTTCGTCCCGTCCCTCGAGCACGCGCCCGACCCGCACGGCTTCTGGGTACGGGCGGCCAGCGACATGGGCGCCGACCTGGCCATCGAGGCGATGCTGGCCGAGCTGCCGCCGGAGCACATGGCCGGCGTGGCGATGCTGCTCGACGCCCTCGACGCCCAGAGCTTCCTCAGGGCGTCCCGGCTCTCGCGCGAGCAGATCATCCGCACGACGTCGCTGGCCAATCGCGACGCCGCGGCCGGCCTCGCCGCGCTCGGCGGGCTGACCATGCTGATCGTCTACGCGGGGGTCGACCCCGCGACGGGGCAGAACCCGAACTGGCCGGTGTTCGGCTTCCCGGGCGCGCTGTCGGCGCCGCCGGACGCCGAGAAGACGATCGTCCCGCTGGCGGTCGACGGGGACACGGAGCTCGAAGCGGACGTCTGCATCGTCGGCTCAGGCGCGGGCGGCGGCGTCATCGCGGCCCAGCTCGCGCAGCGCGGCCTGCGCGTCGTCGTGCTCGAGGCGGGCGGCTACTTCAACGAGGCGGACTTCGTGCAGTCGGAGCTGTGGGCGTACCAGAACCTGTTCTGGCGCGGCGGTCCCCAGGCCAGCGCCGACCAGAACATCTCCATCCAGGCCGGGGCCTGCCTGGGCGGCGGCACCGTCGTCAACTGGACCAACTCGCTGAAGACGAAGCCGTGGGTGCGCGAGCAGTGGGCGCGCGAGTTCGGCCTCGAGGACGTCGGCACGGACGAGTGGGACCGTCACATCGACGCGATCTGGGAGCGCATCACCGTCAACGACGAGTGCTCGGACCTGAACGTCCCGCACCAGCGCATGCGCGCGGGCGCCGAGGCGCTCGGCTGGAACTTCACGCTCACCAATCGGAACACCGATCGCGCGCGCTACGACGCGGAGACGGCCGGCTACATGGGCTTCGGCGACCAGTCGGGCGCCAAGCAGTCGACCATGAAGACCTACCTGCAGGATGCCTTCGACGCGGGCGCGTCGATCGTCGTCAACACGATGGCCCTGAAGGTGCTGACCGCGGACGGGCAGGCCGCCGGCGTCGCCGCGCTGCACACGCCGACCGGGGCCAACGTGCTCGTCCACGCGCCGCACGTCGTGGTCGCCGCCGGCGCGCTGGAGTCCCCGGCGCTGCTGCTGCGCTCGGAGATCGGCGGGCCGGCGGTGGGACGCAACCTGCGCCTGCACCCGTGCAGCGCCACGATGGGCGTCTACGCGGAGGAGACCCGGCCCTGGTGGGGCCCGCCGCACCCGGGGCTGATCGACCAGTTCGCGTCCGGCCTCGACGGTGACGGGTACGGCTTCCTCATCGAGGGCGTCCAGTTCACGACGGGCGTCGGCGCCGGCGCGGTCCCGTGGGAGGGCGGCGCCGAGCACAAGGCGGCGCTGGAGGAGTTCCCCCACATCGCCACCTTCATCGGCCTGGTCCGCGACCACGGCGCCGGCCGGGTGGTGCTCGGCGACGACGCGATGGGGGTGGTCGAGTACGCGCTCACCGACCCGGTCGACGTCGCCACCATGCGCCGGGCGGTGGAGGCGCAGGTGCGGCTCCACCATGCCGCGGGCGCGTCGAAGATCGCCGTCCTGGCCACCGGCTCGCCGACCTGGCACCGCGGCGAGGACGACCTCGAGGCGTTCCTGGCCAAGGTCGCGCGCATCCCGCTGCGGGCGGGCGGCATGCGGATGTTCGCCGCGCACCAGATGGGCTCGTGCCGGATGGGGACCGACCCCGCCGAGTCGGTGGCCAACCCGCACGGCGAGCTGCACGACACCCGCGGCGTCTGGATCGGCGACGCGAGCGCGTTCCCGACCCCCAGCGGCACCAACCCGATGATCACGATCATGGCGCTCGCCCACCGGACCGCGGAGCGCATCACTCCGTCTTCGCCTTCGGCGGCAACAAGTACAGGCGCCGCTTCCGCGCGCATCGTCCAGGAGGCGTAGAGCAATGGCCGTCGACACCCTGATCGCGCGCGACGCCCTGTACATCGGCGGGGAGTGGGTCGCGCCGTCCTCGCCGGAGACGATCGACGTCATCAACGCGGCCACGGAGGAGGTCATGGGCCGCATCCCGGCCGGGACGGCCGAGGACGTCGACCGCGCGGTGACGGCGGCGCGGGCCGCGTTCGACAGCTGGTCGCAGGTCCCCGTCGAGCTGCGCGCGGAGCTGTGCGCGGCGGTTGCGGTCCGGCTGCAGGATCGCGCGGAGGAGCTGGCCGCGCTCATCTCGGCCGAGCTGGGCATGCCGCTCGCGCAGTCGCTGGCGATCCAGGCCGGCCTGCCGGCGATGACGTTCGGCTCCCAGCCGTCGCTGGTCGGGGAGATCGAGTGGGAGGAGCGGATCGGCAACTCGCTCGTCGTCCGCGAGCCGGTCGGCGTCGTCGCCGCCATCACGCCGTGGAACTACCCGCTGCACCAGGTCTGCGCGAAGGTGGCGCCGGCCCTGACGGCGGGCTGCACGGTCGTCGTCAAGCCGAGCGAGGTGACGCCGCTGAGCGCGTTCGTGCTGGCCGAGATCTTCGCCGAGGTCGGTGTTCCGGCCGGCGTCTTCAACCTGGTCACGGGCGTCGGCCCGGTCGTCGGCGAAGCGCTGGCCGGCCATCCCGGCGTCGACATGGTCTCCTTCACCGGCTCCACCCGAGCGGGTCGGCGCGTCAGCGAGGTGGCGGCGGCGACGGTCAAGCGGGTCGCGTTGGAGCTGGGCGGCAAGTCGCCCAACGTCATCCTCGACGACGCCGACCTGCAGACGGCGGTCATCGACGGCATCGCCAAGTGCTTCATCAACTCCGGGCAGACGTGCAGCGCGCTGACCCGCATGCTCGTCCCGCGGGCGCTGCTGCCGGCGGCCGAGCAGATCGCCGGCGCCGTCGCGTCGCAGTGGACGCTGGGGGACCCGACGGACCCGGCCACGGCGCTCGGCCCGCTCGTCTCCGACGTGCAGCGCGACCGGGTGCGCGGCTACATCGAGACGGGCATCGCCGAGGGCGCCAAGCTCGTCTGCGGCGGGGTGGAGACGTCCCAGGAGCGCGGCTACTACGTCGAGCCGACCGTCTTCTCCGAGGTCACGCCGGAGATGACGATCGCGCAGGAGGAGATCTTCGGCCCGGTGCTCGTGCTGATGCCCTACGACGACGAGGACGACGCGGTCCGGATCGGCAACGCGACCGACTACGGGCTGGCCGGCGGCGTCTGGTCCGGCGACGAGGAGCGCGCCAAGCGCGTCGCCCGGCGGCTGCGCACGGGCCAGGTCGAGATCAACGGCGGCGTCTTCAACCCGCTGGCGCCGTTCGGCGGCTTCAAGCAGTCAGGCCACGGGCGCGAACTCGGCCGCCACGGCCTCGAGGAGTTCCTCGCCGTCAAGGCGCTCCAGCTCTGAGTCAGTCACCGGCGGCCTCCTCCTCGAGCCGAGCGCGGATCTCGTCCGGGAGCGGCTGCGCCGTCTGGGCGCTGTAGTCGAAGCCGACCAGCACGCCGTAGCCCTCGGCGACCTGGCGGTCCTCCACGCGCATGTCGAACGGCACCCGGAAGGACGAGCGGCGGACGTCGGCGACCGAGCAGGCGATCGCGACCGACTCGTCGTAGCGCACCGGCGCGCGGTAGTTGATGTGGCACTCGGCGAAGATGAGGCCGAAGCCGTCCGACTCGGGCTCGGCGGGCGTGTGCGTCGGGATCAGGTGGCGCAGGTAGGAGATGCGGGCGGTCTCGAAGAAGCGCAGGAAGACCACGTTGTTGAGATGCCGCATGGCGTCGAGGTCGCCGAAGCGGACCCGCTCGATGTGCACGAAGCTCAATTCGTGCTCGGGTCGAGCGGCATCCGGGCGACGATGGCGAGCTGGCCGCCCTGGCGCTCGAGCACCCGCCGCCACAGGGAGGGCGCGTCCTCGTCGAAGACGTCGTCGGCGACCGCGTCGACGACGATCCAGTCGTCGCGGTCGAGCTCGGACTCGAGCTGACCGGGCCCCCAGCCGGCGTAGCCGGCGAACACGCGCGCGCGACGCAGGGGGGAGTGCTCGGGGAGGTGATCGGGCTCCTCCTCGTCCTCGAGGGCGAGGAAGCCGACGTCGGCCGTGACGAGCTGCGGCGCCTCGGCCGGGATCAGGTACTCGGCCAGCACCAGGACCGCCGAGGGCTGGACGGGACCGCCGACGTGGACGGCGTCCTCGGCGCCCGTGAGCTCCTCGAGGTCCGGCACCGCTTCGCCGACCGTGGTGTCGCTCGGCCGGTTGAGGACGACGCCCAGCGCGCCCTCGTCGTTGTGCTCGCCGACCAGCACCACCGTCCGCTGGAAGTTGGGATCCTCCAAGGTGGGACCCGCGATGAGCAACTGGCCTCGCAGGGAGTCCATCGCCGCAGAGGTTAGTGCGGCGCCTCGTCTTCCTCCGGATCGCTGACGGCGGTGCCGACGGACAGCGCGGTGTGCCGCGGGACGCGCGCCCGCCCGAGCTCGATGCGGCGCTTGAGGGCGGCGGCCGACGGTCCGACGACAGCGCGCTCGGGAGCGCTGAAGCCGGGCCATGCGGAGCGCAGGTCGTCCAGCGCCAGGGCCGCGCGGTCGAACGCCTCCGTGGCCGTCTGCCAGGCCGACTCGTCCACCGCGGCGTCCGCCGCCTCCAGCTCGAGCGAGGCGTCCGCGAGCGTCTTCAGGTGTGCGCTCATGAGGACGGGGAAGAATGGCGTACGGAGCGGACGGACGCCCGTTTATCTACTCTTCGGCGCATGCCGACCTTCACACAGGACAAGGCGCAGCAATCTGTCACGTCGCTGACCGGGAAGGTCGCGTCGCCGTACAACCCCGGATCCCTGAGCGCGAAGGCCCGTGAGCGCCGCTGGGAGCTCTTCACGGAGCAGTATCCGGACCTTCGCGAGATGACGGTCATCGACCTCGGCGGCGACCTCCGCGCCTGGATCTCGCGGTCGGTCCGGCCGGCGCGCCTGATCTCGCTGAACGTCTACGCCCAGGCGACCTCGGAGGACTGGGTGGAGACGGTCGTGGGCGACGCCTGCAACCTGCCCAAGCGCCTCCGCGGCGAGCGCGTGGACCTGGTGTTCTCGAACTCGGTGATCGAGCACGTCGGCGGCGAGCAGCAACGGCGCGCGTTCGCGGCCTCGGTCCACGCCCTGGCGGACCGGCACTGGGTGCAGACGCCCTACCGCTACTTCCCGATCGAGCCGCACTGGATGTTCCCCGGCTTCCAGTGGCTGCCGCTGCGGGCGAAGGCCGAGGTGGGCCGCCGCTGGCGTCACGGCAACCGGTACAACGAGGATCTCGACGGGTCGGTGAAGAACGCGCTGTCGGTCGAGCTGCTGTCCAGGACGGCGATGCGCACGTACTTCCCCACGTCGGACATCCGCGCTGAGAAGATGTACGGCATGACGAAGTCCCTCATCGCAGTGCGCTGAGCGACTCCACCGCCTACACGGCGGGAGCCGTCCGGCCGGGACGGCAGACTGCCCGCCCCATGACGGTTGCCGCTCCCCTTCGACGTCCCCTTCCGCCGTGGCCGGCGAGCCGCCCGTTGCGGGCCTGGCAGGTGGCGGCGGCGGAGGCATTCGAGGCGTCCCCGGGGGAGGCGTTCCTGGCCTCGGCGACGCCGGCGGCGGGGAAGACGACGTTCGGGCTGCACATCGCGCACCGGCTGCTGTCGGCGGGGGTCGTCCGGCGCGTCGCGGTCGTGGCGCCGACCACGCACATCGCCCGCCAGTGGGCGGCCGACGCGGCGCGCTACGGGATCGACCTCGAGCCCAACCGGCCCAACGCCGAGGGGCCCGAGCCGCGCGACCGCCACGGTGTCACCGTCACTTACCAGACGGTCGCGGCCGGCCCGGCGGTGCACCGCCGCCGCGCGGCCGAGGTGCCGACCCTGCTGATCGCCGACGAGCCCCACCACATGGGCGAGCACGCGGCCTGGGGGAGGACGGCGGTGGACGCGTTCGGCGGCTGCGCGCGCCGGCTGCTGCTCTCCGGCACCCCGTTCCGCTCGGACAACACGCCGATCCCGTGGGTCGCCTACGACGAGGACGGCGTGTCGCGAGCGGATTACTCGTACTCCTACACCCAGGCGCTGGAGGACCGCGTCTGCCGGCCCGTCACCTTCTGCGCCTACGACGGCGACATGGAGTGGATGTCCGACGGGCGGCGGCGGCACGCCGACTTCGGGACGGTCCTGCCGGCGGCGGAGGCGGCGCGGCGGCTGCGGACCGCGCTGGATCCCGACGGCGACTGGATGGCCGAGGTGCTGCGCGACGCCGAGCGGCGCCTGAGCCAGCTGCGGGCCGGCGACTACCCCAACGGCGGCGGGCTCGTCATCGCCGCCGACAAGGAGCACGCCGACCGGATCGCCGGCAAGCTCGCCGAGATCACCGGCGCCCGGCCACCGGTGGTCACGTCGGACGATCCGAGGGCGAGCGCCCGCATCGCTGCCTTCGGCGCGTCCCGCGAGCCGTGGCTGGTGTCGGTCCTGATGGTCTCCGAGGGGGTCGACATCCCGCGCCTGCGGGTGGGCGTGTACGCGACCCCCGCGCGGACGGAGCTGTTCTTCCGGCAGGTCGTCGGGCGCTTCATCCGGCGCACGCCGGGGCGGGGGGAGCAGATGAGCTGGGTGTACCTCCCTCAGGATCCCCGGCTGGTGGCACTCGCCGCGGCGGTGGAGGAGGAGCGCCGGCACGCGCTGGTCGACGAGACGGCCTCGGGTGAGGAGGAGGTCGTCGAGCGGCAGCGGTCGGAACCGAGCGAGCTGGCCTTCGCGGCGCTGTCATCCACGGGGCGGCTCGGTGGGCTCCTGCAGACGTCGAATCCGGGGGATCAGATGGGGTTCTTCGATGCGCCGGCGGCTCCGGCTCCCGCCGTTCTTGAGACCCGTGTCGTTGAGGAGACGAGCTATCAACGGCGCGAGCGGCTTCGGGAGCGGCGGACCGGGCTCGTGCGGGAGCTGTCGCACAAGACGCGGACGCCGATCCGGGCGCTGCATGCGGAGGCGAACCGCGCGTCGGGCGCGGCATCCGTCAGCGCCGCCACGGTGAAGCAGCTCGAGAAGGGGAACGCCTGGCTCGAGCGGCGGCTGCGCCGCTGAACCTCCACGAGTCCGGATCCCATACGGATCCGAAGACGTGTCAGTCGGCGGGGATGGTCATGTCGCGGCCGGCCGCCTTGGCCGCGAGGAGGGCGCCTTCGGCGCGCTTGAGGATCAGCTCGGCCGGCTCCTCGCCGTTCCACAAGGCCACGCCGGCGGAGGACGTCTGGGTGCGCGGGGTCAGCGAGCGGACGCGGTCGATGACCTCCATCGCCTCGCCGAGCATGCAGCCCGGCAGCAGCGCGGCGAAGCGGCCGCCCTCGAGCCGGGCCAGGAAGTCGACGTCGCGCAGCGCGCCCGCCCAGGCGGAGCCGGTCTCCTTGAGCAGCCGGTCGCCCTCGCGCTCGCCGCGGAGCATGTTGAAGGCGCCGAGCGCGTCGAGGTCGAGCATCGCCATGCACATCGGCGCCTCGCTGCGGCGGGCGCGGGCCAGCTCGCGCGGCAGCTCCTGGTCGAACATGCGCGCGGTGGCCAGGCCGGTCAGCGGGTCGCTGAGGGCCAGCTCGCCGAGGCGCGCGCGCAGGCCGGCGTGCTCGATCGCGGCGGCGGCCTGGGCGGCGACCAGGCGCAGCACGGCCGATAGCGAGTCCGACGGCGCGCTCGTCGTCTCGCGCCAGATGACGATGATGACACCGGCCACCGATCCCTCGCGGACGACGGGCTCGAAGAGGGCCGAGCGGGCGCCGGTGGCGTTCACCAGCGGAGCCGCCAGCGCCGGGTGCTGGGACGCGTCGGCGACGAAGTAGCTCTCCAGGGAGGAGAAGGCCCGCGCGGCGCCGCGCGGCGTCTCCTCGCGGGCCTGGATGGTGACGGGCGCCATCTCGACGCCGAACATCGCGGTTGAGGAGAGCTCGCGGCCGCTGGGCTCGAGCAGGAAGGCGACGGGGGCGTCGGCGGCCTCGCAGGCCGCCTCCAGGATCGCTCGGCGCGGGTCGCCGTCGGCGGTCAGCGCCTTCGCGGCGCGCGACACCGCCGCCATCCCGCGCGCCTGCGAGCGCAGCGAGTCGTTGAGGCGGCGCACGTCGCGCTCCTGGGTCTCGCGCTCCAGCTCGTGCGCGAGGACGCGGGCGAGCATCGCGAACAGCTGCTCGTGCTCGGGGCGGAACGCGCCGGGCGCGCGGGCCATGGCGCTCAGCGCGCCGACGCGCGAGCCGTCCGTCAGCTCCAGCGGGGTCCCGAGGTAGCTGCCGGCGCCGAAGCGGCCCTGGTCGGCCATCCGTCCGTAGACCGGGTGGCTGGCGACGTCGTTGCACAGCCGCGGCGCGCGGTCGTCGGCCATGTGGACGTCGAAGGAGTCCGACAGCGGCAGCGCGAGGTTGGAGCGCAGGCCGAACTCGCCGCCGTTGCGGGTGTCGACGATGCGGTGGATGTCGTGCCCGCGGTCCAGGTGGGCGAGGAAGACGGCCACGTCGGGAACCTGGACGGCGAGCAGGTCCAGCACGGAGCGGGTCGCGTCCGCGAACGAGCGGTACTGGGTCGCCGAGAGATCGGCGGCAGCCTGCAGGGCTGAAGACTCCCTGTCCTTGGGTCTCGCCGGAGGCGAGGATTCGGAGGGCATCGGTGGATCATCGGTCATCCGGGGGGCGCGCTGTAGTGTCGCGGCCGATGCGTCTGGCCACGTACGTCGATCCGGACAGCGGTGCGCCGCGCGCCGGCGAGGTCCGCGGGGAGGCGATCGTCGCCTACGCCGACGGCGTCACCGTGCGCGACCTGCTCGCCGACGCGGTGCCGGCCGACGGGGCCGAGCGCCCGCTCGCCGACGTCACCCTGCTGGCGCCGACCCGCCCGCGCGCGATCTTCGGCATCGGCCTCAACTACGCCGCCCACGCCAAGGAGACCGGCCGCGACGTCCCGGAGCAGCCGATGGTGTTCATGAAGCTGCCGAGCTCCAGCGCGCCGCCGTTCGGCGCGATCGAGCTCCCCGGCGCGGTCTGGCGCCGGCTGGACTACGAGGGGGAGCTCGCGGTGGTGATGGGCGAGCACGGCGTGATCGCCGGCTACGCGATCGCCGACGATCTGTCCGCCCGCGATCTCCAGGGCCGCGAGCCGCAGTGGACGCGCGCGAAGGGCTTCGACAACAGCTGCCCGTGGGGACCGTGGGTCACGACCGCCGACGAGGTCCCCGATCCCCGCGCGCTCACCCTGACCACCCACGTCAACGGCGAGGAGCGCCAGCACAGCTCCACGGATGACCTCGTGTTCGGCCCGGAGGAGCTGGTCGGCTTCCTCTCGGAGACGATCACGCTCGAGCCCGGGGACCTCATCCTCACCGGCACGCCCAACGGCGTCGGCGTGGCGATGGACCCGCGCCGGTTCCTCGAGCGCGGCGACGTCATTCGCATCGAGATCTCCGGCGGGCTGGGGGCGATCGAGCACACCGTCCGCTGATGTGGCTTCGCGCACGCGCGCTGTTCGCGCTGGCCTTCGTCGCCGGCGTCTGCGGGCTGATCGCGCTCCGCGACGCCGGCTACCTCGGCGGCCGCCACCGGGGCGGGCCGCTGCGGGTCACGGTGATCTCCGACCGGCCGCCGGTCGTGCGGCTGGCGGCGCACCTGAAGGGGGACGCCGTGCGCATCCAGAACGTCCGCGTGCGCGTCCGCTCGCCTGGCCTCAGCCTGGCCGGCCCGCGGCTGCCGGACGGCCGGGCGCTCGAGGACGCGACGCTGCGCGCCGGGCGCACGCCGCTGACGCTCGGATTGCGGGCGCTGCGGCCGGGCACCTACTACGCGCTCGGCCTCATCACCGACTACCGGCGCGGCCAGCGCCGCTTCCGCGATCGTGAGATGCAGACGCTGTGCCTGGCGGTGGGGCGCCGGCGGCGCTGCGACCCGACCTACCGCGGCCCGGGCGCCGCCCGCGTCGCCCAGATGGGCGGCCCGAGCCGCTACCCCGGCGCTCGCGTCGGCACCCGCGCCGCCACCTACGCGACGCCCGGCACCTACCGCGTCCGGCTGACCGTGGCCAACGTCACTCGCTCGGTGATCCACGTCAAGGACGTCGGGCTCGATCGCAACCCCACCGTCGCCTCGGGCGGTCCCGCGCCGTTCCGGCTGGGCCCTCACGGGTCCCACGACGTCCTCCTCACCCTGACCATGCGCGCGTGCGGACGCGTCACCTTCCGCCGCCTGCGCGCCCGCCTCGACGGCGACCGCAAGTCGATCCCGCTCAGCCTCGCGCTGCGGTTCGCCTGCTGAGCCTCAGTGGGTGTGGATGACCTTGTCGATCAGGCCGTACTCGGCGGCGTCGTCGGGCTTGAAGAAGCGGTCGCGCTCCATGTCGACGTGGACCTTCTCCTCCGTCTGACCGGTGTGGAAGGCGTAGATCTCGTCCACGCGCTTGCGCGTCTTGAGGATCTCGGCCGCGTGGATCTCGATGTCGGTCGACTGCCCCTCGAAGCCCGCCGACGGCTGGTGGATCAGGATGCGCGAGTTGGGCAGCGAGAAGCGCTTGCCCTTCGCCCCGCCCGTCAGCAGCAGCGAGCCCATGCTCATGGCGACGCCGCAGCAGATCGTGGCCACGTCGGGCTTGATGAACTGCATCGTGTCGTACACGGCGAGGCCGGCGTAGATGGAGCCGCCCGGCGAGTTGATGTAGATCGAGATGTCCTTCTCGGGGTCGCTCGACTCGAGGTGCAGCAGCTGCGCGACGACGAGGTTGGCGATCGTGTCGTCGATGGGGCTGCCGAGGAAGATGATGCGCTCGTTGAGCATCCTCGAGTAGATGTCGAACTCGCGCTCGCCACGGGCGGTGCGTTCGATGACCATGGGGACCAGCGGCATGCACTCGACGCTAGCGCGCATAGTGTCCTGGCCATGGCGAAGGTCTTCGAGGAGATCACCGAGCCCATCCGCGAGTGGGTCGGCCGCCAGTCCATGTTCTTCGTCGCCACGGCCCCGCTGCGACCGGACGGGCACGTCAACGTCTCGCCCAAGGGGCCGATCGGTTCCCTCCGGATCCGGGGCCCGCGGTCGGTCGCCTACCTCGACATATCGGGGAGCGGTGCGGAGACGATCGCGCACCTGCGCGAGAACGGCCGGATCGTGATCATGCTGTGCGCGTTCGACGGCCCGCCGCGGATCGTCCGCTTCCACGGGACCGGGACCGTGCTGCGCTGGGACGAGCCGGGCTTCGCCGAGGCGGCGGCCGGCTTCGAGAGCCCGTCGCTGGAGGTCGCCAACCGCGCGGTCATCAGCGTCGACGTCACGCGGGTCTCCGACGCCTGCGGCTACGGCGTCCCGCTGATGGACCTCAAGGGGTTCCGCGAGCACCACGAGCTGGCCACCGCCAAGCGGCTGCGGACCATGGGGGAGGACGGCTACGCCGCCTACAAGGCGACCAAGAACGCGCGCTCGCTCGACGGCCTGCCGGCGGTCGATTGAGTGTTCGAGCCCACCCTCCCGAACCTCCTCACCGTTTTCCGCATCCTGCTCGTCCCCGTCATGGTGGTCGTGCTGCTCTCGGAGGTCTTCGACGCCGACTGGCCCGCCGCTGTGGTCTTCGCGATCGCGTCGGCCACCGACGTCGCCGACGGCTACCTGGCGCGCCGCAACGATCAGGTCACGAACTTCGGGAAGCTGTGGGACCCGCTCGCCGACAAGCTGCTCGTGACCGCGGCGCTGATCTCGCTGGTCGACCTGGGCAAGCTCGAGGCATGGGTGGCGATGGTGATCGTCTCCCGCGAGTTCGCGGTCACCGGCCTGCGCCAGGTCGCCGTCGAGCAGGGCCAGGTGATCGCCGCGAGCGTGGCCGGCAAGGTCAAGACCTTCCTGCAAGTGGCGATGGTTCTCGTCCTGATCATCGTCGACGAGCACACGGTCTGGGTCGATCTGCTGGTGTACCTGACCGTGGCCGTCACCGTCGGTTCGGGGGCCGGCTACTTCTACCGTTTGCAGCACGCGTCGGCAATTTGACCGAGGCCGCGACAAAAACGACGGGGTTGGTCCGTTCAGTGGCTGACCATGCAGACCCTGCTCGACGAACCCGGCTCCGTCGCGGAGCTTCCTGAGCTCCAGTCGCTGATCGGCGAGGGCCAGGAGCGCGGCTCCCTGACGGTCGAGCGGATCGCGGGCGCGCTCGCCGAGATCGACGTCACCAAGGAGCAGGTCGCCGAGCTCCACGAGTACCTGGCCGAGCAGGGCATCGCGATCCTGTCGCCCGTCCGGGAGGTGGACCTCACCGTCGAGCCGTCGATGGACTCGCTGCGCCTGTACCTGCGCGCGATCGGCCGCGTCGAGCTGCTCACCGCCGACCGTGAGGTCGCGCTCGCCCGCCGCATCGAGCGCGGCGACCTCGAGGCCAAGCAGGCCATGGTCGAGGCCAACCTGCGCCTGGTCGTCTCGATCGCCAAGGGCTACCTCGGCCGCGGCCTCTCCTTCCTCGACCTCATCCAGGAGGGCTCGCTCGGGCTCATCCGCGCGGTCGAGAAGTTCGACTACCGCCGCGGCTACAAGTTCTCCACCTACGCGACCTGGTGGATCCGCCAGGCCGTCACCCGCGCGCTGGCCGACAAGGGCCGCACGATCCGCATCCCGGTCCACATGGTCGAGCGCCTCAACAAGGTCACCCACGTCGAGCGCGCCCTCGTCCAGGATCTCGGCCGCGAGCCGACCCCCGACGAGATCGCCGCCGAGCTCGAGTGGTCCGTCCGCGAGGTCCGCGACATCCAGCGCATCGCCCAGCAGCCGGTCTCGCTCGAGAAGCCGATCGGGGACGAGGACAGCTCATCGCTGGGGGACCTCGTCGCTGACGAGACCGCCGTCTCCCCCTTCGAGAGCGCCTCGCTGACGCTGCGCAACGAGAACGTCCGCGCCGCGCTGCGCGCCCTGCCCGCCCGCGAGCGCGAGGTCATCGAGATGCGCTACGGCCTCGCCGGCGCCCGCCCCTCCACGCTGGAGGAGGTCGGCCGCGCCTTCAACGTCACCCGCGAGCGCATCCGCCAGATCGAGTCGCACACCCTCAAGAAGCTCGAATCCCTCCCGGAGGCGCAGCACCTCCGCGGACTCGGCTGACCCGCGGCGGTCGCTATCGTGCCGCGTCGCCCTGGCGGGGTTCCAGAGCGGCCAAATGGGCTCGGCTGTAAACCGAGTGGTTCATCCTTCGCAGGTTCGAATCCTGCCCCCGCCACTACCGCAGTGAGGCCAGCGTCTCCTGGAGCTTGACGAGCTCGTCGAGCATGGCGTCGGCGCCCTGCTCGAGTGGTTCGTCGGGCGTGAAGACGTCGTCGGCGATGAACTTGGTCATGAACGGGATGTTGACCGCCGGCGTGGCCGGGACGAGGCCGACGGCGAGGCAGACCGGCTTGAGCGCCTGGACCGCGCGGGTGCCGGCGGCGACCCCGCCGTAGGAGACGAAGCCGACGGGCTTGCGGCCCCACTCGGCGAAGACGAAGTCGATCGCGTTCTTCAGCGGCGCGGTGAAGGAGTGGTTGTACTCGGGGGTGACGAAGACGAAGGCGTCGCTGGCGTCGACCGTGTCCGCCCAGGCGAGCGTGTGCGGGTTCTGATAATCGCCGAAGCGCGGGTGCTTCTCCTCGTCCATCATCGGCAGCCCGAGCTCCTTGAGATCGACCACCTCGACGGCGAAGCCGCCGTGGTCACGCGCGCGGGACGCGAACCAGTCGCCGATCGGCTTGCCGGCCCGGACGGGTCGGGTGCTGGCGATCAGGACGAGCAGGCGGGGCATGGCTCGCCGAGCGTAGGGTGCTTGCCATGGCACGCATCAAGATCGGGGTCCAGGTCCAACCTCAGCACGCGGACATCGACGGCATGCGCAAAGCATGGCGGCAGGCGGACGAGCTCGGCGTTGACGCGATCTTCAACTGGGACCACTTCTATCCGCTCTACGGCGAGCCCGACGGCGCCCACTTCGAGGCGCTGACGACGCTCGCCTCGCTGGCCGAGAACACCGAGCGCGCGCAAATCGGCTCGCTGGTGATCTGCAACTCCTACCGCAACCCGGAGCTGCTCGCCGACGCCCACCGGACCATCGACCACATCAGCGGCGGCCGCGCCATCCTCGGCATCGGCGCCGGCTGGTTCCAGCGCGACTACGACGAGTACGGCTACGAGTTCGGCGACGCGCCGTACCGGCTGCGCGAGCTCACGGCTGCCCTCCCGCGCATCAAGGACCGCCTCGCCAAGCTCAACCCGCCGCCCGTCGGCGCCCTCCCCATCCTGATCGGCGGCAGCGGCCCGAAGGTGACGCTGAAGCTCGTCGCTCAGTACGCGGACCTGTGGCACTCCTTCGGCGACGTCGACGCCTTCCACCAGAAGGACGGCGTCCTGCGCGAGCACTGCGCCGACGTCGGCCGCGACCCGGACGAGATCGAGCGCACCTGGGGCACGTTCGAGGGGCTGGACGCGGCGGCCGCCGACGCGCTCGCCGACGCCGGCGTCCAGCACCTCATCCACGGCGTCGGCGGGGACGGCAGCGGCTACGACCTGGGGGCCGTTCGCGAACTCGTCGAGTGGCGTGACGCCCGGGGCGAGAACTAGGATCGCGGCCATGGCCACGGCCGCCGAAGCAGAGCCCACGACGACGCTGAACCCGTCCGACTACCTGGACACGGACTGGCTGCTCTCCGACGAGGAGAAGCTCATCCGGGAGAACGTCCGCTCCTACGTGCGCAACGAGGTCCTCCCGCACATCGGGGACTGGTTCGAGACGGGCGCGCTGCCCGCGCGCGAACTGGCCAAGGCGTTCGGCGACCTCGGGCTGCTGGGCATGCACCTCGAGGGCTACGGCTGCGCGGGCGCGTCCGTGATGAGCTACGGGCTGGCCGTGCTGGAGCTCGAGGCGGGGGACTCCGGCATCCGCTCGCTGGTCAGCGTCCAGGGCTCGCTGGCGATGTACGCGATCTGGAAGTACGGATCCGAGGAGCAGAAGCAGGACTGGCTCCCGCGCATGGCGGCCGGCGACGCGGTCGGCTGCTTCGGCCTCACCGAGCCGGACTTCGGCTCCAACCCCGGCGGCATGCGCACGCGGGCCAAGCGCGACGGGGACGACTGGGTCCTCAACGGCCAGAAGATGTGGATCACGAACGGGTCGATCGCCGACGTTGCCGTCGTGTGGGCCCGCACGGAGGACGGGGTCCGCGGCTTCGTCGTCCCCACCGACACGCCCGGCTTCAGCGCCCCGGAGATCCACAAGAAGCTCTCGCTGCGGGCGAGCGTGACGTCCGAGCTCGTGCTCGACGACGTGCGCCTCCCCGCCGACGCGATGCTCCCCGCGGGCATCGGCATCAAGGCGCCGCTCGGCTGCCTCAACGAGGCACGCACCGGCATCGTGTTCGGCGCGATGGGCGCCGCCCGGGCCTGTCTGGAGTCCGCCGTCGAGTACTCCAAGACGCGCATCCAGTTCGACCGCCCGATCGGCGGCTTCCAGCTCACCCAGAAGAAGCTCGCCGACATGTGCGTCGAGGTCAACCGTGGGACGCTGCTCGCCTACCACCTCGCGCGGTTGAAGGAGGCCGGCCGCGCCGTGCCCGAGCAGGTCTCCATGGGCAAGCTCGCGAACGTCAACGCCGCCCTGTGGGTCGCGCGCGAGGCGCGGCAGATCCTCGGTGGCAACGGCATCACGCTGGAGTATCCGGTCATCCGGCACATGAAC
The DNA here is from genome assembly GCA_964242305.1 of uncultured Solirubrobacteraceae bacterium. GTDB lineage: Bacteria > Actinomycetota > Thermoleophilia > Solirubrobacterales > Solirubrobacteraceae > DATLGB01. The sequence continues at coordinate 35,823 of CAXTBB010000023.1, forward strand.
AACCTGGAATCCGTGGTCACCTACGAGGGGACCGCAGAGGTGCACGCGCTCGTCATCGGGCACGCGCTGACCGGCATCCAGGCCTTCCGATAAAAGGAGCGCGAACCGATCCATGATGTGTCTGGTCACCGTCCGGCAACTCAAGCCGGACAGCTACGAGGCGTTCCGCGAGGCCTGGACGCCCCACCCGTGGCCGCCGCAGCTGCGGCGGGTCGAGGTGCTGCGCAACGACGACGATCCCGACCAGGTCATGACGGTCGGCTACCTCGACGTCAGCGCCGAGGAGCTCGAGGCGATGCGCGACCAGCCGGAGATCCTCACGGGAGAGGCGGCCCGGCTCGAGCGGATCGCGCCCTTCGAGGAGCGCGTGCTCGTCAACGGCATTTTCGCGCTCGTCGAGGAGGTCAGCGGGTGAGGGTGGTGGTGCTGACCCTGGCCGCGATGGCCGTCACCGCCGTTCCCGCGCAGGCCAAGACCTGCAACGCCTACCGGCTCGGCACGGGCTACGTCACGTCGCTGCGGACGACGGGCGTCGGCTGCCCAACCGGCAGGTCGGTGGCCAACGCGCAGGCCAAGTGCCGGCACGAGCACGGCATCAAGGGCACGTGCACGCGCAAGGTCAAGGGCTACGCCTGCAAGGAGGGCAAGCGCGCCGACAACGGGACGGAGTTCGACGCGCTCGTGACCTGCAAGCGGGGTGCGAAGAAGGTCGTCTTCACGTACCAGCAGAACTACAAGTGAGGCTGCGGCTCGTCCTTGCGCTGACGGTGGCGGCGCTGTGCGCGATCGCCACGCCCGCCCACGCCGTGCCCGACTGCTTCGCCGCCGCCGCCCGCGACCCGCGGGCGCCGTGCAGCAACCCCGCGCTGCGGTTCGCCGCGCGCCCCGGCCTGGCCCGCTCGCTGATCACCCCGACCTATCCGTGCACCGGGAACGGCGCGGTCGGGGATCCGAACGATCGCGCCGACGGCGCCCTGTTCGTCTGCGAGTTCGGCGTCCCCGCGGCCATGGCGACCCGGACCGTCGCGCTGATCGGCGACAGCCACGCGATGGCCTGGCGTGCCGCGGTCGCCGGCGCGATGAAGCTGCTGGGCTGGCACGGCATCGACTTGACCCGCAGCCACTGCGCGTTCTCGGCGACGATCCGCGAGCTCCCCGAGACCGCGGAGGTCCAGGGCTGCGTGCGCTTCAACGTCCGCGTCGTGCGCTGGCTCAGAGACCACCCCGAGGTGTCCGCCGCCTTCGTCGCCCACCAGACCGCCGGGACTGCCTACTACACCGCGCCCGGCCAGAACTCGTTCGAGTCGGAACAGCTCGGCTTCGAGCTGGCCTGGCAGGCGCTGCCGCCGTCCATCCTCCAGGTCTTCGCCATCCGCGACAATCCCGCGTTCCACAACGCCTACGCGGTCGCGGCGTGCGTTCGTCGCGCTCGTCGCGCTGACGCCGACGCCGGCGCGTACTGCGCGCGGCCGCGCAAGCAGTCGCTGCGTCGCGACGCCTATCCCGGCGCCATCGACGACCTCAACGAGGTCCGCTACGAGCTCATCGATCTCACGAAGTTCTTCTGCTCCGCGCAGAGCTGCTTCCCGGTCGTCGGCGGCGCGCTCGTCACCAAGGACGGCCGCCACCTCACGCGTCTCTTCTCCGCCAGCCTCGGGCCCTACCTGGCGCGCGCGGTCCGCGCCGTGCTCAGTCCGTACTCGCCGCCGCCGCCGCAGCGCTGAGCTGACGCCGCGCCGCCGGCGGGCGGGCCAGGAAGCGCTCGAGGTGCTCGAAGACACGCTCGTGGTTGAGCAGGTGGAAGTGGTTGAGGCCGCCGAGGTGGACCTTGTCCTCGACGTGGACCTCGATGCCCTTCGGCCCCGCCGCCGACCCCTCGCGGACGAGGAAGTCGCCCAGCACGAGGCCGATCGGGTGCTTGGGATCCGCGGTGAACGTCGCGCCCAGGAACAGGTGGTGGATGCCGTCCAGCAACGGGCCGCACTCGATCCCCTCGCGCAGGTCGCGGATGCCGGCGCTGCGCTGGTCGAGGATGCTGCCCAGCGGCGCGATCTCCGGCAGCTTGGCCAGCGCACCCGCGGCGCGGTGGACGACCTGCTCGAGCGGCGCGCCCTGGTTGGGGGAACCCAGGCAGGCGACGTGGGTGAGGTGACGCCGCCACGTCGACTCCTCGGCGCCGGCGACGCGGACGACGAGCCCGCCCATCGAATGGCCGACGAGCGCGATCTGGCGGACCGGCACCGGCCAATCCGCGACGACCTCGTCGAGCAGCCAGGCCAGCTTGCGCCCGTTCTCGAGGACCGGCAGGCCGGAGTTGTAGCGGACGTGCAAGGGGGTCCAGCCGTCGTCGGAGAGCCGCTCGCCGTACGAGCCCGCCGCGCCCCACGAGCGCTCCGTCTCGAACAAGCCGTGGACGAGGACGACGATCGCGCCGGTGTGGCCCTCGAGCGTCGACACCGTCTGCGGCTCGCCGTGGCGCCACAGCCCCATGGTCGTGGCCAGCGCGTCGTCCTCCAGCGCCAGCTCGTGGCCGATCAACCCGTTGAGGACGGCCTGGACCTGCGAGCCGCGGTGCGAGCGCGACACGATCTCGGGGTCGGTCCCGCGCGCCTTGGCGACCAGCGCGCCGGCCTTCGCCCCGGTGGACACGCCGACCCGCACGCCCGCGTAGACCGCCGTCGAGATGCCGTCGTGCAGCGCCCGCGCCGGCAGCGCCGCCGGGCCGAGGTTGAGGAAGATCCGGTTGGCGATCGCCTCATGGACGCCCTGGGCCGGGGTCGTCGCCAGGCGGTCCACGCTGTCGCCGGCCGCCCGCCCCAGCGCGCCGAGCTCGTCATTGAAGGCCATGCTCGTACAACACCACATCAGACGGCGGTGTTACACCGATCCGTGTCGTATGCGTCTTCAGCCGACGTCGCCCAGATCGAGCGTGTAGGTCGCGCCGCCCGCCGTCCCGTCGGGGAGCCCGGCGGCCAGGCCGAGGCCCACGTCGCGCGCGCTCACCGACAGCACGTTGGCGCGGTGCAGCGGCGACTCCATCCAGCTGCGCACGATCGCCCGCGCCGACCCGCGCTTGCCCGGCCCGCACGCGAGGTTCTCCGCCAGCCACCAGGCGCCGTCGTTCCCGCTCAGGTAGCCGGCTGCCTTCGCCCGCGTGATGAACGTGTCCCCGGCGGGTCCGTCGTGGGCGAAGTACGCCTTGGCGACCATGTCCTCGGAGTGCGCCGCTGCCGCCGCGGCCAGCGCCACGTTGGCCTTCAGCTTGCGCAGCCCCGCGCGCTTGCGCTGCGTGTTGACCAGGCACAGCGTCGCCCGCCGGACCTTCGCCGCGGTCCCGGGACGCGGCACCGTGTCCACACCGGAGCAGGCACGGGCGACGGGCGTGCCGGACAGCACGAACGCGACCACCACTCCAGCCAGGATCCCCCGTCCCCGCATGCCCACTGCATCGGCCGCCACGGGCCGAGCACGGAGCCCCACCCCCGGCTGATCCGACGCCCGTCCATCGCTACGATGACGCTTCCACGCCCTCCTAGCTCAGTTGGTAGAGCACTTCCATGGTAAGGAAGGGGTCATCGGTTCGAGTCCGATGGAGGGCTTGAGCGCGAAGTCCCTGCATGGAGGCACTTTCCGAGGCCGCCACTGAGCGGCCTCTTGCGTGCCCGCAGCACCGCCAGGACAACCACAGGACAACCGGGCGTGTCAAAGCAGCCCTAGCGACCCCCGCAGCGCAAGGGTTCCGAGGGTCGCTACAGGCCGACGCTGCCGCCGCGCTGAGGGCGGCTGCGGCCGATGGTCGTGCGCACGGTCTGAGGGACGGTGATGCGCTTCCGGGGCACGAGCGCCGCAGGCGTGATCGACAGCGGGCGTCCGTTGCGCGAGGCGCGACGGGTGACGGTCTGGGCAGGGCGAGTACGAGAGGCCATGGCTACATCGTCCCGCACGGTCTGACGTTCTCCGGTGGGGTCTGCTGTAGATGAACACGTCCGTTCAGTGGAGGGCGTGCGGTAGAGCGGCGTGGGCGGCGTGGGGGTGACCCCTCCGGGTTCAGAAAAAAGCGGGGTTATGAGGGAGTCCCCACGCCCGAGGCATCCGGGCGCGGCGGCATCCTTTCAGGGCGATGCCCGCTGACGTGACGACCACAAGCGACTGGATCACCGCTGGCGCAGCGGTGGTCGCCGCCGTGGGCACGGTGGCGGCGGCCATCGCGGCGGCCGTCTCCGCGAGGGCGAGCGCAGGCGCGAGCCAACAGGCTGCCAAGACCCTCGTGATGCAGACGGAGCGCGAGGCGGCGTTGGCGGTTGACGACACGCTGCGCGCGCTTGAAGTAGAAGCTGCCGGCGACGGGTGGAAGGCGCTTGGCGCGCTTCACAACCGGTGGCAAGACGGAGCAGGTGTCCCCGCGCAGCGGCTGCGAGACGCCGAGACGCAGCGGCGTGTCGGCGTGGTCGGCCACGTTCTGAACATGGCGATCTACGCCGCGACGAACGAGCACACGTCCTACGCCTTCCTCGTGGCCGTGGAGGATGCGCGAGTGGCGCTGAACGCGCTGCTGCACCACGAGACTCCACCGCCGTCGAACTTCCCCGACCGCAACGCCTTGACGGAGTTGTGCCCGATCACGGCGAACGGCCGGAGCTTCGAGCCGCTGAACGAGTGGCTGTCGGTCCACTTCCCCGGCTTCCGGCAACTGGGCTGACCCGGTCCACCGGATCTACTTCTGTCCACCGGCAACTGCCGACGACGACCAGGCCAACCCGAGGGGGTACGACGGGGACCCCTAAGGGGACCCTCGTCACCCCCTCGTCAGGGTTTGGCGTGCTTTTTTGGCTCTATACCTCAAGCTGTGCCCGGCGGCGTCGGGCGTAGCCACCCCATCTACGCTCTAACGATACGTACAACCGCCGACTACAGCGCAGTCACGGCCGCGAGCGGTAACGGGTGTCGGGCGTATCGGTATCCTACGTAGTAGATGCCAGCATCCCCCGCGACCCCTGCAACCCACCTTCACGCCCGCGCCACCGTGCGCCGGTCGGCTGCCGCCCGCAAGCGCCTGCGCGGGGTCCCGGCCGCCGACCGTGACGACGCGCTGCGGGGGCTGCTGGACGACCTCGCGGCGGCCATGGAGCCGGTGGTCCGCGAGGTCCGCTCCGGGCCGCTGACGGGACGCGCGCAGCGTCATGCGGACGCCCGCGAGGTGTCGGCCGCCCTCCAGGCCGAGCGCGCGAAGGTGCGCGGGATGCTGCGCCGCGCATCCGGTGGCCCGAAGGCCGCGCGGACGCCCTACTTCCGCGAGTCCTTCCGGGGTCACGTCGGCTACGTGACCAAGCAGATCGAGCGCATCGACGGAGAACTGACCCACGCGCTGCCGCAGGCGCGCAAGGGGACCCGCGAGTACCGCGACCAGGCCCAGGAGCTTCTACAGCGCGTGGACGACCTCCAGCGCGGGTTGACCGCGCGCCGCGCGCAGGTCCGCTACTGGCACGGCCGGACGTGGGGGCGGATCACCCGCCGCGATCAGGCGCTCGCCGCGCGCGCCGTCGAGGCGTCCCGGACGCTGACCAAGCTGCGCGCTCGTGCCAAGCGTGCTGTGGCCGTCCCGATCCGCGTGGAGGTCCCCACGGCGCTGCCGACGCGCCGCGCGCCGATCCCCGCCAGGCGCAGGCGGTGGACCGCCGAGGACGCCTACGAGGCGCTGGAAGGCTTCGTACGCGAGAGCGGGCGGCTGCCGAAGGCGTCCGACTTCCCCGGCGACCCGTCGCTGCCGTCCTACGCGAAGGTCCATGAACTGCTGGGCGGGCTGTCGGCGGTGGCCGCCGATCTTGAGGACGTGCGCCGCTACGAGGCCGCGCACGAGACTACGTGACCATTGATACGATCTAGGGAGGAACCATGACGAGCGACATCTGCATCATCGACCCGGACGCAACGCCCGCCGAGAACGTCGGCGCGGTCCTCGCGTACCGCGAAGCAGCCGACGCGGGGGACGCCTTCGAGCGCGCCCAGGCCGCCAAGGCGGCCGAGCGTCACCGCGCGCGCATCCTGCGCGGCAACCCGCCGTTCGCGGTCCTCCACGCCGTCGAGCGTGGCACCGCGCCCGCATGGGTGGTTGAGGCGCTGCGCGACCGCTTCGCCACAGTCGCCGCGTAGCGGCTACCGGGAGTAGCGCTGCTGGAAGCGGCGCTTGGCCTCGTCGGCGTTGACCTCCAGGCGCAGCGTCCGCGTCCACGCCTGACCCTGTGCCACGAGGCCCGCGTACGCGGGCGGGAGGGGCTGGCCGGTGGCCTTCGCAGTCGCGGCGGCGTGGTCGAGGTTCCATGCGAGTGCGTGGAGCTTGAGCAGGTTGGCGTACGCGGCGTCAAGGTCGGCGGAAGTCATCTACGTAGTGCATCACGGCGCTCGCCAAGTGCTGCTGGCGTCAGCCCCACCTATGGCGAGCCTCGTGATGCACTTAGTACATGCCCAACCCCTTCAAGTCTCCGTTCACTTCACGCCGCGTCGAGCGCCTGCCCGACCCCGACGCCCCCACGCCCTTCCAGCAGACCGGAGGCTGGGCGACCGCTGGCGAGGCAGCAGCGGCCTCCGCTCAGTTGGACCCCTCGGAGTCCGAGCGCGACCAGCGCCGCGCTGGCGCAGTCGCCCTAGCGGCCCTTGAGGCGCAGCGGCAGACCGAGCGCGCCGCTGCCATGGACGCGCGCCTTGCGGGTGTTGAGCGTGGCCGGACCTTCACGGAGCATCTGAGCGCATGACCCCGCTTGTCATCGACCCCCAGGAGGGTCGGCCGCCGCTGATCGGTTCGCGGTGGCAGCGCCGCGAGAGCGCCGGGGACGCGTGGGACCTGTGCGAGGTCGCAGGCGTGTTCGACCTGGGTGCGGATCATGGCGGCCTTGAGCTGGTGGTACGCCCGGTCGAGTTCACCGGAGAGCCTGCCTTGACGACCAGCGCGGAGAGCCTGAGCGAGAACTATCAGCGCGTGGGCGAGGATGACGACGACGGTGCCGCCGTGAAGGCCGCCGACGCCCTCAAGCGCCTTGAGGCCACGGTGGCGACGTGATCGGTCAGCGGTTGTCCGAGAAGGGCGCAGACGCCGTCTACGAGGTCGTGGCCGAGGTCCCCGGCCATGGCCGCTACGTCCTCCAGCGCGTGGACGCCCACGAGCCGCCCTTCGAGGCATCGGCCGGCGAGCTCGAGGCGCGCTTCGCGGTCGAGGCCGCCGACCCCGTCGAGGCTGACCCAGAGGCCGAGACGCGCGGTTGGGAGGCGCTGTCGCGGGCGAGCTTCACGGCCGCCCATCGGGCCGCCGCTGGCGTCGACCCCGGCCCGTCGCCCGAGGAGGTCTTCGCGGCCGTCGCGGACTCCGAGGTCAACCATGGGTGAGGTCGCCATGACGCGCCACGACTACGCGCGCTGGGCAGCCGAGAGCCTGCGCCAGGACCCGGAGGCGCTGGCCGCCTTCGAGGTCGGGCTGCTGGACGTTCCCGAGGACGTAGAGCAGCACCTGACGACCCCGCAGACCGGCCGGGGCTACGTCCCTGCCGACGCCGTGACGGTGGTGAGCGCCGATGACGCTGCATGAGCTTGAGCGCCGGATCGCGCGGGCCACGCCCCGCGACGTTGCCCGTCGCCGCAACCAGGTCACCCGCTACCGGCAGGAGCGCGCGCGTGCGCTGGCCGACCCCTCGTGTTCGAGGCTCAAGGCGTGCCGCTACGGACAGGAGATGACCGCGAGTGCGTTGGCCGTCATGGCCGGTTGCTCGCGCGACACCGTCCGCCGCGCCGAGGCCGGGGACGACCGCATCAGCGATGCCGTGTGGAGGCGCTTGGCGAACGCGCTTGGCGTCCGCGTGGAGGACGTGAAGCCGTGACGGAGGCCGTGCGCTGCGGGTCCGGCGAGGGCTGCGCCGTGCGGCTGCCACGCCGTGGCCTGTGCGACCGCCACCGGGCCGCGCTGGCCGCCGTCCGCGAGGACTTCAACGCGCCCCGCAAGCGCCCCGCCGAACGCCCGCTCGCGCCCGTCACCGTGACGCACCTACCGGGCCATGAGGCGAAGCCTGCGCCACCGCCGAGGCTGCCCGTCGAGCATCGCGCCACGTTGCTCGCGCAGGCCGTCCACGAGGCCGGTCGGTTGACGCGCGAGGAAGCCGTAGAGGCGGCCGGGTTGACCACGGCGGGCGGGTCCTTCGTTCGCGTCCTCAGCTACGCCCGCGACCGGGGATGGGTCCGCAGCGTGCGCGGCTCCGGTGGCGGGATCGTCGCGGGCGAGGTCGCGCCCACCTGACAACCTGACCCCTTGCTCTCATTGTCCTAGGCTGTCATCATGGCCGCCGTGGACAGAGCATTGATCGACCGCCTCACGAGGCCGCAGGACGCCGTCCTGCACCCCGGCGACCCCGACTACGACACCGTCGCGGAGATGCAGGCTGTAGAGGACTGGATCGCGGACGGGTGCCCGCCGGTCGAGGGTGCCGAGAACGTCACGGAGGACGAGCGTGCGCTGCTGCTGGCGCGGCCGTTGACCGTCCGGCAGGCGAGCCGACGCGAGGCCGTGAGCGAGCGCACCGTCTACCGCTGGATCAAGTCCGGCGAGCTTGAAGCGCACCGCGCGGGCCGAGGCTGGCGCATCCCGGTCGAGGCGCTGGAGCGCCGCCGCGTGGAGGCCGCCAAGCCGAAGCCGAAGGCACCGCTGCACAAGCGCCGTCCGCGCAGGCGCAAGACCACTACGGAGGGCACGTCATGGCTGTCGTGAAGCACAAGAACATCGACGCCCGCCCGAGTGGCGAGTACCGCGTCCGGGTCAAGGGCTTCCCGTCCAAGACGTTCCCCGTCCTCGCGGACGCGCTCGCCCACCGCGACAAGCTGCAACGCGCACGGTCCACCGGGACAATGGACGACCCGGATGCCGACCTCATCACCGTCCGGGCGCTGGGCGACGAGTGGGCGCAGGCCAACCAGGTCGAGGAACGTACGCGCGCGGTCTACCGGTCGCTGTGGAAGCACGTCCTGACGGCGCACCTTGCGGACATGCCCATCCGCATGGTCACGACGGCCACCGTCGAGGACTGGCGCGACGACCTGCTGGCGGCCGGGGTCGGCGTCGAGAGCGTGCGCAAGACCATGGCGCTGCTCCAGACGGTCATGGACCGGGGCGAGCGCTACGGCAAGCGCAACCCCTGCAAGGCCGCCAAGAAGCCGCGCCAGGCCCGCAAGGGCACCGTGACGGTCTTGTCACCCGCGCAGGTCGAGCGCATCCGCGCGCAGGTCAAGGGCACGGACGCCGTCCTGATCGCGCTGCTGGCGTACTCCGGGATGCGACCGGGCGAGGCCCGCGCGTTGACGTGGGGCGACGTGAAGCAGCGCACCATCGTCGTGGACAAGGCCGTGCAGCCGGACGGCACGGTGAAGGCCACCAAGACCTCGCGCAACCGGTCGGCGCGCCTCGTGAAGCCGCTGGCCGACGACCTCAAGGCCTTCCGCGTGGCGTCCGGCAACCCGAAGGACGCGGCGCTGATCTTCCCTCGCGCGGACGGCAGGGCGTGGACGGACTCCGACTGGCGCAACTGGAGCAAGCGCCGGTTCGCCAAGGCCGCCGACGCGGCCGGGGTGACCATCGGCCGCCCGTACGACCTGCGCCACAGCGCAGCATCCCTGTGGCTGCACGAGGGCACGAACGCCGTCCAGGTGGCGGCGTGGATGGGCCACAGCCTCCAGGAGTTGTCCAAGACCTACGCGCACGTCATCTCCGACCTTGACCCGGAGGACCGCAGGAGCGCCGTGGACATGATCCAGGACGCCCGACATGACACGGCCCAGGACAACGCCAGGACAACGCTGGTTGTCCTAGAGGGTCAACGTCAGTCCGGTCGGCGCGCGAAGGCCACCGCGACCGCCTAGCGGGTCCCTGAGAACGCCGGGGCTGTCGAGAGGGCACCCCGGCCGCCGCTACTTGGCTCTAAGTGAAGGATCGCCGGACTTCCGTACCACTTTGGTTGGGCCTCCAGGTGTGGCCCCACCACCGCGTACTACGCGGCCGGACGGCCGCGAACGCCGGTTCTTCTATGACGCCCCGGTTTCCATGGTAAGGAAGGGGTCATCGGTTCGAGTCCGATGGAGGGCTCTCGGCCCGGCGAGACGATCTGAAGGACGTCGCCGGGACGGTCAGCTGCCGTCGCTCGGCGTCGATGGCGGTGTCGAGCGCGCATCTCGCAGCAGCCAGTGGCCATCAGCACGCCGGACGAGCTGGCCGGCGGCGGCGAGCTCCGCAAGTGCGATGCTGACGGTCGGCCGCGACGCGCCGACCAGGCGCCCGATCTCGGCGTGGGTCATCGGCAGGGGGAGCACGCGCCCGTCCTCCACCCGGAGCCCGAGCCGGGCGGTGAGCTGCCGAAAGGTCGCCATGATGCGGTCGCTCGTGCGTGGCAGCTGATTGATCGCTCCGCTGACCGCGATCCGATGCTCCTGGTCGGCGAGCCGGCTCAACAGGTCCGTCATCAGCGCGGGCCAGCGCGCGGCGCCCGTGAGGAAGTGACCGTCGAGTTTCGCGAGCACGCACCAGGACAGTCCCGACACCCGGCGTTGCGCCTCCAACCCGTCCCCACGCGGGTTCGCGGGCAGCAGCACGTCACCCGCCACGAGCGTCTCCGCCACGGTACGGTCGCCGAACGCCACCTCGCTGCGAACCACGCCCGCCACGAGCAGGAGGGCGAAGGCGTCGCCCGCGACCGCCGCCGGGTCGATCGCGCCCGGTGCGAGCTTCGCCGCACGCGCCGGAAGCCGCGTGCCGGACGGCATACAGCGGGCGAGGCCGGGATCGACGCTTGCGAGATCGACTGAGGAGGGAGGTGCACGCACGAGAGGCGGCTCTGCCGAGCGCCGCAAGGCCGGAGGGCGCGGACGCTCGAACGGTGAAGCAACTGCCGATAGGGACGCGGCCACCGAATCGGTGGGATGGCGCCGGAGATGACCTGCAATCGGGCGCCGTCCGTGGCGTCCGGTTCGGGGATGAGCATCTGGCCGCAGGACCAGCTCGTGTCCGACACTACTCCTTTCGCGCGCCGTTGCCTACTGAGGCAGGTCGATGCGAAGGCGATTCAGACCCAGCCGCATCCTGCCCTTGACGGTCCCGAGCGGGATCGAGAGCTCGAGGGCGATCTCGCTCGTGCTGAGCTCGCCGAAGTAGGCGAGGGCGATCACGTCGCGCTGCTCGTCGGGCAACGTCGACAACAGGATGCGGAGCCGCATCGCCTGGTCGCGTTCGGCGATGCTGTGTTCGAGATCGCCGGGCGCCCGGAACCGTTCATCGAGATCGTCGCCTGAAGCGTGCCGTGAGTCATGGCGACCGTTTCGTCGCAGGGAGTCGACGCCGCGGTTGCGGATGGTGCCCAGGATCCAAGCGGCGGGAGACCCGCGTTCGGGGGCGTAGCTCGCGCGACTGCGCCACACTGACAGGAACCCCTCTTGGACGATGTCCTCGGCCCGCGTGTCACTGTGCGCGATGCTCAGCGCGACCCGGTAGGCCCGGCGAGCGAAGCGGTCATAGAGGACGTCGAACGCGCGAGCGTCATCGTCCTGGACGCGGAGCATGAGCTGCGCGTCGTCGAGTGAGCGCAGGGGAACGCTGCGCGTGAGGGCACTCGGAAAAGCTCCACGTGGGAGTTCGGGCGTTGCGGGGCTCGGGGGCACGATGACTGCTTGCGACGCAAGGCGGCGAGACGCGAAAGTCAAACGACGCTGCCGCGCGCGGTGCGCGAGACCCCGTCGCAGATGCCCTTCAACGTTCAATGCTACCCCTCGCGCTCATCGCCGAACCCGTGTGCCTCGGTCCGGGGTCCTGAAGTCCTTCCCGGGCGTCAGCCCTGCGCAGGATCTCGCGGAGGCGACGACGCACATCCTGTTCTTCGGACTCGTGCCGGGCCACGTGGCGCTGGTGGGCGTTGCGACGCTCGAGTGCGTCATCGGGCTGTGCCTGATCACGGGCCGCGCCATGCGGGTCGGGCTGTGGCTGCTCACGATCCAGTTCGTCGGGATCCTGTCGCCGACCTCGATCCCGAACCTGCGCATCGTGCTCGACGGCGTCAGCGACGCCAGTCTGGTCGGCGAGCTCTGCGAGCGGCACGGCATCTCGGAGTCGACGTTTACGAATGGACGCCCGGCGGACGAAGGCGGAGCTCCAGGAGGCAGAGCAGCCGGCCCGCAGCGACCGAGCCCGTCTGCAGTCGATCCTCGATCATCTTCCGCTCGGGATCCACCTGCGCGGGCTCGCCCACCGCTACCAGATCGTCGACACGCACTTCGCCAGATAGTTCGGTCGGCCGGCCGCCGAGATCATCGGCAAGACGGCGCGCGAGCTGTACCACTGGATCATCAAGTACCCGGTGACCGACGAGCGCGGCGACCTGATCGCGATCGGCGGCGCGGTCCTCGACATCACCAGCGCCGGCGCACCGAGCTCGCACTCTCCGAGGCCGAAGCCGAGTAGGCCGCGCCGCGCCGCGTCACAACGGCCCTGACGCAGGACATCGGCGCCGCCGCGGTCTTCGACCTCGTCGCGAGCGTGACGTTCGGGTGGGAGCGTTCGGGGTGGGTCAAGGGGGCCTCGAGGAGCGGGATACGGACGAACTGTCTCGGTTAGCGTAGACGGACGATCCATCTCACTTACCCGGAGGCCTCCGTGTCGCTCATCCAGATCATCATCGGCAGCACCCGCCAGGGGCGCTTCGCCGACAAGCCGGCCCGCTGGGTCGCCGATCGCCTCGGGGCGCGCGAGGACATGGACGTCGAGGTGGTGGACCTGCGCGATCACCCGCTGCCGCTGTTCGACCAGCCGCGGCCACCCGCCTACAGCCTGCGCGACTACCCGTCGGAGCCGATCGCCCGGCTGGGCCGGACGATCGATCGCGCCGACGGGTTCGTGTTCCTCACGGCCGAGTACAACCACGGCCCGACGGGCGTCCTCAAGAACGCGCTCGACCACACGTTCCCCGAGTGGCACCGGAAGCCGGCCGCGTTCGTCGGCTGGGGCAACATCGGCGGCGGCCGGGCCATCGAGCAGCTCCGCGCGATCTCCGTCGAGCTCGAGATGGCGCCGCTGCGCCACGCCGTCCACATCCTTCCCGACGTCATGCGCCCGGTCATGGCCGCCGACTACGACCCGCAGCGGTTCGCCTCGCTGGATTCGAAGCTCGACGCGCTCGCCGACGACCTCGCCTGGTGGGCGTCGGCGCTCGCGGCGGCCCGGTCGGGCACGGTCTAGATTCGCGGATGGTGCCGATCGGAACCGACCGACCGCTGCGCGCGGACGCCCGCGCCAACCGCGTGGCGGTGCTGCGCGCGGCAACCGAGCTCTACGTCGAGCGGGGCATCGACGTCCCGTTCGAGGACATCGCCCAGCACGCCGGGGTCGGTCGGGCCACCCTCTACCGCCACTTCCCCACCCGCGACACCCTGCTGCTCGGGATGCTCGAGCAGCTCGTCGACGAGCTGGAGGACATCGCGGCGCGGATCCCCGACGCCCCGACCTCCTTCGACCGGCTCTTCCGCGCCGCGGTCCGGCTCGGATCCGACAACCTCCCCCTGGTGGAGCTCCTGCCGCCGGAGCTCCCACCCGGCGTCGAACGTCTCCGGGTGCGCATCCACGCGGTCTACCGGGGTCCCCTGGCCCGGGCGCAGGCGGCCGGATCGGTGCGGGCCGACCTGACGCCGCAGGACGTGCGGATGCTGGCGACCATGCTCTCCAGCGTCATCCGCCCGCGGACGACCGAGGCGGACCGCCGCCGGGCGCTCCGCCTCGCCCGCCTCGTGCTCGCCCCTTAGGAGCGGGCGATCAGGCCGCTGCTGCGGGCAGGCTGACGGTGTGCGCCCAGTAGCGCGAGAACGACTTCATCGTGTCCACCAGCGCTGGGTAGTCCCTCGGCTTGGTGATGAAGGAGTTGCCGCCCTGGTCATAGGACCGGGCGATGTCGTCCTCGGACGTGCTCGTGGTGAAGACGACGACGGGGATGGCCCGCAACGCGGGGTCCTGCTTGATCTCGCGCAGTGCCTCGTGCCCGTTCATCCGGGGCATGTTGAGATCGAGCAGCACCAGCGCCGGGCGCGGTGCCTGCTGCGGATCCGCGTGCAGGCCCCGGTGTCGGAGGTAGTCGAGCAGCTCGGCTCCGTCGTTCACCGTGCGCAGGCGTGCGCGGAGCTCGGCGTCTCTGATGGCCTCGCCGGCGAGAATGCGGTCGTCCTCGTCGTCTTCGGCCAGGACGATCAACATGCGGTCGGGCATCGCGGCGTAGTATGGCCCACCGGGGCGGACTGATCGCCGCTTCGCCGTCCCGCCGGCCGCGGCGCGGCGTCACCGCCATGCCGTCGGGCGTGGGGCCATGATGGCCTGAGCGATCGGCGGGCCGACCCCCGTCCGCGGCTGTACCGGACAGTAATCTTGGGTCTGCCTTGGAAGCGCTGCTCACAGTCGAGGCCCTCGCGGGTGAGAGCGGCCTGACGGTGCGCAACATCCGGGCCTACCAGACTCACGGACTGCTCGATCCGCCGGAGCGCCACGGGCGCACGGGGTACTACACGCAGCATCATGTCGCCCGACTCGCGGCGATTCGAAAGCTGCGGGAGCGCGGCTTCGGCCTCGACGGGATCCGTGTGGCGCTCGCTAACGCACCGGCGGTGTCGGCAGAGGATCTGGAAGCGTACGTCGGTCTGGTTGCCGACAGCTACACGGGCGAGCAGTCGGTCGTCGTGGAGGCGACCGAGCTCGCGGAGGGCTGGGGTGACTCTCTGACGCCCGAACTCGCACGCAGGACTTTCGCCACCGGCCTCTATCGACCACAAGCGGACGGAACGGTGGAGATCCTCAGCCCCACGATCGAAGCGACGGCTCGCGAACTCGCCCAGCTCGGCGTGCCACTCGAGTCCGCACTGGCCATCCTCGAGAGCCAGCTCCAGCACACGCGGGAGTTGGCCGCCGCCTACGTGGAGCTGTTCCGCGAGCACGTCGCCGGACCATTGCTCGCCGGCAGCACGCACCTTGACCTCGATCAAGCCGTGTCCCGACTTCAGCCTCTGGCGATGCGCGCCACTCATGCCGCGATGATGCTGGCGCTACGCGAGGCGATCGTCCAGGCTCGTCAGGAGCTCGACCAGACCTGACCATTGCGGAGTCACTGTTCCATTCGGTGTGCAACAATCGGCCCGAGTGCGCACTCTCGGGTCGATTGTCCTTGCCGCCGTGCTGCTGGGCGGCCCCGCCGGGGCCAGGGCCGGGCCGGCCGTCGGCGCGCCCTGCGCCGATCCTTTCGCTGCAGTCGCCCATGGCGCCGCGGGAGTGGTGATTGCCCCGCAGCCCGTCGGCCTGCCCCGTGCCTGCTCGGTGGAGACGGGGGTGGTGTCGACCGGCCCGTCGATCGCGGTGACCAGCCGGGGCACGGTCTTCGTGGCCAAAAGCCAAGGCGGCGTCCTGAGATCGCGCGACGGCGGGCGGACGTTCGAGGAGATCGACCCCGGTGAAGATGCGGCGGGCAGCACCCACCGCAACGGGTTGCACGGCGACGTGTGGGTCGATCGCAAGACCGACCGCGTCTTCTACGTGACGTTCGGTCGGGTGAAGCAGTGTGGCGACAGCGGCCTCTCGGCCGGCGCCGCACCCATCGGCTCGGGCGAGTTCCTCTCCTTCAGCGACGACCAGGGCGACACCTGGGAGCATTCGTTCGTCGGCTGCGACATGTACGACTGGCCCAAGGTGTTCACGGGACGTCCGGTGCACAGCAAGCCGAAGGGATACCCGGAGGTCGTGTACGTCGCCGCGTCGACGCCGCTGCCGCTCGGACCGCTCAAGAAGGTCTACAAGTCGTTGGACGGCGGTCGGTCCTGGCAGCCGACCGGGAAGGTCGCATCGGACTCCTTCGAAGCCGGCCAGGGTGTGACGGCTCCGGACGGGTCGATCTACTTCGACGAGGTCTACACCCGCGGAGCCGACGCTCAGCTCGTGGGCTCCCCTTACCCGTATGACGCGTCTCAGCAGGGTCAGATGCGCATTGTCGTCTCACACGATGAGGGCGACACCTGGAAGCACGTCGTGATCGAGGGAGCCCATGCGGCGCTAACCACGTACGGGGCTCAGCGCGTCGCTGTCGACGACGCTGGACGGGTGTACGCCGTCTGGGCCGACGGCCTCGACAACAAGCCGCGGATGTCGGTCTCCCGGGATCGCGGAGAGACCTGGTCCTCCCCCGTGCGCATCGACGGGCCTGAGGCCGTCGACACCCACTATCTCGTGCAGGTGGCGGCCCGCGAAGCGGGCGAGGTCGCGGTCAGCTCGATGGCGACCAACGCCGACCGGCCTTACCCATCCGGTGCCTACGTTCCCGATGACCGTGCCTACACCGGCTACATCTCACGCAGCCGCGACGCGGACGCCACCACGCCCACTTTCGTGACGGCACCGGTGAATCACGCCGACAAGCCGTTGACCTCCGAGTTGCAGCTCACCGACCCCGGCGGCGAGACCCTCGGCGTGGCCCTTGGACCCGACGGGACGGCGTGGGGCGCGTTCGTCAGGACCCGCGCACCGGACGTTCCCGGTCCTGCCGTCGCCTATCCCGAGCCGCCCCATGAGCTCGTCATCGGCCGTCTCCTGCCACAGCGCGCGGCCGATCCGGCGCTGAAGCGTCGCTGCCTTCGGTCCGGTCGCCTTCGCGTGAGGGTGAGGACCACGGAACGCGGCAGCATCGTCGCTGTCGTGTGGCGCGTGCACGGACAGACCCTCTGGACTTCGGGGCGGCGCCGCACGTTGTCCCGCATCCGGGTCCGGACGTACGCGGGGCGCCGATTAGTCGCCAGGGTGCGCCTGGGCGACGGTCGCACCGTGCGGCTCGCGGGCAAGGTGCCGTCCTGCGGCGCCCGGACACGACCGAACTCTTGAATTCACGGTTCCTGAGCACCCTCGTGGCGTCGGGGTTGGCGGCGCTGATCCTGGCCGGTCCGGCGGCCGCCGTCCAGGCGCCCACGACGACGTGTCACCAGACGGAGGTGTCGGAGGTCTGCTTCCACCTGACGGGGTACGGGACGAACGAGTCGTCGCTGCGCATCGCGGCGAACGGCGACGTCCTGATGTATCCGGCGTTCTCCCCGGACGGCCCGGCGCTGCTGCGCTCGCGCGACGACGGACGTTCGTGGACGACGCAGGTGCCCGATTCCGGAAAGCGTGAGGAGGCGCTGGGCCGGGTGCAGCCGTTCATGTACCTCGAACCGGAGACCGGGCGGATCTTCGCCTTCTCCTCGCAGCTACAGCCGGTCCCGACGGCGCTGGGCAACGGCCAGGTGCCGGGCCGCGGGATGCGGATGCAGGCGAGCAGCGACGGGGGCCGGACCTGGAGGTACTCGCTTGTCGGCCCGGACGGGTTGGACTGGATCAAGATGCTCAGCGGACCACCCGTCACGAGCCAGACGAAGGGGTTTCCCAAAGTCCTGTACCTCAGCCTTCCGACACCGATCAGCACGCCGCTGACCGTCGGCGTGACGTCCGTCGAGCTGCCCGACAAGCAGGCGTTCTACCGGTCCCTGGACGGTGGCGACACCTGGGAGCGCGTCGGCAGCCTGTCCCTGAAGACCAAGGACGTGCCGGGCTGCCCGCAGACGGAGTTCATCCTCTACAACAACGGTGTCGTCGGCCGCGAAGGCACCATCCACCTCGGGCTGCGTCGCTGCGCGAACCTGGCCGTGGCCACGAGCCGCGACGAGGGTCACACCTGGACCGTGGCAGACGTGCCGGGGGCGAAGCTGAGCTCGATCACCAGCCTCGCCGATGCGCAGCAGAAGCCCGAGTGGCTGCAGTCCGAGCCCCTGGCCATTGATCAGAAAGGCAACCTGCACGCCACCTGGACCGGAGCCGACCACCTGCTCCACATCGCGACATCGCGTGACGGCGGGCGCACGTGGTCCGCCCCCACGGTGATCTCCGCGCCGGGCGTCGACTACGTCACCCTCAGCGCCTCCGACGCGGGGGCCCGCAAAGGTCAGCTGGCCGTCTCGTACTACGGCAGCTCCGACGGCGGCGACACCTACGACGCCTACGTTGCAGAGACCCGCAACGCGCTCGCCGGCCACCCCGCGTTCACCTCGATCCGCGTGAACGATCCGAAGGAACCGCTCTACCGCAACGACGATGTGAACCGTCTGGCCGGACAGCAGGCGTTCGACCCGGGCTACATCAGCCTGATCACCACGGGCTCCACCGTCGGCCTAGGGGACATGAACGAGTTCCTGCAGGTGCGGTACGCGCCGGACGGCTCCATCTGGAGCTCGTTCTCCCAGCGCATGTGCCCGGGCTTCAACTACGTCAACTGTGGCTGGGACCTCACGCAGAACGAAAACGCCGTCTTCCAGCTTGCGGCCGCGCACGTCACCCGGCTCGCGAAGCCGGGCCTGGGCCTGCCCAGTACGAGGCGGTGCGCGAGTCGCCGGAACTTTCTCATCCACCTCCGCAGGGGGCTGCGATCGGCGAAGGTCGTGGTCAACGGCAAGCGTGTCCACGTGCTGCACGGCAAAAGGCTCCGGGCACGCGTGAACCTGCGCGGGCTCCCGAAGGGCACCGTGAAGGTGCGCATCGACGCGGTGACCCGGGGAGGCCGCCGCGTCTCCGCAACCCGAACGTATCGAACCTGCGCGAAGACGCGATGACAGGAGATGCCCTCGTCCTCAGCCGGCTCGCCGATCTCGCGAGGCGCCGGGACATCGCGTGTTCCATTGGCTCATCCTGTCCTCGAACACCGCGATGATCGAGCTGATGAAGACGCTCGGTCCCGTACGGACCCTCCACCGCGGGGGCGGAACGATCGACCTCGGAGCGGACCTCTAGCGGAGGAGCATGCGGAGGATGGGTTCGGCGCGTTGCGCGTCCGGTTCCTCCCCGGTGATGAGGTCCAGGTACGTGTAGGACTCGATGAGCCGCACGATCACGTAGGCGAGCTCATCGAGGTCCACCGGAAGGTCCAGCGCGCCGGCCTTGGCCTCCTCGGCGAGCAGTCCGCGGATCGCGGCGATCAGGCGCGGCTGGAAGTCGGTCTCGTGACGGGTGAGCAGTCGCATCGCGTGCTCGCCCTCCTCCGAAAGCCAGCGCTGCATCCCCGGATTGGCGATGACCCTGCTGAGGAAGCGGGTGACGGTGCCGATGATGCGCTCGGCGCCCCGCTCGTCGCCGGCTTTGTCCGCTGCCTCGAGGGTCTCCTGGGCGAGCGACCAGATCACTTCGACGAGGAGCTGGTCGCGCGACCCGATCCAGCGGTACAGCGTCACGCGGTTGACGCCGAGCTCGTCGGCGAGGACGCTCATGTCGAGGCGCTTGGGGGCGAGGAACGTCCGCCGCGCGAGGCGCAGCGCGTCAGCGGCGGTGGGCCGCTCGGTTACGGACACACGCGGAGTATGCAACACACAGGTGATCTGTTGCTAGTCTTTGCAACACATCGGGTGAATGTTGCGAAGGGGGTCGGGCGAGTGCGCAGCACAGACATCGAGGCCATCGGCGAGGTCGCAGGAGAGGCGCTCGCCGCGGGCGGCGGCTTCGTCAGGAGCATGCACGAGGGCATCGCCGGCCGGCCGTTCGGGATCCTTGGCCCGGCGGCGGCGCCGGTGCGGGTCATCCACGACGGCGTCTCACGCTCGGTGTACGACGGGGTCGGCGGCGCGCTGCGGGGGATGTCCCGGAACGCGGCCAAGGTGCTGGCTCGCCACGCGCCGGAGGACGGGCCCGCCATCGGTTCGGGGACCGCTGCCTCGCTGGCGCTCGGCACGCTGAACGGCCTCTACGGCAACCACCTCACCGAGCGCGGCAACGGCCTCGCCTACGGCATGGCGGTCCGCCGAGGAGGCGAGGACGTCGCCCTCACCGCGGACGGCGTCGCGGCTGCGTTCCCCGACGCCACCTCGCGCCTTGTCGTCTTCGCCCACGGGTTGTTCGAGTCGGAGGAGTCCTGGCGCCACTTCCCGCTACGCGGCGAGCGCAACGGGCGGCGCACCTACGGGGAGCGGCTGCAGGACGAGCTCAGCTTCACGCCGGTCACCCTTCGCTACAACACCGGCCTGCGCATCTCGGCGAACGGCCGCGAGCTTGCGCGGCTGCTCGACGACCTCGTGGCGGCCTGGCCCTGCGGCGTCGAGGAGATCGTCCTGGTCGGGCACTCGATGGGCGGCCTCGTCGTCCGCAGTGCCTGTCATTACGGCGAGGTCGACGGGCGCCGCTGGACCAACGCCGTCCGCCACGTCTTCTGCCTCGGAGCGCCGCACCTTGGCGCGGATATCGAGAAGGGCGTCAACGTGCTCGGCTGGGCCTTCGGTCGGTTGCCGGAGACCCGCGCGTTCAGCCAGTTGCTCAACGCGCGCAGCGTTGGCATCAAGGACCTGCGCTACGGATCCTGCATCGATGAGGACTGGTCGGATTGCGACCCGGATGAGTTCCTGCGCGACCGCTGCCAAGAGGTTCCGTTCCTCCCGGACGCTCACTACTACTTCGTCGGTGCCACGCTGACCGACGGCCCGGTCGGGCAGGTGCTGGGCGATCTGCTCGTGCGCTCGCCAAGCGCGTCGGGGCGCGGGAACGGCACGGGCCGCAGCATCCCGTTCGAGGTCGACAACGGCCGCGAGCTGAGCGGCCTGACGCACTTCGACCTGCTCAACCACCCCGACGTCTACGACCAGATCCGCACCTGGATCACCCGCGCGGCCGCGTGACCACCGTCGCGCTGAACGTCCTCGACGAGCTCTACCTGCATCTCGACCGGGAGGAGGAGCCCTGGAGCGTGCAGCTCGAGGTCGGGGTCGAGGGCCGCGTGGACGAGGCGCGGCTTCGCGATGCGATCGTCGCCGGGGCCGCCCAGCACCCCATCGCCCGGGCGCGGCTGAGTCCGACGCGCGCCACCGACGTCCGCTACCGCTGGGAGATCACCGATCGCCTCGAGTCGGCGCCGCTTGAGGTCGTCGAATGCCGCGACGGCGAAGCGCTGGCGGCTGCACGTGAGCGGCTGATGGCCACGAGCCCTGCCCTGGACACGGCGCCGCCCTTCGCGGTCACCCTCGCCCACCACGGCGACGGCGACGCGATCATGCTCAACCTCAACCATGCCGCCGGCGACGGGATGAGCGCGCTGCGCCTGATGGCGTCCTTCCTACGCGCGTACACGGGCGAGGAGGACCCCGCCGCACCGGTCGACCCCCTCGACGTCCGCGACATCGGGGCGCTCGTTGATTCGCGTTCGTTGAGCGCCCGCCTTGGACGGAGCCGGGCGCTGGTCAAGCGGGCCGCCGACGTGTTCGATGCCCCGGCCCGGATCGCGCCCGACGAGGCGACCGACCGGGCCGGCTACGGCTTCGAACTGCTGCACCTCGACGCCAACGGGTTGCGTGCCGTGCTCGCCCACCGCCGCGACGGCGCGACTGCCAACGACGTGCTGCTCGGCGCGCTCGCCGTGGCGGTGCACCGGTGGAACGAACGACACGAGGCTGGCGGCGGTCGCGTCGCGCTGATGATGCCGATCAACCTGCGGCCGGCCGCGTGGCGCTTCGACGTGGTCGGGAACTTCGCCTCCTACGTCTCCGTCGCGCTGTCCGCTGACGAGAGCAGCAGGCTGCAGTCCGCCGTCACCGCAGCGCACGCACGTACGAGCGAGATCAAGGCGCAGGGCGCGGCCGGGGTAATCGTCGATCTCCTCGAGCTGCCGACGGCGACCCTTCCGACCGGCATCAAGCAGCGCTTCCAGGACCTGATCAAGCTCACCGGCGACCGGTACGTCGACACCGCGGTGCTGTCGAACCTCGGGCGCCTGGAGGAGGTCCCGCACCTCGGCGACGAGGCCGGAGCCGTGCGGCGGGTCTGGTTCTCACCGCCGGGACGGATGCCGCTCGGCGCGTCCCTCGGCGCAGCCACCCATCGCGACGAGCTGTTCCTGACCTTGCGCTACCGCCACGCGCAGTTCGGCGCGCCGGCGGCCGCCGCGTTCGCAGAGCTGCTGCGCGATGTCCTGACCAACGATCCAGACGAGGCACCCGCATGAGCGAGAGCACCGACGAGCTGCACTTCAGCCGCGACTTCTATGACATCGAAGCGGTCCTGCCCGACGAGGACCGCACGCTGCTGGCCGAGATCCGGTCGTTCATGGCGGCTGAGGTCGCGCCCGTCATCAACGACTACTGGACACGCGAGGAGTTCCCGCATCAGCTGTGGCCGCGCTTCGGCGAGATCGGGCTGGGCGGCATCGCGCTCGAGGGCTACGGGTGCGCCGGCCTGGGACCGCTTGTCGACGGCTTCGTGGCGATGGAGCTGGCCGCGGTGGATTGCTCGGTCGCGACCGGCCTGGGTGTCCACAGCCACCTGGCCATGGGGTCGATCCATCACTGCGGGTCGGAGGAGCAGAAGGAGCAGTGGCTGCCGCAGATGGCGCGCTTCGAGAAGATCGGCGCCTTCGGCCTGACCGAGCCCGACGTCGGCTCGGGCGTCGCTCGGGGGCTGAAGACCGTCGCGCGGCGCGACGGCGACAGCTGGGTCCTCAACGGCGCCAAGCGCTGGATCGGCAACGGCACCTTCGCTGACGTCGTCGTCATCTGGGCGCGCGACGAAGCCGACGATCAGGTCAAGGCCTTTCTCGTCGAGAAGGGCACGCCCGGCTTCGAGACGTCGAAGATGGAGCACAAGATCGCGCTGCGCGCGGTTCAGAACGCCGACATCACCCTGACCGACGTCGAGGTGCCGGAGACCGCGCGCCTGCAGAACGCGAACACCTTCATGGACACGACAGGCATCCTCACGATGTCGCGCATCGCCGTCGCCTGGGAGGCGACGGGATGCGCACGCGGCGCCTACGAGATCGCACTGCGCTACGCGGGCGAGCGGGAGCAGTTCGGCCGGCCGATCGCGAAGTTCCAGCTCGTACAGGATCTCCTCGCGCGCATGCTCGGCAACGTGACTGCGTGCCAGTGCCTGGCGCTGCAGCTCACCCAGTTGGCGGAGGCCGGTACCGCGGGTGTGCACCACGCCTCACTGGCGAAGGCGTTCTGCACGGCGAAGATGCGAGAGACTGTCGGCTGGGCGCGGGAGCTGCTGGCGGGCAACGGCATCCTGCTCGAGTACGACGTCGCCCGGTTCGTGGCCGACTCTGAGGCGATCTACTCCTACGAAGGCACGCGTGAGATCAACTCGCTGATCGTCGGGCTCGCCATCACCGGTGAGTCGGCGTTCGCCGGGCCGCTGCCCCAGTGAAGGTCACCGCTGCCGTGCTGCGCGAGGTCGGGGGCCGCTCGAGTCCGTCCGGCTCGACCTTGCTGATCACGGCGCCGACGCCGGTCAGCACGGCGCAGCCGAACAGCGCCGCTACCTCCCAAGGCAACTCCGGATCGATCACCAGGGCCGACCGCGAGGAGACGGCAACGTCATCTGTGAAGGCGGCGACGCCGAGGTGATGATGGACGTCGGCGCCGGTTTCGCTCAGGCGCCGGCCGCCGCCGATCAGCGCGCCGGCGGCCGCCTCTGGCTCGCATAGCGCAGGGCGCCCCTCGGCACAGCTGACGCAGGCGGGGACGAACGTGAGGACCACGTGATCGCCGACGGCGAAGTCGTGCACGCCGATCCGGAGGGCGACTACCTCTCCGGCTCCCTCATGAGCGAGCGCCATCGCATTCCCTCGTTGGCCAGCTCGGCCGCTGCACGCGACGCTCGGCGGTTGCCTCGCGGCTTCGCGCGACGTCAGATCGCAGGTGCGCCGTGCGATCTCGATTCTCGGTCGGATGCATGTTGATCGCGGTGCGAGAACAGGCCGTCGGCGTCGGACGATGTCTGATCCAGATCTGAGCTGGTCTGATCGGCCTTCGATTACGTGTGGTCCGTCTCAGACAGGTCCTGTCCGAAGGGTTCTGGATGCCGATGTCGCTTGACACTGAGCGCTCCCCACCGTCTCGCGATCGCGCAGAAGGTCACCGGTTGCCCCGCAGGATGCCGTGGCGACTCCAGGCCCATAACCAGAGCACAGCCTGTCGCTCGGAGTCCAGGTCGGAGGTCCCGATCACCCGCCGGATGGTGTCGTGGTCGGTGTTTGCCTCGATCAGCTCAGACAGCAGCGTCCGCCAGCCCGCCAGGGCTCCTTGGGATTCGGCGGTCGTCACGCGACGAGCCTGAGCTCGAACTCCGCATCGGATGTCGGTCGCGGGCGGGAGACCGCGGCGCACAACGCTGCCGCCGCGCTCCCGGGAACGCGTACCGGCACGCTGAGATCGCGCGCAATCAGGGCGAGTTCGCGATGACCCTGAGCTTCGGACTTCGTCCCGACGCGGACGGCATGGAGTCGAGGCCTGCCGCGAGATCCTCCGCTGTCCTGCACGCGCACACTCCCAGCTCGTAAGCGATGTCGGGTCACGGAGCCAGGCCGACGGTCTCGATGTTCCCGTCGTGGATGTTCCGCTGCTTAGAGCGCCTTCTGTTTCAGCAACCGCGGTCACGAGAAACGGAGTGCGCCGAGAAGAATAGCCTCGATAGGCTCTCGCGCACGTCGCAAAGCAACGCGCTCTTCCTCTCTCAGTCTCGCTCGTGGTCCACGAATGCAGAGACGGAATGGGAGACGTTGTGAGCCAGCATCCTGACCCAGGGCAGAGCGCTCGCGCTTGCCAACGAGGTGGTGAAGATCGCGGCCGAGGCCCGGGGAGAGGCGCGTCACGTTCTCGGGCGTTCGTCGTCGGCGATGTCGCTGTCTGCGTGTTAGAGGACGGGACCACCAAGGCTGAGCGCACCCTGGCGGAAGGGGGAAGGGAGGCGGCAGTCGAGGTGTTTCTTCCAAACCGGAGGCCGGGAAGAAGTAATCTCAAGGTCGACACCGACGGACGGAGGGGCCTCGCCGGCTCCGACGGACTCGAATCGAGGTACAGGAACCATGCAGGAACCCCTCACCGGCGGGCGACTGCTCGCGGCGATATCGACGACCATTGTCGGCATCCTCCGCGAGCATTACGGGCGCGGCCCGATGAAGGCGAAGACCTATGCCCTGGACGACATCATCGTCTGCGTGATGCGCGGCAGCGGCTTCACGCCGCTGGAGCAGACGATCATGGACAGTGGCGAACCGGACCGCGTGATCGCGATGCGCGAAGACTTCCAGCGGGTGATGGCGAAGCGGTACCGCGAAACGATCGAGGGGCTGACGGGCCGCAAGGTCCTCGCGTTCCTGAGCCAAGCGCACGTCGAGCCCGACATCACCATGGAGATCTTCTTTGTCGACCGGCCCCTGGACGGCTTCGGCGCCGTCGAGATCGTCAACCCTGAGTAGTGACACCTGGAAGGTCGTTGCTTGAAGCTCTCGTCCCCGGTACTCGCGAGCGCGCAGGCGAGGGGTCATTCGAAGTTGCCTGTCGGGCGCGCGGGAGCGTCAGCTCGCACGCCATTCGAAGCAGTCCTGCCCTCCTCGACTGAGGCGGTCAGTCCTCGGCGTCGTGGACGCGATCGGCTAGGTCGCGTGGCTCACGGCGACATCCGTGAGGTCGGCCGCCTGCCCGGCACGAGTGCCGGCCATGACGCGGCAGAACGCATGGACGACGCGCGGATCGAACTGGGTTCCCGAGCAGCGCCGGAGTTCCTCGAGCGCCGCGCGACTGCCGCGGGAGGCTTGATAGGGCCGGTCGGTGATCATGGCGTCGTAGGCGTCGCAGACGGTGATGATGCGTGAGCCGACCGGGATCGACTCGGCGATCAGCCGGTCGGGATAGCCGGTGCCGTCCCAGCGCTCGTGGCTGGACCGCACGAGGCGGGCCGTCTGGCCAAGCGCCGGTGCGCCGGCGACGATGCGCTCGCCGATGATCGTATGCCGTCGCATGAACTCCCACTCCTCGGCGTCCAGCGGGCCGCTCTTCGACAGGATCGCGTCCGGGATGCCGACCTTGCCGATGTCGTGCAGCTCGGCCGCGTGGCAGATCGGAGCCAGGAGATCCTCGTCCACTCCGAGTTCTTGCGCCACCAGGCTGGCCAGACGCGATACGTCCGCGACGTGCGCACTGAGGTTCGGGTGGCGCTCGGTGAGCGCCCGGACGAGCACGGTCTTGCTCTGGTCGCCCGCCGATCGTCCCCCGGCGTTCTTGCGTTCGTACATGCGCTGGTCGACGATTCGGAGCGCGTCCTCGGGCGTGTGGTGGCCCAGCGCGACGGTGCCGTGCGAGTTGCCGATCGAGAAGGCTCCGCCACGCTCCGTAAGCGCTTCCGCGGCCGCTTGGATTGTCTCGACGCTCGTTTCGCCTGACGCGAGCACGCAGAACTCGTCACCTCCGAGCCGGTAAGCGACGCCGGCACCGTCGACCGCCTCCCGCAGCCGGCGTCCAAGGCGGGTGAGCAGCGCGTCGCCGGCCTGGTGTCCGAAGGTGTCGTTGTAGCCCTTGAAGCCGTCGAGGTCGAACAGCGCCAGGATCCCCTGGTCATCGGCGACGGCGCTCTCCAGGTCGGCCATCAGCCGGCGGCGGTTGGGCAGGTCGGTCAGGCTGTCGGTCATCGCGGTATGGCGCAGCGCCTGCTGCGACGCGCGCATCTCGCGGCGGACGTCCTCGTTGAGGCGCCAGGCGACGACGCCGGCCGCGCCGGCGGCCGCTACGAACACCGCGTGAATGGCCGCCCATTTCCACGGGTTGGATTCGTGATCGGAGAAGACGGCGCCCGGACTGACGGTGGCGAGGATGCCGTGGTGGACCAGCGTGTACATGACGGCAAGTGCGAAGACCGTCCAGTCCTCGTAGAGCGTCAGCAGCACCACCACCACGAAGAACGAGAAGTGCGCCTCGGTGACGCCGCCCGAGACGTGCACGCCCATCGCGGCGGCCGTGAGCAGACCGAACGAGCAGGCGAGGCCGCGGATCCTCCGGCTGACACCGCGTGACCGGGCCATCAGCCCGGCGAGCACGACCGCGCTGGCGTCCACCCCCGCGTGCCACGCGGGGTAGCCGCTGAGGACCGAGTACAGCGCGATCGCCGCGCCACTCGCCCACAGAAGACGGGTCAGCGCGCGATGGCGACGCTCCCACTCCTCCTCAGGCAGCTCACCTCCGCGCGGCAGGCTGGCAGACACTCGGGCAGGCACCCACGATGTCCTTGGGCCACCCATGATCACCCATCGACCAGACGTGTTCGCCTCTTGAGCGGCCAGACCCGCGACTGACGGCAGAGCGAGGCCTGCTGACTCGGCTCGTCCGGCTAAGAGGCCTGAGCGACCACTCCGCCGTGACAAGCGGCCGACTGAGGAGCGGTTGCAGCTCCATGGATTCGGTGGGCGCGTCGCCTTCGGCGAACAGGCCGAGTGCTTGGGCGTTCATGGCTGCGACCGGCTCGGGAAGCCCGGCGTTGACCATCGCCTCCTTCTGCTCCTCGAAAGTGAGGGGGTTGTACGTGATCGGCCGCCCGAGCACCTTCGTGAGCACGGCGGCGGCGTCCGTGTAGGAGAGGCGGTCCGGTCCGCTAGGCCAGTATCGGACGGAAGCGAGAATCGGAGTGCCGGTGCTCAGGCTCCCGCGAGGGTTCCGGCGATGACGGGCGACCAGCATCGCCTCGATCTGCTTCGTGGTCTTGCCTCGCAGACGAGGCTCCAAGGCCGGGTTGCTGAGAAGCACGAGGATTCCGCCCACGCACGTGATCCGCAGCCGGAGTTCGTCTCCTGTCACGGGATCGAGCACCGTTCGCAGCCGGCTCTCGAGGGCCACGAGGGGCTCGGGTGCGTCGGCGGCGACTCGCCCGAGGACTCCGACGTACGACCGACCCTTGCTCGAGGGCCCGCTGAGTGCCTGGATCATGGGTCGGGAGTAGGCCGCTGACGACCTCGTGCAGACTCGCATCGGGCCGGAGCTGCTCCACCTCCCGGACCTGCGCGTCGATGATCTCCTCGACGGCTTCGGTCGGGAGGTCGCGCAGACGGATGGCGCTCTCACCGCGTTCGGCGATGAGATCCTGCGCCGCCTCGACCAAGCGGCGCCGGGTCCGGTCGCCGGCTTCGCGGCGGGCGTCAGCGGGCGCCGGTGTTTCCGGCGAAAGGTCAGACGGCGTGGCAACCAGTCAAATCGGACGCTTGAACACAAGCACAGCCGGGGCACTGTTCCCCGGGGAGCAAGCTACGTCGAACGGGGGTGGAGGATGCCGTACAGGCGGGCGTAGTCCTCGTGGATGCGGTCGTACAGTTCCACCCGCTCGGGTTCGGGTTCGGCGACTGCCGTCGCCGTGGCGCTGATGTTGCTGGTCGCGTCCGGTGCGAGTCCGGCCGTGACCCGGGCAAGGAGGGCAGCACCGTACGCCGGGCCCTCGTCGACGGGCGCTCGAAAGATCGGCCGGTCGAGAACATCGGCGATGATCTGGCACCACAGCTCGGAGCGTGCACCGCCTCCGACGGCGCGAACCGGTGATTCTTCGACTCCGAGTTCGCGCATGACATCAAGCCCGTCGCGCAGTGAGAAGGCGACGCCTTCGAGCACCGCACGAGTCAACTCGCCTCGGCCGTGACGCACCGTGAGCCCGACGAAGGCGCCGCGCGCATGCGGATCCAGGTGGGGGGTCCGTTCGCCGGTGAGGTAGGGGAGGAATAGGGCACGCTCAGCACCGGCCGCGACTGTCTGCGCCTCGCTCACGAGTTCGGCGAAGCTCGCTCCCGTGACCTCGCTCCACCAGCGCAACGAGCCGCCGGCCGACAACGTCACCGCCATCAGGTGGAAGACACCGGGGAGTGCATGGGCAAAGGCATGCACCCGCCCCGACGGGTCCGGGCGGAATCCTTCGGTGGGTGCGAAGAGCACCCCGCTGGTGCCCAGCGAAACGAGCAGCGATCCTGGAGAGGTGACGCCGGCACCGATGGCAGCTGCCGCGTTGTCACCCCCTCCGGCCGCCACGGGCAGGCCGGCAGGGAGCCCGAGATCGGCGGCGACGTCGGCGCGGAGCGAGCCGGCCTGGTCCGGTCCTTCGTGCAGCGTCGGAAGCCAATCGGGCGGGATGTCGAGCTCGTCGAGGATCTCAGTCGACCAACGGCGCATACCGACCTCGAGCAGGAGCGTGCCCGAGGCGTCGGAGACGTCTGTTGCCCGCTCGCCTGTCAGCCGGAACCGCACGTAGTCCTTCGGAAGCAACACTGCGCGCACGCGCGCGTAGGCGTCCGGCTCGTTCTCGCGTAACCACAAGATCTTCGGCGCTTGGAACCCGGTCAGCGCCGGGTTGCCCGCGATCGCCATCAGTCGGTCGCCCAGCGCTGCCGTGATCGCTTCCGCCTCCGCGCCGGTGCGCTGATCATTCCACAGCAGCGCGGGCCGGATCACCTCGCCGGCAGAGTCGAGGAAGACCGATCCGTGCATCTGTCCGGTGAGGCCGAGTCCGCGCACGGTGCCCTCTGCGGTGGCGGCAATCTCTGACAGCACGGTGCGGGCTGCCTCCCACCAGTCGTGCGGGTCCTGTTCGACCCATCCTGGGCGCGGGGTGCTCGGCGAGTACCGAGCGGCGGCCTCCGCGATGATCCTCCCGCTCGCGGCGTCCACCGCGATCGCGCGCGCGCCGGTGGTACCGATGTCGAGACCCAGGGTGAGTTCCATTGCAGCGCGAACGCTATTCCGATCCGATCCGATCAGACCGCGCCGCCGGCGACCTCGAGGTCGACGCCCGTCACGTACGACGATCTGGGCCCGGCGAGGAACGCGATGACGTCGGCGACCTCCTCGGGCCTGCCGATTCGGCGCAGCGGAATCCGGCTGAGCATCTGGTCGGCGACCTCGGTCGGCGCATCGCCGTAGTAGGGGCTGGGGGTCGCGGCCTGCCCGGCGAGTTGGTTGGTCCACATCGCCCCCGGACCGATGAACGCGGGAGAGACCGCGTTGACCCGAATGCCGTGCGGAGCCAGGTCGAGTGCTGCGGCCCGTACGAGGCCGACGACCGCTGCTTTGGAGGCCGAGTAGGCGCTCATGTTCGGCGCGCCGCGAGCCGCCATGGACGCGAGCGCGACGAAGGAACCGCCGCGCCCGGCAGCGATCATCGCTCGCGACGTCGCGCGCAGCACGTTGTGCAGCCCGCTGACGTTGACCGCCAGAACCTTCGCGAACGTCGGCGCGTCCTGCTCGTGGACGGGAGCGAAGCTGCCTTGGATGCCGGCTGCGGCCACGACGGCCTCTGGTACGCCATGTCGCGAGAGGAGCGCCTCGACCGCGGCAGGGTCGGTGACGTCCGCGTCGTCGACGTCGGTCCCGACAACCTGCCAACCGTCGTGTTCCAAGGCCGCGCAGGCGGCACGTCCGAGGTCGCCGGCCGCACCCGTGACCAGCGCGTAGCTCAACTGGCGAGGCGCTGGCCGTCGGCGTCGAAGCTGTGGACATCGCCGGTGATGTCGATGCCGACTTCGTCCCCGGGGGCTCCCGAGAACGGCGGGAACAGCTTGGCCGTGATCTGGATGTCATCCTTCATGACGTGCACGAAGATCTCCGAGCCGAGGTCCTCGACCGTCCGGATCTTGCCTCTCAGCGGACCGTCGCCGAGCGTCACTGCCTCCGGCCGGAAGCCGACCGTCGTGGCATTGGGTGCACCGACCTTCAGAGGCGTGATGACCGCCGGCGCTACGAGGTTCATCGCCGGCGAGCCGATGAAGCCGGCCACGAACACGTTCCGGGGACCGTGGTAGAGCGCTGAGGGCGTGTCGCACTGCTGCAGGAGGCCGTCCTTGAGCACGGCCACGCGGTCGCCCATCGTCATCGCCTCGACCTGGTCGTGGGTGACGTAGACCG
>CAXTBB010000024.1:0-65669 GCA_964242305.1 uncultured Solirubrobacteraceae bacterium
TCTCCAGCGCGACGTTCGGCGCGGCGACCTTGATGGCGGCGATCTCCGTGCGCGCGTGCTTGTTGCCGACGGTGTCCATCAGCCAGGCGGTCTTGAGCGTGAGCAGGCGGACCATCTCGAGCTGGATGCGCGCCTCGGCGACCCAGTCGAGGATGTTGGAGCGCGTGGCCACCGGCTTGCCGAAGGTCTCCCGCTCGATCGCGCGCCTGCACAGCAGCTCCAGCGCGCGCTCGGCGACGCCGATCGTGCGCATGCAGTGGTGGATGCGGCCCGGACCCAGGCGCGCCTGGGCGATCATGAAGCCGTCGCCCTCGCCGGCGATCAGGTTGCCGGCCGGGACGCGGACGTCCTCGAAGGTCACCTCCGCGTGGCCCTCGACGTCCGTGTAGCCGAACACCTCGAGGTTGCGCACGACGGTGACGCCGGGCGTGTCGCGCGGGACCAGGATCTGCGACTGCTGCTTGTAGGTCGGTCCCTCGGGATCCGTCTTGCCCATCACGATGAAGACGCGGCAGCGGTCGCGCATCGCGCCCGACGTCCACCACTTGCGGCCGTTGAGGACGTACTCGTCGCCGTCGCGCTCGATGCGCAGCTGGATGTTCGTCGCGTCGCTCGACGCGACGTCGGGCTCGGTCATCGCGAACGCGGAGCGGATCTCGCCGTCGAGCAGCGGGCGCAGCCAGGCGTCCTTCTGGGCGTCGGTGCCGAACTGCGTGAGCACCTCCATGTTGCCGGTGTCGGGCGCCGAGCAGTTGCACGCCTCCGGGGCCAGGTGCGCCGAGCGGCCGGTGATCTCCGCCAGCGGTGCGTACTCGGCGTTGGTCAGTCCAGGCCCGTACTCGGGATCGGGGTGGAAGAGGTTCCACAGCCCGCGCGAGCGCGCCTCCTCCTTGAGGTCCTCGAGGATCTGCGGATGCCCGTGCGGGTTGCCGGCCTCGGCGAGCTGCGCGTCGTAGATCGCCTCGGCGGGATAGACCGCCTCGGCCATGAAGGCCTCGAGGCGCTCGGCGAACTCGGTGCCGCGGTCTGTCTGTGCGAAGTCCATGTCGCTCGCCATGTAACCATGCTCCGCATGCCGCATGAGATCGCGCCCGACGACATCGTCCGCACGCACGCCGAGGCGGAGGGCAACGAGCGCGTCCCGCTGGTCGTCACCGAGCCGCTGGAGGCGTTCCTCGACGCGGCCGGGCTGGGGTCGGGCGACCTCGCGATCGAGCCGGTCGGCGACGGTCATTCCAACCACACCTACGTCGTCCGCCGCGGCGACGGGACGGAAGTGGTCCTGCGCCGCCCGCCGCGGCCGCCGCTGCCGCCGTCCGCGCACGACGTCCTGCGCGAGGCGCGCGTGATCGCCGCCCTCGACGGCCGTGGGGTGCGCGTGCCCTCCGTGCTGGCGACGGGCGACGACGAGTCGATCATCGGTGCCCCCTTCTTCATTATGGAGCGCGCCCACGGCGAGGTCATGTCGGACTCGCTGCCCGAGCCGTTCGCCCGCCCGGAGGAGCGCCGCGCGATCGGGGAGGAGCTGATCGACGCGCTGGTGGAGATGCACGGAGCGGACTGGCGCGCTGCCGGGCTGGAGGGCTTCGGCAAGCCGCAGGGCTACCTCGAGCGCCAGCTGCGCCGCTTCACCGGGCTGTGGGACCACAACAAGACGCGGGACATCGGCGCGGTGGAGACGGTGGGGGAGTGGCTGCGCTCCAACCTCCCTGACCCGACCCCACCCACCCAGGCGACCGTGGTCCACGGCGACTACCGCCTCGGCAACACGATGTACGCGTCCGATCCGCCGGCGTCGCTGATCGCCATCTTCGACTGGGAGATGGCCACCATCGGCGATCCGCTGGCCGACCTCGGCTACCTGTGCGCGCTGTGGACGGAGGCGGCTGACCCGCCCGGCGGCCTGCGCGAGCACCTCGGCAAGGTCACGCGCCAGGAGGGCTTCCCCACCCGCGCGGAGCTGATCGGGCGCTACGAGGAGGGGTCGGGACGCTCGGTCGCCGACCTGCGCTGGTACATGACCCTGGCCGTCTGGAAGTCGATCGTGTTCATGGAGGGCAACTACAAGCGCGCGGTCTCCGGCGCCACCGACGACCCGTACCTCAAGCAGTTCGGCGAGGGCGTCATCGAGCTCGCCGAGCAGGCCGAGGCACTCGCCCTCGGTGGCTCCCACCTGTAACGCTTGCGCGAGCAAATAGTCTGGAGAGCATGGAACTTGGAGTCGCCACCTTCGCCGACCTGCATCCCGGCGTCACCCCGCAGCAGCGGATGCAGGAGCTCATCGAGGAGGCCGAGCTCGCCGATCAGCTCGGCCTGGACGTCTTTGCGGTCGGGGAGCACCACCGCGCGGACTACCTCGTCTCGTCGCCGTCGACCGCCCTGGCAGCGATCGCCGCGCGCACCAACCGCATCCGCCTGTCGAGCGCGGTCACCGTTCTCAGCTCGGACGACCCGATCCGGGTCTTCCAGCAGTTCGCCCACGTCGACCTGATCTCGGGCGGTCGCGCCGAGATCATGGCCGGCCGCGGGTCCTTCACGGAGTCCTTCCCGCTCTTCGGCCTCAGCCTCGACGACTACGACACGCTGTACGCGGACAAGCTCCAGCGGCTGCTGGAGATCCGCGAGGACCCAGCCGCCCAGGGCGTGTTCCCCGTGCCCGTGCAGGACCCGCTGCCGGTCTGGGTGGCGGTCGGCGGGACGCCGCAGTCGGTCGCCCGCGCCGGGCTGCTCGGCCTGCCGCTGACCATCGCGATCATCGGCGGGACGCTGGAGCGCTTCGTCCCGCTCGTCGACCTCTACCGCGAAGCGCTGGCGCGCAGCGGCAAGGCGGGCAAGCTCGCCATCAACACGCACGCCTTCGTCGGGGACGCCGAGCGCGCCTTCGCCCCCGGCTACCTGCAGGTGATGAACCGGATCGGCCGCGAGCGGGGCTGGCCGCCGTCGGGCATCGACCACTTCCGCGGCCTCGCCTCACCCGAGGGCGCGCTGGCCGCCGGCGAGCCGGAGGTCGTGGCGGAGAAGATCCTGCTCGGCCACGAGCTGTTCAACCACGATCGCTACGTCGGCCAGATGAGCCTCGGCTCGGTCGCCCACGCGGACGTGATGCGCTCCATGGAGCGGTTCGGGACCGAGGTGGCCCCGCTGGTGCGCGACGAGGTGGCGCGCCGGGCGGCGCCATCTGAAAGTGCGGCAGTGCGATAGCCACCAGGGGGCCGATCCCGAACGCGTAGACGACGGTCCCGATCCCGACCGTCCCGCCGAGCGCCCAGCCGCTGACCAGGACCGCGAGCTCGATCGCGGTCCGGGTCGGTCCGATCGGCAGGCCGCGGCGCCCGAGGCCGGTCATCAGCCCGTCGCGCGGCCCCGCCCCGAAGTGCGCGCCGATGTACATCCCGCTGGAGACGGCGCACAGGGCGACGCCGCCGAGCAGGAGCGCGTAGCGCGCCACGAGCCCGTCCGGCTCGCCGAGGGTGTCGAGCATGACCTGCAGCACGACGCCGA
This sequence comes from uncultured Solirubrobacteraceae bacterium, assembly GCA_964242305.1. Taxonomy (GTDB): domain Bacteria; phylum Actinomycetota; class Thermoleophilia; order Solirubrobacterales; family Solirubrobacteraceae; genus DATLGB01. The sequence goes on from CAXTBB010000024.1 coordinate 3,502, forward strand.
CGACGATCGCGTTGCTGATCGTCCCCAGCCCTGGCCGCTCGCGCAGCGGGATCCACAGCAGCAGGACGAAGACGCTGACGATCACCGACCAGGTGCCCGTGCCCAGGCTCGAATGGCGGGCGAGGCCCTGGTGCAGGACGTCCCACGGGGCGTTGCCGAGCGTCGACAGGATGAGCATCCCGACGCTGACGCCGAACAGCACGAGACCGACGTAGAGCTGGATCAGTCGGCGGGGGAGCACGGCCTTGCATCCTCGCGGATCGCCGCGGGGCCAATGCGCGGCCGGTGGCCTCGCCTACCGTGACCGGGCATGGCTCGCGACGACGGCGACCACGCGGCCGAGCTGCGCGCGGCCCGCCTGCGCGCCACCCCCCAGCGGCGCGCGATCCTGGCCGCCTTCGCCGGTGGCGACGCCGAGCACCTGTCCGCGGAGGAGATCCACGCGCGGGCGTCGGTGCGGGTCGGCGGCATCGGTCGGGGGACGGTCTACGCCACGCTCGCCGACCTCTCCGAAGCGGGGCTGCTGGCGGCCGTCGGCGATCAGGACCCGGTTCGCTACGAGCTCAACACGGCGCCCCACGACCACTTCCGCTGCCGCCTGTGCCTGCGGCTCTTCGACGTCACGCTGCCGGCGCCGTCGACGCGCACGTTGGACGGCTTCGTGGTCGAGTCCGTCGCCGTCGTTGCCGAGGGCGTCTGCCGCGAGTGCGGGCGCTACGCGGACGGGCTGCGCGACGGCGTGCGGACGATGGCCACGGAGGGCCACATCCCGGACGTGCCGCTGGCCTCCGTCGGCCGCGAGACGGCGGCCGGCCCGCTTGTCGTCGCCGCGACGGCGGACGGCGTGGCCCGCGTCGCCTTCCCCCACCACGCGGCGTTCGCCGCGCTGGCCGAGCACGCGCGGGCCCGGCGCGGCCCGCGGGCCGCCCGCGAGCACGCCGACGCGGCGACTGAGGCGCTGGCCGCGTTCCTTGACGGCGATCGCCACGCCTTCGACGTGCCGATCGACACCGCGGTGCTGAGCGCCCCGCTGGAGGCCACGCAACGGATCGGGTGGGGGGAGCTGCGCTCCTACCACCGCCTCGGCGACCTGGACGCCTACGACTGCGGCTACGCCATGGGCACCAACCCGGTCCCGCTGCTGCGTCCCTGCCACCGGGTGGCACGCGGGCACGAGGCGGCCGCCGACTACGTCGGCGGCCCCGCCACCCGGCGGTTCCTCGCGCGCCTCGAGGGCCAGGCGCCTACGTGAGCTTGTCCTTGACCTTGCCGACGACGCCCGTGCCCAGGTCGGCGACCTCGGCCTCCGGCGTGTCGGGCAGGCCTGCCTCCTTGCGCAGCTTCTGGGCGATCTCGGCGATCTCCTCCGGTGCGTAGTCGATCGCGAAGACCTCCTCTTGGGAGGGCAGGTCCTGCGGCGGGAAGCTCGGCGGCAGCTCGTCGGAGACGACCAGCGGCTCGCCCGTCTCGGGGTGCGGGCCCTTGAAGACGGCGATGACCTCCTTGTAGTCGTCGGGCGAGAAGCGGTACAGCGTGCGGTGCAGGTCCGCCTCGATGTGCGGCTTGCACTCGGGGATCTTGTCCGTCGGGATCCGCGGGGCCGGGAACGTCTTGGTCAGATCGGCACCCGTGAGCAGCTCGAGCGCGCGGGCGTAGGCGACCTGGTGGACGCCGCCGCGGACGAGCAGGTACCCGGTCAGCGCGCGGGCGGCCGGGTGCTCCACCGTCTCGTAGACCTTGAGCTTGCCGTTGCGGGCGCCCGTCTCGAGGAAGTAGTTGTGGGTGAGGTCCTCGACCAGGTCGCCGGAGGAGAAGACGTAGTCACCCGTCCACGGCGCGCCGATCGAGTCGACCGGGAGGGCGCCCTTGCCCCCCTTGAGGACGTGGTGCGGGTTGCCGCCGCCGAGCACGGCCTCCTTGGCGTCGGCGCCGGTCAGCAGCGAGTTGATCGTCGCCGCGACGAGCTCGATGTGACCGAACTCCTCCGCCGCGATGTTGGCGATCAGGTCGTAGAACGGCCGCAGCCTGGTCCTGTCGCGGAAGTTGAACGACTGGAACGTGTAGTTCATGAGTGTGGACATCTCGCCGAAGCGACCGCCCATCAGCTCCTGCACGGCGTTCGCGGCCTTGGGGTCGGGGTCGCTCGGGGGCGGGAGCTCGGTGCCCCAGCGGTCAATTCTTAGGATCATGCCTATGCCCTACCCGGACTTTGTCTTATCTAGGACTAAGTTCATTATTAAGCCACATGGCGTGGTTTGGCCCTAGACGGACGGGGCCATTCTCGCCAAGATGGCCCGCATGAGCCAACGGGTTACCCCCGCCGCCCTCGACGATCTGCTCGGCCGCAGCTGGCGCCGGCCGGGCGAGAGCGCGTACGCCCTGGCGGACGGCCTGCGCGGCCTGGTCGTCAACGGCCGCGTCGCCGCGCGCACCCGCGTCCCCTCCGAGCGCGAGCTCTCGGGCCGGCTTGGCATCAGCCGGGGCTCCGTCTCGCGGGCGTACGACCGCCTGCGCGAGGAGGGCTATCTGGTCAGCCGCCAGGGCGCCGGGAGCTGGTTGACCCTGCCGTCGACCTCGTCCCCACCCACCTCGGTCATGCCGCCGGAGGTCCCCGGCGGCCTCGACCTCACACGCGCCGCGCTGCCGGCGCCCGATCACCTGACCGGCGCCGCCACCCGGGCGGCGGCGCGGCTGCCGCGGCTGCTGCACACGCTCGGCTACGAGGCCTCCGGCGTCCCCGAGCTGCGGGCCGCGGTCGCCGAGCGGCTGTCGGCGCGCGGCCTGGACACCCGCGGGGACCAGGTCCTGATCACCGGTGGCGCCCAGCACGCGCTGCACCTGCTGCTCACGCTGCTGGTCGGGCCGGGCGACCGCGTGCTCGTCGACGCGCCCGCCTACACGCCGACGCTGAGCGCCATCCGCACCGCCCGCGCCCGCGCGCTCGCCGTCCCGCTCACCGACAGCGGCTGGGACGTCGCCGCCTGGGAGGCGACCCTCGCCGCCGGCCAGCCCGCGCTCGCCGTCACGGTGGCTGACTTCCACAACCCCACGGGGCTCACCATGAGCGCGGAGCACCGCGCTTCCCTCGCGCGCGCCTGCGCCCGCGCGGGCACCCTCCTGGTCGCCGACGAGACCTTCGCCGAGCTGCGCCTGGACGGGCCCGCCGTCCCGCCGCCGCTGGGCACCTTCGACCCCGGGGCGACCGTCGTCACGGTCGGCTCGCTGAGCAAGTCGGGCTGGGGCGGGCTGCGCATCGGGTGGATCCGGGCGAGCCGCCGGCTGATCGGCGAGCTGGCCAGCGTCCGCGCCAGCCTCGACATGGCCGGTCCCGTGCTCGACCAGCTGACGGCGCTCGAGCTGCTCACCGACTGGGACGCGGTCCTGGCCGATCGCCGGGCGCTGCTGCTCGACCGCCGCGCCGTCCTGCTGGCGACGATGCCGGACGCGTGGAGCGTGCGCCGCCCGCGCGGCGGCATGGTCGCCTGGGCCCGGCTGCCCGCGCCCGTGGCCACGCGGCTGGCCGGCGTCGCCGCCGCCCACGGCCTCGCCATCACGCCCGGGCCGGCGTTCTCGGTCGACGGCACCTTCGAGGCCCACGTCCGCCTGCCTTTCACGCTGCCGCCCGACGACCTGCGCGCCGCCGTCACCCGGCTCGCCGAGCTGGCCGCGGGCCTCACCGACGCCTCCGTCGAGCCTCGCGTAGCGTTGGCGGTATGACGGCCATCACCGGGAGCTGCCTGTGCGGCGGCGTCCGCTTCGCCCTCTCCGAGCCGCCGACGAAGGCCGGCTACTGCCACTGCACGCGCTGCCAGCGCCGGACCGGTACGTCCCAGTCGGCGCAGGCGCGCATCGACGGGACGACGTTCACCCTGCTCGCGGGCGAGCACCTGGTCAAGGCCTGGCGGCCCCCCGACGGCGGGTTCGCGAAGTGCTTCTGCGGCGCGTGCGGCGCGCATCTGTTCTCCCGGAGCGAGGACGGGAGCCAGATGAGCATCCGGATGTCAGCCTTCGACGAGGACCCGGGTGTCCGCCCGAGCTGGCGCACCTTCACCGACTACGCCGCCGCCTGGGAGCCGATCCCCGACGACGGGCTGGAGCGGTTCGCGGAGGGGCGCGCTCGCTGAGGCCAGCCGGCTGAGCGTGGCCAGCACCGTGCGGTGGCAGTCCGGCTGGCGGCGCGCGCAGCGGCCGAGGTGCGAGCCGGCGGCCTCGTAGCGGGCCAGGCGCGTCGGGTAGTTGAGGACGGGGCCGAGGCGCAGCGGGCCGGCGCGGCGCTCGTAGCGCCAGGCGAGGGCGACCAGCTCGTCGCCGCGATTCGTGGTCACCGCCTCGCCCCGGCGGGTCCCGACGACCTCGGAGGCGAGCGCGAACAGGTCCTGGCGCAGCTCGTCGTCGAGCCCGTCGTTGTAGCCGCGCAGGAACGCGGTCAGCGCGGGGCAGGCGCAGCGCGGGCGGTCGCTGTAGCGCTCGCCGGCCAGCATCGAGACGAGCTCAGCCACGCAGGTCCCGTCCTGAGGAGACGCATGACGTCCACGCGACAGGCGGAGCGTCTGGAAGCTAACGCTCGGGTAACGCACGGTTAAACGGACGCTACCCCGTCCGGGCCGGACCGCGCAAGCCTGGCGCAGTCGCGCGATGCGGAACCAGCGGCGGGCGCCACCTGGCCAGCTTCAGTTGAAGGCCGCTCCGGTGGCGCGGACGCTGGCCTCCGTGATCGGGTCGAGGACGAGGATCGCCTCGTCGACGCCGACCGCCGCGAGCGCCTCGAGGTGCGCGGGCAGCTCGTGGTGGGGGACGGCGGGCACCCCGGTCGGCCGCTCCCCGGCGCCGCCGTCGACGGTGACCAGGACGCACGCGCTGCGCTCGACGGCGGCGCTGCCGAGGCGCTCGGCCCAGCGGGCGAAGCCGTCCGGCGTGTTGCCGTACTCCTCCCACCACACATTGGCGCTGGCCACGTGGGGGAGGACGATCGACAGCGCCCGTGGCCCGCTCGAGCCGCTCATCAACGGGATCGGTGGCAGCCGCGCCGGCATCGGCGCCGACGCCAGGTGCGCGCGCAACTCGGCGAACGCCGTCTCGAACCCGCTCACCTTACGCCCCGTGGGCAGGCCGGCGGCGCGGAACTCGTCGTCGTTCCAGCCCGCGCCGACGCCGAGCACGAACCGGCCGCCGCTGATCGCCTGCACCGTCAGCGCCATCTTGGCCAGCACGAGGGGCGGGTGGAAGGCCAGGCAGGCGACGAGGGGCCCCAGCATCACCCGCTCCGTCGCCTGCGCCAGCGCCGCGAGCTGCGTCCACGCCTCCCACGGCCCGCGAGCGGGCTCTCTGTACAGCAGATGGTCGCCGACCCAGACGCTGTCGTAGCCGGCCGTCTCCGCCGTCCGCGCGATCGCCAGCTGCTCGGCCCACGCGACGCCGCGCTCGACCTCCGGGAGCTGCACTCCGATCCTCATCCGAGCACCGTACCCACGAGCCCCGCCGCGACGAGGGTGGTGACGACGCCGCGCCGCAGGACGACCAGGGCGATCAGCGCCGCGCCGAGAACCGCCGCCTGCCACGCGTGCTCGAGGGCGAGCGCGAGCGGGATCGCCGAGCCGAGGATGGCGCCCACCGCGGCGGGACCGGCGCCGCTGAGGAAGGCGCGCACGGTCGGGTTCGCGCGCAGCGCGTCGAAGCGCGCGCCACCCAGGAGCACGAAGCCGAACGACGGCGCGAACGCGATGGCGGCAGCGAACAGGGCGCCGCCTACGCCCGCCGCCGCGTAGCCGACCGCGGCCACCGTGTGGACCACCGGGCCCGGCGTCACCTGTCCGAGCGCGACGGCGGAGAGGAACTGCTCGTCGGTCATCCACCGGTAGCGGTCGACCGCGTCGTGCTGCATCAGCGGGACGATCACGAACCCGCCGCCGTAGGACAGCGCGCCGACCTTGAGCGCCACCCACGCCAGCCCGCCACCGCCCACCGGGATCGCGACAGCGAACGCGCGCCGACCGGTTTCGAGCGCCCCGCAGGCGAGCAGGACGAGGACCACGTAGGGCCCCGCCAGCGCCGCCGTCACCGCGCCGACCGCCACGTAGCGCAGCGCCGCCCCCCGCCGCAGCAGGTCCAGGCCGGCCCGGACCGCCACGGCGGCGACGGCCGCGCCCGCGCCGGCGGCGGCACCCGTCACGGCAGCCGGCGGCGCACTGGCCAGGAAGAGCGCCGACAGCGCGACGATGACGACGAGCCCCGGCAGGATGAAGCCGGCCCCGCCGACCAGCGCGCCGCGCCACCCGCGCAGCCGCCACGCGCAGAAGATCGCGAGCTGCGTCGAGGCCGGACCCGGCAGCAGGTTGCAGGCGGCGATCGCGTCCTCGAACGCCTCTGCCGTCATCCAGCGACGGCGCTCGACGCACAGCTCCCGCAGCAGCGCGATGTGCGCGGGTGGCCCGCCGAAGCCGACGCATCCGATCCGCGTCCACTCCCGCGCGATCGTCGCGATCACAGGGGAGCGGTGGGCGAGACGGTCGCGGCGACCCACTCGCCGAAGACGTCGACCTCGACGCCGGTGCCCACGCCCGCGGGCAGGAGCGCGTAGGCGATCGAGCGCTCGACGGTGTAGCCGTAGCCGCCGCTGGTGACGCGGCCCACGATCTCGCCGCCGCAGCGGACGGGCTCGTTGCCCAGCGCGACCGCGCGCGGGTCGGACAGCAGCAGGCAGGCGAGCCGGCGGGCCGGCTCGGGGTCGAGGTGCGCGCGGACGGCCGGGTTGCGGACGGCGAAGCCCAGGCCCGCCTCGAACGGCGTGATGTCGGGCGTGATGTCGGCGCCCCAGACGCGGAAGCCCTTCTCGAGCCGCAGCGAGTCGATCGCGCGGTAGCCGCCGGCCACGAGCCCGTGCGCCTGGCCGGCGTCCCACAGCGTCTCCCACAGGGTCGCGCCGAACTCGGCCGGGCAGTAGAGCTCCCAGCCCGCCTCGCCGGCGAAGCTGACCCCGTAGGCGCGCACGGGGACGGCGCCGACCTCCGCGTCCGCCCAGCGCATGAAGCCGACGTCGAGGTCGGGGAGGACGGCGGCCGCGCGCGGTCCCCACAGCGCGAAGCACGCCGACGCGGAGGTCACGTCGCGGACCGCGAGGCCGTGGCGCTCGAGCCACGCGCGGTCGTGGGCGCCGAACGCCGTGCCGGTGACGATGCCGAAGCGGTCCTCGGCCAGGCGGGCGACCGTGACGTCGCACTCGATGCCGCCACGCGCGTTGACCATCTGCGTGTAGGTGATCGTGCCGACCGCGCCGAGCAAGTTGCCGCACAGCGGCTGCAGGTCGCCGGTGACCTCGAGCTTGGCGAACGAGGACTCGTCGAAGAGGGCGGCCGCCTCGCGGCAGGCGCGGTGCTCGGCGCCGATCGCCGGCGACCAGTGCATCCCCGCCCACCCGCGCGGGCGCAGCGCCTCGTCCCCGGCCGGCTCGTTGCGCGAGTACCAGTTGACCCGCTCCCAGCCGGACTTCTCCCCGAACGCCGCGCCGTGCCCACGGTGCCAGCCGTAGGCGGGGGAGACGCGCAACGGACGTCCCGCCTCCCTTTCGTGAGCGGGGTACTTGATGTCGTAGTAGGTCTCGTAGACCTCCTTGGTGCGCGCGAGCGTGTAGCCAGGCGAGCGGTACTGCGCGCCGAAGCGGCGCACGTCCATCGCCCACAGGTCCTCCTGCGGCTCGCCGGCCGTGATCCACTCGGCCATCACCTTGCCGACGCCGCCCGCGCCCGCCAGCCCGTGCGCGCAGAACCCCGCCGCGACGAACAGGCCGCCGACCTCCGACTCCCCGAGGCAGAACTCGTTGTCGGGCGTGAACGCCTCCGGGCCGTTGATGAGCCGGGTGACGGTGATGTCGTCCATGACCGGGACGCGCATGCGGGCGGGGGCGATCAGCGGCTCGAAGCGCTCCCAGTCCTCCTCCAGGAGCTGGCCGTTGAAGTCGAACGGGATGCCGTCCAGCCCCCACGGCGCGCACTCGCGCTCGTAGCCGCCCATGACCAGGCCGCCGCCCTCCTCGCGGAAGTAGATGAGGTGGTCGGGGTCGCGCATCGTCGGCAGCGGACGCTCCGGATCGCGCGTGCGGAACGGCTGGGTGACCAGGTACTCGTGCGCCATCGGGACGATCGGGATGCGGACGCCCGCCAGCGCGCCGAGCTCGGCCGCGTACATGCCACCGGCCAGGACGACGAGGTCGGCGGCCACGGGTCCGCGCTCGGTGACGACGCGGCGGATCCGGCCGCCCTCGGACTCGAGCGCGGTGACCCGCGTGTTGGTGAGGATGTCCACCCCGCCCGCCCGCGCCCCGTCGGCGAGCGCGTAAGTGAGCAGCGACGGATCCAGGTAGCCGTCCGTCGGCAGCCACGACGCGGCCAGCACGCCGTCGTCGGTCATCAGCGGGAAGCGCTCGACCGCCTCGGCCGGCGAGATCAGCTCGAGCGGCAGCCCGAACGTCGTCGCCCAGCCGGCCTGGCGCCGCGTCTCCTCGAGTCGCTCGGGCGAGCAGGCCAGGCGCAGCCCGCCGCACTCGACCCAGCCGCAGTCGAGCGTCCGGTAGAGCTCGACGGAGTGCATCATCATCTGCGTCAGGGTCACGCTCCCGCGGAGCTGGCCGACCAGCCCGGCGGAGTGGAAGGTGGAGCCGGACGTGAGCTGATCGCGGTCGACGAGCACCACGTCGTGCCCCTCGCCCATCTGCGCCAGGTGGTAGGCGATCGAGCAGCCGGCCACGCCACCGCCGACGATCACGATCCGCGCGCTGTCAGGCACCTGGCGATCGACCACGGGCCGACCCTATGCGGTTTCGACGGGATCTTGTCGCCGCCGGCCCGGATCTCCACGACATCTGGCGAACGCGCGCACTCCCTGAGCGGGTGATCGGCGGACGGGTCGTCAAGAAGATCTCCGGCTGGGCGGCGATCGGGCCCTGATCGTCGGGACGGTGGCGCTCTTCCTTGCTCTTCCGGCGCCCGCGCTGGGTCTGACCGCGCTCAGACCTCGACCTGGGAGCCGAGGATGACGGTGCGCTCCCGCGGCAGGCCGAAGTAGTCGGCCGCGTCGGCGGTGATCCCGGCCGTCGCCACGAACAGCCGCTTGCGCCACTCCGCCAGATCGGAGTCGCCGCCGCGGCGGAGCTCGATCGTCGACAGGAAGTAGGACGCCTGGTCGACTTCGAGCGGGCACTCGATGTCGGCCAGCTCGACCAGCCGCAGCACCTCCGGGACGTTGGACTCGTCCGTATACCCGAAGCGCGCGCCGACCTGGGTGATGCCGTCGTCGGTGTAGCCGAGTTCGTCGATGGTGAGCCGCTCCGACGGGGGAACGTGCGGCACGGGCAGCGTCTCGATCGAGAGGATGACGACGTGCTCGTGCAGCGTCCGCAGGTGCTCGACGCAGGCGCGCATGGCCAGCGGCGCCGAGTCCTGGCTGCGGTTGAGGAACACCCCGGTCCCGCTCGCGCGATGGACCGGTGGCTGCATGTCGTGCAGCTCGTCGACGAAGCCGCGCAACGGGCCCTCCATCGCCACCCGCCGGCTGGAGACGAGCTCCCGCCCGCGCTGCCAGGTGGTCAGCACCGTGAACGTGACGATCGCGATCAGCAGCGGCAGCCACGCCCCGTGCGCGACCTTGGTCAGGTTGGCGGCCAGGAACAACGCGTCGACGGTCAGCAGGACCCCGGCGCCGCCGGCGACCAGCCACAGGGGCTTGCCCCACTGCGTGCGGACGACGTAGAAGAACAGGAGGGTGGTGATCGTGATGGTCCCGGTCACCGCCATGCCGAAGGCAAAGGCGAGCGACGCGGAGCTCTGGAACGAGAAGACGAGCACGAGCACGGAGACCATCAGCACCCAGTTGATCCACGGCACGTAGATCTGGCCGGCCGCCTCGCGCGAGGTGTGCAGGATGCGCAGGCGCGGCAGGTAGCCGAGCTGGACCGCCTGATGGGCGACCGAGAACGCGCCGGTGATGACGGCCTGCGAGGCGATCACCGTCGCCGCGGTCGCCAGCAGGACCATCGGGATCTGCCCCCAGTCCGGCACCAGCAGGAAGAACGGCGCCTTGGCGTTGGCGACCGGGTCCTCGAGCACGAGCGCGCCCTGGCCCAGATAGCTGAGGATGCAGGCCGGGAACACGAGGGCGAGCCAGGCGCGGGTGATCGGCGAGCGGCCGAAGTGGCCCATGTCGGCGTACAGCGCCTCCGCACCGGTGACCGCGAGCACGACGGCTGCGAGCGCGAAGAACGCCGTCGTGAAGTGACTGAGCAGGAAGTCGATCGCGTAAGTGGGCGACAGCGCCTTGAGGATGTCCGGGTTGTCGGCGATCCCGGCGACCCCGCAGGCGCCGATCGCCACGAACCAGAGGATCATGATCGGCCCGAACGCGCGCCCGACGGCCGCGGTGCCGCGCTTCTGGACGAGGAAGAGGATGACGATGATGACCGCGGTGATGGGGACGATCAGATGCTCCAGCGACGGCGCCACGATCTTGAGGCCCTCGACCGCCGACAGCACTGAGATCGCCGGCGTGATCATGCTGTCGCCGAAGAACAGTGACGCGCCGAAGATGCCCAGCGCGGCGAGGACGACCTTGACCCGCACACCGCCCGCGTCCTGCCGGCGGATCTGCGTGATGAGGGCCATGATCCCGCCCTCGCCGTCGTTGTCCGCGCGCATGACCAGGGCCACGTAGGTGACGGTGACGATCAGGGTCACCGACCAGAAGATCAGCGAGATGACGCCGAAGACGTTGTCCAGGTTCGCCGACACCGGGTGCGGGTCGTCGGGGTTGAAGACGGTCTGCACGGTGTAGATCGGGCTGGTCCCGATGTCGCCGAAGACGACGCCGAGGGCGCCGATGATCGCGGCGCGGGCGGCGATCGGGGCGCTACCGGGGGAGTCGCGCAAAGTGGTCCTCCGCGTAGGCGTCGAAATCGAACTCCAGATCGGAGTGACGGGACTGCACGACGCCCCACATCGCCTCGCGGAGCAGGCTCAGCTCGAGGGCGTAGGCGTCGTCGGTCTCGACGCCGGCGTTCATGGCCAGGTTGGCGTGGTCGAAGCGCGGGTCGCCCATCCCCGCGTACTCCCAGTCGAGCAGCACCAGCCGCCCGTCGGGTCGCTCGATCAGGTTGCCGGCCAGCACGTCGTTGTGGCAGGGGACGGCGGTGTAGGGCTCGCGTCGGAGACCGGCGATCCGCTCGGCGTGCGCGGCCGGCGGCGCTGCCCGGCGCGCGTAGTCCTGGACGATGTCGATCGCGTCGAAGCGGGTCGGCAGCGTCGCCCCGCACTCGTGCAGGGTGACCAGCAGCGCGCGCACGTCGCCGGCCCGCCCGGCCAGCTCGTCGTCAGGCAGCGTGCGTCCCTCGACGAAGCGGGTCACGAAGGGATCGTCGAGCAGCAGCTCGGGCCCGATGCCGAGCCGGTGCGCGAGGCGGGTGGCCGCCACCTCTCCGGACCGGTCGATGCCGAGCACCTCCGTGTTCGCGCCCGGCACGCGCACGACGCAGTCGCCCCAGCGATGGTTGTGGTTGGTGATGCCGCCGCCGAGGCGCTCCGGCTCGCCCTCGCGCGGCCCCAGCGCTGCCGCCACGCGATCGAAGACGTCCACGCGCTGAACCTACTCCTCGCGGTCGGCGACGATGCGGATGTCGACACCCGGCAGCGCGCGCACGAGGCGGTCGATGAGCGAGCGCCCCGGCCAGCGCGACGGCCGCGGCGTCCCCAGCAGCACGTAGGTGACGCCGCGTTCGCGGACGAGCCGGCGCACCGTCTCGACCGGGTCATCGGAGCTCTCCACGTTCAGGTGGGCGCCGAGTTGGGCGGCGAGGCGGCGCAGCGAGTCCACCTCGCGCCGCCGCTCGGCGCTCGCTTCGTCGGTCGGCGGTGCCACCCACACGAGGTCGATGGACGCGCCCAGGCGCTGCGCCGAGCGCCACGCGCGGCGGGCCACCCGCTGGCCCGCGTCCCCCGGCTCGACCATCGCCAGCAGGTGCTCGCCGACCGCCTGGGCGGCCGGCTCGAGCACCAGCCGGCGCGACTCGACGTCGTCGGCAACCTGGCGCAGCGCGACCTCGCGCAGCGCGTTGAGGTGCTCGACCTTGAAGAAGCCGTTGAGCGCCGCGGGCACGCGGTCGAGCGGGTACACCTTGCCCTCGCGCAGGCGGGCGATCAGCGCCTGCGGCGTCAGGTCGATCAGCACCACCTCGTTGCCGCTGCGCAGGACGGCGTCGGGCAGGGTCTCGCGCACGCGCACGCCGGTGAGCTCGCGGACCTGGTCGTTGAGCGACTCGAGGTGTTGGACGTTGACGGTGGAGAAGACGTCGATGCCGGCGGCGAGCACCTCGTCGACGTCCTCGAAGCGCTTGCGGTGGCGCAGACCGGGCGCGTTGGTGTGGGCGAGCTCGTCGATGAGGGCCAGCTCGGGCCGCCGGCGCAGCAGCGCGTCGAGGTCCAGCTCGTCGGTGTGGTCTGTCCGCAGCCGCGGCAGCATCTCCAATCCCGTCGCCTGCGCGGCCGTCTCGGGCCGGTCGTGCGGCTCCAGGTACCCGATCACCACGTCGCGCCCGTTGTCCGCCTCTGCCCGCCCCTCGCTCAACATCCGGTACGTCTTGCCCACCCCGGCGGCCATGCCGAGGAAGATCTTGTGGTGGCCGCTCACGCCCCCAATACTGCCGTGTCGCGCCCGATCGATCGCGTCAAGACACGCGGTAGCCGACGCCGGGGTCGGTGTGCACGACCGCCGGCACCTTGCGGCGCAGATTGCTCATGTGCGTGCGCAGCGTCCCGACTGCGCATGCCGACACCCTTCGGGGTGTCGGATCGGCTTGTGTCGGTATGCGCTCAAGCCGTCACGCCGCGGCCGCCGCCGGCTCGAGGGGCAGCTCCACGACGAAGGTGGTGGTCTGGCCGGGGAGGGACTCGACCCACACCTTGCCGCCGTTGACCTCCACGAAGCCGCGCACGATGGCCAGCCCGAGGCCGGAGCCCCTGCGCTCGCCGGGCGCCTGGTAGAAGGGATCGAAGATGCGCTCGCGCTGGGCGGGCGGGATGCCGGGGCCGCGATCGACGATGCGCACCGCGACGCGGTTGGGCAGGCTGCGGGCGCGGATGTAGACGGGGTGGCCGCCGGCGAAGCGCAGCGCGTTCGTGATCAGGTTCGCGAACGCCCGCTCGATCTGGGCGGCGTCGGCGCGCAGCGGCGGCAGGTCGCCGGCGATGACGAAGTGGAACGCGTCTTCGCCGGCCCCGGTGTCGGCCGCGGCGGCCCGCAGCAGCTCCTCGACGTCGCACCACTGTGGCTGGGGGTCGGCGGCGTCGGCCTCCAGGCGCGAGAGGTCGAGCAGGTCGTCGATGAGCCGGGCGAGGCGGTCGGCCTCCTTCTCGATGCCGCCCGTGAGCTGCAGCAGTTCCTCGCGGCTCAGCCGGTCCGACTGCAGCGCGGCGGCGCTGGTCAGGATGGCGGTCAGCGGCGAGCGCAGGTCGTGCCCGACCGCCCGCAGGAGCGCGGTCTTGAGGACGTCGGAGCGCCGCAGCGCGGCGGTCTCGACCACGTCGGACTGCAGACGGTCGCGCTCCAGCGCCGCGGCCAGCAGCGCCTCCAGCGACACGATCACCCGCTGCTGAACGCGCGCCAGCGTGGTCTCGTCCGTGTCGGCCGGCAGCACCAGGCTGCCGATCTCCGACGGGCCCTCGCGCAGCGGGAAGCGGACGTGGCGGGGGTCGTCGGCGGGCGGGTCGCCGAGCTCGACGACCGCGGAGGGGAGGTCGAGCGCGGCGGCGAGGCGATGGGAGACGATCGGCAGCGCGGTCGACAGGGCCTCCCCGCGCAGCAGCAGCCGGGCCAGCTCCGCCGCCAGGTCCGCCTCGCGGCGGCGCTTCTCGGCCTCCGCCGAACGGTGCCGGGCATGCTCGGCCAGCGTGCTGACGACGATGGCGGCGATCAGGTAGACGGCCAGCGCCACCCAGTTGGTGTCCTTCTCGATCTCGAAGCGGCCCGTGGGCGGGAGATGGAAGAAGTTGAAGGCCGCCGCGCCCGCCACCGCGGTCCCCACGCCGAGGGCGCCGCCCCACACGGAGGACACGAGCAGGACGGCCACCAGGTAGACCACGCCGAGCGAGGCGACGGGCGCGACCTCCTTGAGCGGATAGACGAGTCCGGTGATCGCCGCGACCGCCGCGACGGCGGCGAGCACGCCGAGCGCCAGCGGGGGCCGTGCCTTGCTCATGGCGGGGAGACTATGCCTGGCAGGAGCGGGCGCACGCGCACCCGGGGCGACGGCGCTGGGCTGGGCCGGCAGGTAGCGGGCGGTGAGCACGGCGCCGACGAGCGCCACCCCGGCGGCCACGAAGCAGCCCGCCGTCAGGCCGTCGAGGAAGCCCTGCTGCGCGAGGGCGATGATCTTCGGATCGCCGGTCTGCACGGCCGCCCGAGGGACGCTCGCACACCGTCGGGGACCGCGTCGCGATAGAGGCTCAGCGCCACGCTGCCGATGACGGCGACGCCGAGCGTCCCGCCCAGCTCGCGGGTGGCGTCGTTCACGGCCGACCCGATGCCGGCCTTGGCGGCGGGGACGACGCCCATGATCGCCTCCGTGGCCGGTGCGCTGGTCAGGCCCATGCCCGAGCCGATGGTGATCATCTGCCGCGCGATGGTCAGGTAGGCGGTGCGGCCGGGATCTGGCGCCGACCGGCCTCGAGCACGCCGTAGCGCAGGACGAACTGGAAGTACTGGGTGATCAGGAAGATGAAGCCGAGCAGCGCGAAGAAGGCGAAGGTGACGCGCCGGACGCGGCCGTGAAGCACAGGTTGGCGAACAGCGTGACGTCCAGCATCGGGTGCCGCGCGCGGTGCTCGGGGACGGCGAACACGGCCATGATCCCGAGCGCGGCAGCGAAGCCGTAGACCAGCGTCCCCAGCCCGACGCTGGACAGGCCGAGGCCGCGCACAGCAGGAACGCCGACCCCCACCAGAAGGACTCCAGCAGCGCGCCCCCGATGATCGGTCCGGCCGCGATCGCCACGCCGGTCGACGCGCTACAGGGCGATCGCCTGCGCGCGCTCGGCGCGGTCCTCGAACACGTTGGCGATGATGGACAGGGTGGTGGGGAAGATGATCGCCGCGCCGAGGCCGGCCAGCGCGCGGAAGGCGATGCGTCGGTGTGGCCGGGGACGCGGAGGTGCGCGTGTCGGGGACGCTCGAGGGCGTCATCGCCGCGCTGTCGGGGATGCCCACGGGAGCGCCGGCGCGGGTCGAGGGGGACGTCGCCGCGTTGGCGAGGCTGCGTGCCTGTGCCTTGACGCCCGCGTAGGCTTCGCCGGCATGACCCTCGACGAGCTCCGATCCGCCATCGAGGACGGCGCGGTCGACACGGTCCTGCTGGCGATCACCGACATGCAGGGCCGGCTGCAGGGCAAGCGGCTGACCGCGTCCTTCTTCCTCGAGGAGGTGCTCGGGTCCGCGGCCGAGGGGTGCAACTACCTGCTCGCCGTGGACGTCGAGATGAACACGGTCAGCGGCTACGCGCTCGCGTCGTGGGACACCGGCTACGGCGACTTCGTGATGAAGCCGGACCTCGACACGCTGCGAATGGTGCCGTGGCACCCGGGCACCGCGATGGTCCTGGCCGACCTGGTCTGGCACGACGAGTCGCCCGTCACGCCGTCCCCGCGGCAGGTGCTGCAGCGCCAGCTCGACCGCCTCGCCGAGCGCGGGTGGACCGCCAACGCGGCCACCGAGCTCGAGTTCGTCCTCTACCGCGACACCTACGAACAGGCGTGGGCGAAGGGCTATCGCGACCTGACGCCGGCGAACCTCTACAACGTCGACTACTCCCTGCTCGGGACGGGGCGCGTCGAGCCGCTGATCCGCCGCATCCGCACGGAGATGGCCGGTGCCGGCCTCGTCGTCGAGAACTCCAAGGGGGAGTGCCAGCTCGGGCAGCACGAGGTCAACTTCCGCTACAAGGACGCGCTCGCCACCGCCGACGACCACGTCGTCTACAAGCTCGGCGCCAAGGAGATCGCGGCCCAGGAGGGGATGGCGATCACCTTCATGGCCAAGCTGGACGAGCGCGAGGGGTCGTCCTGCCACGTGCACCTGTCGCTGGCCTCCGAGGCCGGCGCCGTCTTCGAGGCCGAGCCGAAGCTGTTCGAGTCCTTCATGGCCGGCCAGCTCGCCGCCGTGCAGGAGATGACGCTCTTCCACGCGCCCAACGTCAACTCCTACAAGCGCTTCGCCGAGGGCTCCTTCGCCCCCACCGCCGTCGCCTGGGGCCGCGACAACCGGACCTGCTCGCTGCGCGTCGTCGGCCACGGTCCCGCCACCCGCATGGAGCTGCGCTCACCCGGCGCCGACGTCAACCCGTACCTGTCGCTGGCCGCGCTGATCGCGGCCGGCCTGCACGGGATCGACAACGAGCTCGAGCTCGAGCCCGCGCTGGAGGGCAACGCCTACGTCGCCGACAAGCCGCACCTGCCCTCGACGCTGCGCGACGCCCGCGACCTCTTCGCGGCGTCGGAGATCGCCCGCGAGGCGTTCGGCGAGGACGTCGTCGCCCACTACCTCAACTACGCGCAGGTCGAGCTCGACGCCTTCAACGCCGCCGTCACCGACTGGGAGCTACGCCGCGGCTTCGAGCGGCTGTAGCTGGAAGGCGCGGAACTCGCGGTCGGTGCGCTCGCGGTAGTCCTGCCAGGCGGGGTAGATGCGCAGTAGCTGCGGCCACAGCGCCTTGAGCTCGGCCTCGCTCAGCCGGCGGGCGGTGACGCGCTGCTGCCGCCCCCGGACGAGGACGGTCGCCTGCGGGTCGGCCAGCAGGTTGTAGGTCCAGCCGGGGTGCTGCTCGCTCCCATAGCGCGAGCCGACGATGACGTAGCCGCCGTCGTGGTCGAGGAACAGCACCGGGCTGTCGCGGCGCTTGCCCGACTTGCGGCCGACGGTCGTGAGCAGCAGGTTCTGCATCACCTGCGCGTTCCCGGCCCCGACGTGCGCCAGCGACGCGCGGCCCTTCGTCGCCCGGAACAGCGCGCGGTCGAGCGGGACCAGCACGTTGTGCATCACCGGGACCGCCTCGGCGCGCTTGATCACCGTGAGCATGAACCGCCCGTAGACACCCATCCCGCGATGCTAACCAACGGCGGCGAGGCCGTCCCGGATGAAGGCGGGCATCTCCGTCGACGTCCACGTCTGCGTGGAGACGACGGCGTGGCGCAGCTCGCCGGTGACGAGGATCTCGTCGCCGCGGCGGAAGGCGACCGCGGTCTCGATGGACGAGCGGCCGAGGCGGGTGATCGCCATCCCGACGTCGAGCTCGTCGTCGAAGCGGGCCGGCGCACGGAAGGACAGGTGGATGTCGGCGACGACGGCGTCGAACCCCGCCTCCGTCATCTGCGGCCACGGCCCGACGGCGCCCCGCCACAGCTCCGTGAAGGCGACGTCGGCGTAGAGCAGGTAGTTGGCGTTGAAGACGATCCCCTGCGGATCGCACTCGCCGTAGCGGACCCGCAGGCGGTGGACGAAGGGCACGACGCCGGACGCTACGGGATCGAACCGAGCGCTGCGAGGGCCTCGACCGGGACCGCGAGGTCGGTGTTCGCTGCCAGGCGTTCGATGGGGCGGAACCCCGAGGTGTTGACGGGCGGCTCGCAGCTGGAGCTGCACCAGCCCCCGCGCGATCTGGTCGTCGATCTCATCGACGCGGGCGGTCGGAAGGCGGGAGCTCCCCAGGCGCCAGTACGCGCTGGCGTCGAGAAGCTTCGTGTAGCACC
Organism: uncultured Solirubrobacteraceae bacterium; assembly: GCA_964242305.1. GTDB lineage: Bacteria > Actinomycetota > Thermoleophilia > Solirubrobacterales > Solirubrobacteraceae > DATLGB01. The sequence continues at coordinate 21,275 of CAXTBB010000024.1, forward strand.
GTGTAGCACCTAGGTGACCGCTTCGATCCGGGCGGGGACGTGCTTGTGCCAGGGCGTGCCGGCGACGGGGTCGCGCCAGTCCGACGAGGTGAGGGTGTTGGGGGCGATGCCGGGCGTGCCGTCGAGGCCGTAGCCGTTGGGCAGCGAGGCGTGGCCGGGCTGCATGGCGGCGCTGATCTCCACGACGGTCTCCGCCGATCCGCGACGGGTGGTGATGCGCGCGCGGCCGCCGTCGACCAGGCCCAGCCTGGCGGCGTCCTCGAGGCTGACCCGGACGGCGCCGCCCTCGTCACGCTTGCGCCAGGACGGGTCGCGGAAGATGTCGTTGGCGGTGTAGCCGCGGCGCTCACCGGCGCTGAGGATGATCGGCAGCTCGTCGGTGGCGTAGCCGGGACGGGTGTCGCGCAGCTCGTCCAGCGACGCGAGCAGCGGGGGGAGGTCGACGGCGAGCCTGCCGTCGGCGTGACCGACGTAGCCCCACACGTCCGCGTGGTCCTCGGAGGTGAAGACGATGCCCGACCGCCCGGCCAGCACGGCCTCGAACAGCGCGTTGCCGTCGGCGTGGCCTGCGCGCTGGACGGCGTCCCAGTGCTTCATCGCGCAGCGCTGGGCGAGGCCCCAGAGGACGGCGGCACCGCGCAGCTCGCCCGGCAGCGCCGGGCCGAGCGTCTCGTAGAGGACGACGGGGGCGAGGGCCCCGACCCAGCGGTGCTCGCCGGCGGCGGCGGCGAACGCCTGCGCGTAGGCGGGCAGGCCCTCGTGCGCAGCGGCGCGCAGCGGCGTCAGGACCGCGTCGTCCATGACGCCGAGCGCGCGGACGAGGCGCGTGTGGATCTCCGGCTCGGGCAGCGTCCCCTCCAGCGGCGCCAGCAGCGGGTGACGGAGGTGGAAGACGTTGTCGGGGAACTCGAAGTCGAAGAACGTGGCCTCGGGCTTCTCGTACTGGCTCGCCGCGGGCAGCACGTAGTCGGCCAGGCGCGCCGTCTCCGTCATCGCCACGTCCACGACCACGAGCAGGTCGAGCGCCTCCAGCGCCTCGTGCATGCGCTGCGTGTCGGCCAGGGAGTGCGCCGGGTTGGAGCTCTCGACGAACATCGCCCGGAAGCGGTCGGGATGGTCGCCGACGATCTCGTCGGGGATGACGTTGCACGGCAGCAGGCCGCCGATGATCGGGGCGCCGGTGACCGGCGTGCGGCCCGCCCGCAGCGAGCCGAACAGCGGCGCGAACCACGAGTGCATGTTCTGGCCGCCGGGCTTGGCGAAGTTGCCCGTCAGGACCCAGAGCAGCTTCTCGAGGTACGAGCACAGCGTCGAGTTGGGCCCCTGCTGGACGCCGAGGTCCTCGAAGACGGCGACGCTCGCCGCGCCGGCCAGGCGGCGGGCGGCCGCGCGGATGAGCTCCGCGTCGACCCCGCAGCGGGCCGCGTAGTCGTCCACGTCGATGTCGCCGAACGCCGCCCGCACCGCGTCGACGCCGGTGACGTGCTCGGCCAGCCAGGCGTCGTTCGTGAGCCCCTCCTGGACCAGCACAGCGACCAGCGCGGCCAGGCACCAGGCGTCCGAGCCGGGCCGGACCTGCAGGTGGAAGTCGGCCATCTTCGCGGTGTCGGTCCGCACCGGGTCGAGCACGATCATCGACCGCCCAGGGTTCTTCTGGATCTCCTTCAGCACGACACGCGTGCGCGGGAAGGACTGCGACATCCACGGGTTCTTGCCGACGAACACCGACACCTCGGCGTGCTCGAAGTCCCCGCGCGTGTGGATGGCGCCCATGAGCTGGTGGTCGACCCACGCCTCACCCGTCTTCTCCTGGGCGAGGGCGCCGCTGCGGTGGGTCGCGCCGAGCGCGCGCAGCAGCGCGCCGGAGTAGGCGCCGCCGAGGTGGTTGCCCTGGCCGCCGCCCCCGTAGTAGAGGAGCTGCGCGCCGGGAATCGCCTGCAGCCGCGCGGCCACCTCGGCGATCGCGGTGTCCCAGTCGATCGCCTCGAAGGTCCCGTCGGGCCGGCGCCGCAACGGCGACGTCAGGCGCCCCGCGAAGTTCTGGTAGCGGTCCAGGCGCATCGCCTTGTTGCACGTGTAGCCCTGCGAGCCGGGGTGCGCCTTGTCCCCCCGGATGCGCGCGAGCGTCCGCCCCTCGAGCTGGACCTCGATGCCGCAGTTGCACTCGCAGAGGATGCAGGCGGTGGACTGCCAGTCGGTCATCGGTGGAGCTCTCCTTCCAGGAGGTCGTGCAGCTGGTCGCGCACGCTCTCCAGCGGCGCGGGGTCGGACTGGGCGCGGCTCATGACGATGGCGCCCTCGAGGGCGGCGATGACGAGGGTGGCCCGGCGGGCGGGGACGCCGGCGCGCTCCAGGCCCTCGCCCAGCGCCTCCTGCCAGCGGGCGAAGGCGACGCCGGCGGCGGCCTGCGCATCCGTCCCGTCCTCGATCGCGACGGCGACGACCGGGCAGCCCTCGCCGACGTAGCCGACGAACGCGTCTAAGACGGCGAGCGGGTCGTCGCCGACGCCGGCCAGGCGGGCGGCGACGAAGTCCGACGCCAGCTCGGTCGCCTCCCGCAACAGCTGCTCGCGCCCGCCCGGAAAGTGGTGGTAGACGGACCCGCGGGGGGCGCCGGAGTGGGCCAGCACGTCGTCGATGCTCGTGGCCCGGGCGCCGCGCTCGCGGACGAGCAGGGCGGTGCTGGTGAGCATGCGCTGACGGGTGGAGACGGCCACGGTTATGGACTATTGCATAGCGCAGAGCATTTTGCCATTCGGACCATTGCGTTTGTCCGTTCTGGCACGTAGGGTCGCGCCATGACCACCGTGGATGACCCCAAGCAGAGCAAGGACGAGGAGCTACTCGCCAAGCTCGGCTACAAGCAGGAGCTTGAGCGCAGCTGGAGCGGCTTCCAGAACTTCGCCATCTCCTTCACGATCATCTCGGTCCTCGCCGGGTGCTTCACGACCTACTACCAGGCGTGGAACAACGGAGGCCCGGTCGCCATCTCGTGGGGCTGGCCGATCATCTCGGCCTTCATTCTCATCATCGCGTTCTGCATGGCCGAACTGGTCTCCGCGTTCCCCACGGCAGGCGGCATCTACTGGTGGGCTTCGAGGCTCGGCGGTCCGGTGTGGGGATGGTTCACCGGCTGGTTCAACCTGCTTGGCCTGGTCGCCATCGTCGCCTCGGTCGACTACTTCGCCGGGCAGTTCCTGGCCACCATCCTCGGCCTCTACAACTTCAGCCTCCTGGGCGTCGATTTCGGCGACGCGAAGCATCTGCTCTCGGAGACGTTCCTGCTGTTCGCACTGCTGCTCTCGCTGCACGTCTTCATCAACATCCGCGGCAGCCACCTCGTCGCCCGGCTCAACGGCGTCTCGGTCTGGTGGCACGTCCTCGGCGTGGCGGTCATCGTCGTGGTGCTGATCATCGCGCCGAGCAAGCACGCGTCATTCAGCGACGTCTTCACGCAGACGCAGAACAACTCCGGCTTCGGCCACGGGATGTTCTGGTGGTACGTGCTGCCGCTGGGCTTCCTGCTCACCCAGTACACCATCACCGGCTTCGACGCGTCCGCGCACATCTCGGAGGAGACCCACGGCGCGGACGAGTCTGCGCCGAAGGGCGTCTGGCGCTCCGTCTTCTACTCGGCCGTAATCGGCTACATCGTGCTGCTGGCCATCACGTTCGCCGCTGCCGACCCCGGCAAGGTCAACGATGGCGGCGGGACGGTGTTCGCGGTGTTCGAGAGCTCGATGGGCACCGGTTCGGTCAAGTTCATCCTCATCATCGCCTTCCTCGGCCAGGTGTTCTGCGGCATGAGCTGCATGACCAGCGCGTCGCGGATGATGTACGCCTTCTCCCGTGACGGAGCCGTCCCCGGCGGTCGCCTGTGGAGCCGCGTGAACGAGCGCCGTATCCCCTTCAACGCGGTCATCGCCGTGGCGGTGATGGCGCTCGTTCTCACCCTGCCGGCGTTGAAGGGCAACAAGGATGGGATCACCGTCGCCTTCACCGCGGTCGTCTCGATCGGCGTCATCGGGCTCTACCTCGCCTACGTGATCCCGATCTTCCTGCGCTGGCGGGTCGGCGATGCGTTCGAGGCCGGGCCCTGGACGCTCGGACCCAAGTACAAGTGGATGTGCCTGGTCGCGGTCGCCGAGGTGGCGATCGTCGTCGTGGTCTACTTCAACGCGCCCTTCAGCTCCTCCGGCGTGCCGTGGGAGAGCGACTTCGACTGGTCGCTCTTCAACTACACCCCCGTCGTGACGGGCGGCGTGTTCGCCGCGGTGGGCATCTGGTGGCTGGTGAGCGCCCGCCACTGGTTCAAGGGGCCGAAGCACACCGTGGAGGAGCTGGAAGCAGAAGCCGACCTTGCTTGACGTCTTAGAGCCCGCCACCGGGCGGGTGCTGGAGTCGATCCCGCGGGCCGGCGTCGAGGAGACCGACGCGGCCGTGGCGCGGGCGAAGGGCGCCGGCCCGGCCTGGCGCGCGGTGGCGCCGGCGGACCGGGCGCGGCTGCTCGGGCGGATCGCGGCGCTGATCGAGGAGCGGCTGGAGGAGCTGAGCGTGCTCGAGGCGCGCAACGCCGGCAAGCCGATCGGGGACGCGCGCGGCGAGATCGGCATGGTGGTGGACACGTTCCGCTACTACGCCGGTGCGCCCGAGCGCCTGCTGGGGGACACGATCCCGGTGGCGGGCGGCGTGGCGATGACGTTCCGCGAGCCGTTGGGCGTCGTCGCGCTGATCACGCCGTGGAACTTCCCGCTCTGCATCGCGGGGTGGAAGCTCGCGCCGGCGCTGGCGGCCGGCAACACGGTCGTGCTCAAGCCGGCCGAGCTGACACCGCTGACGGCGCTGGCCTTCGAGCGCCTGGCGGTCGAGGCGGGCCTGCCCGAGGGCGTCGTCAACGTCGTCGCGGGCCCGGGGTCGACGTGCGGGCAGCGCCTGGTCGAGCATCCCGACATCGCCAAGGTCGCGTTCACCGGGTCGACCGAGGTGGGGCGGCGGATCGCGGCGGGTGCGGCGGCGACGATCAAGCGGGTGACGCTCGAGCTGGGCGGCAAGTCGGCCAACGTCGTCTTCGCGGACGCCGACGTCGCGCAGGCCGCCGCGGCGGCGCCGAGTGCGATGTTCGCCAACGCCGGGCAGGACTGCTGCGCGCGCTCGCGGATGCTGGTCGAGCGATCCGTGTTCGAGGCGTTCGTCGCCGAGCTGCAGTCCGCGGTGCAGGCGCTGCGCGTCGGCGACCCGCTCGACGAGGCCACAGACATGGGTCCGCTGATCAGCGCCGGCCAGCGGGAGACGGTGGCGTCCTACGTGGACGAGGCCGACGTATTGTTCCGCGGCGACGCGCCGGACGGCGACGGCTTCTGGTTCCCTCCCACCGTGATGCAGACCGACGTCGACGCCCGCGCCGTCCGCGAGGAGATCTTCGGCCCGGTCGGCGTCGTCCTCCCCTTCGAAGGAGAGGCGGAGGCGATCGCGCTGGCCAACGACACCATCTACGGGCTGTCGGGCAGCGTGTGGACGCGCGACGGGGCGAAGGCGATGCGCGTCGCCCGCGCGCTCGAGGCCGGCAACCTGTCGCTGAACTCGAACTCCTCCGTGCGCGTGACCACGCCGTTCGGCGGCTTCAAGCAGTCGGGCGTCGGCCGCGAGCTCGGCCCGCACGCCCTCGATCACTACACCGAGGTCAAGACGATCTTCATGGACACCTCCGAATGAACCGGCTGGAAGGAAAGGTCTGCGTCATCACCGGCGCGGCGAGCGGCATCGGCGCGGTCACCGCGCAGCGCTTCATGGACGAGGGCGCGACGGTCGTCGGCGTCGACCTCGCCGAGGGCTCGGTCGGCGACCTCGCGCTGACGGCGAACGTCGCCATCGAGAGTGACGTCCTCTCCATGTTCGCGCGCACGCGTGAACGCTACGGCCGCATCGACGTCCTCTTCAACAACGCCGGCATCAACCCGACCGACGACGGCTCCGTGCTCGACACCTCCCTGGAGTCCTGGCAGCGCGTGCAGGACGTCAACGTCCGCAGCGTGTTCCTGTGCTGCAAGCACGGCATCCCGCACCTGCTCGAGAACCCGGGCCCGAACCGCGGCTCCGTCATCAACACGGCGTCCTTCGTGGCCGTGATGGGCGCGGCAACCTCGCAGATCTCCTACACGGCGAGCAAGGGCGCGGTGCTGGCCATGAGCCGCGAGATGGGCGTCCAGTTCGCCCGCCAGGGCCTGCGCGTCAACGCCCTCTGCCCGGGCCCGGTCGACACACCGCTGCTCCGGGAGCTGTTCCTCTCCGATCCCGCGAAGGCGGCTCGGCGACTGGTGCACCTGCCGCCCGGCCGCTTCGCCGAGGCCGACGAGATCGCCTCCGCCGCCCTGTACCTCGCCAGCGACGAGTCCACCTACGTCAACGCCTCCACCTTCCTCGTCGACGGCGGCCTCTCCGGCGCCTACGTCACCGCCCAGGTCATGGAATGAGTGCGCTGGAGGACTTCGACGCGCTGCCGGTGGTGGCCGAAGGGGAGATGCTCGGCGAGTGGGCCGGAGAGCTGGTGGCGACCGGCCATCCGGGGGAGCCGCTGCTCGACGGGATGGACTGGCGGGGCAAGCGGTTCGTGACCCGCGACGAGGTCTACCCGCTGATCTGCGGCGAGGATCGGGAGGTCAACGCGGTGATGGGGACGGCGTCGCTGCGCATGGTCGAGTACCGCGGGGTTGTCACCGCCACGATGATCTATGACAAGCATCCGATCTTCGACTCGTTCCGGCGGGTCGACGACGACACGGTGATGGGCGCGATGGATCGCAAGGGTGAGGACGCGCCGCTGATGTTCCTCCTGCGCCGGTGCTGAGCCTCGGGGTCGTCGGGACCTCGCGCAAGGCCGACGAGCGCCGGCTCGCCATCCATCCGCGCCACGTCGACCGGGTCGCGGCGGACGTCGTGTTCGAGACGGGCTACGGCGAGCGCTTCGGCGTGTCCGACGCGCAGCTCGGGCGGCCCACCGCCTCACGCGAGGACGTGATGGAGCGCGACGTCGTCCTGCTCCCGAAGCCGCAGGCGGCCGACCTCGAGACGATGCGCCCGGGCCAGGTGCTGTGGGGCTGGCCGCACGCCGTCCAGGACGTGGCGATGGCGCAGACCGCGATCGACCGCGAGCTCACGCTGATCGCGTGGGAGGCGATGAACCACTGGAAGCGCGACGGGTCCTTCGACGTCCACGTCTTCCACAAGAACAACGAACTGGCCGGCTACTGCTCGGTGCTGCACGCGCTCGCGCTGGTCGGTCGGACCGGCGACTACGGGCAGCGGATGCGCGCCGCGGTGCTGTCCTTCGGTGCCACCGCCCGCGGCGCGGTGCGCGCGCTCAGCGCGCTCGGGATCTCCGACATCTGCGTCTTCACCCAGCGCGACACGGCCCTCGTCGCGTCCCCCTTCGCGTCCGTGCAGATGGAGCGCTTCGATCCCGACGCGCCGATGGGGGAGCGGCTGGCGGGGTTCGACATCGTCGTCAACTGCATCCTCCAGGACCCGAACGATCCGATCGTCTTCCTGACCGACGACGACCTCGGGCGGTTCGCGCCGGGCGCGCTGTTCGTCGACGTCAGCTGCGACGAGGGCATGGGCTTCGAGTGGGCGAAACCGACCTCGTTCGCGGCTCCCACCCTCCCGGTCGGGGACGGCGGCACGTACTACGCCGTCGACCACAGCCCGTCGTACCTGTGGGCGTCGGCGACGTGGGAGATCAGCATGGCGCTGCTCGGCTACGTCCCCACCGTGCTGGCCGGCCCGGACGCGTGGGACGCCGACGAGACGATCCGCCGAGCCATCGAGATCCGCGACGGCCGCGTGGTCAACCAGGCCATCAACGCCTTCCAGGGCCGACCCCTTTAGGGAAAGGTGAGCACGGGCTTGATGGCGGCGCCGCTGCGGGCGTCGGCGAGCGCGGTGGCGATGTCGGCGAACGCGTAGGGGGTCGAGAACGGCGCGGCGGTGATCCCGCGCGCGAGCAGCGCCGGGATGAACGCCTGCGGGTCGGCGTCCCCTTCGATGACGCCGTGCAGCGAGCGCCCGAACAGCAGCCGGCCCTGGTCGACCGTGACCGGGTTGCGCGGACCGCGGAAGCCGAGCGTCGCGCACGCGCCGGGTGAGCGCAGGCAGCGCAGGGCGGCGTCGAGCACGTCCCCGTCGCCGACGGTCTCCACCGAGGCCTCGAGCCCGCGCAGCCGCGCGCCCGGCTCGTGCGCCTCCGTCGCGCCGAGCTCGAGGGCCAGCGCGCGCCGCTCCGGCCGCGGATCGACCGCCGCGATCCGCGTCACCCCGCGGGCGGCCATGATCGCCGAGAGCCCCACGGCTCCGCACCCGAACACGGCCAGCGAGTCCTGCGGGCGGAGCACGTTGAGCACCGCGCCGGCTCCGGTCTGGACGCTGCAGCCCAGCGCCGCGAGGCCGACCAGGTCGTCCGTCTCCACCCTGACCGCGTTGCGGGCGGTGGCCAGCGCGTGGGTGGCGAAGGAGGACTGCCCGAGGAAGGAGCCGTGGACGGTGCCGAGCGTGCGGCTGCCGTCGGGACGCAGCCCCGAGTGGTTGCGCGCGTGGAACTCCGCGCAGTAGGCCGGCCGGTCCTGTGCGCAGGTCGAGCAGATGCCACAGCTGTCGAAGCTGAGCACCACGCGGTCGCCCGGCGCCAGCCCGTCCACCCGCGACGCGACGACGACCCCGGCGCCCTCGTGCCCGAGCACGACTGGGAACGGCAGGGCGACGTGCCCGTCGATGGCGCCGAGGTCGGTGTGGCAGACGCCCGTCGCGCGCAGCTCGACCAGCACCTCGCCCGCGCGCGGCGCGTCCACCTCGACCGCCTCGAGCACCGGCTCCGTGCCCGGCGCGTGGAGGACGGCGGCGGTCGCGCGCATCGGGACGGACGATACGGTCCGGCCCATGCCACAGGGACCGTTGGAGGGGGTGCGGGTGCTGGAGCTCGCCGGCATCGGGCCGAGCCCGTTCGCCGCGATGCTGCTGGCCGACATGGGCGCCGACGTGCTGCGTGTCGATCGCAAGGGCGGGGGCGAGCTCTTCCCCGCCCAGTTCGACCCGACCCGGCGCGGGCGTGCCTCCGTCAAGGTCGACCTCAAGCACCCCGAGGGCGTCGAGCTCGTCCTCTCGCTGGCAGCTCAGGCCGACGCGCTGGTGGAGGGCTACAGGCCCGGCGTGGCCGAGCGCCTGGGCCTCGGGCCGGAGGACGTCCGCGCGCGCAACCCGCGGCTCGTCTACGGCCGCATGACCGGCTACGGGCAGGACGGCCCGATGGCGCCGGTCGCCGGCCACGACATCAACTACATCTCGCTGGGCGGCGCGCTGGGGGCGATCGCGCGCCAGGGCGAGCGGCCGCTGTTCCCGCTCAACCTGGTCGGCGACTACGGCGGCGGCGGGATGCTGCTCGCCTTCGGCGTCGTCTGCGGTCTCCTCGAGGCGCGCTCGTCCGGTCAGGGCCAGGTCGTCGACGCGGCCATGGTGGAGGGCACCGCGCTACTGACCACCCTCTTCCACGGGATGCGCGCGGCGGGCGGCTGGAACGACGAGGCCGGGACCAACCTGCTCGACTCCGGCGCGCACTTCTACGAGGTCTACACCGCCTCCGACGGCGGCCACGTCGCCGTCGGCGCCATCGAGCCCCAGTTCTACGCGCGCCTGCTCGAGCTGCTCGAGCTCGACCCCGCCGACTACCCCCAGTTCGACACCGGCCGCTGGCCCGAGTTCAAGGAGCGCTTCGCGACGGTGTTCGCGACGAAGACCCGGGACGAGTGGGCCGCGCTGCTCGAGGGGGAGGAGGCGTGCGCGACCGCCGTCTACGGCCTCGCCGACGCAGCGTCGCACCCCCACAACCAGGCTCGTGGCACGTTCGTGGAGCTCGACGGGATGCTCCAGCCCGCCGCCGCCCCGCGCTTCGATCGCACCCCCGGCGCCGCCCGCCCGCGCCGCGACGACGGCGACGCCGCCCTGGCCGAATGGGGCATCACCGACGCCGCCCGCCTGCGCGACGCGGGCGCCCTCGCCTGAAGCGGTGGACGTCGACCTGCGCCCCTATACGGACGCGGACCTCGCGCTGTCGATCGCGCTGGAGACGGACGCGGTCGCGATGGCCGAGCTGGGCGGCCCGCGCGCCGAGGAAGACATCCGTGCCGTGCACCGCCGCCGTGTCGGCGGCCGCTGGTCGCTCGTCATCGTCGACGGGGACGGCGCGGCGCTCGGCTCGCTGTTCGTATGGGAGAGCGATCACCACGGCTCCGCGATCCACGAGATCGGCTGGATGGTGCTCCCGCACGCCCACGGCCGCGGGGTCGCCTCGGCGGCGCTGCGGCTGCTCCTCGGCCGGATCCGCGCGAGCGGCGAGCTCACGGAGCTGCACGCGTTCCCGGGGGTGACGAACGCGCCGTCCAACCGTCTGTGCGCGTCGGCCGGCTTCACCGCCGCCGGCGACGAGGACGTGGACTTCGCCGGACACGCCCTGCGCTGCCGCCACTGGGTCCTCGACGTGACGGTGCCCGCGCCGCACCGCGCGGCGCTCGCCGACCTCGCCGTGAGCCCGACCGCCGCGCTCTTCCAGGGCCGGCCGGACGCCGGCACCGACGTCAGCGTCTTCGTCACCCGCACCCCGCCCGGCCGCGCCGTCGACCTGCACGTGCACCCCTACCCGGAGACGTTCGTCCTGCTCGCCGGCCGCGGACGCTGGACCGTCGGCGCCACGGCCCACGAGCTCGTGCCCGACGAGCTCGTGGTCGTGCCGGCCGACACCCCGCACGGCTTCCGCAACGTCGGCGACGAGCCGCTGCTGGTGGTGTCCGTGCACGAGCGCGGCCGGCTCGAGCAGACCTTCCTGGGCCTGGACGCGCTCTAGCGGCTACGCGGGGACGGCGACGTCCGTTCCGCGCGAGGTCGCCTCCCACTCCGTCAGCTCCTCCTGCTGCGCGGCGAGGCTGGCGCCCACCGCGTCGGCGGCGTCGCTGCCGAGCACGAGCCGTCGCGGCGGCGCATCGGCGTCCAGCGCGGCGAGGATCGCGGCGGCGGCCTTCCCGGGATCGCCGGGCTGGTTGCCGTCGCCGTTGGCGAGGTCGTCGCGGACCGGTTGGATGGCATCGTCGTAGGCGGCGATCGCCTCCGAATGCGTCAGCGCGCCGGACCGGTTGAAGCCGGTGCGGAAGGCGCCCGGCTCGACGACCAGCGTGCGGATCCCGAAGCGCGCAACCTCGTCGTGGAGCGCCTCGGTCAGGCCCTCCAGTGCGAACTTGGTGGCGGAGTACCCACCGACGCCGGGGAACGACAGCCGCCCGCCCATGCTCGACATCTGAACGATCGCACCGGACCCCTGCTCGCGCATGTGCGGCAGCACCGCGCGGGTGAGCGCGGCCGGGCCGAAGAAGTGCAGGTCCATGAGGCCGCGCAGCTCGGCATCCGTGGTCTCCTCGACCGCGCCGACATGGCCACGGCCGGCGTTGTTGACGAGCACGTCGATGCGGCCGTGCCAGAGCAGCACGTCCGCAACGGCGCGGCTGATGGCCGCCGGGTCGGTCACGTCGAGGGTGACGGGCGTGACGCGGTCGGCGAGGTCGCCGAGCGCCGCGGGGCGGCGGACGCCGGCGACGACCGTGTCGCCGCGGTCGAGCACCGCCTCGGCCAGAGCGCGGCCGAAGCCGGAGGTGGTGCCGGTGATGAGCCAGATGCGAGGGGAGGTCATGCCACCCATGGTGCGCCCGCAGACCGCCCGCCGCAACACAGACTGCGCAGGACGCGATAGACGGTGTCTATCGTCGCCGGTCATGGAGCTGCGCGAGCTGCGCTACTTGGTGGCCATCGCCGAGGCGGGCAACCTGGGCCGCGCCGCCGAGGCCCTGTACGTCAGCCAGCCATCGCTCTCGCACGCCCTGCGCAAGCTGGAGACGGAGCTCGCGGTCCGGCTCTTCGACCGCCACCCCGGCGGGGTGCGCCTGACGGACGCAGGCCGCGACGTCGTCGCGCAGGCCAAGCGCGTGCTGCGCGCCGCCGACGCCGTCACCGCTGTCGCCGCCCGTCACGCCGCGGGGGAGGAGGGCGTGCTGCGCGTCGGCTTCGAGGCCACCGGCGCCGGCGCGCTCACCACCCGCGCCCGCGCCGCCTTCACCGCCGCCCATCCGCGCGTCCGGGTCGAGCCCAAGCGGTTCGACTGGGGCGGGGAGGTCGCCGCCGTCCGCGACGGCAGCATCGACGTCGCGTTCGCATGGCTGCCCGCGGACACGGAGGGACTCCACGTCGAGGTGGTCCACAGCGAGCCGCGGGTGGTCGGCCTCGGCGCCGGCCATCGGCTCGCCGACCGTGCCGCGCTCACCCTCGAAGACGTCCGCGACGAGCCGCTGATGTGGACGCGCCGCGCGCCCCGCGTGTGGGTCGACTGGTGGGCGGTCAACCCGCGCCCGGACGGATCCGAGCCGGTCTGGGGCCCGACCAACGACAACGTCGAGGAGATGCTCGAGCAGGTCGCCGAGGGCACGGCGATCTGCTTCGCACCGGCGAGCATGGCCCGCTACTACGGGCGGCCCGACCTGCGCTGGATCGCGCTGGAGGGCGTCGAGCCGCTGCGGGTCGCGCTCGTGTGGCCGGCCGGGGGCGACGTCCCGCTCGTGCAGCGGTTCGTCGCCCTCACCCTGGAGTTGGCCGGGACCTGATCCCGTCTACGGCCCGAAGGTCATCACCTGGTGGATGCCCGACGGCTTGTTGGTGTACTGCATGTTGAACAGCGAGATGGGCGTGTAGTTGACGTAGGTCGTGTTCTCACGCCACTTCGTCGGGTCCAGGCCCTGCTCGCCGGCGAGCTTGGCGCCCGCCGCGCTCAGCGCCGCCCACAGCTTCGTCGCGCAGGCGGTGGCGTCCCCGCGGCCGCAGTACTTGAGCGAGTACTTGCCCTTGACGGGCTGGCCCAGGATGGTGCGGAAGTCCTTCCACATGTACTGGTGCCAGCCGCTGTACTGGCCGCCCGGCGGGGTGTCGTAGCGGCTGATCAGGCCGTTGAGCTGGGTGCACAGCTTCGTGCCCAGCCGATCGCACATGGCCGCGTTGGCCAGCCCGTCCCAGGCGGCGTCGAGGATCGGCGCGCCCGGGTCGTCGATCTTGCCGTCGAGGTCGGCGTCCACGCGTGACCCGCCCGCGGCGCTCCACTTGTCCAGCAGGTCGTACATCTGCTGGGACAGCGGGTCCGGCGCGGGCGCCTTGGCCAGCATCGCCTTCAACGTCGGCCAGAACTGGTTGGCCCGGACGTCCTCCGTCGCCGCCGCGTTGGCGGAGGCCAGCACGTTGGCCAGCGTCGGCTTCGCGTAGCGCGAGACCTCCGAGTTGAGCAGCTGCACGCGCTGGATGCCGCCCTCGTTGCCGAAGCGATCGTCACCGGCCGGGAAGTTCGCGGCCGGCTTGTTGTTCCAGTTGATGATCGCGCCGCCGGCCGGGTTGACGACCTGCGGGTGCTGGGACGCGGGCAGCAGGCCCTTCCACTCGTAGCGGCCCGTGCCGCTCACCGGCAGCGTCGGGTTGACGCCCGTGGGGCGCTTGGGGATCGCGCCCGCCGTGTAGAAGGTCGACTCCGTGGCGTTGGCGTAGAACGAGTTGAACGTCTGCGGCGTCTTCTCGGCGGCCTTGATGAAGCCGGCCGCGTTCTTCACGCGCCCGAACGTCATCTGCTGATTGAACAGCTGGTCGACCGTGTCCTTGCCGTAGCTCGAGCGCTTGCGGCTGAGCGCGACGCGCTTGCCCGTCGCGCGGTTGATCGCGTACCCCGTGACCGGGCCGTGCACCGTCCGGTAGAAGATGGCGTTGATCTTGTCGGTGCCCTTGGTGATCGTGCCCGCGTCGACCATGGTCATCTTCCGGCACGTGCCCTTGTAGCGGTACTTGTGCCGGGAGCCGCCGCACAGCGTCTCCGCGTAGGTGTCGATGATGTCGGCGCCGGCCGAGGTCAGCGTCCACGCGTAGTCAGGGCCCGAGCCGATCAGCATGTAGCCCGGGAACGGCCCGGAGGAGACCCCGCGCACGTTGATGGACGGGCTCTTGATCTGCAGCTCGTAGGTGAGGCCGGGGTAGTTGTAGCCAATCTGCGGACCGCCGACGAACAGCGGCGCGCCGGTCGCCGAGCGGTTGCCCGACATGATCAGGATGTTGGACGCGAGCTGGCGGTGCAGCGGGAAGCTGCGGGCCGGGCCGGGGAGCGTGATGGAGGAGGACTGCAGCGTCCCGTTCTTGAGCCGGACCATGCCGCGCGGCTTTGACGTGCTCACCTTGGTCTGCGCCTTGAACGAGTTCGCCGTGGTGACGGCGGCCTCCGGGTCGTTGCGCGCCTGCAGGTCGGTGAAGGCGCCGTCGCCGGCCTTCTTGCCCAGGTGCGAGCGCAACCCGTCGAGGAACAGCGCGTTGTTGGTCTCGTTGCCGCCGCCCTCACCGAGGAACTGGGCCTTGACCGCGTTGAGCGAGTAGATGTCGATGCGGCCGAACTTCTTGGTGCTCGGGCTCGCCTCCGCGTAGCGGGTGTTGATGCCGGCCAGGTAGGTGTCGATGTCGTTGAGCAGCTGCTTGCCCTCGGCACCGTGCTTGAGGATGTTCTTGGTCTGCAGCGCCTCCGCCTGCTTGAGGACCTTCGCCGTCGGCTGATAGTCGTAGAGCCCGAGGATGAGGTTGATGGCGGGGACGCCGGGCAGGTCGATCAGGCCGGCGACGCCGTTGGTGCGGGCCTGGTTGAGCAGCAGCGACTGGTCGGTCGCGGCGACGTAGCCGGTGCCGAAGATCGCACCGGCGTCGGTGTCCGAGTAGATGTGGGGGACGCCGTAGGGGTCGCGCTTGATCGTCGCCGACACCGGGCCGGCGCTCGGCGAGGTCCCGCTCACGACCTGGGACGACACGAACGACGGGTCGTTGATGTCGAGCAGCTCGGCGGACTTGTAGTAGCCGGTGCCGTCCGTGCTGGGCTTCAGCACATCGTCGGTGACGTTGCGGAACAGCGGGGTGATGCGGTCGTACATCTTCGCCTGCGTGTCTGCCGGCAGGATGCCGGGGGTCGTCGCCCACGGCACGCCGGGGGCCTCGTTGCCGTGGGGCACGATGTTGAGCATGGTCTTGGCCGACGCGCTCGGCGAGAGCGCGGCGAGGACCAGCGCTGTGATGGGCAGCGCACGTTTGAGCAGCACGAGTTCTCCTCCTCGTTGAACTTTGCAACCTATGATGCCGGGTTGCGACGCCCGGCGCCGCCCCCATCCCCCTGTACCGGTCTTCAAGGAGACACCTACTTAAATGGCTAACGGTGAAGCACTCGTCTTCGACGCCATCCGCACCCCGCGCGGCAAGGGCAAGAGCAACGGCTCGCTGCACGCGACCAAGCCGGTCGACCTCGTCGTCGGCCTGATGCACGAGACCCTCGCGCGCAACGAGAGCCTCGATCCCAACCGCGTCGACGACGTCGTCCTGGGCGTCGTGTCGCCCGTCGGCGACCAGGGCGCGGACATCGCCAAGACGGCGGCGATCAAGGCGGGGCTGCCGGACACGGTGGCCGGTGTCCAGCTCAACCGCTTCTGCGCGTCCGGCCTGGAGGCGGTCAACATCGCCGCCCAGAAGGTCGCCTCGGGCTGGGAGGACCTCGTCTTCGCCGGCGGCGTCGAGTCCATGTCCCGCGTCCCGATGGGCTCCGACGGCGGCGCCTGGGCGATGGATCCCCAGACCAACTACGACACGTCCTTCGTCCCGCAGGGCGTCAGCGCCGACCTGATCGCCACGGTCGAGGAGTTCTCCCGCGACGACGTCGACGCGTACGCGACCCGTTCGCAGGAGCGCGCCGCCCGCGCCGAGGACGAGGGCCGCTTCGCCGGCTCGGTCATCCCCGTCGAGGACATCAACGGCCACACCGTGCTCGACACGGACGAGTTCATCCGTCGCGGGACGACGGTGGAGACGCTCGGCAAGCTCAAGCCGTCGTTCGCGGCGATGGGCGAGATGGGCGGCTTCGACGCCGTCGCGCTGCAGAAGTACCACTGGATCGAGAAGATCAACCACGTCCACACGCCGGGCAACTCGTCCGGCATCGTGGACGGCGCGTCGCTGCTGACGATCGGCTCGGCCGCCGCGGGCGAGGAGCTCGGGCTGAAGGCAAGGGCCCGCATCCTGGCCACCGCGGTCTCCGGCGCCGACCCGACGATCATGCTCACCGGTCCCGCGCCGGCATCCAAGAAGGCGCTGGCCAAGGCGGGGATAACCGCCGAGGACCTCGACCTGGTCGAGATCAACGAGGCCTTCGCCGCGGTCGTGCTGCGCTTCGTGCGCGACATGGACCTCGACATGGAGAAGGTCAACGTCAACGGCGGCGCGATCGCCATGGGCCACCCGCTCGGCGCGACCGGCGGCATGATCCTGGGGACGCTGATCGACGAGCTGCACCGCACGGGCGGCCGCTACGGGCTGGCCACGCTGTGCGTCGGCGGCGGCATGGGCATCGCCACGGTCGTCGAGGCCATCTAGATGAGCACCATCAAGTACGACAAGGGCGAGGACGGCATCGTCATCCTCACCCTCGACGACCCCAACCAGTCGGCCAACACGATGAACGCCGCCTACGCGGAGTCCATCAAGGAGACGGTCGAGCGCCTCGAGGCCGAGCGTGACGACATCAAGGGCGTCGTCATCACGTCCGGCAAGAAGACCTTCTTCGCCGGTGGCGACCTCAACGACCTGCAGAAGGTCGGGCCGGAGAACGCGGAGGAGTTCGCCGGCTTCGTGCGCGAGGGCAAGGCGATCCTGCGCCGGCTGGAGACGCTCGGCAAGCCGGTCGTGGCCGCCATCAACGGCGCTGCTCTGGGCGGTGGCCTGGAGATCTGCCTCGCCTGTCACCACCGCGTGATCGTCGACGACCCGAAGGCCGTCGTCGGCTTCCCGGAGGTCCAGCTCGGGCTGCTCCCGGGCGCCGGCGGCGTCGTGCGCTCCGTGCGCATGCTCGGCATCGCCAACGCGCTGCTGCAGCTGCTCATGCAGGGCACCCGCCACAAGCCGGCCAAGGCGCTCGAGCTGGGCGTCGTCGACGAGGTCGTCGGCTCGGTGGACGAGCTCGTCCCCGCCGCCAAGAAGTGGATCGAGGCACAAGCCACCGATGGCTTCGCCGGGCAGCCGTGGGATCAGAAGGGCTACAAGATCCCGGGCGGCACGCCGTCGAACCCGAAGCTGGCGGCGAACCTGCCGGCGTTCCCGGCCAACCTGCGCAAGCAGATCAAGGGCGCCAACTACCCGGCCCCGCACCACATCATGGCCGCCGCCGTGGAGGGCGCCCAGGTCGACGTCGACAACGCGTTCGAGATCGAGGGGCGCTACTTCGTCGACCTCGCCACCGGCCAGGTCGCCAAGAACATGATCCAGGCGTTCTTCTTCGACCTCCAGCGCGTCAACGGCGACCGCGGGCGGCCGGAGGACATCGAACCCTTCCAGGCCAAGAAGGTCGTGGTCCTCGGCGCCGGCATGATGGGCGCGGGCATCGCGTACCAGTGCGCGAAGTCGGGCATCGAGGTCGTGCTCAAGGACGTCTCGCTCCAGGCGGCCGAGCGCGGCAAGGGCTACAGCGAGAAGCTCGTCGCCAAGGGCATCGAGCGGGGCAAGGTCACCCAGGAGAAGGGGCAGGCCCTGCTGGACCGCATCACCCCGACCGACGACCCCGCCAAGGCCGAGGGCGCCGACCTCGTCATCGAGGCGGTCTTCGAGGACCCCAAGGTCAAGCAGCAGGTGTTCCGCGAGATCGAGCCATATATCGATGGGCGCTCCCTGCTGGGGTCCAACACCTCGACGCTGCCGATCACCGGCCTGGCCGAGTACGTCGACCGTCCCGACGACTTCGTCGGGCTGCACTTCTTCTCCCCCGTGGACAAGATGCCGCTGCTGGAGATCATCAAGGGCGAGAAGACGTCCGACCGGACGCTCTACCGGGCGCTCGACGTGGCCAAGCAGATCGGCAAGACGCCGATCGTGGTCAACGACTCGCGCGGCTTCTACACCTCACGCGTGATCGGCACGTTCATCAACGAGGGCATCGCGATGCTCACCGAGGGCGTGCCGCCGGCGACGATCGAGCAGGCCTCCTCGCAGGCCGGCTACCCGGCGCCGGTGCTGCAGCTCTCCGACGAGCTCAATCTCAAGCTGATGCGCAAGATCCGCGTGGCGGCGCAGGAGGCGGCCGAAGCCGAGGGCTCCGGCTGGGGCGAGCACCCGTCCACCGACGTGATCGACCGGATGCTGGACGAGTTCGACCGGCCCGGCAAGCTCGAGGGCAAGGGCTTCTACGAGTACGAGGACGGCAAGCGCACGGGCCTGTGGAAGGGCCTGCGCGAGGCGTTCCCGCCCGTGGACGACCCGATGTCGATCTCGTTGAAGGACCTCGAGGAGCGCATGCTATTCATCGAGGTCATCGAGACGGTGAAGTGCCTCGACGAGGGCGTCATCGAGACGATCGCCGACGCCAACATCGGCTCCATCATGGGCATCGGCTACCCGGGCTGGACCGGCGGCGTCCTGCAGTACGCCAACGGCTACGTCCATCCCACCCACCCCCACCACACCGGCCTGGCCGGCTTCGTGGCGCGTGCCCGGGAGCTCTCCTCGCAGTACGGCGAGCGCTTCGAGCCGCCCGCGTCCCTGGTCGAGAAGGCCGAGGCCGGCGGCGCCTACCTCGACGAGGACAAGCGCCTCACCCCCGCCTAGCTCCGGTTCCTGACGGCGGGTTGCGGGTAAGCCCGCCGTCAGGGATGGGGAGCAACGGTCAGGCACCGGAGGGATCGGCACGTGCGGCGATGGACGTGCTGCTGACGGACGCGGCCGTCGGCAACCCCGCCAAGCAGGCGCTCCAGCGGCCGGTGGCGACGCTGGCCCTCGCCGCCCGGATCGCCCGCCGGCCCGACCGGATCGCGCGCCGCGCGCTGGGCCTCGGCACCGAGCTCACCAAGGTCGCCGTCGGGCGCTCCGAGGTCGCGCCGCGAAAGGGCGACAAGCGCTTCAAGGACCCCGCGTGGGAGGGCAACCCCTACTTCCGCCGCATCCTCCAGAGCTACCTCGCAGTGGGCAAGACGGTCGACGGCCTGATCGACGACGCCGACCTCGACTGGCAGGGAGACCAGGTCGCGCGCTTCGCCGCGTCCAATGTCCACGACCTCTTCGCGCCGACCAACTTCCCCGCGTCCAACCCGGCCGTGCTCAAGCAGACGCTCGACCAGGGCGGGGCCAATCTCGTCAAGGGCCTGCGCCGCCTCGGCCGCGACATCGGCGCGCGGCGGCTGCCGGCCATGGTCGACACGTCGAAGTTCGCCGTCGGGGAGAACATCGCCGTGACCCCCGGCGCCGTGGTCCTGCGGACGGACGTCTTCGAGCTGATCCAGTACAAACCGACGACGCCGACGGTCCACGCCGTGCCGGTGCTCTTCGTCCCGCCGACGATCAACCGCTACTACATCCTCGACCTGGCCGAGAAGCGCAGCCTCGTCGCATACCTGCTCGGCGAGGGCCAGCAGGTCTTCATGATCTCGTGGCGCAACCCCGGTGAGGAGCAGGCGGACTTCAACTTCGACACGTACGCCGCCGCGATCATCGAGGCGCGCGACGTGGTCTCCGCCATCACCCGCCAGGACCCCGTGCACGTCAACGCCGCCTGCGCCGGCGGGCTGCTGAGCGCCGGCGCCCTGTCGCACCTCGCCGACGACGGCAAGCTGGGGGAGGTCGCCAGCCTCACGCTGATGGTCTGTGCGCTGGACAGCGCCCGGGCGGGGACGACGGCGGCGCTCACCAGCCGCGAGGTCGCCGCCGCCGCGGTGGCCGAGTCGGCCCGGCGCGGGTACGTCGACGGGCAGTCGCTGGCCAGCGTGTTCGCCTGGCTGCGGGCCAACGACCTCGTGTGGGGCTATGTCGTCAACAACTACTTCATGGGCAACCCGCCGCCTGCGTTCGACGTGCTGTTCTGGAACCAGGACGCGGTGCGCCTGTCGGCCGGCCTGCACAGGGACTTCGTGCACATGGCGCTCGACAACGCGATGATGAAGAAGGGCGAGATGGCGGTGCTCGAGTCGCCGGTCGACCTGGAGACGCTGACGCTCGACACGTACGCGGTCGCCGGCATCACCGACCACATCGTCCCGTGGGCGAACGCCTACCGCGGCGTGCGCAAGCTCGGCGGCCACGTCCGCTTCGTCCTGTCGACGAGCGGCCACATCCAGGCGCTCGTCAATCCGCCCGGCCCGGAGTCCAAGTCCAGCTACCGCGTGTCGGAGACGCTGCCGGACTCGCCGGACGAGTTCGTCAGCTCCGTGCCGACCAGCGGCGGCAGCTGGTGGCCCGACTACGCGGCCTGGCTCTCCGACCGTTCCGGCCCGCGGCGCAAGGCCCGCAAGACGCTGGGCAACGCGAAGCACAAGCCGCTCGCCGACGCGCCGGGCGAGTACGTCCTCGCGGCATGACCCCGCGCGCCGAGGCGCCGTGGACGGATCGCAAGCTGACCCCGGTGGACGGCGGCTGGCCGGGCCGACCGCTAGCCGAGACGCGCTGGCTGCTGGAGGCCGCGCGGCTCGCTGTCGACCCCGTGGCCTACGGGCGCGGGGTCCCGCACGGGGACGGCCGCGCGGTCCTCGTCCTGCCCGGCTTCATGGCCGGCGACGAGAGCCTGCTGGCGTTGCGCGCCTGGCTGCGGCGGATCGGCTACGCGCCGTATGTCTGCGGCTTCCGCTTCAATGTGGACTGCGCCGACCGCGCGGTGGACCTGGTCGAGTTCCACGCCGAGCGGGCGTTCGCGGAGACCGGCCGGCGCGTCGCCGTCATCGGCCATAGCCGCGGCGGCCACTTCGCGCGCGCCATCGCCGCGCGGCGGCCGGACCTGATCAGCCACGCGGTCTCGCTCGGGTCGGATCTGCAGGGCATGTTCGGCATCAGCGCGCCGACGCGCGCGGCCGTCGGCGTCGCCCGCCGGGCCGCCGCGCTGACCCGGCGCGCGCGCTCGCCGACCTGCTTCCGCGCCCGCTGCGACTGCGCCTTCGTCCAGGATTTCAAGCGGCCCTTCCCGCACGCCGTCCGGCTGACCAGCGTCTACTCGCGCGGGGATGGCGTGGTGCGCTGGCAGCGCTCGATCGTCGACGAGGCGTCCAACGTCGAGGTCAGCGGCAGCCACATCGGGCTGATGGCCAACCGCAAGGCCTACCGCGTCATCGTCGCGGCGCTCGCGCAGCCGGAGCGCTCGGATGCGGACGCGTAGCCGGCCGCGGCTGTTCCTGACCGACCGCGGGGAGGGCGAGCCCGTCCTCGTCATCACGGGCTGGACGATCTCCTCGGCGGTGTTCGAGCCGGTCGCCCAGCTCTATGCGCCGCACGTGCGCGCGATCGCATACGACCACCGTGGGTCGGGCCGGTCGGCGCCGTGGCTCGGCCCCGTGTCGATGGCGATGCTGGCCGCGGACGCCGCGCGCGTGCTCGACGATCGCGGGCTGGCGCACGCGCACGTGGTCGGGCTGTCGATGGGCGCGATGGTCGCCCTCGAGCTGGCCGTGCGCATGCCGCACCGCGTCACGTCGCTCGTGCTCGTCGGCGGGACGGCCGGCGGCCCGCAGTCGCGCATTCCGGGCCTCCGGGCGCTGGCCCGCACGGTCGGCGAGCTCGGCGGTGACCTGCGCGGCGGCACGTGGCCGGCGGCGGTGCTGTTCTCGGAGACGTTCCGGCGCGAGCAGCCCGGGCGGGTGGCCGCGCTGGTCGAGCCCTTCCAGCGCCACCGGCCGCCGCCGTGGACGGTCCAGTCCCAGACGCTCGCCGCCTCGTGCTTCTCGCGCCGGGGCGACCTGCACCGGGTCAGGGCGCCGACGCTCGTCGTCCACGGCGAGCTCGACGCGATGTCCCCGCCACAGAACGCCCGCGACCTCGCCGACGGCATTCCCGGCGCGGAGCTGTGGATGATCCCCGGCGGCGGCCACGCGGCCCCGCTCGAGCACGCCGAGGCGTCGGCGCAACGGCTGGTCGAGTGGGTGACCCGGCACGCCGACGTCGTGCCGCCGCAGGCGGGAACGCTCGACGCCGTCGGCGAGCGCCTCACCCGGCCGTTCGGGCTGCAGGCCGGGGCGGCGCGCTCGTGGGCGCAGCTGGTGCCCGCCGTGCGCGGGCGCCTGCGTTCGTAATGCAGAAGGAGGCCGGGCCGTCAGCCGGGCATGGCCTCCCTCCTCATCGGCGTCCCCATCCTGCTCGTCTCGGTCGGCTCGATGCTCTACGTGATGCGCGACTCCTTCCGCAAGGCGGACGACATCCAGCGCGTGCTCGAGGGTCCTCTGACGAAGCTCGTCGACGTCACCACCCTGCGCACCAACTGGGCGGGCGCGATCGCCGATCCTGGCCAGACGCCGTCGCAGGAACTGCTTCAGGCGCTGAGCATCCACCCGCACGTCGACGCCGACTACGACGAGGAGGACGAGGGGATCGGGCGCCAGCTTGGACTGACCTACCACCGCTACAAGACCCACTACTTCGGCGACTCGACGCAGATCGAACCCGCCGTGTTCGACGGGGAGCGCAACGGGCGCCAGGTGTGGATCCGGCTCGGCCAGTCCTACAAGACCGTCTGGGGCCCGGGCGCCGGCATGCGCCGGATGCGCCACATCGTCGCCCTGCGCATCGCCGCGCCGACCTTCGAGCTCAACGCTGCCGGCGGTCGGCTGGTCGGTGACGCCGTCCCGCCGGCGGTGGCCGCGATGCTCGCCGCGATGGCGCCGTCCCCCGACGTCTGGCACGACCTGCGCCTCGTGGCCGGCCCCGACGGCGTCGTCATCAACCGCGGGTACGCCAACGACCTCTCCGGCGGCTGGCCGTACGACCTGTGGCTGGTCGAGCGCATCGCCGCCGTGCTCGACGCGCCGTCGCTCCCGCACGTCGAGGAGCTCGGCCGCGAGTGGGACGCGCCCTACGGCCTCGGCGAGTGGGCGCCCTCGTTCCGCGACACCGTCGGCGTTTAGGGCCCGATTAGGCTGGACCGATGCGCCGCCTTCTGGTCCTGCTGTCCGTCCTCGCGGCGCCGTCCGTCGCCCACGCCGGGGTGGCCGCGGACGCCATGACCGCGTGCGCCGCGCTGGGGCCCAAGCATCCCGGCTCGGCGGCGGACCACGCGATGGGCGACCGGCTGGCCGATGCGTTCCGCGCCGCCGGCCTGGAGACGACGGTCGAGCCGTTCCACATGCCGGTCTGGCAGGACGGCCACTCGACCCTCGAGGTGGCGGCCGGGCCGGGCGCCGGCACGTCGTTCACGACGGAGGCGTTCGCCTACAGCGCGACCGGCCCGGTGCGCGCGCCGGTCGTCGACCTCGGCGACGGCGGCCCGACGGACTACGCCGGCAAGGACGTCAAGGGCAAGATCGTGCTCGTCGACCGCTCGGACACCTACCACCGCACCGTCCAGGTCGAGCAGGCGATGACCCGCGGCGCGGTCGGGATGCTGCTCGTGTCCGGCTCGCCGAAGAACCTGATCCAGACGGGCGCGGTGCGGTGGGCGCTGCGGCCACCGGCAGCGATCCCGGCGCTGACCATCGGTGGGGACGACGGCGCCAAGCTGCGCGACCTGATGAAGTCGGGTGAGGTGACCCTCGCCGGGACGGCCGCGGGCACCCGCGTCGACGGGGTCCTGCGCGACGTCGTCGGCGTCCGCCGCGGCACCACGCACCCCGACCGCTACGTCGTTGTCGCCGGTCACTACGACTCCTGGTACGCCGGCGCCTTCGACAACTGCTCCGGCGCGGGTTCGCTGCTGGGCATGATCGGGCCGGACGCCAATCCCGACCCGGCGTACACGACGATCTACATCGGCTGGGACGCCGAGGAGCCAGGCCTCATCGGCTCCTACAGCTGGGTCGCCGCCCACCAGGACCTGCTCCCGAGGGTCGTCCTCAACGTCAACCTCGAGGAGACCGCCGGGTCGATCTACTCGAGCGCGCTCCCGGCGGCGCTGCCCGGCCTCACGCTCTCGTCCAGCACCGCCTCGCCCGGTCTGAACGGCATCCTCCTCGCGTCCGCGGCGACCACGGGCTTCACCACCGCGCCGTTCCCGATCTCGGTCCTCAAGGGGCTCAGCGGTGGCATCATCCCGACCGACATCGAGGGCTTCTACGCCCAGGGCGTGCAGGGCGTCACCACGGCCGGCGTCTCGCCGTACTACCACACGACCGAGGACACGGCGGACAAGATCGACCCCGTCGACGTCGACCGGGTGACGCAGTTCCTGAGCGCGGTGGTGCGCAACGTCCAGGGTCTGCCACCAGAGGCGCTGGCGCTGCGCGAGGTCCCCACGGTCCTCGTCTCCGCGCCCGCCACCGCGGCGCCCGGCGCCGCCGTCCCCGTTGACGTCACCGTCACCAACGTCGACGGCTCGCCGCTGAACGGCAACCCACCGCTGATGCTCGCCGACCAGAACGACAACTGGCCGGTCACCGAGAGCCGCGCGACCGAGGTCGGCGACGGCCACTACCGCTGGACGCTGCCCGCGGGGGCGACCGACGCCGGCGTCACCCGGCTGCGCGCGACGGTCGGCGACACGACCTTCCTCGCCAACGGGTTCGCGTTCGTCGACCAGCGCAGCGGCGGCGTCATCGCCGGCCCGCCCCGGACCTGCCGCAGCCGCCGGGTGATCACGATCCACGTCAAGCGCCGCCTCGGCGGCGGGCGCCGCGTCGTCGGCGTCCGGGTCCGCACCGCGTCCGGGAAGGCGACGGTCCGCCGCGCCAAGCGGCGCTTCCTCGTCCGGGTGGACCTGCGCGGCGTCGGCAGGCGGCCGGTGGCAGTCCGCGTCACCGCGCGCACGAACCGCGGCGGCCCGCTGCGCCAGACGCGCGTCTTCCGGACCTGCACGAAGCGAACGTAGGCGCGGCCGGTCGTCGCCGACACGATCGCGTAGGGGATACGGTTCTGCGCCACATGGCGTCGGACATCTTCAGGGACGGGCTGCTGGACGGTCAGGCGGCGATCGTGTCCGGCGGCGGGTCGGGCCTCGGGCGGACCACGGCGATCGAGCTGGCGAGGCTCGGTGCGCGGGTGGTGATCTGCGGGCGGCGCCTCGAGCCGCTGCAGGAAACCGCCGCGATGGCGGACGGGATCGAGCCGGTCACCTGCGACATCCGCGAGGAGGACCAGGTGGAGGCGCTGGTGGACGGCGTGCTCGAGCGGCACGGAAGGATCGACCTGCTCGTCAACAACGCCGGCGGGCAGTACATGACCGGCGCCGAGTCGATCACCCCCAAGGGCTTCCGGACCGTCATGCGGCTGAACGTCGAGGGGACGTGGCTGATGACCCACGCGGTCGCGACGAAGGCGATGATCCCGGCGGGTCGCGGGAAGGTCGTCGCCATCACCATCTCGCCGCGCAACGGCATGCCGGGGATGGCGCACTCGTCGGCCGCGCGCGCGGCCGTGGAGAACCTGATGAAGGTCCTCTCGATCGAGTGGGCGCGCTTCGGCATCCTCCTCAACGCGATCGCCGCCGGGCAGTTCGAGACGGAGACCCTGCTCACCAAGTACCCGCAGTCGATCGTCGATGCGATGGCCTCGAACGTCCCGGTGCAGCGGCTCGGCAAGGAGGAGGAGATCGCATGGCTGATCGCCTTCCTCGCCTCGCCGGCGGGTGACTTCGTCAGCGGCGCGGTGCTCCCCGTCGACGGCGCGCGCGACAACTGGGAGGGACGCTGGCCACCGGCGTCGTCGGCCGACGAGGCGGGGAAGCCGCTCACCGAGGCCCGCCGCGCTCAGGCCAGCACGTAGTCGACGACCGCCTCGGGCCGTTCCAGCTGGACGAAGTGCCCGGCGCCCGCGATGAGCGTCGCGCCGGTCGCGCCGGCCGCCGGCACGCAGCCGTCGTCGGCACCGTGCAGGTAGGTCGTCGGCGTCGAGGTGAAGCGCTGCCACGGCCGCAGGGCGCGGTAGTAGGCGAGGACGGCGGTCCGGTGCGCGGGCGTGGGCACGGCGTCGAAGAAGTGCCCGAGATCCTCCGTTGCGTCGTACCCGGGTGACCAGTCGCGCCACAGCTTGGGAACGAGGCGCTCGAGTGCGCGCTCGGAGAGCCCGGGCAGCTGCTGGAAGCCCATGTACCAGGACCGTCGCAGCTGGCGGGCGGCGGTGAGCGGGTCGAGCCGCAGCAGCGTCTCCGGCGGCGGGACGGCGATGGTCACGATGCGGTCGAAGACCCCGGCGGGGACCGCGTAGGCCGCGGTCGCGCCCCAGTCGTGCCCGACCAGGATCGCCGGGCCGTCACCCGTGAGCGCCCACCGCAACGCGACGGCGTCGGCTGCGAGGTCGCTGATGGCGTAGGCGCCGGCCAGCTCCGTCGGGGCGTAGCCGCGCATGAACGGGGCGACCACCCGGTGGCCGCGCGCGGCCAGCAGCGGCCCGACCCGCCGCCACGTCCACGCCGTGTCGGGATAGCCGTGCAGGCAGAGGATCAGCGGATCGTCCGCCGAGCCCCACTCGAGCGTCCCGAAGGACAGCCCGTTGGCGGCTACGCGCCCGTGAACTTCGACGGCCGCTTCTCCATGAACGCGCTGATGCCCTCGACGAAGTCCGACGTCTGCGCCGCCTCGTCCTGGAGCTTGGCCTCCAGCTTGAGCTGCTCGGGCAGCGACAGCGTCATCGTCTTGCGCAACAGCCGCTTGACCATCCCGGCCGAGCGCGGCAGCCCCGCGAGGCGCTCCGCGAACGCGCGCGTCTCGTCGGCCAGCGCATCGGCGGGCACGACCTTGTGGGCGAGGCCCCAGTCGAGCGCCTTGTCCGCATGGACGTCCTCACCGAGCATGAGCATCTCGGCGGCGCGGGCGACACCGATCAGCCGCGGCAGGATGTAGGTCACACCCGCGTCGGGCACCAGCCCGATGCGGGTGAAGAGCAGCGCCATGCGCGCGTTGTCGGCCCAGATGCGGAAGTCGCAGGCGATGGCGACGGACGCGCCCGCGCCGGCGGCGATCCCGTTGACGGACGCGAGGATCGGCTTCTCGATCCTCTGCATCGCCATCACGGTGGGGTTGTAGTGATCGTTGAGGATCTGGGACATGCTCACGTCGTTGCCGAAGTCCTTCAGCGAGGCGCCGGAGCTGAACGCCCGCCCGGTCCCGCCGACGACGATGCAGCGGATCTCCGGATCGTCGGCGGCGCGCTCAACCCCTTCGCGGATCCCGTCCAGGACCGCCGGCGTGAGGCTGTTCAGGGTGTCCGGACGATTGATCGTGAGCGTGAGCACGCCCGCGTCGGTCGCGCTCAGCAGCTCGGCATCGGTCGTCGTCGACATGGGGGAAGCGTACGACGCCCGTTAGCATCGCTCCGTGGCCGAGGCCGAGGCCGTCCAGACGACGTTCGCGGGCCGGCCCGTGTATCCCCGAGGCGGAGTGGGCGACCCACGGACGCTGTACGCCGGCTACTCAGACGGACGGCAGATCCGCGTCGCCTACTTCAGCGCGGCCGTCACCCGCGAGATGGACGGCTGGCCGCTGCAGGATCCTCCCTTCGAGATCGTCCCGCTCGCGACCCAGGACGTGATCACGACCGACGACCTCGTCGACCTGTGGGTGCGGGAGGGTGCGCTTGGAGAGGCCGAGGCCCGGCGCCGGATCGACGAGGTGCTCCTGATCGCCGTCGGCACAGCCGGTCGTCCGATCGGCGTCAGCACGCGCTTCCTGATGCACAGCCCCCTGCTCGACCTGTCCGTCTGGAACGTGCGCGTCTTCGTCGCCGCCTCCGCGCGGCAGTCGGCCGCCGCGACCGCGCTGTCGGTGGCCGCACGCGACCATCAGGTGCAGATCGTGCTGATCGGCGAGTCGCCGAACGGCGACCACGTCCGCGTGTACTACTTCGCGGGCGCCACGGTGCCGCTCAGAGCGTGAAGGTGACCTTCAGCAGGCGCGTCTTGGCCTTCTTGCCGGCCGTCGTCGGTACCGCCTTCACCCCGCCGCTCGTGAGCGCCGCACCCGCGGCCTTGGCGACCGTGGCCGCCTTCGTCTTCGACGGTCCGGACGCGGAGACGGAGACGGTCTTCGCGCCCGTGAGCAGCGTGCCGAGCTGACCGAGCTGCGTCTTGACGGACTTGGACAGCTTGGTGCCCTTCGTGAGCTTGAGCGTCACCGTCGGCCCGGCCAGCAGATGGACCCGCCCAGCGGCGGTCACCGCGCTGGACCCCGCGTAGCTGCCGATGCCCACCGCGCGCGCGTCAACGCCGAGCGGAAGCTTCTTCAGCACGGCCTTCCCGTCGGTGGTGAGCAGGGCCTTCGCGCCCAGCGTCGCCGCGCCCTCGGCCGACGAGGGCTGGGCCTCGGCGAGCAGCGTCCCGGTGGGGAGCGTGCGCTTCTTGGTGAGCTTGATCGGCCCGGTCGCGCGGATGGCGACGTCGCAGCTCGTGAGCTTGACGATCGTCACCGAGCACGTGAGCGGCGTGAGGCTGGCCGGGAGCAGCGGCGTGCCGGTCGCGATCGGCAGCGCGCCGGCAGTCACCGTCAGCGCCGGGTCGGGCGCCGCGGTCGGGTTCGGGCTCGGGGTCGGCGCCGGTGGGACCACCACGGCGGACGCAGGCAGCTCGACTGCCCCGATGTCCGTGCCGTCCCCGCCGCCCGCGGGGTCCCCGAGGCCGGTGTTGGCCGTTCGGGCCAGCCCGCGCTGGTCGACCTTGAGCTTGAAGGGCGCCCGCCCGGCGTCCAGCGCGGGGCTCGTCCCGGCGGGCAGCAGCGTCTGAGTGGGACCACCGTTGTCGGCCAGGGCGCCGAGCAGCGGGTCCTTGCCGGTGATGACCGCCGTCGAGGTCAGCGGCGCGTCCCCCGGAGTCTGGACGAGGCTGAACGCGGCGCTGATGCCCCCGTTGGTCGCGTCGTCGGCGCGGTCGGTGTCGCCGCCCGCGTTGCCGGCCACGATCGTGCTGGACAGGCCGATGGTGGCGGCCTTGCGCGCCGTCGGCATGCTGTTGGAGTCGTAGGAGTTGATGAACACGCCACCGCCGGTGTTGCCCGCGATGGTGGAGTTGTCGAGGTCGATGGAGCCGGGCTGCTTCCCGTTGTCCATGTACTTCAACGCGGGTTGGTTGAGCGCCCCGACGCTGACGCCTCCGCCATGGGTCGCGGTGTTGCCGGTCACCGTGGAGTCCACCACCCGGTTCGCCCCCGACGTCGTCAGGAAGGCGATGCCGCCGCCGAGGGAGTCGGTCCCCGTGGCGGTGTTGCCCTTGACGGTGCTGCGTTCGAGGGTCGCCGCCCCGGCGCTGAGCAGGGCGGTCATCGCAAGGCCCGCCCCGGTCGGTGCGGAGTTGCCGCTCACCGTGGTCTGGCTCACCTTCGCCTCGTACTTGATAGGGGCGAGCACGACGCCCCCACCGACGGACGTGGCCGTGTTGCCGGTGACGGTCGAGTCATAGACGCCCGAGCCGTACTTGGCCGTGTAGGCCAGCACGCCGGCGCCCGAGGCGCCGGTGTTGTTGGTGATGGTCGAGCGCTCGACCCGGAGGCCTGCCGCCTCCGCGAGCAGACCGCCGCCGGAGCCGGACATGCTTGTCGCGTGGTTGCCGTCGACGGTGCTGTCGAGGACCTTCAGGTTCCCACCGCCCACTACGGCGACACCGCCCCCGGAGCCGGCCGAGTTGCCGGAGACCGTGCCGTGGTCGACGGTGACGTACTCGTCGCTCACCACGCCGCCGCCCTCCCCGGCGGTGGCGGTGTTGCCCGTGACCAGGCTGCGAGTCAGCGTGAGAGCGCCTCCCGTGGCGTCGATGCCGCCGCCGCCGTCGGTGTCCGTCGTCGAGGACTGCGTGACGGCGGCGTCGGTCAACGACAGGTCGCCCGAACCCAGCAGGATCGCTCCGCCCGAGTTCGTGCTGTAGCCCTCGGTGATGGTGAGGCCCGAGATGGCGACGGCGGTGCCGGAGTTGCCCCCGCTGATGTTGAAGACGCGCGAGTCGCCCGCGTTGCCGGTGTTGCTGTCGTCCGCGTCGCCGGAGATGGAGAGCTGCCCGCGGCCCGGACCGGTGATGGTCAGTCCGTCCGTGCCGGTGATCGGCAGCTCGCCCGTCGTCAGCCGGATCACGCCCGCGTCGCCGCCCGCAACGAACTTGATCTCGTCGTCGCCCGGGACGGCGTTGGCCCCGATGACGGCCGCGCGCAGCGAGTTGGCGCCGGAATCGTTGAGGTTGGAGACGGTGAAGACGGCGGCGTCGGCGGCAGCGGGGCTGATCAGAGCCGCTCCCGTCGCGCCAAGGAGCAGTGCGCGACGGCGCTGCTCGCGGAGGGTCTTGCGTTGACGCGCGCGGCGCATGGATCGTGGCGACACAGGCGGCAACGTACCGCTCAGGGTGGGCGCCATGCAAACCGGATTAGCATCGCGTCATCGCCGAGTCGACGGACGTCCGAACCGCAGCATTCGCCGGGCGGCAGGTGTGGCTCGTGGAGGGCGACCGCGCCGCCCACGAAACGACGTGGCGTGCTCTGGACGAGCGCTACGACGGCACAGGTCCGTGCGGCGTCCTGACGTTCCTCGACACGCCCGACCCGCAGGCCGAATGGAGCGACCCGCGGACGCTGCACGCGGGGTACGCGGACGATGGCCGGCAGGCGCGCGTCGCCTACTTCAGCGCGGCGGTCTCGCGGCGGATCCCGGGATGGCCGCCGGCCGCCGACGCGCCGTTCCGGGTGCTGCCGTTCGCGAGCTCCGGCGTCACCCCCGACCAGGTCATCGCGATGTGGCTGCACGAGGCGGTCGTCGACGATGCGGAGGCCCGGCGGCGCGTCGACGAGGTCCAGGTGGTGGCCGTCGACGCCGGCGGGGCGCCGGTCGGCGTCGCCAGCCGGTTCCTCGCGCACGATCCGCAGCTGCGGATGGACCTCTTTGACGTGCGCGTGTTCGTGGCCTCCACGCACCGCCGGTCCGCCGCCGCCACCGCGCTCGCCGTCGACGCGCGCGACCTCCTGCAGGCTGCCTTCGTCGGCGGTCGCGACACCCGCGGTGCCGGGATCCGGATGGTGATCCAGAACGAGCACCTGCGCGCGTTCCTGCCCGAGCCGGTGTGGCGGCAGACGCAGACGGTCCTGATCGCCGAGGACGGCCGCGGCCATCACGTGCGCGTCTTCTACTTCCCGGGCGCGAGGGCCCCGCTGGGCTAGGGCAGCGTGAAGGAGGTCGCCACCCGCCGGCCGGCCGGCTCGGCGACCTCCGGGAAGCGGTGCGGCAGGACGGCGACGTCGAAGACCTCCTGCACGAGGTCCTCGAAGCGCAGGAAGCCGACGATCGAACCGGTGCGCAGATCGACCATCCAGACACCCGACTGCCGTTCGCGCAGACGCGCGGCGAGCGGGAGGCCCCCGAAGGTCGAGGTCTCACGGATCTGGGAGAGCCCGATGAGCGCGAGGTCGCCGATGAAGTCCAGGCCGCGGGTGAAGCCGGGCAGCTCGGCGACGGTCTCGAGCGTCCCCGTCGCGAGGTCGACGGTCGCGAGTGTCCCGCGCCCGGACTCGAGCACGTACAGGCGGCCGCCGTGCCAGCGTGGCGAGTGGGGCATCGACAGACCGGTGACGATCGGCTCGCGCGAAGCCACGTCGAGCAGGACGCCGCCGCCGGCGCGGGTGTCGCGCCAGCTGCCCTTGGTGTCGCCCGTCCCGAGCGCCGTGACGTAGGCGGGGCGGTCGTCGCGGACGGCGAGGCCGTTGAGGTGGCATCGATCCTCGTCGGCGAGCTCGGTGATCTGCGGCGGCGTCCAACGCGGGACGATGCTGTGCTCGGCGTCGAGCGTGGCCAGGCACGAGAACGCCGTCGCCACCAGCCACAGCTCGCCACCGGCGAAGGCGAGGTCGTGGACGGCGACGTCGCCGGTCACGTGCCGGTTGCGCAGCAGGTAGCACGCGTCCTCGCCGTCGCGCGCGGCCGCCGGCATGTCGTGGAGGTCCCACACCTCGGTGCGGGTTCCGAGCGCGAGCCGGCCCGGTGCCGATGCGATCCCCATCGGCTTGTCGACGTCGCGGAAGTGGGTGTTGAGGGCTCCGTCGGGACTGGCGCGCGCGGTCACGAGCTTGCCCGTCTGGTAGGTCGAGACGGTCACCGAGCAGCCCGCGCCGGCGAGCGTCTGCGCAAACGTCCGGGTCGAGACGCTGCCCAGCGGCTCGGCCTCCTCGCCGAGGTCCGCGCGCCGGGCCGCCTCGAACGGACCCAGCAGCGCCTGGTCGTAGGCGACGCCGAGGAACGCGCACACGCGCTCCAGACCGGGTCGCGGGTCGCCGCCGTCCAGCTCCGCTTCGCCGAGCTCGAGCGTCTCGTCGCCCGCGATGACCCGGATGCCCGCGGGGCCGTTCGCGCGCGCGACGAAGTGCTCGGCATAGGCCTGCTCGAGCGCGTCCGCCAGCACCGCGCTGCCGACGACGACGATCACGCCGGCGCCGCCGTGCGCAGGGCCGGGGCGACGCGGTCACATTGGACGGTCCCCTCGGTCGGCGCAGCGATGCCGGCGCCCGTCGTGCCGGCCCCGATCACGCCGATGGTCTGCGCAGCGCCGATGGTCCGGAGCCTAGACCGCGTCCATGGCGAGCGGGTCGGGCGGCGGGTCAGCGGGCGCGCTTGACCGCGTAGAGGGCCTCGTCGGCGCGGCTGACGAGGCCCTCGAGCGTCTCCGGCGGCTCCCACTCGGCGGCCCCCCACGAGACGCCGACCTCCGTCGGCCGCGCCTCCACGAGGCGCGCGGCGACCATGCGGGCTTCGGCGAGCGTGGCGGCGGTGAGCAGGACGGCGAACTCGTCACCGCCCCAGCGCACGAGCAGGTCGGGCGCGCGGATCAGCGGGTACCAGCGCTGGCCCACGGCGCGCAGGACGTCGTCCCCGGCCGCGTGACCCAGGGTGTCGTTGACGTTCTTGAAGCCGTCGAGGTCGAACAGGACGACGGAGACCGCCGCGCCCTGGCGGCTGGCGCGGCTGAGCTCGCGCCGCGCGCGGTCGTCCCACCAGCGGCGGTTGCCCAGGCCGGTGAGCGGGTCGATGCGGGCGAGCCGTTCGATCTCGCGCGTGGCCGAGCGCAGGGACAGCTCGTCGGCGATGATCGCGCCGAGATCCCCCAGGGCGGCGCGGTCGGCGTCCGACCAGGTGCGGGGATGGTCGTCGATGGCGCACAGCGCGCCGAGCACGTGCCCGTCGGGCGAGCGCAGCGGCACGCCGAGATAGGCGATCACATGGTCCTCGGTGACGCCCAGGTTGCCGTTCAGCCGGGCGTCCTCGCGCGAGTCCGTGACGACGAACGGCTCACCGTCGCGGACCACGTGCTGGCAGAAGGAGTTGCTCAATGGCGTCGTCCCACGGACGGGGAAGCTCGGGTTCTCGCTGGTCCCGGCGATGGTGGTCTGGCGCTCGTCGTCGACGATGTTGACCAGCGCCGTGTCGACCTGGAGCAGGCGGACGACCAGGCGCGAGATCCGCTCCAGCGCCTCCAGGCTGACCTCGCCGGAGAGGTCGGCGGCGCGCAGCGCGGCCAGGCGCTCGGGATCGTCCAGCGCCTGGCCGCGGGTGCTCATGGCTGTGAACCCTAGCTCTGGGACTGGGCGGAACCGCTGGGCGGCGCGCTGCCGCTGGGTGGCGTGCTGCCGCTCGGCGGCGTCCCCGTCTCGCCGCCGTCCGGACGGCTGGCCGCGAGCGCCTTCTGCACGGTCGCGGTGGACAGGTCGAGCTCCTTGGCCAGCGTCGCCGCCATGTCGGTCGGCGTGCCGGTGCCGCCCTGCGTCGGACGGGCGGCGGCCATCGCCTTCTGGAGCTTGGCGGTGGAGACATTGAGGGCCTCGGCGAGCTTGGACACGTCCTGGCCGCCCGGCCCGCCGCCGCGCATCCCGCCCGGACCACCCATCTGGCCGGCGGTGTTGGTGGAGGCGACGGACGAGCTGCCGCCCTGGGCGACGGCGATCCCGCCCGCCGCCGCGAGGACGGCGGCACACGCGCCGATGGCGATCTTCTTGGCGATCATGGTCTCTTGGCTTCCCTTCGTTAGACGCGGTAGAGCCCGCTGATGGAGGACACTTCGGTTCCGTGGGACTTGACCCACTCGGTGAGTTCGCCGTTGGCCCGGTCGCCGGCGATGAGCACGTACCGCAGCTCGCCCTTCGCAACCATCTGCTTCAGCTCGGAGAGGGTGGGGGCGGGGTCTTGCCCGTTGAACCCGCCCATCGTGACGACCGGCTTCCCGGTGGCCAAGATGATCTCCGCGCTGGCTTGAGAACCGGTGACGGCAACGAGGTACTTCGCCGCCCCCTGATGCTCGGCCAGGTACGCCGACAGCGTGCGGTCAGACTGAACGGACGGTTGTCCGAAACCGCCTTGCGTCGGGCCCGCCGACACGTTGTTGCCGTTGAGCGCCTCGCCGGAGGTGGAGGCGCTGTAGGCGGCCGGGCCCGCCAGCACGGCGCCCGCGGCCAGCAGGGCGACCCACGTGGTGCGCTCGCGCAGGGCGAAGGCGCCGAACGCGGCGGCGGCTGCCACCAGCGGGACGGCCGTGCGCAGCCACGGCGCGAAGTCCGGGGTCCGGGCCAGCAGTCCGACGGCCAGCCACGCGGTGGCGAGGATGGCCACCTCGAGCGCGGCGAAGCCGGCCCACGACTTCTTCGCCCACTCGACCAGCTCGATCATCCCGGCGCCGGCCAGCACCGCCACGGCCGGGGCCAGCGCGCTGACGTAGTACGGGTGGAAGATGCCCTGCTGAAAGGAGAACACGACGGCGTGGACGACGGCCCACACGCCGAACAGGGCGAAGCCCGCGCGGGTCCGGCCGCGCGTCCGGGCGACGCCGACGGCGAGGCCCGCGGCGGCGAGCGGCAGCAGCCAGGCGACCTGCCCGCCGACCTGCGCGTTGAACAGGCGCCCGAGGCCGGTGGCGCCGCCGAAGCCCCCACCGCCGGACGGCCCGCTCTCGCCGAACACCCGGCCGAAGCCGTTGTAGCCGAGGATCAGGTCCCACACCGAGCCGTCGGTCGACCCGCCGATGTAGGGCGTGTCACCCGGCCACAGCGTCACCGCCAGCGGCCACGCCGCGCTGACCGCGACCATCGCCGCACCGGCGATCAGCAGCTGCTTGACGCGGATGAGGACAGGCTGCGGCGACCAGCCGGCGTAGGCGGCGAACAGGGCCGGCACCACCATCCAGCCCTGGAGCATCTTGGTCATGAAGGCGAGGCCGACGACCGCACCCGCACCCGCGAGCGTCTTGGTGCGGCCCGACTCGATGGCGCGCACCGTCAGGTAGCCGGCCAGGACGAGCAGGAAGACCAGCAGCGCGTCCGGGTTGTTGACCCGGCCGATGGCGATGGAGACCGGCATCACGGCCAGCGCGAGCGCGCTGGCGACGGCGGCGCGCTCGGAGGCGAACCGCTTCACGGTCGCGTGCAGCAGCGCCACCGACCCGACCGTGCAGACGGCCTGGGGCAGCAGCATCGAGAACGACGAGAAGCCGAACACCCGGGCGCTGAGGCCCATCAGCCACAGCGACAGCGGCGGCTTGTCGACGGTGATGAAGCTGCCGGGGTCGATCGAGCCGAAGAACAGCGCCTTCCACGACTCGCTGGCCGACTTCACCGCGGCGGCGTAGTACGTGTTCGAGTAGCCGGAGCGCGTCAGCCCCCAGCCGACGAGCACGGCGGCGAGAACGAGCACCGCGGACAGCGCGAAGTTGGGCCGCCGCAGCGACAGCGTCGCCGCGCGGGGGCGGGGGAGAGCGAGTTCCATACGGCCACGATGGCCGCCCCCGCTGCGCGCTCCGTGGGAGAACCCTGGGAACCTCCTCAGGCGGTCAGCCAGGCGCGCGGGTTGGCCTCGTAGACCTGGCGCTCGACGTCGTCGTCCCACACGCCGGCCTCGCGCAGGCGCGGGAGGACGTGGTCGAAGGGATAGGCCATGCCCCACTCGGGGTTGACGACGCCCGAGCCCATGAGCTGCTCGACGACCTCGGCCGGGAACCAGTCGATGGACGTCGCGTAGTCCGAGGAGATGAACAGGCGGTCCGCGTAGCCGCGCTCGAGCAGCGCGATCGTCGTCGTGTCCCGGCGCTCGTCGTCGAGGAACATCGGCAGGCCGTAGCGGTCCAGGCCGATCCACACGCCCTTCTCGAGCAGGGACTCGATGTAACCGAGGTCGTCCGTGTCGCCGGTGTGGGCGATCTGGATCTTGGCCGGGTCGACGCCCTCCTCCAGGAAGATGTCCACCTGCTTGGGCCCGGTCTCGGACGCCGGCCGGGAGTGGGCCATGATCGG
Organism: uncultured Solirubrobacteraceae bacterium; assembly: GCA_964242305.1. Classification (GTDB taxonomy): domain Bacteria; phylum Actinomycetota; class Thermoleophilia; order Solirubrobacterales; family Solirubrobacteraceae; genus DATLGB01. The sequence goes on from CAXTBB010000024.1 coordinate 57,526, forward strand.
TGCGCCCGTGCGCAGGCTCGCGCGCGCGCACGCGCGGTGGAGCTTCTCCACGTTCTCGGTGATGCCCGGCTCGTCGGCCGCGCACTTGATGAAGCCGGCCTTGACGTCGGTGCCCTGGATGCCCGTCTCGATGTCGTGCACGAACATCTCGGCGATCGCGTCGGCGTCGCGGGCGCCGTAGAAGTGCGGCAGGTAGTCGTAGGTGTAGACGCCGGTGCACATGACGATCTGCATGCCCGTCTGCTCAGCCACACGTCGCGTGAAGGGCGCGCTCCGCCCGCCCAGCATCGCGGTCGGCTCGACGATGGTGCGGACGTCGTGGGCCTGGACGGACTCCACCTGCGCGACGGCGTCGGCGAACTGCTGGTCGGGGTCGTACCAGGCCGGCCACTGCTCGGCGACGGCCTCGTCGACGAAGCGGACGTGCTCGTGGATGACGGTCCGGCCGAGCGCGTCGGGCTCGATTGGACCGCTCACCGTGTTGATCATGTGACCTTGCTCCTCTCCTGCTTGAACGCGGTCTGCGCGATGGTGTCGGCGACCCGCTCCGGGGCGTCCCAGAACGGCGTGTGCCCCGCCTTGACGAGGGTGACGAAGTTCGCCTGGGGCAGGTGCGTGCGGAAGAACGGCTCGTGCTTGTCCTTGGGCAGCACGCGGTCCGTGTCACCCCACACGATCGTCACCGGGACGTCGATGCGATCGAGGCCCTCGAGCTTGCGGTCGTTGGCCTCCGCGGCCACCAGGAAGGACGAGAAGATCGGCGTGTCGGCGAACGCCTGCGCCATCGCCACGCCGTCCTCGGGGGAGATGCGGGTGCCGTTGAGCATCTGGTCGCGCATGGCGATCGCGCGCAGGCGCGGTGAGGCCATCACCCGCTCGAGCACGCGGGAGCTGCGCGACGTGGCGCCGTGCGAGCGGCGGAACTGCCTGCCGATGCGCTTGAGCTCGCGGTCCATCGCGCTGTCGTGCGTCCAGGCGCCGGCCGGCGAGATCGCCGTGACCGTGAGCGCCCGCCCGCGGGCCGCCATCTCCAGCGCGAGCTGGCCGCCCATCGACCAGCCGGCCACGTGCGCGCGCGTCCAGCCGACCTCGTCCATCATCGCCTCGAGCCCGTCGAGGATGTCGTCGAGCGTCCCGCCCTCCGGGAAGTCGGGGCCGCCCGTGTGCCCGGCCACCGTCGGGGCGAGCACGTCGAACTGCTCCTCCAGCAACCCGATGACCGGCCCCCACGCGCGCCACGTCCCCGTGAAGCCGTGGATGAGCAGCAGGGGCGGACCCTCGCCGCCCCGGTGGTGGTCGCCGAAGGCGCTCACTGCTGCTGGAGCTTGTAGTTCACGTTGCCCTGGTCGTCCTTCTGGGTGACCTTCACGGTCGCCTTGCTGGTGCCGCTGGTCGCTGCGCAGTCGAACTGGTCGCCCTTCTTGCCGACGATGATCTCCGGACAGACGACCTTGACGTCCGTGGCCCCGACCTGCTCGCCGATGTTCTTGGCCATCAGGTTCTCGAGGTTGGTGCTGTGGACGAAGGGCGTGCTCACGGTGACGTTGCCCTGGTCGTCCTTCTCCGTGACCTTCGCCTTGCCGGTGGTGCCATCCGTGCCGGTCACCGTGCAGGTGAACGTCCCGCCTTTCTTGGCGGTCAGGCCGGACGGGCACTTAACCGACTTCACGTCGGCGCCGATCTGCGTCTTCACGTTCTTGGTGATGAACGTCTCGGCCTTGTCCGTGTCGATCGACTTGGCACACCCCGCCAGGGCGATCGCGGCCAGAACGGGAACGGCGAGAAGAAGACGAGAGCGCATGTCGCGATGCTATCGTCGGAGCCACTATTGGCGCGCCGCCAACAACCGTCCGGACCAGGCTGGAGCACGACGAACGCCGGGAGCAGATCCTCGCGGCGGCCCGCCGGCTGTTCTCCGAGCGGCCGCCGGCGGAGGTGTCCGCGACGGAGGTGGCCCGGGAGGCGGGCGTCGCCCGCGGGCTGCTGCACCACTACTTCGGCGGCAAGGCAGAGCTCTACCGCGAGGTGGTGCGCTCCATGCTGCGCTACCCCGCCGTGCCCAGCGAGGTCGACCTCGAGGGGGACATCGACCGCTGGCTCACCATGGTCAGCCGCAACCGGGCCGCGTGGCTGGCCGCGCTGTCGGCGACCGACCCGGAGGTCGCCGCGGTGGTCGACGCCGCCCGCGACGAGGCGGTCGAGCGCCTGCTCACCCGCTTCGGGGGCGGGGCCGAGCTGCGGCCCGTGCTGCGCGCCTACTCCGCCTTCGCCGAGACGGCCACCGTCGAGTGGCTCGTCCGGCGGCGCCTCACCCGGCGCCAGGTCCACGACTTGCTCATCTCGACCCTCACCCATCTGACTGGAGGACCTCCACCATGATCGAGCTCACCAACGAGCAGCAGGACTTCGTCGCCGCCGTCCGCGACTTCTGCCAGCGCGAGTGCGGGACCCGCGAGCAGCGCGACAAGCTCACCGGAGGAGGCCGCCACCCGCACAACCAGGACGTCTACCAGCAGATGGCCGAGCTGGGCTGGCTCGGCGTCGCCACGCCCGAGCAGTACGGCGGGGCCGGGGGCGGGCTGGTCGACATGTGCCTCTTCCTGGAGGAGACCACGCGCGGGCTGGCGCCCATCGGCGGCTTTGGCGTCACCGAGATCGTGGGCGGCGCCTACGAGCGCTTCGGCACCGACGAGCAGAAGCAGGCGATGCTCGAGGGGATCGTCGGCGGCAACGTCGAGGCGATCGCGATGTCTGAGCCCGAGGCGGGCTCCGACGTCGGCAACCTCAAGTGCAAGGCCGTCCGCGAGAACGGCTCCTACGTCCTCAACGGCCAGAAGACGTGGATCTCCGAGGCGCACCTGGCCGAGCACATCCTTGTCGTCTGCCGCACGGACACCTCGGGCTCCAAGCACGAGGGCATGTCCATGATCAGCGTCCCGCGCGAGGCCGACGGCGTCGAGATCCGGCCGATCGAGACCATGGGCGGGGAGATCGTCAACGACGTCTTCCTGACCGACTGCGAGGTCCCCGCGGAGAACCTGCTCGGCACGGAGAACCAGGGCTGGCTGCAGCTGATGGCGGGCCTCAACGTCGAGCGCCTGATCCTCGCCGCGATCATGCTCGGCGCCGCCGAGCGCACCTTCGACGACCTGCTCGGCTATCTCAAGGAGCGCAACCAGTTCGGCCGGCCGATCGGCTCCTTCCAGGCGCTCAAGCATCGCGTCGCCGACCTCGCCACGGAGATCGAGTGCTGCCGGCTGCTCACCTACGACGTCGCCGCCAACGTCGACAAGGACCCGTCGAAGATGTTCCCGCGCGAGGCGTCGATGGCCAAGCTCAAGTGCACCGAGATCGCCAAGAAGGTCTCGCTGGAGGGCATGCAGATGATGGGCGGCTACGGCTACGCGACCGAGTACGACATGGAGGGCCACGTGCGCCGCGCGCTCGTGTCGACTATCTACGGCGGCACGAGCGAGATCCAGCGGGAGATCATCGCCAAGACCTACGGTCTTTAGCGCTTGTCAGCGTTCTGACATAGGGGACATCCGATCGGGCGGGCGGCCGGGAAAGGCGGTCATGACCGAAGACGACACAGCGTCACGGAAGCGCTTCCTCAGCGCCGGCGCGGCCGGTGGGCTGGCGGTGGTGCTCGCCGCGTGCGGGGCCAAGAAGGAGACGTCGAGCTCGACGACCGACGGCGGGGGGTCCCCCACGCCGGAGGCGTCGATGACCGGCGATCTCGCGATCCTCAACTACGCGCTCACGCTCGAGTTCCTGGAGGCGGACTTCTACGACCAGGTCAACAACAGCGGGCTGGCCAAGGGCAACACCGCCGAGCTGACCAAGTCGATCGGTCAGACCGAGCAGGACCACGTCGACGCGCTCACGAAGACGATCACCTCCCTGGGCGGCACGCCGGTGACGGCGCCCAAGACCAAGTTCGAGCCGGTCCTCGCGAAGGGCCTCGACTTCGTGCTGGAGACCGCCGCGACCGTCGAGAACCTCGGTGCCGCCGCCTACCTCGGCCAGGCGCCAAAGCTCAAGAGCAAGGAGCTGCTCTCCGCCGCGCTGTCCATCCACTCCGTGGAGGCGCGCCACGCCGCCGGGCTGAACATGCTCATCGGCCGCGGCTTCACCGGCAAGACTGCGCTGGAGGGCTCGATCCCCGACGGCGCCTTCGCCGCGCCGATGGACATGGCCGACGTCCTTGCCGCCGTCAAGCCCTACCTGGCGGGATGACCATGTTCGAGATCCAGCCCATGAACCGCTCCGCCTTCCTCGTGCGGAGCACCCTCGCCGTCGGCGCCGCCTACGGGGCGTCGGCCGTCTCCCCGTTCGTCGGGAGCGCGCTCGCCCAGTCCGGCGACGTCGACATCCTCAACTTCGCGCTCACGCTCGAGCACCTCGAGGCGGCGTTCTACACGGAGGGCGTGAAGTCGGCGGGCCTGTCGGCCGACACCCTCAAGCTCGCCCGCGAGCTGCGCGACAACGAGACCGACCACGTGGACGCGCTGACCAAGGCGATCTCGTCCGCGGGCGGCAACCCGGTCGCCGCGCCGGGCGTGGACTTCGGGGACGCCACGAAGAGCGAGACGGCGTTCCTCAAGCTCGCCCAGACCTTCGAGGACACCGGGGTGAGCGCCTACAACGGCGCCGCCCCGTCCATCTCGTCGCCCGAGATCCTCGCCGCGGCGGGCTCGATCGTGCAGATCGAGGCGCGCCACGCGGCGCTGATCCGGCTGGCCAACTCGGTGACGCCGGCCCCCGACGCCTTCGACCGGGCGCTCGACAAGGACGCGGTCCTCAAGGCCGTGATGCCCTTCATCAAGGGCTAGGCGGGGGCGGCCACGTGTCGTAGAGGGACGCTGTCAACGTCAAGCGGGGCCCTGCCGATGCGGACCACATGCTGGTCCCTCGACATACCCCCATTGTGATCGCTGCGGCCGCGCTGTCGTTGGGCGTGCCGTCCCTCGCCCGCGCCGCGACGACGACGGTGGACTGCCCGGACGGCTGGGTGACGGAAGTTCCGTCGAGCTGCACCGTGGTCGGCCACCTCGGCGCCGAGACGTTCCGCTTCAACACGATCACCGTCGACGATGAGCCGGCCTACACGACGGCGGCGAACCCGGCGACGGTGGCGATCACGCGGGAGGGCCGCCACCTGGTGACGGCGACGACGGAGGCCGACGAGCCGATCCCGACCCGGCCGACGGCGGGGCGCTCCGCGAGCACTCCGGCCTCGGACACCCTCGACGTCGACACGACCCCGCCGTCGGGAACCGCGCCGTCGGGCACCTCGAGCTCGTGCGCTCTGACCTTCCAGGGCGTCGCCGACACCCTCTCGGGCGTCGACGCGCAGAGCCTGGCGGGCGAGTATCGGCGCGACGGTGGGCAGTGGGCGCCGCTCGCCAGCGGAGCATTCGACGCGGCGGACGGCGACTACGACGCCACGATCCCGGCGGGCGCCTGCGCGGCAGGGCTCGTGGAACTGCGGCTGGCCGTCAGCGACGTCGCAGGAAACCAGGGGGTGCTGACGGGGAGTCGGACGATCCCGGCTCCCCCGGTGGTGGCCACGCTCGCGCCACCGGCTGCGCCCGCGCCACCGGGCGGTGACGCGCCACCGGCCGCGACCCCGCTCGACGAGCTGCCGGCCCCGCAGGCCCAGCTCGCCTGCACGAAGCGCAGGCTCCAGCTCGTCGACGTCCACGGCCTGGCCAACGCCACGCAGCTCAAGGGCGTGGCGGACATCACGCTGGCGGGCCGCACGGTGGCGATCGTGAGCACGTGGAACGGCCGCAAGGTGGCAAGGTCGACGGTGTCGAAGCGCGGCGAGTTCTCGGCGACGGCGCCGTTGCCGCCGAAGGGACTGCGCCGCAGCAACCGCGCGCGCTTCGTGGCCATGATCGCGGGCCGACGGTCGCTGCCGTTGAAGTTCTACCGGCGGATGGTGACGACGCGCCTGGACGCCCACGCCGGCCGCGTGGTGTTCAGCGGCCGGGTCCTCGGGCCGCTCGCGCGCTCGGCGCCCAAGCGCCGCGTCGAGCTGCGCCAGCAAATCGACTGCCGTGGGGCGACGCGGGTCATCGCGTCGACGATGCCCGACAGGGCGGGCCGGTTTCGGTTCGACGTGAAGGCTCCGAGCGGTCGATCGGCGACGTACCGCGCCGTGACCAACGTGCAGCTGACAGGGACGCGGAAGGCCATCCTCAACCCGACGTTCACGCTGCCGCGCGCCGTTGACCTGACCTCCTGAGTTCATCAAGGGGTAGGCGCCTCGTAGCGCCACAGCGCGGGCAGCGCGGCGGCCGTCGCCGCGCAGCCCGCGACGCACGCGACGCCGCCGGCAACGATGGCGGTGCGCACGCTGGTGAGGCCGGCGAGCGCGCCGGACTCGAGGTCGCCGAGGCCGGGCCCGGCGCCCCAGGAGACCATCTCGATCCCGGCCAGCCGGCCGCGCAGGTGGTCGGGGATGGTCTGGTTCCAGAGCGTGAAGCGGAACAGGCCGGAGACGGCGTCGGCGCCGCCGGCCACCGCGAGGGCGACCAGGGCGAGCGGCAGGCTGTGCAGGAGGCCGAAGACGGCGATGGCCGCGCCCCAGGCGGCCGCGGCGACGACGATCGCGCGGCCCTGGCGGCGGACGTGCCGCGCGGGCCCGCTGGCGGCGGAGACGACCAGCGCGCCGACCGCCGGCGCCGCGTAGAGCAGGCCGAGCGCGCGCGGGCCGCCCAGGCTCGGAGCGAGCGCGGCGAACAGCGCGTTGGGCATCCCGAAGATCATCGCCACCAGGTCGACCACGTAGGTGCCGACCAGCTCCGGGCGCGAGCGCGCGTAGGCGAGACCCTCCTTGATGTCGGCCAGCGGCTTGACCGTGCGCTGCGCCTCGGGCGCGTAGCTGGGCAGGCGGGAGAGCACGAGCGCCGACAGCGCGAAGGAGACGAGGTCGGCGGCGAACAGAGCCTCGACGCTGGTGGCGGCCAGCAGCAGGCCGGCCACGGCCGGGCCGACGATCTCGGTGGCGTTGTGCTCGATGCCCTCGATCGCGAAGGCGGCCGGCAGCTCCTGCGGCTCGACCGTGCGCGGGATGATCGCGTCCATGGGTGGTCGCAGCAGCGCGTAGGCGGCGCTGCCGAGCGCGGCGCCGGCGTAGACGACCGCCAGTGACGGGTGCGCCAGCGTGGCGTTGAGGAGCAGGATGAGCGCGACGGCCGCGCCGCCCAGCTCGGCGGCGACGACCATGCGGCGGCGGTCGATCGCGTCGGCCAGCGCGCCGGCATAGAGGGCGACGGCCACGAGCGGCACCGTCCCGATCGCCCCGACGACGCCGACCGCGAACGGCGAGTGGGTGAGGCCGAAGACCTGGAACGGGATCGCGACCATCGTCATCGCCGACCCGAGCATCGAGATGCCCCGCGCGGTGATGCCGAGCCGGAACGCGCGGCGGCGGCGCAGCAGCGCCAGGTCGACCGCGAACCTACGCAAGCGCGCGGATGACCGTGTCCGCCAGCCGCTGGCCGCGCAGCGTCAACACGATGCGGTCGCGCGTCACGACGCCTTCGCTGCGTGCCTCGAGCAGCCCGTCGTCACGCAGCGTCGCCACGCGCGCGCCGTCGAACGCGGCGGCCGCCATGCCCTCCCGGCGGCGCAGCCCGAGCATCGTCGCCTCCAGCCGCCGCTGCGCGGCGTCGAGCGTCTCCCGTCCTGCGATGGGCCGCTCCCCCGCGGCCACCGCGCGCGCGTGCGTGGCCGGGTGGCGGTGCGTCCAGAAGCGCTCGCCGGCGACGTGGCCGTGCGCGCCGGGGCCGATCGCCCACCAGTCCTCACCGCCCCAGTAGCCGAGGTTGTGGCGGCACTGGGCGGCCGTGTCCGCGGCCCAGTTGCAGATCTCGTACCAGTGCAGGCCGGCGGCGGTCAGCGTTGCGTCGGCGATCTCGTAGCGGTCGGCGAGGGCGTCCTCGTCGGGCGGCGGGACGCGGCCGGCGCGGACCTGGGCGAACAGGCGCGTGCCCGGCTCGACGACGAGCGCGTAGGCGCTGACGTGGTCGGGCCCGGCGCTCAGCGCGGCGTCGAGCGACGCGCGCCAGTCGTCGTCGGTCTCGCCCGGCGTCCCGTAGATGAGGTCGAGCGAGACGTGCTCGAAGCCGGCC
>CAXTBB010000025.1:0-15722 GCA_964242305.1 uncultured Solirubrobacteraceae bacterium
AGATCATCACGGGCTACGACGTCATCGTCGACGGCGTGGACAACTTCCCGACGCGCTACCTGCTCAACGACGCGACCGTGCGGCTGCAGATCCCGGTGGTCTCGGCGTCCATCCTCGGCTTCGACGGGCAGCTGTCGGTCTTCAAGCCCTACGACGGCCCGTGCTACCGCTGCCTGTACCCGGTGCCGCCGCCGGCCGAGCTGGCCCCCTCGTGCGGTGCCAACGGCGTGCTCGGCGTCCTGCCCGGGACGATGGGCCTGCTGCAGGCGACCGAGGTCGTCAAGCTCATCACGGGCGCGGGCGAGCCGCTGATCGGCCGCCTCCTGCTCTACGAGGCCCTCGGGGCGACGTTCACCGAGCTCAAGGTCCGCCGCGATCCGGAGTGCCCGGTGTGCTCCCGCGACCCGTCGGACATCACCGACGACGAGATGGGCGTCTTCCCGGACTACGAGGCGTTCTGCGCCGCCGCGGGCTAGGGTCACCGGGCCTATGGCGACTGTGAAGATCCCACCGGTCCTCCGACCGAGCGTCGGCGGCGAGAAGCAGGTCGAGGCGTCCGGCGCCAACGTCGGCGAGGTGCTGCGCTCCCTCGCCGGCGACCACCCCGCCACGGAGTCCCAGCTCTTCAGCGGCGAGGGCCAGCTCAACCGCTACGTGAACGTCTACCTCAACGACGAGGACGTCCGTGTCCTCGACGGGCTCGACACCGGGGTCAAGGAGGGTGACACGCTCGTCATCCTCCCCGCCATGGCCGGCGGCTAGACGCCCGCTGATCACCGCCTGAGCGCACCCGTCGGATGACGCGCGCGGGGGTGCCGACGGCGAGGACGCCTCGCGCGCTCGGCCATGGCCTTCAGCTCGGGATCATCGGCTAGGTAGAGCTCGCCGGCGAGCATGCGGTCACGTGCGCACGAACAGCGACTTGACGAACCCCGCGACCTGGCGGTGGAACGGCGGGCCGGGCGGGCCGTCGTACTGGCCGTCGCGCACGCACGGCCACTCGGCCGCGAACTCCGCGCCGAGCAGGGCGATGAAGGAGACCACGTAGGTGAAGACGAGGAAGGCGACGACGGCGCCCAGCGAGGCGTAGACGGCGCCGTAGTTGGCGAAGTTCTGCAGGTAGGCGGCGAAGCCGACCTTGGCCAGCTCGTACCCGACGGCGGCGACGAGGACGCCGGGCCAGATGTCGCGCAGGCGCGGGCGCTCGGCGGGCACGAGCCGGAAGATGCCGGTGAAGACGATCACCGCGATCAGCAGCGGAAGGATGTGGCCGATCGCCTGGGCGGCCTGGATGACCGTGTTGTCGGTCCGCTTGACGACGCTGTCGACCAGGGTCAGCGCCAGCGAGAGGGTGATCAGGATGCCGAAGACGAGCACCATGACCAGGTCCCACAGCTTGGCCTGGACGGGCGGCCGGTCCTCCTGCACGCGGAAGGCGACGTTGAGCGCCTGGCGGATCGAGCCCATCACGTTGGAGGCGGCGAACAGCAGCGTGAAGACGCCCAGCGCGCTGAAGCCGGCCACGTCGCGCGTCACCTGGAGCATCGCCTTCTCGAGCTGGCGCCGGCCCTGGTTCTGCGTGATGGGGAGCCGGTCGAGCAGGAAGTCGACGACCTGCCGCCGGGCGGAGTCGTCGTGCTTGACGATGCCGAGCACGGCGACGCACAGGATCGCGATGGGGAAGATCGAGAACAGCGCGTAGAAGGAGATCGCCGCGGCACGCTGGGTGCAGCCGTGGGCGAAGAAGCCGCCGACGCCGTGCTCGACGAGCTGCCCGAGGCGGCGCCAGGCCCGGGCCAGGCGGCTCTCGTCCGAGAGGTGCGGTGGCACGTCCGCAGTCGCCGAGGGCTGGGCCATCGGGAGGGGATTACCCATCCTTCTCCACTATCCTTTTTGAAGTCATGGCTGGAGAGCTGAGAAACCGTCCCTGCGGTGGTCGCTACGGCGACATCGTGCAGGCCATCGGGAACACCCCGCTGGTCGAGCTCAAGCGGTTGTCGCCCAAGCCGGGCGTCCGCATCTGGGCCAAGCTCGAGTCCCACAACCCCACGGGGTCCGTCAAGGACCGGGTGGCGCGCGCGCTGATCGAGGACGCCGAGGACAAGGGCGCCATCCGTCCCGGCCAGACCATCCTCGAGCCGACGTCGGGCAACACCGGCATCAGCCTGGCCATGATCTGCAGCCGCAAGGGCTACGACCTGAAGGTCGTCATGCCCGACAACGTGACGCCCGAGCGCACCCAGCTGCTGAAGATGTACGGCGCGGAGATCGTCTACTCGCCGGGCGACCAGGGCTCCAACGGCGCCGTCGCGATGGCGCTGGAGATGGCCGCCAACGACGCCTCGTACTACATGCCCTACCAGTACGGCAACGAGGCGAACCCGCTCGCGCACTACAACGGGACCGCCCCTGAGATCCTCGAGGAGCTCGACGAGATCTCCGCCTTCGTCGCCGGCCTGGGCACGGGCGGCACGCTGATGGGCAACGGCCGGCGCTTCAAGGAGGAGTTCGGCGACGCCATCAAGATCGTCGCCGCCGAGCCGATGCAGGGCGAGCCCGTGCAGGGCCTGCGCTCGCTCGACGACGGCTTCATCCCGCCGATCATCGACCTCAGCGTGCTGGACCGGAAGATCTTCGTCACCAACCACGACGCGATCGTGTGGACGAAGAAGCTGCTGGCCGAGGAGGGCATCTTCGCCGGTGTCTCGTCCGGCGCCATCGCGTCCATCGCGGTGCGCATCGCCAACGAGATGGACGAGGGCAACGTCGTCTTCATCGTCTGCGACGACGGCTGGAAGTACCTGTCGTCCGGGCTCTACACCAAGCCGGTAGAGGAGCTCGAGGCGATGGAGTCCACGCTGTGGTGGTGACGCTCACGCGGCCTTTACCCGAGGGTCTAGTCTGAAGGGATGCCCAACATCGGCGTCCCCGAGCTTCTCATCGTCCTCGTGATCGCGCTGGTCGTGCTCGGCCCCAAGAAGCTCCCCGAGGTCGGCCGATCGCTGGGCAAGGGGATGCGGGAGTTCAAGGACTCGATCGCCGGCATCGGCGACGACGACGATGACGACGAGGTCGAGCGCAACGGCCTGCCGGCACCGGCGACCACCGTGGACGTCGCCTCGACGCCGAACACCACCGCGAGCCCCGAGAACCAGACCACGCCTTCGTAGGTGCGGATCCCGAGCGCGCTGTACGACGAGCTCGTCGGTCACGCGCTCGCGGACGAGAACGAGGTCTGCGGGATGGTCGCCGGCCGCGACGGCCTCGCCACGCGCGTCCTGCCGGTCCGCAACGCCGCCGCCCACCCGGCGCGGACCTACGAGATGGACCCCAACGATCAGCACCGCGTCTTCACCGCGATCGAGGACGCCGGGGAGGACCTGTTGGCCATTTACCACTCGCACCCCCCGGTGGGCGCATACTTCTCTGAGACGGACATGAAGATGGCCTACACCGAGGACGGCGAGCACCTGCTCTGGCCCGGGACCCTGTACATCGTCGTCGGCCTCCGGCCCCACGGCGTGAAGACCTACGCCATCGCCGACCACCAGGCCATCGAGGTCGAGCTCGAGCGTGTTTAACGACGCCGACCCGCGCAAGGTCTTCCCCCAGTACGGCGAGGGTCCGCTGGTCAAGGTCGGCTGGGCGCCCAACCAGGCCGCGGCGGAGCTGATGGCCGGGCTGCTGCTCGAGGAGGGGATCCCGAGCATCGCCAAGCGCGCCGGCGGCTTCGACGTCCCCGACTTCCTGGCCGCCGGACCGCGCGACATCTTCGTCGCCGCGTCCGGTGTCGACAACGCGCTCGACATCCTCGGCGGCCACCCGACCTACGAGCACGAGCCGCACGCACCGGCTCCGGCCTGGGTGCGCGCGCTGGCGATCCTGCTCGTGGCCGTCACCGTCAGCCTCGTGCTCGCCGGCGTGGTCATCGCAGTGTTCTGAACACTCGCGACTCAGGGGACAGTCCCCTCAGTCTCAAGTGTTCAGAACACTGGCCGGCGTGTGGGCTGGCGGCCGTCCGCCATCCGGCGCAGGTGTGCGTGCCAGGTGCCTTCGGTGTGCCGGTGCGGGCGGCCGTGGAAGGCGGCGTCGAGCGGCGTGTCCCCGCGGGCCAGCGACACCGCCTCGGCCTCGCCCTCCTCGCGGGCGAGCATGTCGAAGACCGACCCGCCGAGCAGGAGCGCGTCGGCGCGGCTGGGCGGGAAGTCCGGCTCGGCCCCCTCGCGCAACCGCCGGGCGAGCGCCGGCCGGACGTGGTCGACCTGCCCGCTGAAGTACTGGCCGGCGCCCTCGATCAGCCAGGCGCTCCGGCTGTAGCGCGCCAGCATGCGCGGTCCCAGTTTGGGGCGCAGCGCGGGGTTGGCCTCGGCGACGACGCGCTTGGCCAGCAGCGCAGCCGGCGCCAGCATCAGCATCTCCAGCGATCCCTCGACGTTGGACGCCCGCTTGGCGAGCACGCGCGGGGAGAGGACGTGCAGCTCGCGCTCGCCCGCCCAGCCGACCACGTAGCGGCGGCCGGCGGGCGCGGTCACGCGGCGCAGGACGGGCAGCAGCGGCGCGGCGCCGTCGAGCTGGGCCTCCGTGCCGTGCAGGACGACGTCGAGCGGCCCGACCGCAGTGGCGAACGTGCGCTCGAGCCGCGCGCGCACCTCCTCGAGCGACGTCAGGACGTGCGCGGCGTCGTCGGCGTCGCGGTCGTCGTGCCGCGCGGTGAAGGTCTCACTCGTCGTCTCCAGCCAGGACACGCGGCCGCCGTCAGCCGGCGGCGCCGCCTTCGGCGGCGCGCTCCCTCTCCCACGCGAACTCCGTGCGGATGCCCATCGCGCCGATGATGGCATCCGCCTCGTCGAGGGAGGCGGCGTCGAGCACGGCTGCAGCCAATCTTGCGGGACCGGCGATGGCAGCCGCACAGTCGTAGAAGAACGCGACCGTGGCGATCGGGGACAGCTCCACGGTGCGCCGGCCCTCGCGGATGGTGACCTCGCCGAAGCCGCCGCGGAAGGCGCGCAGGACCATGGCGCTGGCCTCGGTGGGCACGACCGCGATCGCCGCCTCGAGGCGCTCGGCCGCTGCCGGCGTCAGGCCCCAGGCGCCGAGCGTGCCGACCTCGCTGATGCGCTGCATCACCTCGGCGGGCCGCAGCTCGCCGTCGCAGCCGGCGCCGACGACCGCGCCGATCACGCGCGTCCGCATGAAGGCGGAGGCGGCCAGCACGACCGCGTCGCACAGGGGGCTGGCCAGGCCGGCTTCGTCGCCGTGGGCGAGGACGTCGCCGCCGACGTCCACGAGGACGACCGTGTCGCACTCGAGCGCGGCGGCGGCGCCGTCCAGCGCGGCGGCGATCGCCCGCGGGCCGCCGTTGGGATCGACCAGCAGGACGGGCTCGTCGAGCACCCGGGCGAGGTTGGACTCGGCGAAGCGGAATGACCTGCCCCCACCCACCCCGGTGGTGTCCGGGCCCGCCAGGACGGCGCCCTCGACCAGCGGCGCGGCGCCCTCGATCTCGTGCAGGTGCCGCGGGCCGGGCAGCGGGTCGACCGGCCGGCGCTCCCAGGTCACGCCGCCGACGCGCGCCGGCCACGCCGATTGCGCCACGGCGTAGGCGCCGGCGCAGTCACCGCCGCCCCCGATCCCGATGAAGAGGTGCAGTGGCTAGGCGAACGCCGGGGTGGCGACCGGGGTGCCGTTGGCATCCGCGACGCGCGAGATCTCCTCGGCGGCGCGGTCGAACTCCTCGTCGGAGAGCACCGGCGTCCCCTCGAACGGGAGGTCGCGGGTGATCTCCAGGAAGGAGCGGCAGCCGCCGAAGTCGTCGCGCACCTTGACGGTGACCGGACGCGGGATCCGGTACGCGCGCAGGAGGACCACGTGCAGCGGATGGCGGCTCTTCCACGAGAGGCGCTTCTCGGCGTAGTCGGTCGTCCACACGTAGTAGGGGGACAGCGCCTCGACGGCGCGGCGGTCGGTGACCGTCCACGCGCCGGCGACCTCCGCCCACGCGCGGATGCGGACGCGGTCAGGCTGGCTGATGCCGCCGTCGGCGGTCAGCGCCCAGGCGGGCGGCTCGCCGTCGGCCCACACGCCCTCCTCGAGCGCGCGGCGGAGCTCGGGGTGATGGGACGGACGCACCAGGTCATTGCGCTGGTGGTCGAAGGTGGGGTACAGGAAGAACCGGTTGTGCTCGAGCTCGAAGTGCTTCCCGGGCTCGTGAACGCCGCCCTTGCGCAGGGTGACGAGCTGCTCGCCCTCGGCGAGTGCGCGGACGGTAACGGCCCATTCCTTGAAGGCGATTGGCATAGGGGAGGGGGGTTGCGGACGACCGACGAGAAAGGCACCTGTAAGCCGTCGTACCTATGACTCCAGGACCCGGACCGACATCCTATGCACACCCTGTACAAAAGTACAACTTCCCTGCAAATAGAGCGTTTATTCGAGGTGACAGTGTGTCAATCAAAGCCGCACGGCGGCCAGTCCCTCGACCACCTCAACGACGGCGGCGAAGTCGGCCTCGGCGAGCCCCCGCCCGAGCGCCGCGACGTACTGGTCGCGTGCCGCCGCGGCGGCCGGGAACGGGACGCCGGCGGCCTGCGTCTCCTCCAGGCACAGGCGCACGTCCTTGAGCATGTGCTCGAGCTTGAACAACGTCGTGTAGTCGTGCTCGATCATCGGCTGGGCCTTGAGGTCGAGCATCCGGGAGCCGCCCGAGCCGCCGGCCATGATCTGGGTCAGCGCGGCGAGGTCGACCCCGGTCGCCTTGGCCGCGACGAGCGCCTGGGCGAGCGTGGCCGCGTTGGCGGCGGCGACGGAATTGTTGATGAGCTTGGCCATCTGCCCCTGGCCCAGCGCGCCGACGTGCACGATCGTCTCCCCCATGCACTCGAGCAGCGGGCGGGCCTGCTCGACGTCGCCCTCGGCGCCACCGGTCATGATCGTGAGCGTCCCGTCGGCCGCCTTGGGCGCCGAGCCGGTCACGGGCGCGTCGACGAAGCGGCCGATGTGCTCGCCGATCGCCCGCGTCTGGGACGGGGCGATCGTGCTCATGTCGACGAACAGGGCGTCCTCGCGCGCGCCGTGGACCGCGCCGTCCTCGCCGAGCAGCAGCTCGCGGACCTGGTCGCCGTCGACGACCATGGAGATGACGACGTCGGCGCGCGCCGCCGCCTCCCGCGGCGTCCCCGCCACCGTGGCGCCGTGCTCTTCGGCCCAGCGTTCCGCCGTCTCCGTGGTGCGGTTGTAGACGGTCAGCGCGTGGCCGGCCCGCGCGAGGTGGACGGCCTGGCGCGAGCCCATGATGCCCAGGCCGAGGAAGGCGACGTCGGTCATCGGTGCAGTATGAGGTCGGCGACGACGTCGGGTACCTCTTCAGGCAGGAAGTGGCCGGCGCCGTCCAGGATCTCCACGCGCAGGTCGTCGGCGCGGGCGCCGCGGACGCGCTCGGGGAAGATGACCGGATCCTCCGTCCCGGTGGCCACGGTGACCGGCACGGTGGCGCGCAGCCCGGCCCAGCGGCCCAGCTCGCGGGTGGGGAAGCTGCGGTACAGCGCCGCGGCGGCGCGGACGTGGGCCGCGCTGCGGTACTGGGCGCCGTAGCGGCGGGCGTCGGCCTTCGACCACGGCGCCGCGCCGCTGCGGCGCATCACCTCCCCGACACGCGGCATCAGGAGGCGGTTGAGCCCGGGCGTGACGATCGGGAGCTGGTACCAGTAGCTGGCCGCGGAGCGCAGCGTGCGTTCGGGCTCGTACCAGGGGTCGATGATGCTGAGGACGACGAGGCGCT
Source organism: uncultured Solirubrobacteraceae bacterium (assembly GCA_964242305.1). Lineage (GTDB taxonomy): Bacteria > Actinomycetota > Thermoleophilia > Solirubrobacterales > Solirubrobacteraceae > DATLGB01. The sequence goes on from CAXTBB010000025.1 coordinate 7,778, forward strand.
TGACGCGCTCCGGCGCGTGCAGGGCGATCATCCAGGCGACGAAACCGCCCCAGTCGTGACCGACCACGAGGCAGCGCTCGACGCCGAGGACGTCGAGGAGGCCGACGACGTCGCGCGCGAGGGTGGCCTTTCCGTAGCGACCGGGCGGCGCCTCGCTGGCACCGAAGCCGCGCAGGTCGGGGACGATGACCCGGTGCGTGGCGGTCAGGCGCGGGACGACGTCGTGCCAGCACCACCACGTCTGCGGCCACCCGTGCAGGAGGACGACCGCCGGGGCGTCGGCAGCGCCGGCGGTGACGACGTGCAGGCGGACGCCGTCGACGACGACGTCGTGATGCTCAAGCTCGGCCATGACCGCCACCCCCCGGCGTCTCCAGCCGCAGTCGCGCGCCCCGCTTCAGCGTCCGCGTCGCCTTCGGCGGCAGCTCGTCGCCGTCGAGCAGGTTGCGTCCCTTCGCGCCCGGCTCGCCACCGTCGGCGCCGGGCGGCGCGTGGCGACGGCGTTCGGTCAGCAGGGAGAGCTCCATGTCCTCCAGCATCTCGTATTCGCGCACCACGCCGTCCCCACCGCGGTGCGCGCCGCCGCCGCCGCTCCCGCGCCGCACGCTGTACTCGACCACGCGGAGGGGGAACTCGAGCTCGAGCGCCTCGACCGGCGTGTTGAGCGTGTTGGACATGGCGACGTGGACGGCGCTCGGACCGTCGGCGTCGGGACACGCGCCCTGGCCGCCGCCGAGCGTCTCGTAGTAGGTGAACGCCTCCGTCCCCAACACGACGTTGTTCATCGTCCCCTGGCCGAGGGCGCGGCCGAAGGCGGCCAGGACGAGGTCGGCAATGCGGCTGCTCGTCTCCACGTTGCCGGCCACCACCGCCGCGGGCGCGCGCGCGTTGAGCAGAGAGCCCTCCGGCGCGATCACGGTGAGGGGGCGCGACGCGCCGGCGCTGGCGGGGATGTCGGGGTCGGTGAGGACGCGGACGGCGAACAGGCAGGCGGAGACGGTGACGGCCAGCGGGCAGTTGAGGTTGCCCTCGTGCTGGTCGGCGGAGCCGGTGAAGTCGAGGGTCAGCTCGTCGCCTTCGATCGTCGCCCCGAGGCGCAGCTGGAGGTCTTCGTCTGCTTCGAGGACGTCGCTCGCCTCGTACGTGCCGTCTTCGAGCGCGTCGATCTCCGCGCGCATGCGGCGCTCCGCGTAGTCCTGGACTTCGTCCGTGGCCGTGCGGAGCTCGTCGGCACCGACCTTGTCCGCGAGCTCTCGGAGTCGGGTCGCGCCGGTGCGGTTGGCGGCGAGCTGCGCGCGCAGGTCGGCGCGCCGCTGGCTCGGGTTGCGCATCTGGGCGACGAGCTCGTCGATGGTGGCGTCGTCGAGCGGGCGCGGCGGGATGACCACGCCCTCGTCCGCGAGCGTCTTGGAGTCGGCCGGCATCGAGCCGGGCGTCGGCCCGCCCACGTCGGCGTGGTGAGCGCGGCTGGCCGCGAAGCCGAGGTCGCCGACCGGCGTGACCACGGTGATGTCGGGCAGGTGCGTCCCGCCGCTGTATGGGTCGTTGACGATCCACGGCCGGTCGTCGTCGGTCTCGCGAGCGTCGGCGACGGCCTGCACCGCGGCCGGCATCGCGCCGAGGTGGACGGGGATGTGCTCGGCCTGCATCACCATCTGGCCGTCGGCGTCGAAGAGCGCGCAGGAGCAGTCGCGGCGCTCCTTGATGTTGGCGCTGTGGGCGGCCTTCACGAGGACCGCGCCCATCTCCTCGCAGGCGGCGCGCAGGGCGCCGCTGATCACCCTCAGCTGGATCGCATCCACAGCGTCCCCCGTTCGTCGGACTCCCCGCGCCAGCCGGGCGGGATCACCAGCGTCGACTCCCCGAGCTCCACGATCGCCGGTCCCTCCACCGTGTCCGGCACGCCCCGGTAGACGGTCGTCTCACCGAACTGCGTCGATCTGGCCCCGTCTTCCGGGGCCGATCTTTCCGAGTTGGCGGAGATCTCCGGTCCGGCGACGGTTCCGGTCACGCGGACGCTGACCAGCTCGACCTCGGCGTCGTCGTCGCGGTAGCCGTAGGCGCGCTCGTGGGCGGCGGGGAAGTCCTCCGGGTCGTCGACGGCGAGCTCGTAGGCCTGCCCGCGGAAGCGCATCTCGTAGACCACCCGCGTCGCCCCGCCAAGATCGGCCCGCTCAGAGAGCTCCGCCACGATCGAGCCCACCTCCTCGTCATCGAAATCCGTCAACAGCACGCTGCGCTGGACGTCACGGCGGCGCTCGCTCACCACCAGGCCGAGCGCGGCCAGGACGCCGGACGCGGCGGGCACGATGATCCGCGTCATCCCCAGCTCCTCCGCGATCGCCGCCGCGTGCAGCGGTCCCGCCCCCCCGAACGGCATCAACGAGAGATCCCGCGGATCGACGCCACGCTCCACCGTCATCACCCGCAGCGCCCGCACCATTTCCGCGTTGGCCACGTCCAGCACGCCCTGCGCACACGAGCGGGCGTCCAGTCCCACCCCTTCGCCGAGCCTTTCCAGTGCCCGCCACGCGGCGTCGTAGTCGAGTGACACCCCGCCCGCGATCGACTCCGACAGGAACCCGAGCACCAGGTTCGCGTCGGTGACCGTCGGCTCGTCGCCACCGTTGCCGTAGCACGCGGGACCCGGCGAAGCCCCCGCCGACCGCGGCCCGACGCGCAGCGCGCCGCCCGGATCCGCCCAGGCGATCGACCCGCCGCCGGCGCCGACGGTGTGCAGGTCGAGCGTCGGCAGCGCGATCGGCCGCCCGCCCACGCGCGAGCCGCCCGTCTCCCGCACGCGGCCGTCCTCGATCACGCACACGTCGCACGACGTCCCGCCCATGTCGAAGCACAGCGCACCCTCGTCCCCGGCGATCCAGGCCGCGCCCGCGGCGCCGCCGGCCGGGCCGCTCAGCACGGTCGTCGCCGCGTGCGCCCCGGCCTCGTCGACGTCGGCGAGCCCGCCGGTGGACTGCATCACGTCGGGACGCGGCAGCCCGGCCTCCTGGCTGCGCTCGACCAACCGCCGCAGGTAGTCCGACAGCAGCGGCGACAGGGCGGCGTCGACCTCGGTGGTGGCGGCGCGCTCGTGCTCGCGGAACGTCCCCACCGCCTCATGGGACAGCGACACGTGGACTCCGGGCAGCGCCTCGGCGAGGGCGTCGCCGATCGCACGCTCGTGCTCCGGGTGGCGGTAGGCGTGCAGCAGGCAGACGGCGACCGCCTCGGGCTCCGTGTCCCGCACGCGGGCGACGAGCCCATCGAGGTCGCGCAGCTCGAGCAGGACGCCGTCCGGCCCCATCCGCTCGTCGGCACCGACCCGGCGCTCGGGCGGGACCAGCGGTGCCGGGTGCGCCGCGCACAGCCGGTAGAGGTCGGCGCGGTTCTGGCGGCCGAGCTCGACGATGTCCTCGAAGCCGGCGGTGGTGACGAGCGCGGTGCGCGCACCGCGGCCCTCCAGCAGGGCGTTGGTGGCGACCGTCGTCCCGTGCGAGAAGCGCTCGACCCCGTCGCGGCCCGCCTGCTCCAACACCGCGCGGACGGCGTTGAGGACGCCCTCGGACTGGTCGTGCGCAGTAGTGGGCGACTTCGCGGTGATCAGCCGCCCGTCGACGGCCAGCACCGCGTCGGTGAAGGTGCCTCCGACGTCGACTCCGAGCAGCACCGCCCGGAGGCTACGTCAGGCGGCGACCGGCAGCTTCGGGCTCTCGGAGAGGTGCTGGTGGGAGGGGCAGTAGCCGTTGTGCGGAAGCGGCATGCGCTGGCAGGGCTGGCCCTTGCGCGTCGTCGCCCGGCACTCGAGCTTGTTGCCCATCGGGTCGAAGCCGGTCACCGGTTGCGAGACCAGCCACTCCCGGCACAGGTTCAGGTAGGTGTCGACCACCCGATACACGCGGCCCTGGGCGGACATCGGGAAGAAGACCCGGATGTCGTTGAAGAGCGTCTTGCACGGCTTGGCGAAGTAGTGCCGGTCCGTGGCCAGCCGCAGCACGGCGGCCTCGCAGGCGTTCAGGACGTGCTCGTGGTTGGATGACCCGTTGGGACAAACGGGATCGGCCAGGATCTCGCCCGACAGCTCTCGGTACATCGCTCGGCTGAAGCGGTACATCTTCTCCCTCTTGGCAAACACGTCATGTGCGACGCCCCTCGTGCGCCGCTATGTCCACAGAACGTGCGTCGGCACCGAAGCTTGCGCCGTTAATACGGAATGTCGTCCATCCAGTCTTCCGTCTGACTGCGCGAACTCCGTGCGGGCGTGTCCGCCGCGGGTCTCGTCGCGGTGCAGGGCGCAGGCCGCGACGAGGCGCGCGAGCGGATGCGGGTCCTCCTGCAGCTCGCGGAGGTCGCCCGCGCTGCGCTCCAGGCCGGCCAGCCGCCAGATGGCCTCACGGGTCGCGCGGGAGGGCGCCTCGGGCGGGGGACCGGCGGGCGCGCCGGACGTCCCCATGTCCGGCTCCTGCAAGCCCGCCAGCGCCGCGCGGCGGCCGAAGACGAAGCACTCCGACAGCGAGTTGGACGCCAGCCGGTTGGCCCCGTGCAGGCCCGTGCAGGCAACCTCGCCGACCGCGTAGAGCCCGGGGCCGGCGCGCCCGTCGAGGTCGGTGGCGACGCCGCCCATGACGTAGTGGCTGGCGGGGGCGACCGGGACGCGGTGGCGGGTGGCGTCCAGTCCGGCGCTCGCCAGCGCGGCGAACACGTTGGGAAAACGGGCCGGGTCGACGTGGGTCATGTCGAGGTCGACGTGATCGGGGGTGGGTGGGGACGTATCCCGCATGAGGCGGAAGATCGCGCGGGCGACGGCGTCACGGGGGGCGAGCTCGTCCACGAAGCGCTCACCGTCGGGGCCGTGCAGGGTCGCGCCCTCGCCGCGGATCGCCTCCGTGATCAGGAAGCCCTCGCGGCCGGGGATGCCGGTCACCGCGGTGGGATGGAACTGGACGAACTCGAGGTCGGCGAGGTCGGCGCCGGCGTCGCGGGCGAGCAGCAGGCCCGAGCCCCACGAGCCGGGGGGGTTGGTCGTGCGCGCGTAGAGGGCGGCGCCGCCGCCGGCGGCGAGCACGACCGCGCGGGCGCTCAGGGCGCTGCCGTCGTCGAGCCGGACCCCGTCGGTGCGGCCGTCCGTCTGCGTGAGCGCGGTGACGCGGACGCCGTCGCGCACCGCGATGCGCTCGTCGGCCACGGCACGAGCCGACAAGGTGCGCAGCAGGCGCCGTCCCGTCGCGCTCCCGCCCGCGTGCACGATGCGGCGGACGCTGTGGCCGCCCTCGAGCCCGAGCTCGATGGATCCCTGGTCGTCGACGTCGAAGCGGACGCCGAGCTCGACGAGGTCCTCGTAGCGGCCGGGTGCCTCCTGGCAGAGCACCTCGGCGGCGCTGCGGCGGACCAGGCCGCGGCCGGCGGACAGCGTGTCCTCTAAGTGCTGGCCGGCGGAGTCCTCCGGCGCGAGCGCCGCCGCGAGCCCGCCCTGGGCCCAGTAGGAGGCGGTCTCCGCGAGCGGGAGTGCGGAGACGAGGGTGACGTGCGCGCCCTCGCGCGACGCGCAGAGCGCCGAGTAGAGCCCGGCGGCCCCCGCGCCGACGACGATCAGGTCGGGCATGGCCGTACCGTACCCGCGCGTGGCCCGGCCCCTCTGGCTCTCACACCCCTCGTCACTCGCGCACGTCATCCCCGGGCACCCCGAGCGCCCGGAGCGGCTGATCGGGTTGGAGCGGGCGCTGGCCGCCAACGACTGGTTCGGCTGGGACCGGGCCGAGTCCCCGGTCGCCACGCGCGCGCAGCTCGAGGCCGTCCACACGGGCGCGCTGATCGACGCGGTGCAGTCGCTGTGCGCGGCGGGCGGCGGCGCGATCGACATGGACACGGCCTGCGTGCCGGCCACCTGGGAGGCGGCGCTGCATTCCGCGGGCGGCCCGGTGGCGCTGTGCGACGCGCTCCTGTCCGGCGCGCACCCGTACGGGTTCTCGGCGCACCGCCCGCCGGGTCACCACGCCGAGCCGGGACAGGCGATGGGCTTCTGCTTCTTCGACTCCGTGGCGGTCGGAGCGGCGTGGGCGCTGGCCTCCGGAGGCGCGTCGCGCGTGTTGATCCTCGACTGGGACGTCCATCACGGCAACGGGACCAACGAGATCTTCCGCGCGTCCCCGGAGGTGCTGTTCGTCTCCATTCACCAGTCGCCCCTGTATCCGGGGACCGGGCCGGCGTCCGACGTGGGGTCGGGAGCGGGGGAGGGGTACACGGTCAACCTGCCGGTCCCGCCCGGGACGGGGGACGCCGGGTACGCGTCGCTGGTCGCGCACGTCGTGGTGCCCTTGGCGCGCGCGTTCGCACCCGGTCTGGTGCTCGTGTCGGCGGGCTTCGACGCGCACCGGCTCGACCCGTTGGCGTCCTGCCGGGTCACCGAGGCGGGCTTCGTGACGATGACGGCCGCACTGCGCGGCGTCTGTGCCGAGCTCGGCGTCCCGCTCGGGTTCGTGCTCGAAGGCGGCTACTCGGTGGAGGCGCTGGCCGACTCGGTCTGCGCGATGCTGCCGGTGCTCGACGGTCCGATCCCGGCGGTCGGCGTCGAGCGGGACGCGCTGGCCGACGCGGCCGTGGAGCGCCTCGCGCCGTACTGGCCGGACCTCACTTCGGCGTGACTTCCTTGGCGTAGGCGCCGGGCGCCTGGCTCTGAGCGGAGTCGGCTGCGCTCTGTGCCTGCTTGAGGGTGTTGTACTGACCGGAGAAGACGACGTAGTAGCCGCTGCGGAGGCTGGAGAACTTGCTCGACTTGAGGATGCCGACGCCGGAGAGCGTGCTGACGGTCTGGGCCTTCGCCTTCGCCGACGCGTAGGACGACTCGCTGAACAGGATGACGGTGAAGGCGTGCTTGCCATCAGGCCAGTTCGGGATCGACTTCGTGCTCGAGCTCGGGGTCGGCGTGGGGGTGGTGGCGGCCTCGACCGGGCCGGTGGCGCCCGACGGTCCGGACGGTCCGCTGGGGCCGCTCGGTCCGCTGGGGCCGCTCGGTCCGCTGGGGCCGACGACGACGGCGGTCGGCGCGGTGGTCGCGCCGGTGGGCCCGGTCGGTGCGACGGTCGGCGTGGGGGAGGCGAGCGGCTTCGTGGCGACGTCGTCGGCCTCGCCCGAGAGCGCGAGGAAGGCGACGATGAGCCCCGCCGCGGCGAGCACCAGCACGGCCGTGACGATCACGATCGGGGTGCGCCAGCCGGCCGCGCTGGCCACCTTGGTGCTGACGGCGGCGCCGCAGTTCAGGCACCAGTCCTGATCGGGGGTGACGGGGGCGCCGCAGTTCGGGCACGCGGTCGTGGGCGCCGCGCCCGGTGGGGGCGGGGGCGGAGGGGGCGGAGGCGGAGGGAGGTCGCTCATGGCGCGGGCGGCGGGGGCGGGGGCGGGGTGAGAGGCGGGGGCGGCAGCGCGATGGCGGTGCTCTCGACGTGCGGCAGAGCCTCGGGTGGGCGCCGCGCGCCGGGGGCGACGGGCGTTCCGCAGGCCCAGCAGAAGCGCGCCTCGCTGCCGAACAGCTCGCCGCAGTTGGGGCAGGTGCCGCCGATCCCCGGCTCGCGCACGACAAGGCCCTTGCGGTCGTCGAGGATCGCCTCGAGGTCCTTGATCTCGGTGTCGACCGCGGCCAGGCGGGCGAGCTTGGCGTCGACGATCGACCGCACCGCGTCGTCGGTGTCGCGCTGGGCGCGGCGGGCCTCGAAGACCATGCCGCCGAGGTCGCGCAGCAGGACCTCGCGGACGCTGCGCAGGTGGCGCAGCCGGCGGCGCAGCTTGCCGCGGCGGCGGGTCGTCGGGACGGGGCCGACGAGCTTGTCGAGGTCGGTTCCCGCGGGGATGTCGAGGCCGGTGCCGACGTCCGGCGGAGCCTCCGTCTTGGGCGTTCGCCGCCATCGGGATGGCTTTGGCGGCTCGTGGACCTGGGTCGCGGCTGCGGGGATCT
>CAXTBB010000025.1:15732-64892 GCA_964242305.1 uncultured Solirubrobacteraceae bacterium
CGTCGCCCCCGGGGACCGGGGCGTCGGCGTCCGCGGAGTCCGCGGTCTCTTTGCGTCCAAACAATCCGCTCATGGTGAGGCAGGGTGGGGCGATGGCGAGTGCCCCCACCGGAAACGGGTGAGGCTAGGCCGTTGTTCCTAAGTTCCCGCTACGTCCCGCCAGGCGGCCACGACCCGGGCGGCCATGCGGTCGGCGGAGAACAGCTCGGCGCGCGCACGCCCGTCCACGCGCGGATCGGGGTCGGCGAGGATCGGTTCCAATGCTCGCCTCCAGGCGCCGGCGTCCCAGTTGAAGCAGTGCGCCCCGGGGATCCCACCCAGGGCGACGGGATGGATGCCGACGGGCGTGCCGAGGGCCGGGACGCCGCAGGCCAGCGCCTCGATGACGGCGAGGCCGAAGCCCTCGTCGATGGACGGCACGAGCACGGCGTTGGCGGCGTTGATCCAGTACGGGACCTCGGCGGGGGCGACGTTGCCCAGGGTGTGCAGGCGCGTCGTGCCCGCCGCTTCCTGCGCGCGCGGGAACGCCTTCAGGGGCCGGCTGGGGTCGTGGGGGAAGAGCAGGCAGGGCTCGTCGGGGTCGAGGCCGAGGTGCTCGCGGGCTTCTTGTCTGGGGATGGGGCGCAAGCGCGTGGTGTCGATGCCGACGGGCAGGACGGCGACGGGCCGGCCGCCGGGGACGTTCGCGCTGAAGGCGCGGCTGACGGCGGCGGTCAGCCTGACGAACGGGAGCACCGCGCGGGTGATCTGCTTCGAGCGGGGATGGAAGAGGTCGTTGCCGTGCAGGGTGACGACGACCGGGCCGAGCCGGGCGAGCACGGCGGGCCAGGCGGTCAGGCCGAAGTGCGCGTGGACGACGTCGAAGCGCTGGCCCCTGAAGCGCGTGCGCAGGGTGCGGGTGGCGGCCGCGTAGCCGCCCGGGGGGAACGCGAACAGCTCGACGTCGACGTCATCGCGCCGCTGCAGCGCCTCGACCTGGTCGCGCACGAAGGAGCCCAGCGCCGGGCGCTCCGGGCTCGGGTACATGTTGGTCACGACCAGCGCGCGCACTCTCTTGACAGTTTCGCCGCTGCATCGGCACACCTGCGTCTGGATCCGTCACCCGCGTCGGCGGAGCCTTCCCGCATGGACATCTACGCACTGCTCGGCCGGATCCACGCCGGCCTCATCAACCTCCGCCGCGAGAGCGGCCAGGGCACCGTCGAGTACGTCGGGCTCATCCTGCTCATGGCCGTCGTGCTCGCCGGCATCGTCAAGGCCGCCGGGAGCTACACGGACGACCAGGGCGTTGCCAAGGCCGTCGTCGACAAGCTCCAGAAGGCCATCTCCGGCATCAAGGGCGAGTAGCCGCGGCGCCGTGCGGGCTGCGACACTGGCGGCGTGCCGGGCGCGCCGACGATCGAGGACCGCCGCCGGCCCGTCGGGGTGTTCGACTCCGGGGTCGGCGGGCTCACGGTGCTCCACGAGCTGCTGGTGTCGCTGCCGCACGAGGACTTCCTCTACCTGGGGGACACGGCGCGCTTCCCGTACGGAACGCGCGCGCCCGAGGAGCTGCAGGGCTTCGCGCTGCACGTCGCCTCGGAGCTGGTCGACCGTGGCGCGAAGCTGCTGGTGGTCGCCTGCAACTCGGCGACGGCCGCCGCCGGCGCGCTGCTCGAGCAGCGCTTCGGTGGCGAGGACGGCATCGACGTCATCACCGTCGTCGGCCCGGAGGCGCAGGCGGCCGCCGTCTCCACGCGCACGGGCCGGGTCGGGCTGCTGGCCACCCCGGCCACCGTCGCCTCCGGCGCCTACGAGCGCGCGCTCGCCGCCGCCGACCCGCACCTGCGCCTGACCGCCGTCGCGTGCCCCGATCTGGCGCCGATCATCCAGGCCGGCTTCCCGTTCGACGACGAGGTCGTGCGCACGGTGCGCGCGTACTGCGAGCCGCTGCGCGACGCGCGCGTGGACACGGTCATCCTCGGCTGCACGCACTATCCGCTCATCCGCCCGATGATCCAGCGCATGCTCGGCCGCGACGTCACCCTGATCACGCCCGGCCAGGCCATCGCCCGCCGGGTCGAGTGCGCGCTGTCGGCCCGCGGGCTGGACTCCGACGCCGCCGGCGAGGGCGACTACCGCTTCCTGTGCACGGCCGGGACGGACGACTTCCGCGCGCTCGGCACCCACTTCCTCCAGCTCCCGCTGGGCGACGTCGAGCACATCGATTCCTCGCTTCGCTCGGAAGACGCGGCCGACACCGTCCTCCTCGACCTCCCGCGGCTGTGACCCGCTCCTACGACCGCGCGCCCGACGGCCTGCGCCCCGTGACCATCGAGGCCGGCTTCGTCCGCACCGCTACCGGCTCGGCGCTGATCTCATGCGGCGAGACGCGCGTGATCTGCACCGCCTCCGTCCAGGAGTCGGTCCCGCGCTGGATGGCGGGCCGCGGCCAGGGCTGGGTGACCGCCGAGTACGGGATGCTCCCCGCCTCCACCGGCGACCGCAAGCAGCGCGACATCTCCAGGGGCAAGGCGGACGGCCGCAGCGTCGAGATCCAGCGGCTGATCGGCCGCTCCCTGCGCGGGGTGATCGACTTCGCCGGCCTCGGGGAACGCACCGTCTACGTCGACTGCGACGTCCTCCAGGCCGACGGCGGCACCCGCTGCGCCTCGATAACCGGCGGCTTCGTCGCCCTCGAGCTCGCGCTCAAGCGACTCGTCGCCGAAGGCAAGCTGACCACCGTGCCGCTGACGGGCAGCGTCGCGGCCGTCTCCTGCGGGATCGTCGACGGCGTCCCCCTGCTCGACCTCGACTACCCCGAGGACTCCTCCGCTGAGGTCGACGCCAACGTCGTCATGACCGGCGACGGCGGCCTCGTCGAGGTCCAGGCCACCGCCGAGCGCACCCCGCTCTCCCGCGCCCACCTCGACGACCTGCTCGCCCTCGCCGAAGGCGGCATCGCGACCCTCCGCGCCGCTCAGGCGGCCGCAGCCGCATGACCCCGCCGGCCCGCCGCCTCCGCGCCGCGCCCGGGGCGACGGGCCGCCGCCCCGCTGGCGGCGGCGCGATCTCATTACCGCGCGGAGCGAGGCGCGCGTGATCCTTGCCAGCCACAACGCGCACAAGGTGCGGGAGTTCGCGCGGCTGCTGGAGGGCGTCTCGGTCGACGCGCTGCCGGAGGGTGCGCCCGTCCCCGAGGAGACCGGCACCACCTTCGCCGAGAACGCGCTGATCAAGGCGCGCGCCGCCCACGCCGCCACCGACCGGGCGGCGATCGCCGACGACTCCGGGATCGGCGCCGAGGTGCTCGACTGGGCTCCGGGGGTCCGCTCGGCCCGCTACGCCGGGGAGGGTGCGTCCGACGAGGAGAACCTCGCCAAGTTCATCGCCGAGGTCCCCGCCGGCACCCCGCTCCGGTACACGTGCGTCATCGCCCACCTCTCTGCCGACGGGACGGAGACGCTCTTCGAGGGCACCTGCGACGGCGTCATGGCCGCGGAGCGCTCCGGCGAGCGCGGGTTCGGCTACGACCCCGTCTTCGCACTCCAGGACGGCCGCACGATGGCCGACCTGGACGACGACGAGAAGGACGCGATCTCGCACCGGGGCATCGCCGCCCGCGCGTTGAGGGACTGGCTCGCGCGCGCCGCTCAGGCGTAGGCGCCGGCCGGTTGCTCTAGCGACCAGACGTCAGAGGTTCTCGTTTGTGCGGACGTCCTGGGCGCTATAGCGACCAAGACGTCCGCAGAAGTGATCCGCGGCCTCCCGTCTCACTCCTCATTGCCGCAGTTGTCGTGAACCGCGGCGTCAGCGCAGGTTGATCGCGGCGGACAGGCCGACGGCGGCGAGTGTCCCGGCGTAGCCGATGTAGCCGTCGATCAGCAGGATCAGCGCGGCGACGAGGCACAGGCCGACGGTGATGAGCCAGGCGAGGCGGGAGAGGTCCACGCGCATATCTTTAGTCACCGCGATGACGGCTGCGCTCGAACCCGCCCTGGCGGCGGCCTACGTCCACGAGCTGTCCGCCGACGTGCGGGCGGTCGTGGTCCTCGACGCGGACGGCGAACGGCTGAGTGGACCAGAGCACCTCGCGGCCCCGGCCGGCGCGCTGACAGCGGTGCTCTCCGCCGGGATCGTCGTCACGGACGCGGGCGTCGTCTGGGTCGCCCGGGGACCCGAGCTGACCCTCGTCGCGCTCGCCGGCCCGACCGCCCAGACCGGCGCGACGGGCCTCGACATCGCCGCCGCGGCGGGCGCCACAACAGCGGTGGAGGCGGTCAAGAACCCTTCACCTGAGCTAAAAACCGCCGTCGAACGGTTGCTTACCGCGTCCTGATCGGGCCAAAAAAGCCGCTGTTTGCGGGATCTCGTGCGATTTGGCTCTAAACCGTCCTTCGGAGCCGTCCGCAGCCCCTGTTAGCTTCGCCGACTGCCCAACACCCGGCTCACCGGGAGAAGGAGAGTTCAGAATGTCGAAGCAGGAGTTCGTTGACAAGGTCGCGTCGGATACGGGCCTGTCCAAGAAGGATGCCGGTGCCGCCGTCGATTCCGTCCTCAGCACCATCGAGGGCGAGCTGAAGGGTGGTGGCGAGGTTGCGTTCACCGGGTTCGGGAAGTTCCACGTCGCCGAGCGCGGTGCTCGCGAGGGTCGCAACCCCCGCACGGGCGAGACCATGCAGATCGCCGCGACCAAGGTCCCGCGCTTCACGGCCGGCTCCGGCCTCAAGAAGGCCATCAAGTAGGACGTCGTGCACCGGGCCACGGCGGCGCTTCACGCCGCCGCGGCCCGCACGCGCGAACCGCATGACCCCGCCCCACTTCGGCGACCGACTCGCCGCCGCCGTCGCCGCGCGCGAGTCGCAGATCGTCTGCGGGCTCGACCCCGACCCCGCCAAGCTCTGGCCGGGCGTCGCCGACGTCGCCGAGCACTGCCGCGCCGTCATCGCCGCGACGGCCCCCGCCCTCGTCGCCGTCAAGCCTCAGCTGGCCTGCTTCGAGCGCCTCGGCGCCGACGGCCCGGCCGCCCTTCACGCGGCCGTCGCCACCGCCCACGACCACGACCTGCTCGTCATCCTCGACGGCAAGCGCGGCGACGTCCCCGTGACCGCCGCCGTCTACGCCGAGGCGCTCGCGAGCGGCGATGCCATCACCGTCAACCCGCTGCTCGGCCGCGACTCGCTCGAGCCCTACGTCGACGGCCCGTCCGCGCCCTTCCTGCTCGTGCGCACCTCCAACCCCGGCGCGGCGGACCTCATGGACGCCGAGCTCAAGGACGGCGGGCGCGTGTGGGAGCGCCTCGCGAGCCTCGCGGACGGCCTTGGCACGCCCGGCCCGGCCTCCGGCCTCAAGGACGTCGGGGCCGTCACCGGCGCCACCGAGCCCGCGCACCTCGCCCGCATGCGCGAGCTGATGCCGCACACCCCCTTCCTGCTGCCCGGCATCGGCGCCCAGGGCGGGGACGTCAGCACCCTCGGCCCGGCCTTCGCGCCCGGCCGGGCCGGCGGCCTCGTGACCGCCTCGCGCTCGATCGTCAACGCCTACGACGCGGCCGGCGGCGACCCCGGCGAGGCCGCTCGCGCCGAGGCGGAGCGGTTGCGCGCGCAAGCGTGGGACCTGGCCTGAGCCGCCGCGTCCGCGCCTACCCTTCACGGCGATGATCGTGCAGCATCAGGCCAGGGGCGGCCGAAGGCCGGCACGGGCGTGACTCCGGCCCGCGTCCTCGCGCCGGTCGCCCTGGTGGTCGCCGCGATCGCGCTGTTCGCGGTCGTCACCTCCGGCTCCGACGCGACGGACGAGCAGTCCGCGTCGCCGGCCGCCACGGCGACCCCCGCCGCGAAGGCGACGAAGACCGCCACGCCGGGACCCACCACCAAGAGCACCTACACGGTCAAGCCGGGGGACACCCCCTCCGGCATCGCCGAGAAGGAGGGCGTCGACGTCGACGACCTGCTGAAGGCCAACCCGGACGTCGACCCCGACGCGCTCACCGTCGGGGACGAGCTCAAGCTGCCGTGAAGCGCGTCGCGGTCGTCCTCGCGCTGCTGCTGCCCGCGACGGCGAGCGCCGCCGAGCGTCCCGTCATCGCCGCCCCCGAGGCGATCGTGGTCGACGCCCAGACCGGTGACGTCGCCTTCTCCAAGGACCCCGACGACCGCCGACCGATCGCCTCGACCACGAAGCTGATGACGGCGCTGCTCACCCTCGAGCACGGCGGTCTGCGCGACACCGTCACAGCCCCGCGCTACCGCGCCGCGCCCGCCGAGGTCGTCCTCGGGCTCACCAAGGGCGAGCAGATCAAGGAGATCGACCTGCTGCGGGCGCTGCTGGTCATCTCCGCCAACGACAGCGCCGTCGCCCTCGCCACCCACATCGGCGGCGACGTCCCCACCTTCGTCAACGAGATGAACCGGCGCGCGCAGCAGCTCGGCCTCTCCAACACGCACTATGCGAACCCGATCGGCCTCGACGACCCCGGCAACTACTCCAGCGCCCGCGACCTGGCCAGGCTGACCCGCACGCTGCGCAAGTACAAGGTCTTCCGGCACATCGTCAACACGAACTCGCTGACGTTGGCGAGCGGCACCAACCACAACACGCTCGTCAACCGCAACACCCTGCTCGCCGAGTACCCCTGGATCGACGGCGTCAAGACGGGCTACACCTCCAGCGCGGGCAACGTGCTGGTCGCGAGCGGCACCAAGCGCGGCGTCCACCTGATCGCCGTCGTCATCGGCGCCACGAGCAAGGCGGCCCGCAACCAGCAGGCCGTCCAGCTGCTCACGTACGGGTTCACCAAGTACCGGCTCGCGCGGACGCGCGCCGTCGCCGGCGCCCGCATGGCCAGCGTCCCCATCCGCAACCGGCCCGGAGCCGACCTCCCCGTCGTCGCGGAGAGCAGCGTGCGCAAGGTCAAGCGCGTCACGGAGGACTTCACGTACGAGCAGCAGCTCCCCAAGTCCGTGGCGGGACCGATCCGCTACGGCCAGCCGATCGGCAAGCTGATCGTCAAGCTGCGCGGGCGCAAGGTCGCCACCGTCCCCCTGACCGCGGACCTCGAGATCCCGAAGGCGAGCGCGGCCCGGCGCACGCAGGACTTCGTCACGCAACCATGGACGCTGATCGTGGTCGGTGCCA
This sequence comes from uncultured Solirubrobacteraceae bacterium, assembly GCA_964242305.1. Lineage (GTDB taxonomy): Bacteria > Actinomycetota > Thermoleophilia > Solirubrobacterales > Solirubrobacteraceae > DATLGB01. The sequence continues at coordinate 22,849 of CAXTBB010000025.1, forward strand.
TCCTCGTCATCGCCGCGCTGCTCACCCAGCGCCGTCCGCCACCACGGCGAGCGACCCCCCGGGAGGACCCCGCGTGATCATCACCGTCACCCTCAACGCCGCCATCGACAAGACGATGGCCGTCCCCAACTTCCAACCGGGCCGGCGCCACCGCACGGTCGACCAGACGACGATGCCGGGCGGCAAGGGCGTCAACATCGCGCGCGTCCTCAAGACGCTCGGGCAGCCTGTGATCGCCACGGGGCTGGCCGGGGGCGCCGCCGGGCTGCGCATCGTCGAGCAGCTGACGGAGATGAGCGTCCTCAGCGACTTCGTCCGCATCCGCCAGGAGTCGCGCACGAACACCGCGCTGATCGACCCGACCACGGGCCAGCAGTCGGAGGTTAACGAGCGCGGCCCGGAGGTGACCGAGGCCGAGATCGACCTGTTCGCCGAAAAGCTGCTCTACCTCGCCAAGGGCGCGTCGCTGTGCGTGTTCGCGGGGTCGCTCCCGCGCGGCGTCGACGTCGACGTCTACGGGCGGCTGATCCGCGAGCTCAAGCGCCTCGGCGTGACGACCGTCGTCGACACGGACGGCGACCCGCTGATGCGCGCCGTCCGCGCCGAGCCCGACGTCATCTCACCGAACCTGCTCGAGGCCGAGGAGCTCGTCGGCTACGAGTTCGCCGGCGACGAGGACCAGGTGCTGGCCGTGCGCGAGATGGTCGACTTGGGTCCCCGCGAGGCGATCATGACCGTCCCCGACGGCTGCATCGCGCAGGTCGTCCCCGACGACGGCGGCGTGCAGCTGTTACGGGTGACGATCCCCGCGGTGGAGGAGGCGACGGCGACGATCGGATCGGGGGACGCGTTCCTGGCCGGCTACGTGGCCGCCCGCTACTCGGGACGCCCGGCGGCGGACTGCCTGGCCTACGGCGTGGCCTGCGGCGCGGAGTCCACGCACCACCTCGGCGCGGGCGTCGTCGAGCCCGAGGCGGTCAACCGCCTGCTCGGCGAGGTGCAGGTCACCCCGGTGGCCGCCGCCGAGGTTTCCTGATCCCCGCATTTAGCGGGTTTTGAAGCCAGCGAGCGGAGCCGGTGGCGTCCGACCCGGCGCCTAGGATCGGTGCATGGAAGTAGAGATCGGCCGAGGCAAGAAGGCGCGCCGCGCCTACGGATTCGACGACATCGCGATCGTCCCCTCCCGTCGCACGCGGGACCCTGATGACGTCGACGTCTCGTGGACCCTGGGTCCCTATCGGTTCGACCTCCCGCTGCTCGCGTCGGCGATGGACGGCGTGGTCTCGCCGGAGACCGCGATCGAGATCGGTCGCCTCGGCGGCCTCGCCGTCCTCAATCTCGAGGGCATCTTCACGCGCTACGAGGACGCCGACGACATGCTCGCCCGCATCGCGCAGCTCCCGAAGGCGGAGGCCACGCGCGAGATGCAGGCCATCTACGAGGAGCCGGTCAAGCCCGAGCTGATCAAGCAGCGCATCGAGGAGATCAAGGCGTCCGGCGTCGTCACCGCCGCGTCGCTGACCCCGCAGCGGGTCCGCCAGTACCACGAGCTGGTGCTCGACGCCGGTCTCGACGTCCTCGTCATCCAGGGCACGGTCGTGTCCGCCGAGCACGTCAGCCAGGACCCGGACCGCCCGCCGCTGAACCTCAAGGAGTTCATCGCGGCGCTGCCCGTCCCGGTCGTCGTCGGCGGTTGTGCCAGCTACCACACGGGCCTGCACCTGATGCGCACGGGCGCGGCCGGCGTGCTCGTCGGCGTCGGCCCCGGCGCCGCCTGCACCACCCGCGGCGTGCTCGGCATCGGCGTCCCGCAGGCGACCGCGATCGCCGACGTCGCGGCCGCCCGCTCGCAGAACATGCTGGAGACGGGCGAGTACGTGCGCGTGATCGCCGACGGCGGCATGCGCAACGGCGGCGACATCTCGAAGGCGATCGCCTGCGGCGCCGACGCCGTGATGATCGGCTCCCCGTTGGCGCGCGCCTACGAGGCGCCCGGCCACGGCTACCACTGGGGCATGGCCACGTTCCACGCGACGCTCCCGCGCGGCGCGCGCGTCCAGACGGTCCAGAACGGGACGCTCGAGGAGATCATCACCGGCCCCGCGCACGAGAACGACGGCACGTTCAACCTGATGGGCGGCCTGCGCACCTCCATGGCCACCTGCGGCTACCGCGACATCGCCGAGTTCAACCGGGCGGAGCTGATGATCGCCCCCGCGCTTCAGTCGGAGGGCAAGCAGCTCCAGCGCGAACAGCAGGTCGGCATGGCCAACAAGGCCGTCGCCCGCGAAGCCCCGGAGAAGGCGCTCGCTTGAGGCGGCGCGGCCAATCACGGAACCCGAAGACGGTGACGGCGTGAGCGACGTCGTCTCCTTGGGGCACGGAAGCGGAGTCGCGGCGGACCAGCCGGTCGAGGAGCTCGCGCTCGAGCGGGGCGTCGCGCACGACGAGGTCGTCGTCCTCGACTACGGCGGGCAGTACTCGCAGCTGATCGCGCGCCGCGTGCGCGAGTGCGGCGTGTTCAGCGAGCTGCTGCCCCACCACGTCGGGGTCGAGGAGGTCCGCCGCCGGCAGCCGAAGGGGCTGATCCTGTCCGGCGGGCCCGCGTCCGTCTACGCCGAGGGCGCCCCGCGGCTGGACCCGGAGCTGCTCGAGCTCGGCATCCCCGTGCTGGGCATCTGCTACGGCATGCAGGCGATCGTCCTCGAGCTGGGCGGGAAGGTCGAGGGCGCCGACGTCGGTGAGTTCGGGCGCTCCAAGCTGACCGTGCTGGAGACCGGCCGGCTGCTAGCCGGCACCCCCGAGGACCAGCAGTGCTGGATGAGCCACCGCGACACGGTCTACGAGCCGCCGCCCGGGTTCACCGCGCTTGCCAGTTCCACGGAGTCGCCCGTCGCTGCCATCGAGGATGTCGAGCGCGGCATCTACGGCATCCAGTACCACCCGGAGGTCGTCCACACGCCCTACGGCCAGCAGGTGCTGACGACGTTCCTGGAGGACATCTGCGGGAGCGCGCGCTCGTGGTCGCCGGAGTCGATCATCGAGGAGCAGATCCGCAGGATCCGCGCCCAGGTCGGGGACGCCGGGGTCATCTGCGGGCTGTCGGGCGGCGTGGACTCCAGCGTCGCGGCGCTGCTCGTGCACCGCGCCATCGGCGACCAGCTGACCTGCGTCTTCGTCGACCACGGCCTCATGCGCCACAACGAGGGCGAGCAGGTCATCACCGCCTTCCGCGACGTCTTCAAGGTGCCGCTCGTGGCGGTCGACGCCGAGGACCGCTTCCTCAAGCGGCTCGCCGGCCTGAGCGACCCCGAGCTCAAGCGCAAGGCGATCGGCGCGGAGTTCATCCGCGTCTTCGAGGACGAGGCGCGCAAGCTCACTGCCCCTGCCGCCTCCGGCGGGGGTGCGGGCGGGGGCGAGTTCCGCGACGACGGTCCGAAGTTCCTCGTCCAGGGCACGCTCTACTCGGACGTGATCGAGTCCGGCGGCGGCACCGGCGCCGCGACCATCAAGTCCCATCACAACGTCGGCGGCCTGCCCGACGACCTCGAGTTCGAGCTCGTGGAGCCGCTGCGGGCCCTGTTCAAGGACGAGGTCCGCGCCGTCGGCGCCGAGCTCGGCCTGCCTGAGCGCCTGGTCTGGCGCCAGCCGTTTCCCGGCCCCGGCCTGGCCATCCGCATCGTCGGCGGCGAGGCGACCAAGCAGCGCCTGGACACCCTGCGCGCGTGCGACGCGATCCTCCAGGACGAGATCCGCAAGGCCGGCCTGTACCGCGAGCTGTGGCAGTCCTTCTGCGTCCTGCCCGACATCCGCACGGTCGGCGTCCAGGGCGACGAGCGCACCTACGGCTACGTCGTCGCCATCCGCGCGGTCACGTCCGACGACGCGATGACCGCCGACTGGGCCCGCCTCCCGTACGACCTGCTCGAGCAGATCGCCTCCCGGATGATCAACGAGGTCCGCGAGGTCAACCGGGTGGTGCTCGACATCACGTCCAAACCCCCCGGCACCATCGAATGGGAGTAGACGCCCGCTGATCACCGCCTGACGGCACCGTGCGAGCCCACTCACGTGCTAGCGCACGCTCGGACTCGCCCGGCACCGTCAGCCGGCGCCAGCGAACGTCTACGGCGTTCGCCGTACTCTCATCGGATGCCCATTGCGCTTCAACCGGCGACGGTCGAGAACCTCTGGGCCCAGGCGCGGGACCTGATGGAGCGCGCGACCGCCGAGGCCGACCACGCTGCCCTGCGCCGCGCGCTGGTGATCGCTGCCGTCGCGGGGTCCGGCACCGACGTGGAGACCTTCCGGGCGCTGGTGGACGACCTGGCCCGCGCGTCGGTCAAGCTCGCCTTCGCCGATCCCCAGCCGCTGTTCGACGCCGCGGCCGCGCTGGTGGCCGACGACGACTACCCCGCCCGCGAGGCGATCGTGCTCGCCCCGACGCGCGAACCGCCGCGCCGGGTGGGCGGGACGGCATCAGGGATGCCGTACGGCTTCCTGCGACCGCGATGACCCGCCGCCTCCTCCTCGCCGTCGTCCTGTCGCTTGCCGTCACCGCCCCCGCGGCGGCGAGCGGGCCGCCGCTCACGGTCTCCAAGGCCAAGCCCCCCGCCGCCTACAAGTGCCCGATCCCCGTCTCGATGTATCCCACCGCCACGCCGGTCATGTTCGTCACCGGGACGGGCGCGTCCGGAGATCAGGGCTACCTGATCGGACAAGACGCGTTCGACCAGCCGCCCGCTGATCACCGCCTGACGCCACCCGGCGAGCCCACTCACGTGCTAGCGCACGCTTCGGACTCGCCGGCCGTCGTCAGCCGGCGCCAGCGAACGGCTGGAAACGTCACCGGCGGGACGGCATGACCGCTCCTCGAGACTTCCGGCGCAAGATGATCTCCGACGTGGTCGCCGCCGCCGGCACCCAGCACGGGACCACGGTCTCGCGCGGCTGCTCGAAGGCGAGCCCGTGCGCCCCGGCGAACTGGCAGCAGCTCAAGGGCTCCAACCTGCTGAAGGCGATCAACGCCCAGCCGGACGAGACCCCCGGCGACGTCTCCTACACGACGGTGCGCTCGGCGACCGACGAGACGGTGCAGCCCCAGACCGGCAAGCACCCGACCTCGGCGCTCAAGGGCGCGAGCAACGTGCTCATCCAGGACGTCTGCCCCGGCCGTACGACCACCCACATCGGCACAGCGGTGGACTCGGTCACGTTCGCGCTCTTCCTGGACGCGATGGCCCACCCGGGCAAGGGCATCAAGGGCGCCGGCTCGGTCAAGCGCCTGCCGCCGGACGTCTGCGACCACCCCTACGGAACCGGTTTCGACGAGGCCAAGCCGACGGCCTACCTGACCGCGGCCGACAGCCTCACCTCCAGCAACGACGACGCGGCCCCGAAGGTCGCCCGCGAGCCCAAGGTGCGCAAAGCCTTCCGCAAGCGCTGATGCACCAGCGCCGGCTCGCCACCTACCTCAACGACCGCTACGCGGTGCTCGTCGCCGGCACCGAGCTGGCCAGCCGGGCAGCGGCCAGCAACGAGCACCAGCACTACGGGCCGCCGCTGAAGACCGTGGCCGACGGCCTGGCCGAGGACCGCGAGCTGTTGCGCGACGTCATGACCACTCACGACGTCTCGCCCGACCGCGTGAAGTCGACCTTCGCCTTGGTCGGGGAGCGGCTCGGGCGCCTGAAGCCCAACGACCAGCTGACGGGCTACTCGCCGCTCAGCCGGGTCGTCGAGCTGGACGGCTTGACCGCGATCGTCACCACCCTGGCCGGTACCTGGGCGTCGCTGGCAACCGTCATCGACACCCACGGTCCCGAGCTCGAGCACGCGCAGAAGCGCGCTCTGGCCTCCCTGGAGCGGCTCGCGCGTTTGCGTCCCGACGCCCTTCGAGATGCACTCCTGCGCTAACTGAGCGCGTCCCAGGCCTTCAGATCCGGGAGCGGATCGAAGGGGGCGCCGCCCGTGTACCAGCCCGGGGCAGCCCATTCCTCGAAGTGCAGGTGGCAGCCCTGCGCGTCACCCGTGTCGCCGACGAAGCCGATCGGGTCGCCGGTGTGGACGCGGGCGCCCTTCTGGACCAGCGCCGGGTCGCGCAGGTGGGCGTACATCGTGTCGGTGCCCTCGCCGGCGTCGTCGATGACCAGGTAGTTGCCGGCGTTGCTCTGGAACTTGGCGATCTTCACGACGCCGCCGCGCGCGGCGACCAGCGGCGTGCCGCACTTGGCGAACACGTCCTGCCCTTGGTGGGTGTGGCCGGCGCGACCGGCGCCGAAGCGGCCTGCGCCCTCGCCGTAGGTGTGCTTGCCGCGGATCGGGAACTGGTGGCCGAGCAGGACGAAGGTATCGGCCGCGGGCGCCTGCGCGGTGGTGGCGGCGGCGCCGTCCGTGCTGACCGCGGAGACGACGAAGGCGTAGCGCCCCTGCGCCTTGCCCGACCACGGGACGGCCTGGTCGGTGCCGGGGACGACCATGCCCTCGTCGATCGTGTCGACGATCGCGCGGGTGCCGACGTTGAGCACGGACACCGTCACGGCGGCCGGCGTGCTGGTCTGCAGCCGGTAGGAGAGGGTCGGGCGCCGGCTGCCGTCCACGAACGCCTTGCGCACCTTGACCGCGGTGGCGATCGGGCCGTTGGTGCGCGTCGGGGTGGCCGCCTCCAGGACCCGCAGGGCGGGGGAGGGCGCCGATACCCGGCCGAGGTCGTCCGTCACCGTGACGGGACCGCTGATCGCTGCCGCGGGCACGACCGCGACGAGCGTGCGGGCCGACCCGGCCGTCGGGGTCGTCGCCGCGTCGAGCGCGAAGGTCACGGACGCGACGCCAGTGAGGCCCGTGCCCTTGAGGACGACCTTCGAGCCGGGGCGGGCGACCCCGCCGGCGCATTTGGTCCGACAGGTGACTGACGTGACGGTCGGGGGCGGGTCGGAGGACGCGCCGCCGGCACTGGCGAAAGCGCTCGCCGGGAGACCGAGCAGGCAGCAGCCGAGGAGAGCGAGGAGCGAGCGCATGTGGTTGGGCGCGCCTACGGAGTTAGCTGACGGGCTCGGGCGTCTTCTCCCTATCAGGCGGCAGTGCCTGAATTCGCCCCGGACAACCTGGTTCCCCCGTTCTGCGTCTCCGCAGACTCGGCGTGCGGGTGCAGACTACCCACCCCGAGAGCGCAATTGCGAGGCGCAAGGCGCCAGTTCACCTCAAGAATTAGGCGCTTGCGTCCGAACACCACTACACGTGCCGATGCGCTCACGCCTCACCGCGCCCTTCGGCGAGCGCACCCGTACTCGCCGCCGCGACGATCGCGTGGTCAGCCGCGGAACCGTCGTCGAGTCCGGGCCCGAGTTACGGGCCCGCCAGGCCCTGCGCGTGGCCGAGCGCCTCAGCCGCGTGGTCGTCGACGGCCTCGACGAGGGCGTGGTGGTGACGGACGCGCGCCTGCGCGCGGTGAGCTGGAACGCCGCCGCCCTCACCGTCCTCGGCGTCGCCGACGGCAGCCCGTTCGCCGACCTCGACAGCTTCCGCGATGAGGACGGAATCCCCATCGCCCGCGAGGACACGCCGCCCCACCGCGCCCAGCGCGAGCGTCAGCCCGTCCGCGCGACCCTGCGCCGCGGCGACCGCTGGCTGACGATGTACGCGCGGCCGCTGGGCCTGTCGCAGGCCGGCGTCGTCTGCACGCTCGCGGACGTCACGGAGGCGATCCGCGCCGAGCGCCGCCTGACGGAGGAGCGCGACCGCGCCGAGCGCTACCTCGAGGTCGCCTCCACGCTCGTCGTCGTCCTCGACTTCCACGGCCGCATCGAGCGCATCAACCGCCAGGGCTGCGAGCTGCTGGGCTTCGCCGAGGGGGAGCTGATCGGCCTCGACTGGTTCGAGACGGTCGTCCCGCGCGCGGAGCGCCTGGGCGCGCGCCAGGCGTTCGTCCGCCTCGTCTCCGAGGTCGACCCGCCCGGCGAGTCGCTGGAGACCTTCGTGCGCTCCAAGGACGGCCACGACCGCAAGATCGCCTGGCGCAACGCGGTCCTGCACGGCCCGGACGGCCAGGTCGTCGCCGTCCTGCGCTCGGGCGAGGACGTCACGGAGCGCCGCCGCGCCGAGGCGCAGGTCGCCTACCTCGCCTTCCACGACACGCTCACCGGCCTCCCCAACCGCTCCCAGCTCGAGGGCCAGCTCGGCCGCGACATCGCCCGCGCCCGCCGCACGGGCACGAGCCTCGCGCTGCTGTACTTCGACCTCGACAACTTCAAGCTCGTCAACGACTCCCTCGGCCACGCGGCCGGCGACCTGGTCCTTCGCGAGGCCGCCGAGCGTGTCTCCAGCTTCGTCCGGGCGGGGGACATGCTGGCACGCCAGGGCGGTGACGAGTTCCTGCTGCTGCTCGACTGCTCCGACGCCCCCGACCCGCGCGTGGCGGCGCAGACCGCCGGGGAGCGCATCGCCGCCGTCCTCGACGACCCGCTCGACGTCTCCGGCGCGCAGTTCCACGTCGGCGCCTCCATCGGCATCGCGATCTACCCCGAGCACGCCGAGGACGCCGAGCAGCTGCTCAAGCACGCCGACGGCGCCATGTACGCGGCCAAGCGCGCCGGCGGCGGCACGTTCGCCTTCTACGAGCAACCCACGACCGACGCCCGCGTGCGGCTCTCGATGAGCACCCGGCTGCGCCGCGCGATCGCCGAGGACCAGCTCGTCCTGCACTACCAGCCGATGTTCGACGCGGCCAACACGACGGCGCCCGTCGGGTTCGAGGCGCTGGTGCGCTGGCAGGACCCCGAGGAGGGGATGATCCGCCCCGACCGCTTCGTGGCCGTCGCCGAGGAGTCCGGGCAGATCGAGGCGCTCGGGCGCTGGGTCGTCGACGCGCTCTGCCGCCAGGCGGCCGTCTGGGCGACCTCCGGCTACGTGCCGAAGCTGTCCTTCAACCTGTCGCCGCGCGAACTGCGCCGGGGGGACCTCGCCTCCTCGATCGCCACGACGATCGCCGCCTACGGCCTGCACCCACGGCAGTTCACCGCCGAGGTGACCGAGACGGCGGTCATGAGCGACGACCGCCGTCACACCTCGCTGCTGTCCGAGCTCAACGAGTCGGGGCTGACCGTGGCCATCGACGACTTCGGCAGCGGGCACTCCTCGCTCGGCCGCCTGCGCGACCTCCCCGTCCAGGTCCTCAAGGTCGACCGCTCCTTCCTGCGCCGCGTCCCCTCCGACCAGACCTCGGCCGCCGTCGTCAGCGCCATCCTCTCGCTCGCCCGCGCGCTGGGCATGAGCTCGGTGGTGGAGGGCGTGGAGGACGTCGACCAGCTCGCCTTCCTGCGCGCGCAAGGCGCCACCCACCTGCAGGGGTTCCTCCTCGGCAAGCCCGCGCCGGCGTCGGCCATCCGCCTCCCGGAGATGCTGGTCTAGATGCCCCGCAACCCGCTGGTCGAGCTCGACACGACCTGGATCATCGTCACCGGCGTCCTCGTGATGTTCATGCAGGCGGGGTTCGCCTGCCTCGAGATCGGCTTCTCGCGCGGCAAGAACGTCGGCACGGTCGTGGCCAAGATCCTGATCAACTTCTCCGTCGCGACCCTCGTGTGGTGGGCGTGCGGGTTCGCCCTCGGCTTCGGCGGCGGCGCCGAGCTGGCCGGCTCCAGCGGCTTCTTCCTCAACATCGGCGAGCACATCAGCGCCGGCAGCCCGGTCGCCGGCGCGCTCGACGCCCACGGCGCGTCGGTGGCGTTCTTCCAGTTCGTCTTCTGCGCGGTGTCGCTGGCGGTCGTGTGGGGGACCACGCTCGAGCGCATCCGCTTCGTCGCCTACCCGATCTACGGCGTCGTCTTCGCGGGCCTCATCTACCCGCTCGTCTCCCACTGGATCTTCGGCGGCGGCGTGATGTCGCACATCGGGCACGGGATGCAGGACTTCGCCGGCTCCACCGTCGTCCACCTCACGGGGGCGACGGGCGGCCTGGCCGCGCTGCTGCTGCTCGGCCCGCGCCGGGGCAAGTACGGGCCTGACGGGCGCCCGCGCGCGATCCCGGGCCACTCGATGCCGATCTTCGGGCTCGGTGTGCTGATCCTGTGGCTCGGGTGGTTCGGCTTCAACCCCGGCTCGACGCTGAGCACGAGCGGCGGGCGCTTCGCCGAGGTCGTCTTCGTCACCAACCTGGCCGCGGCCGCCGGGGTGCTGGGCGCGGCGGCGACCGTGCAGGCGATGACCGGCCGCCTCGACGTCGGCATGATCGGCAACGGCGCGATCGCCGCGCTGGTCGCGATCACGGCGCCGTCGGGCTTCGTGGAGTTCTGGGCGGCGCCGATCATCGGCGGGGTCGCCGGGGTGCTGGTGGTGCTGAGCGTCCTGGCGATCGACAAGGTGCTCGACGACCCGGTCGGTGCGCTGTCCGCCCACGGCGTCGCCGGCATCTGGGGCACGCTTGCCTGCGGCCTGTTCGCGTCGCCGCGGCTGACCGCGGGCGCCGCTCCGGGCGTCCCCGGCCTCGTCTACAGCGGCTCCTTCGAGCAGCTCGGCGTGCAGGCCGTGGGCATCACCCTGACCTTCGCCTTCGTCTTCGGGGTCTCCTACCTCACCTTCGGCGCGATCAAGGCCGTCTTCGGCCTGCGCGTGAGCGAGGAGGAGGAGCGCGAGGGCCTCGACATCGCCGAGCACGGCATGTACGGCTACCCGGAGCAGTTCGTCGCCCCGGGGGACGTCGAGTCCGAGCTGGAGGGCCTCCTCCGGGAGCCCTAGCCCGGTGCTAGAGTCAGCTGTCGCCCGGGAGTGATCCTGGGCGTTTCTACGCCTAGCTGATGAAGACCTACGTCGCCACCCCCACCGACCGCGAGCGCAACTGGCTCCTGGTCGACGCCAACGGCCAGAACCTCGGCCGTCTCTCGACGCAGCTGGCCACGCTGCTGCGCGGCAAGAACAAGCCTCAGTACACGCCGCACTGCGACGTCGGGGACTTCGTGGTCGTCATCAACGCCGAGAAGATCTCGGTCACGGGCAAGAAGCGCGAGGAGAAGCGCTACTACCGCCACTCGGGCTACCCCGGCGGGATCAAGAGCCGCACCCTCAACGAGATGCTGGACCGGCGTCCCGAGGAGGTCATCCGCATCGCGGTCAAGGGCATGCTGCCTCGCAACCGCCTCGCGCGCAAGCAGATCAACAAGCTGAAGGTCTACGCCGGGCCCGAGCATCCCCACGCCGCCCAGCAGCCGACCCCGATCGAGATCGAGACGCGATGAGCGACGACGAAGTGGAGAAGGGCTCGGAAAACATCCCGCCCGCCCAGGTCAACGAGCCGGAGGAGATTGCCGCCGAGGCGTCCGTCGGCGACCAGGAGCAGCCCACCGAGCGCCAGCAGGAGCGCGAGCAGGCGATCGTGGACGAGCCCGTCGCCGAGTCCGAGCAGCGCGTCGCCGAGGCGACCGAGGCGACCACCGAGGGCTCCCCGTCGCGCGACGCGGAGACCGAGGAGGAGGACGACGAGCCGGAGACGCCTCGCGTCAAGCCGGAGATCCCCGGCATGGACCTCGAGCCCGACTTCGCCCCCGAGGGCGAGCGGCCGATCTCTTACAGCGAGGACGAGGACCCCGACGCGGAGGCCGAGGCCGACGCGGAGGAGGAGGACGTCTTCTCCCAGCCGATCGCCGACGCGGCGATCGACCTCGGCGCCGACGCCCGCTACCGCGCCACCGGCAAGCGCAAGACGGCCGTCGCCCGCGTCATCCTCAAGCCCGGCACCGGCGCCTACCTGATCAACGGCCGCACGCTGGACCAGTACTTCCCCCGTGCCACCCTGCAGCGCACGATCCGGCAGCCGCTGGAGACCGTGGGCTACGAGGACCGCATGGACGTCATCGCCTCGATGCACGGCGGCGGCGTCTCGGCCCAGGCCGGCGCGCTGCGCCACGGCGTCAGCCGCGCGCTCCTGGAGGCCGACCCGAACCTGCGCTCCGAGCTCAAGCGCCGCGGCTTCCTGACGCGCGACGCGCGCGCCAAGGAGCGCAAGAAGGCCGGCCTCAAGAAGGCCCGCAAGCGGCCGCAGTTCTCCAAGCGCTGACCCGGAGGCTCTTCGGGACGGACGGCGTCCGTGGGGTCGCGGGGACGTTCCTCTCCGCGGACCTCGCCCTCTCGCTCGCCCGCGCGGCGACCGGGCGCCTGGACGACCCCGCCCGCGGCGTCCTGGTCATCCGCGACACCCGCGAGTCGGGGCCGATGCTGGAAGCCGCCGTCGCGGCGGGCATCGCCGCCGCCGGCGGCCGCGCCCTGCTCGGCGGCGTCCTCCCCACCCCCGCGGCGCCGTTGCTCATCGGGCGCTACGGCCTGGCCGGCGCGGTCGTCATCTCGGCGTCCCACAACCCGTTCGCCGACAACGGCGTCAAGTTCTTCGGCGGGGACGCCTTCAAGCTCTCCGACGCGCTCGAGGCGGAGATCGAGGCCGCCCTCGACGCGCCGCCGGCGGGGCCGATCGGCACTGTGGAACCGCTGCACGGGGCGCTGGAGGACTACCTGCGCGCCCTGCACGAGCGCTTCGCCGGCCTCGACCTCAGCGGCCGCCGGATCGCCCTGGACTGCGCCAACGGCGCGGCTCACCGTGCCGCGCCGGAGATCTTCCGCCGCCTGGGAGCCACCGTGACGGTCCTGGCCGACGCCCCGGACGGCCGCAACATCAACGCCGGCTGCGGCTCCACCCACCTCGACGGGCTGATGGAGCTGATGCGCGCGGGTGCGCACGACGCGGGCTTCGCCTTCGACGGGGACGCCGACCGCGTGCTCGCCGTCGACCGCACCGGGGCCGTCGTCGACGGCGACGAGATCATCGCCCTGGCCGCCACGGCCCGCCGCGCGCCCGGCGTCGCGGTGACGGTGATGACCAACTACGGCTTCCACACCGCGATGGCGTCCGCCGGGATCGACGTCGCCACCACTGCCGTCGGCGATCGCTACGTCCTCCAAGCGCTGCGCGAGCGCGGCTGGGCGCTGGGCGGCGAGCAGTCCGGCCACATCATCGACATGGACTTCGTCCCCTCCGGCGACGGGACCGCCGCGGCGCTGCTGACGCTGGAGGCGCTCGGCGCCACCGACCTGGCCGACCGCGGCGCGATGGAGAAGCTCCCGCAGACGCTCGTCAACGTCCGCGTCCCCGACCGCGCGGCCTTCGCCCAGGCCGTCGCGGTGCAGGAGCTGATCGCCGCCGAGCACACCGCGCTCGAGGGCCGCGGCCGGGTGCTGGTCCGCCCGTCGGGGACGGAGCCGCTGGTCCGCGTGATGGTGGAGGCACCCACGGCGGACGAGGCGGCTGGGGTCTGCGGCCGCATCGTCGCCGCGGTGGACAGCGCGCTGGGCTGAGGGCGCGCGGCGCGCGCCCTCAGCCCGGGCTCAGCGCACCTTCAGCTTGTGGGCCTTGGTCACGACGAGCGTGAGGCTGCTCGTCGCGGTGTCGTCCGCCGACGTGACGGTGGCGGTCAGCTTGAGCTTCGTGCCGACGGCGAGCGCCTTGATGCGCTTGCGCACGGCCTTGCTCAGGGTGAGCGTGACCGTCTTGGACGCGCCCTCCTTGACCGAGGCCTTCTTCGTCTTGACCAGCGTGCCGATCTTGCCCTTGCCGGTGAGCTTGAGGACGACCTTCGCCGCGGCCCCGACGGTGGTCTTGACCTTGAGCGACTTGGTCCCCGACGAGGACAGCTTGAGCTTGACCTTGGTGGTCGGCGTCGGGGTGGGCGACGGGGTGGGCGTTGCGGACGGCGTCGGAGTCGGCGTCGGCGTCGCCCCCGGGCCCGTACCGGGCGCCATCACGATGGTCGACGCCCGCGCGGTGTTGTTGGCCTTGTTGGTGTCCGTCAACTCCGAGCTGACGTCCGTGCGGTTGGCGATGGTGCCGGGCACCGTCGGCCGGACCCGCAGGGTGGCCGTCGCCGAGGCGCCAGGGGCCAGCGCGCCCAGCTCGCAGCGCAGGCTCGTGTCGCCGGAGCAGGTGCCCTGCGACGAGGTGATGTCGACGAGGGACGTGCCGTCCGGGGTCGACGCGGTGACGGCGACCGCCGCCGCCGCGGACTGCCCGGCGTTGGTCGCGGTGATCGTGTAGGTGAGCACGTCACCGACCGTGACGGGATCGGGCGCGTCGGTGATGCCGACGGTCAGGTCGGTCTGCTGCTCCTCGCGGGCGCCGGTGTCGCACCCCGCGCCGCCCGGCCGCGGCAGGCCGCGCGCGTCGTCGAAGACCGAGCAGGCGCCGCCGGAGTGGTCGATGGCCGGGCTGTCCGGCGCCAGCGCGAAGGTCGGGACGTTGTTGGGCGCCCCGACCGTCGTCAGCGCGTTGAGCTTGGGGTTGGTGGAAGACAGGTCGGAGCCGACGGCCAGCGGGCAGGTGGTGCCGCTCTGGATGTTGCCGCCCCCGGAGGCGAGCTCGGTCACGACGGGGCCGGCGCAGTCGGAGTCGGTCGCCGAGGTGATGATGGAGTTGTTGATGCTCGAGGAGCCCTCGAGCAGGTACAGCGACGACGAGCCCGTCCCGGACTGGTTGCCGCTGAAGGTCGCGAACGAGATGGTCAGGCCACCGCGGTTGGCGATGGCGCCGCCGTCCTCCGACGAGGTGTTGTTCCCGAAGGTCGTGTTGACGACGTCCAGCGTCCCGCGGTTGGCGGACGACGACCGGTCCACGAGCACGCCGGCGCCGTTGTCGGCCGCGTTCTGCCGGACGGCGGTGCGGTCCAGCTGGACGTCGCCGAAGGTGGCGATCGCGCCGCCGTTGTCCGAGGCGCGGTTGCTGACCAGGTCGACGTCGGTGAGCGATGCCGAGGAGCGCACGCCGCCGGCGACGCCGGCGACGGAGATCGCGCCGCCGTTCTGATTGGTCTGGTTGTTGACGAGCGATGCCCGTGTAAGGGCCAGCTGGCCCGCCGTGCCCTCCCCGATGTGGAAGCCGCCCCCGTTGCCGTTGGCCCGGTTGCCGTTGCGCACCGTCACGTCCGACAGCTGCAGGCCGGCCCGGACGTCGAAGATCCCGTCCACCGAGCCGGAGAGGCCGGTCTGGGCGATGGTCGTCTTGGTCACCCCGGCGCCGATGATGGTCAGGCTCTTGGTGATGTCGAGGTCGCCGGTGGCGTTGGCGTTCTCGCCGGTGCCCGGGACGGACACCTCGTAGGTGCCGGGCATGAGGGTGATGGTGCCGCCGGCGGGCGTGGCGGTGATCGCCTCGCGCAGCGAGCAGCCGTTGACGTTGCACCCGTCATTCTGGTCGGTGAAGATCGTCGGATTGGCGGCGAAGCTGGTCGCCGGGGCCAGCAGACAGGCCAGCAGGACGGGGATGGCGATGAGGGAGCGCATTGATAGATCAACGCATGAGGACGGCCCGACTTGTGCGCCGGCACGATTTCTGTCCGACTAGTGACCACTGCCCGTCCGGCCTATCCTCCGACGGGGACGCAAGTTGTGCGTCCCTCGTCCGTTGAAGAGGAGACCTTATGTGCGGCATCATCGGATACATCGGCTATCGGCCGGCACAAGATGTCCTCCTCGGGGGCCTGGAGAAGCTCGAGTACCGCGGCTACGACTCGGCCGGCATCTCCGTGCTGGAGGAGGGTGAGCTGCGCTCCGTCCGCGCCGTCGGCAACCTGAGCCACCTGCGTGAGGCCATGGGGAACACGTCCGGCGGTGTCGCCACCGCCGAGCGCACGATCGGCATCGGCCACACCCGCTGGGCCACGCACGGCCGGGTCACCGAGGAGAACGCCCACCCGCACTGCGACGACGACGACCACGTCCACGTGGTGGTCAACGGGATCGTCGAGAACTACCTCGAGCTCAAGCAGCGCCTGCAGGACGAGGGCGCGCACTTCTCCTCGGAGACCGACGTCGAGGTCATCGCGCACCTCGTCTCCACCGAGCTCGAGCGCGGCGACGGCCTCGTCCAGGCCACGCTGCGCGCCTACGGCCAGCTCCAGGGCCACTACGCCTTCGTGGTCATGTCCTCGGACGAGCCCGACCTGCTGGTCGGCGCCCGCCGCGAATGCCCGCTGATCGTCGGCCGCGGCGACGGCGAGCAGTTCGTCGCCTCCGGCATCCCCGCCTTCCTCGAGCACACCCGCGAGGTCCTGGTCGTCGAGAACGACGAGCTCGTGGTGGTCAGCGCCGAGGGCGTCACCCTGATCACGCCGGCCGGCGAGACGATCGAACGCGAGACGGAGATCGTCGAGTGGGACGCCCAGCAGGCCGAGAAGGACGGCTACGAGACGTTCATGCTCAAGGAGATCCACGAGCAGGCGGACGCGGTGGCGGAGACGATCGCCGACCGCACCGTGCGGCCCGACGGCGTCGACCTCTACCTCGGCGAGAGGATCACGGACGACGTCCTGCGCGAGGCTCGCCGCGTCGTCGTCGTCGCCTGCGGCACCTCCTACCACGCGGGCCTGATCGGCCGCTACGCCATCGAGGAGTGGGCCCGGGTCGGGGTCGAGATGGACATCGCCTCCGAGTACCGCTACCGCAACCCGGTGGTCGGACCGGGCGACCTCGTCATCGGCATCACCCAGTCCGGCGAGACGGCGGACACGCTGGCCGCGATGCGCCTGGCCCGCGAGCGGGGCGCCACCGTGCTGGCCATCACCAACATCATGGGCTCGCAGGCCACCCGCGACGCCGACGGCGTCCTCTACACCCGCGCGGGGCTGGAGACGTCGGTGGCCGCCACCAAGACGTTCGTCGCGCAGGTGGCCGCCATGTACCTGTTCGCGCTGCGCCTCGCCGAGGTGCGCGGGACGCTCGACACGGAGACCCGCACCCGCCTGGTCGCCGAGCTCAAGCACATCC
This sequence comes from uncultured Solirubrobacteraceae bacterium, assembly GCA_964242305.1. GTDB lineage: Bacteria > Actinomycetota > Thermoleophilia > Solirubrobacterales > Solirubrobacteraceae > DATLGB01. The sequence continues at coordinate 39,643 of CAXTBB010000025.1, forward strand.
CGCACCACATCGAGACGCTGCTCGCTTCGCACGACGAGGCCATCGAGCGCGCCGCCAACGCCCACTTCGCCGACGAGTTCTTCCTCTACCTCGGCCGCCACGTCGGGCTGCCGGTCGCGCTCGAGGGGGCGCTCAAGCTCAAGGAGATCTCCTACATCGCGACGGACGCCTACGCGGCCGGCGAGATGAAGCACGGGCCGATCGCGCTGCTCACCGAGGCCACGCCGGTCGTCGTCGTGGCCACCGACTCGCCCGTCCGGTCCAAGGTCATCTCCAACATGCAGGAGGTCCGCGCCCGCGGCGCGCACGTGATCGCCGTCGCCACGGAGGGGGACCTGACGATCGGCGAGCACGCCGAGGAGGTCCTGCACGTGCCGGCCACGGACTGGATCCTCCAGCCGCTGCTGGCCGTCATCCCGCTGCAGGTGCTGGCCTACAAGATCGCCCGCAAGCGTGGCCTCAACGTCGACCAGCCGCGCAACCTGGCCAAGACCGTCACCGTCGAGTGACGGTCGGGCTCGACCTGCTGGAGATCGACCGGCTCGAGCAGGCGCTCGAGCGGCGGCCCCGGTTGGCCGAGCGGCTGTTCACGGAGGCCGAGCGCGCCTACGCGGCCGAGCGGGCCCGGCCGGGACAGCACCTGGCGGCGCGGTTCTGCGCGAAGGAGGCGGTGGCCAAGGCGCTGGCGATGCGCGCCTGGGACCCGGTCGACATCGAGGTCGTCCCGGGCGACCCGGCCCCGCAGGTGCGCCTGCACGGTGCCGCCGCGCGCCGCGCGGTCGAGCTGGGCGTGACCGTGGAGGTGTCGCTGACCCATTCCAAGGGCATGGCCGGCGCCGTCGCGGTGCTGGCTCCGTGAACGGGCTCGAGCCGCTGCTCGACGCCGAGCAGCAGCGCGAGACCGACCGCTGGGCGATCGAGGACCTCGGCAAGACCGACCTGATGGAGCGCGCCGGCGCGGGGCTCGCGACGCTGGCCGCGCACGTGATCCCGGACGGGCGCATCGTGATCGCCTGCGGCAAGGGCAACAACGGCGGGGACGGCAAGGTCGCCGCCCAGGTCCTGCGCGCGGGCGGCCGTGAGGTCGACGTGCTCGAGGACCCGTTCGACACGTCGCGCTTCGCGGGGTGCGCGGGGATCGTCGACGCGCTGCTGGGCACGGGCTTCGAGGGCGCCCCGCGGGCGCCGCTGGACGCCGTCATCCGCGCCGTCAACGCCGCCGGCGTCCCGGTGGTGGCCGCCGACATGCCGTCGGGGGTCAACGGCTCCACCGGCGAGGTCCAGGGCGACGCCGTCCACGCCGTCGCCACCGCGACCTTCCACGCGGGCAAGCCCGGCCTGTGGATCCATCCCGGCAAGGCGCACGCGGGCACCGTCCACGTCGTCGACATCGGCATCCCGTGGCACAGAGGGGACAGTCCCGTTTGTGCCATCGGGCCGGCGGTGCTGGACGGGCTGCCCGGTCGCGCGGCCGATTCCACGAAGTTCTCGAGCGGCACCGTGGTCGTGATCGGCGGCTCGCCGGGCCTGACGGGGGCGCCGGCGCTGACCGCCGCGGCGGCCCAGCGCGCGGGCGCGGGCTACGTGACGATCTGCTCGGAAACGGAGATCGCGCACCGTCCCGTCGAGGTCATGCAGCGCGGCCGCGACGGGCTCGAGCGCCTGCTCGAGAAGGCGACGGCGGTGGTGCTCGGGCCGGGACTGGGGCGGGATGGCGCCGCCTTCGCCCGCGACCTCTACGCGCGGGTCGAGGTCCCGCTCGTCCTCGACGCCGACGGCCTCAACGCGTTCGCCGGCCACCCCTTCCCGGACCGCCCGGCGCCCACCGTGCTCACCCCGCACGCCGGCGAGCTGTCGCGGCTGATCGACGGCGACGTCAAGGCGCATCGGCTCGCGTGCGCTCGCGCCGGGGCCGCGCACGCCCGCGCCATCCTGGTCCTCAAGGGCGACGACACCATCGTGGTCGCCGGCGACCGGGTGGCCATCTCCCCGGGCGGCGCCCCCGGCCTGGCCACCGCGGGGACCGGTGACGTGCTCTCAGGGGTGATCGCCGCGCTGCTGGCCCGTGGCACCGATCCTGAGCACGCGGTGCACGCCGGCGTCTTCGCCCACCTGCGCGCGGGCCAGCTCGCCGCGGCGCCCCACGGCCCCGACGGCGTCATCGCCTCCGACGTCATCGCGCGCCTGCCCGAGGCCTTAGGCTCGTCGTCGCGATGAGCCAGACCGTGCGCGACATCATGGACGCCGACCCCGCCACCGTCACCCCGGAGGCGACGGTCGAGGACGTGGTGCGGGCGCTGCGCTCACAGGAGCTGACCGGGGTCCCGGTGATCAACGACGGCGGTCGCTGCGTCGGCATCATCACCGAGAACGACCTCGTCATGAGCGGCGACGAGGGCGACCTGCACCTGCCGCACTACATCGAGCTGTTCGGCGGGATCATCTTCCTCGAGTCCATGCACCGCTTCGAGGAGCGCCTGCAGCGCGCAACCGCATCGACGGCGAAGGACATGATGACGGAGGACCCCGTGACGATCGAGCCGGACGCGTCGGTGCAGCAGGCGGGCCGCACCATGTCGCAGCACCACCACAACCGGCTCCCGGTCGTCGAGCACGGCCGGCTCGTCGGCGTCGTCACCCGCGTCGACGTGCTCGACGCCCTGACCCGCGAAGACTGATGCTGCGGGCGGTCGCCCGGATCGACGCGGACGCCATCGCGCGCAACTGCGCCCGCCTGCGGGAGGTCGCCGGCACGAGGCTGTGCGCGGTGGTCAAGGCCGACGGCTACGGCCACGGTGCGCTGACGGCCGCGCGGGCGGCGCGGCGGGGCGGGGCGGAGTGGCTGGCGGTGGCGACCGCCGAGGAGGCGCGCGGCCTGCGCGAGGGCGGCGTCGACGGCCGCATCCTGGTCATGGGCGCGCTGTCGGTCGAGGAGCTGCCGGTGGCGCTGGCCGCGGACGCGGACGTGGTGGCCTGGCGGATGGCCTTCCTCGACCGCGTCCCGACCGGGGCGCGGGTCCACGTCAAGTACGACACCGGGATGGGCCGGCTGGGGACGCGCGACCTCGACGAGGCGCTCGCGGTGGCGCGCGCGGCGGCCGACCGCGGCCTGCTCGCCGGTGCCATGACCCACTTCGCCACCAGCGACGACGACCCCGCTTTCGCGCGCGAGCAGCTGGCCGCCTTCCGCCCGTTCCTCGCCGCGCTGCCTTCCGGCGTGATCGCCCACGCGGCCAACTCCGCGGCCGCGCTGGGCATCCCGGAGAGCCGCCTGGACATGGTCCGCTGCGGCGTCGCCGCTTACGGCCTCGACCCCTTCCAGTCCGATCCCGACGACCACCACCTGGCGCCCGCGCTGACGCTCGCCACCTACGTCGCCGAGGTCAAGCCGATCGCGCCCGGGCAGTCGGCCGGGTACGGGCGCCGCTACGTGGCCGAGCGCGACACGTGGCTGGCCACGCTGCCGATCGGCTACGCGGACGGCGTGCGCCGGGCGCTCACCAACAACGCCGAGGTGCTGATCGGCGGCCGCCGCTTCCCGCTGGTGGGGACGGTGTCGATGGACAACCTCACCGTGGAGGTCGACGACGGGGTGGCCCGCGGCGACGAGGTGGTCCTGATCGGCGCCCAGGGCGCGGAGCGCATCCTGGCCGAGGACTGGGCGCACCGCCTGGACACGATCAACTACGAGATCACCTGCGGGATCTCGAGCCGTGTTCCGCGCGCTTAGCGGCACGGACGCCTGGCTGGTCGGCGGCGCCGTCCGCGACCGGTTGCTGGGGCGGTCCACGGACGACGTCGACATCGCGGTGAGCGGGGACGTCGAGGCCCTGGCCAACGCCGTCCGGCGCGAGACCGGCGGCGCCGTCTTCCCGCTCGGCGACCGCTACGGCGGCTGGCGGGTGGCGGGAGCGGAGCAGACCGTCGACCTGCTGCCGCTGGTGGGCGGGACCCTGGCGAGCGACCTGGCCGCGCGCGACTTCACCGTCAACGCCATGGCGATCCCGCTCGCGGCGGAGGGTGACGCCGGCGTCGGGGTGCCGGGTGCGGTGGTGGACCCGTTCGGCGGGCGCGCCGACCTCGACGCGCGGCGCCTGCGTGCGGTCGGCCCGGACTCGTTCGGCGCCGACCCGCTGCGCGTCCTGCGCCTGGCCCGCTTCGCCGCCGAGCTCGGCTTCGCCATCGAGGACGCGACGCTCGTCGCCGCCCGCGCCGCTTCGCCCAGCCTGGCCGGGGTGGCGGCCGAGCGCGTGCTCGCCGAGGTCAAGCGGATCGTCTGCGCCCCCGCGCCCGCCGCCGCGGTGCGGCTGATGGAGGACGTCGGGGCCGCCGCCGTCGTCCTGCCCGAGCTGGTCGCGCTGCGGGGCGTCGAGCAGTCCGTCTACCACCACGCCGACGTCCACGACCACACGCTCGACGTCCTCGACGCCACCGCGCGGCTCGAGCGCGACGAGGCCGACCCCCGCGTCCGCGCCGCGCTGGGCGCTCCGCTGGCCAACGAGCTCACCCGCTGGCAGGCGATGCGCTTCGCGGCGCTGCTGCACGACATCGCCAAGCCGGAGACGGCGGGGGCGCGGGCCGACGGCCGGGGCACCTCGTTCGTCGGCCACGACCGGGTCGGTGCCGACGTCGCGCGCACGATCCTGCGCCGGCTGCGCGCCGCCGAGAGGCTGGTCGACTACGTGGCGGCGCTGACGCTGCACCACCTTCGCCTCGGGTTCCTCGTCCACGAGCAGCCGCTGTCGCGCCGCTCGGCCCACCGCTACCTGCAGGCCACCGCGCCCTACGCGGTCGACGTCACCGTCTTCACCTGCGCCGACCGCCTGGCCACCCGCGGCCGCAACGCCGAGCCGGCCATCACCGCCCACCTCGCCCTCGCGCGGGAGATGATCGACCACGCCTTCGCCGAGCCGCCGGCGCCGCTGCTGCGCGGCGACGAGCTGGCCCGCGAGCTCGGCGCGGCCGGCCCGCAGATCGGCGCGCTGCTCGCCCGCCTCGCCGAGGCCCAGTTCACCGGCGAGGTCACCACCCGCGCCGACGCCCTCGCCTACCTAAAGGGGTCAGGTCCCGGCATCGGACACGTGTCCGATGCCGGGACCTGACCCCTTTAGGAAACGCGGATGACTTCGCGGCAGACCTCGACGGCGGCGGCGACGGTGCCGTAGTCGACGTTCTCCGCCGTGTCCTTCATCGAGTGGTAGTTGGCGGGGAACTTGTACTTCGTGCAGGACGCGAGCACGGAGGTGCGGAAGCCCGCGCGCATGGGGATCAGGCCGTCCGTGGCCAGGCCGAGGCGCAGCCCGCGGCGGACGGGATGCCCGGCGCGGTCGGCGCAGTCGGCCAGGAAGTCGCGGTCGGCGGTGTCGTAGTCGGCCATCTTGATCATGCCCTCGCCCTCGATGACCAGGAGCTGCGGGGAGCCGATCGACTCGAGGCAGACGAATCGCGTGGTCGTGGGGTCCAGCGAGGCGAAGTGGCGCTTGCCGAACCCGCGCATGCCCTCCATGAACGACTCCTCCGAGCCGGTCGAGAGGAAGATCACGCGCAGGCCGTCGGGGATCTCTGCGTCGGCCGCCAAGGTGAGCTCGGCGGCGACGGCGGTCACGTTGTCGTTGGCGCCGGGGACGACGCGCCGCACCGCAATGTCGGTCAACGCGGCCACGGAGCCGGCCGCGATGATCGTCCCGAGCGCGCGCAGCCGGCGGGAGCCGAGCAGGCTGCCGAGCGCGACGAGCGCCGGGCCCGCGGCGACCAGCTGCATGATCGGCGGCGAGGTCTCGGACGCCCCCAGCAGCTTCGGGAAGGTGTCCATGGGGACGGTGGCGAGCTTGTCCCAGAAGATGAAGCCGCCGTGGGCGGCGTCGTGGTGGGCGATGAAGACGAGCGTTCGCTCGGCGGTTTCGGGCGCTGCGCCCGCCTCGGCGACCACGTTGTACGTGGTGCTGCGAGGGAGGAGGCGGCGGACCAGGTGCGGCCCGGCCGAGACGTCGTCGACCACGCCCGCGGCGGCCGCGATCCCGCCGAGCACCCCGAGCGCGCGCGACCCGCTCAGGCCGGCCAGCGCGCCGACGGCGCTGCAGAGCCCCAGCGGCCACCAGTAGGTCCCGTGCGCGGGCTCCGGTTCGATGCGAGCCTCGAGGCCGGAAGCCGCGAAGCGGTCCCGGATCCACTCAGCCGCGCGGCGCTCGCCCTCGGTGGCGGACCCGCGCTCCATCGAGGCCAGCGTCCCGACGATCTCCCGAAGCTCCTCGACCATCCGCGCGGAGGCTACTGTCCCGCCGCATGGCCGACCCGGACTGCATCTTCTGCAAGATCGTGGCGGGGGAGATCCCGTCGACCAGGGTCCACGAGGACGAGCGCACGGTCGCCTTCATGGACGTCAACCCCGGCGCGCGGGGTCACCTGCTGGTCGTCCCGCGCGAGCACGCCACCGACCTGCACGCGATCTCGGACGAGGACCTCGCCGCCGTCGCCCGCACCGCCCGCGACATGGCCGCCAAGGCGGTCGACCGCCTCGGCGCCGAGGGCGTCAACATCATCCAGAACAACGGCGCCGCCGCCTGGCAGAGCGTCTTCCACTACCACGTCCACGTCGTGCCCCGCTGGCGCGACGACCCGATCAAGCTGCCCTGGACGCCGACACCCGGCGACGCGGACGAGATCAGGGCGACCGCGGCGGAGCTGACCGCATGAGCGCCGTTCTCGTGGAGCGCGATGGGCCGCTGGCCGTCATCACCCACGACGTCCCGCCCGTCAACCTCTGGAACCAGGAGACCATGGACGGCTTCGCGGCCGCGCTCGACGACGTCGAGGCCGACCCGCCCCGCGCGCTGCTCATCCGCGCCAACGGCAAGATCGTCTCCGGCGGGGTCGACGTGAAGCTGTTCGCCGAGGTCGAGGACGGCGCCTCCGGCGGCGCGCTGTGGGAGACGCTGCTCCAGCTCCCGCACCGCCTCGAGGCGCTCCCGTACCCGACCGTGTTCGCCGCCCACGCCCTGTGCCTGACCGCATCGTTCGAGATCTCGCTCGCCTGCGACATCCTGCTCGCGGCGGAGTCGGCCAAGTTCGGCCTGGTCGAGCGGGTGGTCGGGCTGACGCCGAGCATGGGCGGCCCGCAGCGTCTCGTCGAGCGCGCCGGCCCCGCCCGCGCGCGGGAGCTCGTGTACACCGGCGCCACCTTCGACGCCGCGACGCTGGCCGGCTGGAACGTCGTCAACCGCGTGCTGCCCGACGACGGCTTCGACGCCGCCGCCCGCGCGTTCGCGATGGACCTCGCGACCGGGCCGACCCTCGCCCACGCCGCCACCAAGCGGATCGTCCGCGCCGCGCTCGAGGGCGGTGTGGAGGCCGCCGACGCCGTCGTCCCCGACGTCGCCGGCAAGCTGTTCGACACGGAGGACCTCAAGGGCGCGGTCGCGTCCTTCCTCGAGAACGGCCCGGGCAAGGCGAGCTTCAGCGGGAGGTAGGAACTTGCGCCAAGTTCCCGCATGTGGCAGGTTTCCCACATGCCAACCGGGACGGTCAAGTGGTTCAGCGACGACAAGGGGTTCGGCTTCATCACGCCCGACGAGGGCGGACGGGACCTCTTCGTCCACTATTCGGGGATCGGCGGCGACGGCTATCGCTCGCTCGCCGAGGGGGCGAAGGTCACATACGAGGAGGAAACCGGTGACAAGGGGCCGAAAGCGGTCAACGTCACCAAGCTGTAAGACCGCATCGGCCGCCGGTCGGCCGTGTTTGATCCACCAATGCCTTCCGCCAACAAGCTTCTCGCGCGCTGCGCGGTCCTCGGTGCGCTCGCCGGCGCGGCGCTGATCCCGGCGACTGCTTCGGCCAAGATCATCGAGCTCGGCCAGACCGACGAGGCCCTCACGCCCAGCTGCCCCGGCACCACCGCCCAGAAGTGCCTCGCCGTCTCACGGACCACGGGCTACCAAGTCAAGGTTGGGGACACGACGGACATGTTCGTCGTCCCGCGCAAGGGCCGGATCGTCGCGTGGACGATCACGCTCGGCGCGCCGAAGAAGGCCGAGACCGCGTACTTCAACTCCAGGCTCGGCGGTGAGCCGACGGCAGGAATCACCGTCTTCAAGCCGGCGAAGCACCTCTACGGGACGATCCTGTCGCAGAGCCCGATCGCCAAGCTGACGGACTACCTGGGGGAGACGGTGCAGTTCCCGCTCAAGACCTCGCTGGACGTCGTCAAGGGCGATCGCGTCGCGCTGACGGTGCCGACCTGGGCCCCCGCCCTCGCGTTCGGGCTGGACCCGAACGTGTCCTGGCGCGCGAGTCGCGACAAGGACAAGTGCGGCGACACCTCGACGCAGAGCGCGCAGACCTCCATCGGCAAGCAGACGCGCTTCCTGTGCCTGTACAAGGGCGCGCGGTTGACCTACACGGTCACGATGATCTCCGAGCCGCACGGCCCGAAGAAGACGACGACCAAGCCTAAGAAGAAGACGTAGCCGCGCGCAGGGCGGCGTCGAGCCGCTCCCCGTCGCGGCCGACGCCGACGCGTGCCTCGAGGCCGAGCTCGTCGGCGAGCGCGGCGACCACGCGGGCGCCGACGGCGTCCGCGTCCCCGGGCACGGCGGCGGCGAACTGGTCGCCGCCGAAGCGGCCGACGGCGGCGTCCGGACCCGCCTCGCGCTCGATCAGGACGGCCGCTCGCCGCAGCAGGTCGTTGCCATGGCGGTGGCCGTCGCGGGCGTTGACGGCGGCGACGCCGCGCAGGTCCACGAACACGCACGCCGCGTCGGGCCGCTCGCCGAGGGCGACCTCGAAGGCGTCCTGCCCCAGCACGCCGGTGAGGGCGTCGAGCCGGGCGGCCGCGCTGAACGCCTCCGCGTTGCGGCAGGCCACGGAGGCGAGGTCGGCGAAGCCCTCGAGCAGGGTCAGGTCACCGGCGGTGACCCGGCGCATGCGCATGAAGCCGACGGACAGCGCGCCCTTGAGCGCGCCGTCCCAGTGCATGGGGACGGCGACGGCGGTCTGGAAGGCGGCGAAGGCGGGAGCGCCCGGGACCTGCATGTCGCGCTGGTAGGCGTTGGTGATGACGGAGCGGCCCGTCTTGAGGACCTGGCCGCCGACCCCCTCGCCGGGCCGCATGAGGTAGCCCTCCCAACCGGGCGGCGTGTTATAGCCGACCGTGGCCACGCCGCCGGTCGTCCCGTCGCCGAGGTACACGCCGGTGGAGTCGCCCTGGACGGCGAGCCCGGCCTCGCGGGTCAGGGTGGCCAGGACGGTGCCGAGGTCCAGCGACGCGTTGAGCGCCGACGCGGCGCGCGTGAGCGCTGCGTCGCGGTCGCGGTGAGACTCGCGGTGCTCGCGTCCCTCCAGCAGCGCCAGCCCCGCGGCGGCCTGGTTGGCCAGCAGCATGATCAGCTCGAGGTCGTCGTCTTGGAACGGCTCCGGCCGGGTGCGGATGAGGACCGCGGCCCAACGGACCTCGCCGTCCCAGGCGATGGGGGCGAAGACGGCGCTGCGCACGCCGAAGCGCTCCGAGTAGTCGGCGCGCAGCGCGTCGGAGCCACGCGCCTCCGGGACCACCAGCGGCTCGCCGGTGCGGACGACGTGACTCGTGCCCGAGGGGCGCTCGTCGAGCACCATCACGTAGGCGTCGTCGCGGCGCCCGCCGGCTTCGTAGGCGACCACCCGGGCGTGGCCGACCGCAGCGTCCTGAGAGACCTCGATGAGGTGGACCTGGTCGACGCCGATCAGCGAGCGCGCCGCGGCCAGGTAGGCGTCGACGACGTCCTCGACGCCCGTGGCGGCCAGCACGGCCGCCGACAGCGCGCGCAGCTGCGGGGCGACGCCGTCCGTGCCGCTCACCGCGTCAGTGCGGTCAGTTGCCGCCGTTGCAGGCGCCGGGGTTGTCGGCGCAGAACTGGTCCGTCCCCTGGTCCGCCGTCGCGCCGCCCGTGCCGCCGTCGCTGCCCGTCGAGGGCACCGTCGTGGGCGTGCTGGGCGTGGTGCCGCCGGTGCTTCCGCTCGTGCCCGTGCCGGTCGAAGGGGCGGTCGTCGCGGCGGTGGACGGCGCGGTCGTGGTCGACGGCGTCGTGGCGGTCGACGTGCCCGAGGACCCGGTCGACGTGCCGCCCGTGCTGTCGGTGTCGTCGCCCGTCTTGACCTTCTTGACGCCGTTCGAGCCACGCGTGGCCGTCGTGCCCGCGGAGGCGGCGGCGGCCGTCCCCTTGTCGGAGGGGATCGGCAGCGTCGGCGGGTCCGACTTGATCTCCGTGTAGGCGACCTGGCCGCCGCCGCAGCCCGCGACGGGCAGGAGGACGGCGAGGGCGACGAGAGCTGCGGCGAGCCGCGGCATGCGCGTCAGCGGTCGAGCGCGGCCATGCGGCGGCCGCACGTAGGGCAGTCGTTGAGGTCCTTCTGGGAGAGCTGGTCGCACCAGTTGCAGAAACGGAGGTTCTCGGGCGACCACGGCAGGTTGGACTTCGACGGCACCGCGGGAAGCACCTTCCCGACGACCTCCATCGTCTCTCCCGTGTCCCGGTCCTTGTACACGCGCCCCGGCTCGGCCTCGAGGAACACCTCACGGCCAGTGGAGGGGGTGCGCATGCGATACGTCTGACGCGCGCTCACGCCGCGAAGGCTAGTGGATACGGTGCCGTCGATGCGCGTCCTGATCTTCCACGGCTACCTCCTGCACGGGACGGGTTCGAACGTCTACAACGCGCGGCTGGCGGAGGCGCTGGTGCGCGCCGGGCACGCCGTGGACATGGTCTGCCAGGAGCGAACGCTGCGGCTCCCGGGGGTCGCCATCCACAACCCGGACATCGGCCGCGTGCTGCCCGTCTACGTCGCCGATCACTACGACGGCTTCGACGCGCGCCCGTTCCCCGAGCTGAGCGAGGCGGAGGTCGAGGCCTACATCGCCGCCAACGTCTCGGCGGTGCGCGATGTCGTGGCGCACGCGAAGCCCGACGTGGCCCTGGCCAACCACCTGATCATGGGCCCGGTCGTCCTCGCCCGGGCGCTGGGCGACGACGTCCCCTACGCGGTCAAGATCCACGGCTCCGCCCTCGAGTACACGGTCAAGCCGCACCCGCGCTTCCTCCCGTACGCCCGCGAGGGCCTGGCCCGCGCCAGCGGGATCCTGGTCGGGTCGCGCCACACCGCCGAGAGCCTGTGGGCGGCGCTCGAGGACCCGACCGTCGAGGCGCGCACCCGGCTCGGCCCGCCGGGCGTCGACGTGGCCGCGTTCGCCCCCCGCGAGCCGCCCGCCGCCCGCGCCGGCCTGACCGCCCTCGCCACCCGCCTGATCGGAGACGCCGCGCCCGCCGCGAGCGCAGAAAGGGTCGCCGGGGCGACCCTTTCTGCTCACGGCGCGGCCGATCCCGCCGGTGATGCCTTCGCGCGCGACGAGGGTGCCGCCGGGCGGGCACTGGCCGGTGCGGACGGGCGGCTGGTGGTGTTCGTGGGCAAGCTGATCGCGTCGAAGGGCGTCGAGCTGCTCCTGGCGGCGTGGCCGCTCGTCCTCGCCGAGCACCCCGACGCGCGGCTCGTCGTCGTCGGCTTCGGGGCGTGGCGGGAGGGCCTCGAGGAGCTGGCCCGCCTCCTCGCCGACGGCGACCTCGACCGCGCGCGGGCGCTGCGGGCCGAAGACGGGCGCGAGCTGCCCGAGCTGGCCGCCTTCCTGGCCGCCCCGCCCGCCGGCTACCCGCGCCTGGAGCGCGTCAGCTTCACCGGCCGGCTCGAGCACAGCGAGCTGGCCGACCTGCTCCCGGCCGCGGAGGCGCTCGTCGCGCCGAGCACGTTCCCGGAGGCGTTCGGGATGGTCGCGGCCGAGGGTGCCGGTGCCGGCGCGCTGCCGGTGGTGGCCCGCCACTCGGGGCTGGCCGAGGTCTCCGACGCGCTGGCCGAGCGCGTCCCGGAGCCCGCGCGGGCGTGGCTGTCCTTCGCCGTGGGGCCCGACGCCGTCACCGAACTGGCCGCCTGCCTCAATGGCTGGCTGGGCGCCGACGCGGACGTCCGGGCGGCGACGCGCGCGGCGATCGTGGCCGTCACGGGGGAGCGCTGGTCGTGGGACGGGGTCGCCAAGACGGTGATCGCAGCCGCCGAGGGGCGGCTCGACGCGTTGCCGCATCCCTGATAGGTAGGATTCCGCACGATGCGGAGGAGAGTGACTTTGAGCGCGACCGTGCTCGCCGCGGCCGGGCTCACCGCCTGCGGCGTCGTGGACCGCCAGCCCAACCTGATCGCCGGCAAGCGCGCCTTCGTGGAGAAGTGCGGCTCCTGCCATGTCCTCGGCCGCGCCGGCACCAAGGGCGTCCAGGGCCCGAACCTCGACGAGGCCTTCCACCAGGCGCTCGCCGACGGCATCAAGCGCTCCACGGTCGAGGGCGTCGTCCATCGCCAGATCCTGTACCCGAACCGTCGCAAGCAGCAGGACCCGACGACCGGGAAGCAGCTGATCGCGATGCCGGCCAAGCTCGTCAAGGGCGAGCTCGCCAAAGACGTGTCCGCCTACGTCGCCTCCGTCACCGCCAAGTCGGGCAAGGACGCGGGGCGCCTGGCCGACATCGGCAACGCGACGGCCAAGGGCGTCGCCAAGGCCAAGAACGGCGCCGTCGACATCGACGCCGATCCGACGGGCCAGCTCGCCTTCCAGGTCGCCAGCGCCACCGCGCCCGCCGGCGCGCTCGACGTCAAGATGGTCAACAAGTCGCAGACGGGCCACAACATCGCCATCAAGGGGCAGGGCGTCGACCAGAAGGGCGCCATCGTCAAGGGCGGCGGCACCTCCGACGTCAAGGTCGACCTCAAGCCCGGCAAGTACACCTTCTACTGCTCCGTGCCCGGCCACGAGGAGGCCGGCATGAAGGGCGTCCTGACCGTCAAGTAGCGCTGCTCAGAGCAGCGCGCGCAGGACCAGCACGATCACCGTGATGGTGAGCACGACGGCGGCGACGTAGAGCAGGAAGCGGAACGCCTCCTCCTCGGATCGCAGTGGGTTCAGCATCTAGAGCAGGTAGACCGTGGCGTAGACGATGATCCACATCACGTCGACGAAGTGCCAGTAGATGCCGGGTACCTCGACGCCGCGGTGCTCCGTACTGGAGAAGTGGCCCTTGAAGGCGCGTATGCAGACCATGGCCAGCAGCGTGAGGCCGATGAAGACGTGGGCGCCGTGGAGGCCGGTGAGGCCGTAGAAGATCGTGCCCTGCGCGTTGGTCTGCGGGTGGAACCCGAGGTGCACGTACTCGTTGATCTGGATGAAGAGGAACGTGCAGCCGAGCAGGAACGTCGTGAGGATGCCCGCCTTGAAGCCGAAGCGGTTGTCGCTCTTGATGCAGGTCTCCGCCCAGTGCAGGGTGAACGAGGAGCTGACCAGGATCGCCGTGTTGAAGCCGGCGATGACCTTCGGCAGGTCGTTCTCGGGCCCGGGCCAGTCCGCTTTGCCGACGACCCGGATGAAGAAGTAGGCCGTGAAGAAGGCCCCGAAGACCATGATCTCCGAGATGATGAAAAGGAGCATGCCCAGCAGCTGGGCGTCGACCCGGGAGGAGCGGTTGGCCGGCGGCGGCCCATGGTGGTGGACCTCGTCGGCGTTCGCGACCGAGCCCGTGGTTCCGGCGACGGCCACTGGCTAGGCCTCCACCGTGGCTTCGGCGTTGGACTCGATGTGCACGACCGGCTTGCCGGTCTGGCGCTTGATGCGGTCGATCAGGCCGCCCTCGAGCCAGGCGGAGCGGTTGCCCGGCAGGGTGGAGATGACGATCTCCGAGATGAAGAAATAGCCGACGGCGTTCATGGTCGCCGTGAACGGGTCCGGGTCGCCGATCATGCCGGCGGCGACCAGGTCGTCCTCCTCCAGCGAGCTGAGCAGCTTGCTCAGGCGCTCGCGCGCGGCGGCGATCGCGGTGCCGTCACCGGAGTCCTGCGGCACCACGACGATGAAGCGGCGCGGGCCCTCCTGAGCGAGCGCCTGGAGCTTGTCGACGAGCTCGCCGCCGGCGACCGTCTGATTGGCGATCACGAGCGTGACGTCGAAGGGCAGGCCCTCGTTGGCGATGTCGACGACGATGTGCTCCACGGGCAGCTGCGACTCCGACTGGATGCGCTCGGGCAGGTCGCGCCGCATCCAGCCCGACGAACTGGTCGGGTGGGTGGAGACGATGACCTCGTCGATCTTGTGCTCGTCGATGGCGTCCATCGCCGCGTTGAACGGGTCTTCGTCGCCGACCTCGCCGTGGGCGTCGATGCCCTCCGTGCGCGCGAAGGCGCAGGCCAGGTCCACGCGCACCTGCGCGGAGGAGCGGACGACGTCGTCGTAGATGACGTTGCCGAAGCGCGGCTTGGTCTTGGGGACGACGACGAAGAACGTCGCGTCCCCCTCCTTGCTGCGCTCGATGATGCGGTCCAGCAGCGCGCGGCCACCGATCGTCTCGTTCGCGAGGACCAGGATGTTGGCCACTTACGCCTCCGCCTTCTCGGTTGTCGACTTCGCCGTGGTTTCCTCGGCCGACTTGAAGATGCCGTGGACCGCCCCCGGGACGCCGTACTCGTACGGGCCGCCGACCACCGTCGGGATGTGGTCGAAGTTGAAGATCGGCGGGGGCGAGGAGACCTGCCACTCGAGCGTCAGCGAGTTCCAGGGGTTCGCGGGCGCCCGCGGGCCCGACCGCCACGACGTGACCATGTTGTAGAGGAAGATCAGCGACGACAGCCCGAGGCCGAAGGACATGATCGAGATGATCAGGTTCCACGTCGCCCACTGCTCCGAGTAGTCGAACACGCGCCGCGGCATGCCCTGGATCCCGATCACGTGCATGGGGGCGAACGTCCCGTTGAAGAAGAAGAACGTGCTCCAGAAGTGCAGCCGGCCGAGCCGGTCGTCGAACATCCGCCCGGTCATCTTCGGGAACCAGTAGTAGACGCCGGCGAAGATCGTGAACATCGACCCGCCGAAGAGCACGTAGTGGATGTGGGCGACGATGAAGTACGTGTCCGACACGTGGATGTCGAACGGGATCATGGCCAGCATCACGCCCGAGATCCCGCCCAGGGTGAACATGGTCAGGAAGCCGAGGACGAACAGCATCGGCGTGTCTAAGTGCAGCACCCCTCGCCACAGCGTGGCCAGCCACGAGAAGATCTTGATGCCGGTCGGCACCGCGATGATCGCCGTGGTGATCATCATCGGGACGCGGATCCACGGCTGCATGCCCGAGACGAACATGTGGTGCGCCCACACGGTGAAGCCCAGCAGCACGATCGCCAGGAGCGAGAAGGCCATCATCCGGTAGCCGAAGATCGGCTTGCGCGACTTGACCGAGATGACCTCGGAGACGATGCCGAAGCCGGGCAGCATCATGATGTAGACGGCCGGGTGGCTGTAGAACCAGAACACGTGCTGGTACATCAGCGGGTTGCCGTTCTGGCCCGCCGCGGAGTCGAAGAAGTGGAAGTTCAGCATGCGGTCCAGCAGCACGAAGAACTGCGACGCGGCGATGAACGGCGTGGCGATCACGACCAGTAGCGAGGTCGAGAAGTTCGCCCACACCAGCAGCGGCATGCGCCAGAAGCTCATGCCCGGCGCGCGCATGGTGATGATCGTGACCAGGAAGTTCAGCGCGGTGGCGATCGACGACGCGCCCGCGAACTGCACGCCGACGGTGAAGAACATCTGCCCTATCGGCGTGTCGGTCGACAGTGGTGCGTAGGCCGTCCAGCCCGTCGCGAACGAGCCGCCGGGGGCGAGGAAGGAGAGGATCATCATCGTGCCGGCGACCGGCAGCATCCAGAACGACAGGGCGTTCAGGCGCGGGAAGGCCATGTCCGGTGCGCCGATCATCAGCGGCAGGACGAAGTTGGCCAGGCCCGCGAAGACGGGGATGATGAACAGGAAGATCATCAGCGACGCGTGGACGCTGAACAGGCCGTTGTACGTGTTGCCGGAGACGAACTGCGACCCCGGCTGCGCGAGCTCGGCGCGGACCAGCATGGCCAGCAGGCCGCCGACGAACATGAAGAAGAAGGCGGTGACCGTGTACTGGATGCCGATCACCTTGTGATCGGTGTTGACGCGGAAGTAGTCCTTCCACGAGTGGGCGCCGTGGCTCGAGTGGTCCTCGGGCCGGGTCGGCTTGCCCGACGCCCAGTAGAACCAGTAGTCGAAGGCGCCGATGCCGACGAGGAAGAACAGCGGCGCGGCGATCAGGGCGATGACACCCCAGGCGTCGGGCAGGAACAGGTCGTCGCGGCCGTAGGCGAGGCGGGTGAGCACGCTCAGCCCGATCGCGAAGGCGACTCCGAGCAGCAGCGCCCAGCCGCCGCGAAGCAGCCCGGGCTGGCGAAGTCTGGCGGTCATCTCATCCTTCCTGACTTTCCTGGAGGTACTTCACGAGCGCATCGATCTCGGCGTCACTGAGGGTGTCGCCGTAGTTGGGCGGCATGATGTTCGCGCCGAACCCCTTGGTGATCTCCTTGTTGGGGTCGACGATGTCCTCCTTGATCATCGCCGCGCTCTGGCCCTTGAGGGTCTGCCCGAGGTTCGGGCCGGTCTGCCCGCTGGTGCCGGCCGCCTTGAGCGTGTGGCAGCCGCCGCAGCCGTTGGCGGCGAAGACCGTCCCGCCGTCCGCGGAGCCGCCGCCGCTGGCCGCCGGCTTGCCCTTGGCCTGCTTGCTCAGCCAGGCGTCGAAGTCGGCGTCCGGGAGCACGTGCGCGGTCTGGCGCATCACGGCGTGTCCGAGACCGCACAGCTCAGCGCAGACGACGGGGTAGTCGCCGACGCGGGTGGGCGTGACCCGGTAATCCGTGGTGATGCCGGGCACGGCGTCGATCTTCCAGCGGAAGGCGGGCACCCAGAAGTCGTGCAGGACGTCCTTGGTCTGCACCTTGAAGTGCACGGACTGGTCCTTGGGGAGGTAGAGCTGGCTGGAGGCCAGCTCCTTGCCGTCCGCGCCCTTCTCGCCGGGGTAGTAGAAGGTCCAGGCGAACTGCTCGCCGACCACGCGCACGACGCGCTCGGGCTGAGCGGTGGCGGCGGGCGCCTTCTCGGCGTTGTGCAGCTCGATGGCCGCGTACACGCACAGGCTGAGCATCATCAGCGCCGGGAGCGCCGTCCAGATGATCTCCAGGCGCGTGTTGCCGTGGATCGGCGGCCCGTCCATGTCCTCCTCGCCGGGCTTCATGCGGAAGCGGTAGACGGAGTAGAGGACGACGGACGTGACGAGCACGAACACCGGCACGGAGGCGATGATCAGCACGTTGTAGAACGTGTCCACCTGGTCCGCCTGCGTGGACGCCGCGGTCGGGAACCAGTCGATGATCAGGCCGAGCGCGATGCCGAGGATCGACGCGACCACCCCGATGCCGATCAGCGGCAGGACAGGTGCCTTGTGATCCGAGACCCGGAGCTTCTCGCTCACGGGCTCGGGGGTCGTCTCCTCGTTCCCCTCGGCCATGCGCGCGGCATCCTACGGGACGCGGACGACGGAGGGAGCGCCGCGGGCGCGAACTGGTCGCGGCGGGGCGCGCCGCCGCTTACGCGGCGATGCGCACGGGCGCCTCGAAGCGCCCGCTGATGCTGCGGGTGCGGTAGTCCGACGGGGCCACGCCGAGGTAGCGGCGGAACGCCTTGGCGAACTGCGCCGGCTGCCGGTAGCCGACCCGGCGGGCGACCTCGCGGACCGTCAGCCCGCGGTCGGCGAGCAGCGCCGCGGCGCGGTCCATCCGCACGCGAGTGAGGTGCTCGCGGAAGGTGGTGCCGCCGATCTCGGCGTACGCGCGCTGAAGCTGACGGCGAGAGGAGGCGACGCGTCGGGCGATGTCGTCCAGCGCGAGATCCGTGGCGTACTCGGACTCGACGATCGCGACCGCGTCCTCGAACAACGCCGTGCGGTGGTTGATGGTGGAGGGGCGGTGAGTTGGCACACCTGCATTACGTTTTCAGGGGCAAGTTCGGATGAGTTTGCGCGCGAACATCCATTCGCCGGTAAGCTCCCAGACATCGTGTCATGCGTCACTAACTGGAGGTAGTTCTCAAACGATGTACGTCCGCGACGGTATGAGCAACATGGTGCTCACGGTGGGACCCGGCCACACGCTGCGCCAGGCGGCTCGGCAGATGGTCGAGAAACGCGTCGGCGCCGCCGTGATCGCGGACCCCGAGGCGCCCGGCCCGGCGATCATCACCGAGCGCGACGTCCTCGGCTCGGTCGGCCGCGGCGAGGACCCCGACCAGGAGATGGTCGCCGACCACCTCACCGGCGACATCGTCGTCGCCGGGCCGGACTGGTCGCTCGAGCAGGCCGCCTCGGAGATGGTCAAGCGCGGCTTCCGCCACCTCGTCGTCATCGACGGAGGCGAGATCGCCGGCGTGCTGTCGATGCGGGACATCGTGCGGTGCTGGACGGAGGAGGGGGCGGTCTCCGAACTGGACGGTGCTCCCGCCTAGCGCGCTCTGGGACGAACGACGGGCATTGAAGGAGAGGGACGGGGCGCCGCCGCAAGTCTGCGGACGTTTTGGTCGTCATAGCGACCAGAACGTCCGCAGAAGTGAGAGACCGGCCGAACCCGCCTCTCAGTGCCGCAGTTTTGCGCGCTAGTGCCCGTGATCGAGCGGGAGATCGTTGATCTCCCGGGTGACCGCGCGGATCCAGACGACGGTGGTCGTCAGGAACACGATGCCGGCCGCGATGACCAGCCAGACGCTGAGGGTGATGGAGACGATGACGCCCGCCAGCGACGCCGCGTTGAGCAGCGGCAGCAGGCTCGGCTCGGGCATGTGGACGTGCTCGCCCGCGGGGCCGGCCTCCGACTCGACGGGGCTGTGGTTGCTCACGCCGTGTAGATGTAGGCGGCCAGGAAGGTCAGGCCGAAGATGACCAGGCAGATCGCGCCGACGATCAGGCCGGTGCGGACATTGCGCAGTGCGAGCTTGCGATCCATGAGGAGGGTCAGCCTATCCGAGCGTCGAGGACCATGGCGACGAACAGCGCGGCCAGATAGCCGAGCGAGAACAGGTAGGTGCGCAGGGCGGCCTTGCGGTCGGCGAGGCGCTGCAGGCGCAGGGCCAGGTACACGAACGCGGCGCCCAGCACGGCGGCGAAGAGGGCGTAGATGAGACCGAAGAAGCCGAACATGACCGGCAGGAAGGTCAGGACGACCAGCAGGACGGCGTAGAGGGTGATCTGGCGCCGCGTCTCCACCTCGCCGCGGACGACGGGCATCATCGGGACGCCGACACGCGCGTACTCGTCCTTCATCAGCAGCGACAGCGCCCAGAAGTGGGGCGGGGTCCAGTAGAAGACGATCGCGAACAGGTACCAGGCCGCCGGATCCACGTGACCGGCGACGGCGGCCCAGCCGACCAGCGGCGGGACCGCGCCGGCGGCGCCGCCGATGACGATGTTCTGCGGCGTGCGGCGCTTGAGCCAGGCCGTGTACATGACCGTGTAGCCCACGAAGCCGCTGAAGGCGAGCACGGCGGCGAGGACGTTGACCGTGGCCGACAGCCAGGCGAAGGAGGCGGCGCTCAGTAGCAGCCCGTAGGCGAGCGCAGCGCGAGGGGAGACGCGGCCCGACGGGACCGGCCGGTCCGCCGTGCGGGCCATCTGGGCGTCGATGTCGCGGTCGTACCAGTGGTTGACGGCGCCGGCGCCCCCGGCGCTCAGGTACCCGCCGATGCAGGTGGCGAGCACGAGCGCCACGGACGGGTCGCCGGCGACGTACATCGTCGTCACCGTCGTCAGCAGCAGCAGCGACTGGACCTTGGGCTTGGTCAGCGCGACGTAGTCACGCACCACCTGGGAGACGACTTGGGGGCCCACCTCCGGCGGCCTGTTACGACCCCCGCCACGCCTCTGCCGACTGGCCGCCTCCGGCACCCCTAGGGCCGCCTGCGGTGCGGCGACGGTGGCCTGCGAGGCCTCCATCAGCCTTCGGCCATCGCCCGGCTCGGCGCGTGGCGCTGCGTCTGGTTGGCCTCCTGCTCGACCTGGCGGCGCAGGTCCTTCATCGGCTCCACCGAGCGGATGCGCGGGATCGTGTCGAAGTTGTGCTCGGGCGGCGGGGACGTCGTGTACCACTCGAGCGTGTTGGCCTTCCACGGGTCCGGCCCGGCGACGGCGCCCTTGCGCAGCGACGACAGGATGTTGATGACCGTCAGCAGGACGCCGAGGGCGAGGATGAACGAGCCGATCGTCGAGATCAGGTTGTACGTGTTCCAGCCGGCGCTGCTCTCGTACTCGTAGATGCGCCGCGGCATGCCGTCGAGCCCGGCCGCGTGCTGGATCAGGAAGGTCACGTGGAAGCCGATCAGCACGAGCCAGAAGCCGGCCTTGCCGAGCCGCTCGCTGAGCATCCGGCCCGTCATCTTCGGGAACCAGTAGTACAGCGCGGAGAGCATGCCGAAGGCGGCGGCGCCGAAGGCCGTGTAGTGGAAGTGGGCGACGACGAAGTAGGTGTCGGTGAGCTGCCAGTCGACCGGGAACACGGCCAGGAAGATGCCGGTGATCCCGCCCAGCAGGAAGGTGCCGATGCCCGCCACCGCGTACAGCAGGGCGACGCGGTACTCGATCGTCCCCCGCCACAGCGTCGCGATCCAGTTGAGGATCTTCACGCCCGTGGGGACGGCGATCACGAACGAGGACAGCATGAAAAAGGCCAGCACGACGGTCGAGGTCGGCACCGCGAACATGTGGTGCGCCCACACGAGCAGGCCCAGGAAGGCGATGCCCGCGGTGGAGGCGGCGATCGCCTTGTAGCCGAAGATCGGCTTGCGGGCGAACACCGGCAGCACCTCCGAGAAGACGCCGAACGCGGGCAAGACGAGGATGTAGACCTCTGGGTGCCCGAAGAACCAGAACAGGTGCTGCCACAGCAACGCCGAGCCGCCGGCGGTCGGGTCGAAGAAGTGCGTGCCGAAGTTGCGGTCCAGCAGGAGCATCGTCACCGTCGCCGCCAGCGAGGACAGGGCGATGACGACCAGGTAGGCGTAGATGAGCATCGCCCACACGAACAGCGGCAGGCGGCCCCAGCCCATGCCGCGGGCGCGCATGTTGTGCACCGTGGCGATGAAGTTGATCGCGCCGAGGATCGACGACAGGCCGGTGAGGTGGATCATGTAGATCCAGGCCTCCTGGCCGTTTGACTGCGAGTACACGCGCGAGGACAGCGGCACGTAGGAGAACCAGCCGGCCTCCGGCGGCGTGAAGAACAGCGACGCGTACAGCGCGATGCCGCCGAACAGGAACATCCAGTAGGACCAGGCGTTCAGCCGCGGGAAGGCGACGTCGCGCGCGCCGATCATGAGCGGGAGCAGGTAGTTCGCGAAGCCCGCCCAGACCGGGACGATGACCAGGAAGATCATCGTCGTCCCGTGCAGAGTCAGGATCTGGTTGTACTTCTCGGGGGACAGCAGCGAGTTGTCCGGGACGCCGAGCTGCAGGCGCATCATCAGCGCCTCGACACCGCCGACCAGGAAGAACACGGCGACGGTCCAGAGGTACATGATCCCGATCTTCTTGTGATCGGTCGTGGTGATCCACGAGTACCAGCCCTTCGGCTCCGGCCGCACCTCGCGGGCCAGGATCTCCGGACGGCGGACCTTGTGCAGGCCCAGCGTCCTCGTGTCTTCAGCGATTGCCATCAGCCTGTCACCTGGTCATCGTTGGCGTTCGAAGTGGGAGCGACGCCGCCGTTGTCGTACTTCGGCCGCGACTTCGCCTGCTGCTTGCGCGCCTCGGCGATGCGCTGCGCCTGTGCCGTGTACCACTCCTGGTACTTCTCGGGCGAGAGCACGCGGACCTGCGCGAGCATGTTGGCGTGGTTGCGGCCGCACAGCTCGGCGCACTGACCGCGGTAGACCCCGGGCTTGGCCTTGAACCAGGTGTGGTTCGTGTAGCCGGGGATGGCATCGAACTTGCCGCCCAGCTTGGGGATCCACCAGGAGTGGTTGACGTCGTCGGACGTGATGTCGAGCACGACGGTCGTGTCGGCGGGGACGACCATCTCCTCGTAGGAGAAGACGTCCTTGTCGCCGGGGTACTGGAAGCGCCACACGTACTGCTGGCCGTCGACGACGATCTTGAGCGCCTTGCCGTCCGGCGGCGAGGGCTGGTCCGTCGAGGCGTAGATCGCGCTGGAGGCGAACTGCAGGCCGTTGGCGCCGGTCTCGGCAGGGTCCTTGATGGACGGCAGCTTGATGAAGGTGAAGACGACCAGGAAGATCAGGATCGCGGCGGCGCCGACGGTCCAGCCGATCTCCAGGCGCGTGTTGCCGTGGATCTGGGCCGCCACGGCGCCCTTCTTGGCCTTGAACTTGACCAGCGCCCACAGCAGCGCGCCCTCGACGACGACGAACACGATGATCGCGATGACGCCGATCAGCTTGTAAAGCGTGGAGATGTCGTCCGCGTTCGGCGAGCCGCCCGACTCCGGCGTGATCACCCCCGCGAAGGCATTGGCGGACAGCGCCAGCGTCAGTCCGAGGGCGAGGAGGATCGTCTTACGGCTCAAAGCGGGCGGGAGTCTATCCACGCAGAAGACGGCAGCGCGCCCGACGGCCGTGACCTGACTCACCGGCGTCCCCGCGGCCGCGGGGACCGGGCCTCCCGATAGTCTCGGCGCGCCGTGCGAGCCCGCCTCACGATCCGGGTGGCGGCCGGGATCGTGCTTGCCGCCGGTGTCTCGGCACCGCTGCTGCGCAAGCGCCTCAAGCTGCCGCCCGCGGCGGTGCTGACGTCGGCCGCGTCCGCGCCCGTGGCCTTGTGCGTCCTGTTCCCGCGCTCGCGCGCGCGGGACGCCGCCACCGTGACCCTGCAGATGTGGGCGTACCTGGCGGGCTACGAGATGCCCAACGACGACCCGGAGGCGCTGCGCGCGCGCGTGCGGGTCGCCTACCCCAACCGCATCGACCGCGCCATCGGGCTCGGCACCACGCCGACCATCCGCCTCCAGCACGCCTTCTCGACCCCGGGCCGCTTCCGCACCTTCGAGAAGGTCCTGGTCTGGTCGCACTGGGTGTGGTTCATGGTCCCGCACGGGAGCGTCGCCTACCTGCTGCTGCGCCACCCCGAGCGCTTCGAGCGCAGCGCCGTGCGCATGTACGCCACCTTCGACCTCGGGCTGATCGCCTACTGGCACCTCCCGACCGCGCCGCCCTGGTTCGCGGCCCAGCAGGACGGGATCGCGGAAGGTCACACCCCCGAGCTGCGGCGGATGATGGTCGAGTACGGGGAGGAGTTCTGGCAGAGCGGCTGGGCCCCCCTGTACGACTTCCTGGCCGGCAACCCGCTGGCCGCCATGCCCTCCCTGCACTTCGCCACCTCCGTGATGGCCGCCCGCCTGCTCGGCGAGGCCAATCCGGTCGCCGGAGCGCTCGGCTGGGCCTACGCGAGCACGCTCGGGGTCGCGCTGGTGTACCTGGGGGAGCACTACGTGGTCGACCTGGCCGCCGGCTTCGCGCTCACAGAGGCGGTCCACCGGACCGCCCCGCGGCTGGACCCCGTCGCCGGGGCCCTCTCCCGCGTGGTGCAGGCGCTGGAGCGGCGCGCCCAATGATCGAGGAACAGGCACCGACCTTCGAGGTCACGCGGCGCAAGCTCGTCGTCCTCGGCGTCTTCGCCCTCCTCGCCATCGTCGCCCTCTACCTGCTGCTGCCCCATCTGGCCGGCCTGGAGGACACCTGGGACCGGATCAAGCAGGGCGACCCCGCCTGGCTGGTCGTGGCCGGGTTCTGCACGGTCGGGATGTTCGCCGGCTACGTCCTGCAGTTCCACGCCACCTACGAGTCCCGCCTGCGCCCGCGCGAGAGCCTGCAGATCTGCATGGCCGCGCTGGCGGCGTCGCGGATCTTCTCCGCGGGCGGCGCCGGCGGCCTCGTCCTGCAGTCGTGGGCGCTGCGCCGCGCCGGCCTCGACGCGCGCGACGTCGCCGACCGCACCGTCGGCTTCATCGTCCTCCAGTACCTGATCTACACGCTGGCGCTGGCCGTCGCCGGCTTCGCCCTGGCCGGCGAGGCGCCGTTCGCGATGACCGTCGTCCCCGCGTCCGTCGCGGTGGCGGTGACGGTGGTGGGCCTGTCGCTGGGCTTCGTCCCGCCCGACCTCCAGCGTCGCCTGGGCAGCCGGCTCGCGCACCTCCCCGCCGCGGCGTCGGCCGGCATCCGCCTCGCCCTCGGCCGCCTGCGCTCCCCCGACGGCGCGGTGGCGGGCGCTCTGGCCTACTGGGCGTTCCAGATCGGCGTGCTGCTGGCCGCCTTCGAGGCGTTCGGCGACGCCCCGCCCGCGACCGTGCTGATCGTCGGCTTCTTCGTCGGCATGGTCGGCAACCTGCTGCCGCTGCCGGGCGGGATCGGCGGGGTCGACGGGGGCATGATCGGGGCCTTCGTCGCCCTCGGGATCGACTCCGGCCTCGCGGTCGTGGTCGTCCTCACCTTCCGCGGCTTCACCTTCTGGCTGCCCACCGTCCCCGGCGTGATCTCCTTCCTATACTTAGTGAAGCAATGACCGAGACCCCCACCATCGAGAACGTCATCATCGTCGGCTCCGGACCCGCCGGGTACACGGCGGCGCTCTACACCTCCCGCGCGAACCTGAACCCCCTGGTCATCGAGGGCTGGATGTGGGGCGGGCTGCTCCAGCAGACGACGGACGTGGAGAACTTCCCGGGCTTCCCCGGCGGTGGGATCATGGGTCCCGAGCTGATGCAGAAGATGCGCGAGCAGGCCGAGGACTTCGGCACGCGCTACATCACCGACCTGGCCACCAAGATCGAGCCCGGCGCGAACGGTGCGCCGCACAAGGTCCACGTCGGCGACGACGTCTATCTGACCCGCACCGTCATCCTGGCCATGGGCGCCGAGCACAAGAAGCTCGGCGTGCCCGGCGAGGAGGAGCTCGGCGGCCGTGGCGTCTCCTACTGCGCCACGTGTGACGCGGCGTTCTTCAAGGACCGCGAGACCGTGATCGTCGGCGGTGGCGACTCCGCGATGGAGGAGGCGATCTTCCTGTCGAAGTTCGCGAGCTCCGTCACCGTTGTCAACCGCCGGGAGGAGTTCCGCGCCTCCAAGATCATGCTCGAGCGCGCCCGCGGGATCGAGAACATCCACTTCAAGACGCCGTTCGTCATCGAGGAGTTCGCCGCGGTCGAGGGCCAGCTGCCGACGGCCAAGCTGCGCAACGCCGAGGACGGCTCGTCCGACGAGCTTCCGAACGTCGGCACGTTCATCGCGATCGGCCACGAGCCGCAGTCCGAGGTCGTGGGCGACCAGATCGACGTCGACGACG
>CAXTBB010000026.1:0-30009 GCA_964242305.1 uncultured Solirubrobacteraceae bacterium
GTCTGGATAGCGAGGGCATCGCCGCCAAGGAACTAGCCGCGCTGCTCGCAACGGATCGCGTCATCCCCATTGCCCACGGGATCACGTTCGACGACATTCGCGAGGTCAGTCCCTTGCTCGGCTCGCGCTCCGGTCTGACCAGCGATGGCTCTCTGGACGCCATCGCACTCAAGCTGGCGGACGCCACCAAGTTGGTCTCCGAGTAGGGGGGAACGCTCAAGCGCGAAGGTCGGTCCCTCGTGCTGCCGACGACTACCAGCTACTCGTGGTCGTGAAGTAGCCCGGTCATCTTCGAACCCTTCGCCGGTCCGGCCAGCACGTTCCACGCCTTCGTCGCGTTGTCCCGCATGACCAGGAACGCTGGGCCGCTCTGGGGCATCGGCCTGAACCCAAGGTCTGCCTTCGGGGCCTTCGCCAGCTCGCCATGCAGCCTCGCTAGTTCCATCGTTGACTGAGACACCGTCTCGAAGTCGTCGTCGGTGAGGCGCGCAGCGAGCGCGTCTCGGTACTCCGTCCAGCTCGCCATGGTCGTGTCGTAGTACACCCACCACTTCAAGTCCTTTTCCGCCGCCCGGAGATGCGAGGCCGCCATGGCAAGGTCCGCACGCACGAGCCGAGCGCCGGTCTTCGCGCGGCGCTTCTCGACGGGACCGCGCCATGACGAAGTCCACGACGCCGCCGGCCGACGCACCGATGAACGCGCCCACCGCAGTACCTCCTGCGGCTATCAGTGCGACCGTCTCGGAGTTGACCGCCATGGTGTTCCGAGGGTACGCGCCGACCCGGTCGTGACCAACCCAATTCAGCGCCCGGCTTGTGGGACCTCTACCGCGTGTTCTCAGAGGCCGGCGGAAAGGTTCGAGATTCTTCCCCAGGAGCCCGAGGAGCGCCAGCGTGCCACGCCCGGCCCGCATCGCTGGGGTTGCCGTTCATGCAGGTTGTACGTGAACGCTTGCGTTGACGTACATAACCGACTAAGATGTGGCTCGCAGCGGTCGATCTCTGGCCATCACCATGAACCCACTACCCGTCCCTGATCCTCGCCGTGCCGTCGTGCTCCGGCGTGTCTCGTCAGCCGAGCAGGCGGACGCCTACGGACTGCCTGCGCAGCAGCGCGCCTGCCGGGCGTTCGCAGCCGCGCACGGCCTGGAGATCGTCGCCGACTACGCCGAGGACGCCCGCTCCACTGTCCTGATCTCCGAGCGTGAAGGTGGCGCGGCTGCCCTGAACACCATGCTGCGCCTGGGCGCGGGCGTGCTGCTGTTGGCGCGACGCGACCGCCTAGCCCGAGACACGTACGTCGCCGGGGACGCCAAGCGCGCCGTGGGGCTCATGGGTGGTCGCATCCTGTACGCCGAGGGTGGCAACGGCGACAGCGACAGCGACCTGTTCATGGACGACATCGGGCACGCGGTCAGCGCCCACGAACGCCGCGTCATCGTCGCCCGGCTTGCGCGCGGGCGCGAGGAGAAAGCAGCCCGACATCCGCAGGCCCGAGCCCAGGGCGGCAAGGTGCCTCACGGCTACCGCAGAACCGCGACTGGGCTGGAGATCGACACGCAGGCCGCCGCCGAGGTCCGTCGGTGCTTCGATCTCGCACGCGAAGGTAAGGCGCTACGCAAGGTCGCCGCGACACTGGCGACCGAGACGGGCCGATCATGGACGGCATCGACCATCGCCGGGATCATCGGGCGCGAGGTCTACAAGCAGCAGGAGCCGGGACGCATCGTTGACCCGCGCGTGTGGAACGCGACCCATGCGGCTCTTGCGGGCCGGCGACGGTCGCCCGGCGCTACGAGAGGTTGATCGCCGCGACCGCAACGATCAAGGTCGCCACTTGAGCTGATCGCGCGGGCGCAACGGTGGCAGCTCAAGAACAACGGTGATGAGCGCGAGGATCGAGGCAGCGGCTACCAGCGCCCCGGCCGAGATCAACCCGAACACCACCTGGTGGAAGTCTCCGGCCGTTCCGCACGCCTTCACTCCGGGGCAGGCGATGCCGCGCAGCGACTCCAACTCTCCGACGCCGACGTTGAACAGGTTGCCCAGCACGGCGATCACCCCGAAGATCTCCAACTCCGACCAGCGCGCAAGCTGCCGGAGGAACTGGCGCAGCTCCAGGACGAAGGCGACCAGCAGCGTGGGCAACGCCGCCGCCACAGCGAGATAGAAGTCCCGGCTAGGCACGTACTCCGGCAGCGTGTAGAAGGGGATGCCTCCCGACGAGGCAAAGAAGGACATGGTCAGCAGGAAGGCGCAGAACACGCCGGCGAGAGTGATCGGCCAAGACGGCTTGCGCGGCTTACCAGCATCCGTCGTCTGGACGGGGACGGGGACGGCCGGCGCGACCGGAGGCGGTGCCGTGGCTGCTCGGCGACGTGCGACCCAGGCACCGAGAACCAAGCCTGCGACCAGTCGCCACATGACCAGTCAGCCTGCTCCTCGCGTCGGACAGACGTTCTTCGGCCACCGGCCGCCCTGCGTTGATCGCGACCCCAGCGACCCCAGCAGCCCCAGCGGTGCAGGGGCGGCGGGGAGCAGAGGCGGGGCTGGGGTGCTTTGGGTGGCTGGTTTTGCGTGGGGGCGCATGGTGGAAGTCCGAGGTTCCGGCGCTGTCGCGAGCCCATTCGTGGCAGCATTCGCGCTTGTGCGCCTCACGTCCTTACAAATTGCGGGGTTCAAGCGGTTCGGAGAGACGGCGACACTTCGCGTCCGCAGTCGAAGTCTCGCGCTTCTCGGTCCTAATGAGTCCGGCAAGACCACGGTGCTCGAAGCACTTGAGCATTTGGGTAGAGACGGGTTCCCCGCAGCCACACAATTCACGGACCGTCAGAGACGAAACGGCAGTGACGTCGTCTTGTCCGGGCGCTTCACGTTGGAGACAGAAGACGTTCGGGCCGTTCGCGACTTGTTAGACGGACGGCCAGTTAGCGGGTTGATCGACTTTGATGAGCCATTCACGATCACTAAGCAAGCGAATGGGAAGCGCTACTTCCGGTGGAAGGTGGCAGCGGAACGCGATATCTCTGGGCGTCAGCAATTCGTCACCGACGTTCAGGAAGAACTCGGACGCGACCTCGCATCACTTCCGCTAGCTGCTTACGACAAAGCTCAGTTGGCGGGTGTGAGAGACGTTTTACAGCTAATACCCACTGGGCTGAAAGGCGTTGAGCGTGAGCAGCTAGAGACCGAGGAACTCGCTGTCTTACGGAACGCTCAGGGCACCCTGGAGAGCTGGGCGACGCAACTCGGCCAGCCTGACGCGTTCCTGAATGATTGGCGAGACCGCATCTCGAGGTTGATTGACGAGGAGAGTGAAGCAGCCCCTCGTATAGCTGCGGGTCGGCTTCTGTTCACTCGCCTGCCCCGGTTTCTCCGATTCGACGACGACGCGCGGCGCCTACCAACATTCACTGAGTTCACAGCAAAACCATCTGGTGGCTTGACCAACCTCTTAGCAGCGGCGCAATCTAGTTTTCAAGACCTCGCCACCTTGGCGGGCCAACAAAGTGGCCGTGAAGCCTTAGCAGAGGAAGAACGACGCATCAATCTCCTGCTCGAGAGATTGTTTCGCTCCTGGAGCCAACGGGATGTAACCGCAGCCGTAAAGATCGACACCACCGGTGTAGAAGTAGTCGGGCGGGATCGTAGTGCTCCGCTTATTGATAGCCCGATGGGTCAGCGGAGCGCCGGCATGCAGATGTTCGCTGCTCTACTGGCCTTCTTGCATACGGAAGAAGCTGAAAGCGACAGCCGGGCTGTAGTTCTGATCGATGAAGCGGAGATGCACCTTCACTACGACGCTCAAGCCGATCTCGTACGGGTGTTCGACCGCCAAGATGTCGCCCAGGTGGTGATCTATACGACTCACTCCATCGGCTGTCTACCTGAGGATCTCGGCCTCGGAATCGTTGTCGTCGAAGAAACCGACGACGAGCGAAGCCGGCTCTCCCAAAGCTTCTGGACGCAGGGCCCGGGTCTGACACCGATTATGGCAGCCCTAGGTGCTACAGCTCTGGCATTTACACCCGCGCGCCGGGTCGTCATAGGTGAAGGGGCCCACGAAGCCATTCTTCTTCCTACGTTGCTCCGAGAGTCGCGGGAACATGACCAGATCACTGAGCCATTGGGTTTTCAGGTTGTAGGCGGTTTAAGCGAGATTTCGGCGCGGACCGCCCACGCTCTCGAAGAAGAAGCCGGAACCGTCGTCTACCTGGTCGACAATGACGGAGGCGGGTCTGCGGTGCGCGCCATCCTCCCCGATACCGCCCGCGACGCGGGTCGTGTTCTTGTGCTTGGGGACGGAACGGACGTGGTCAGTATTGAGGATCTCGTGTCCGCCACTGTATTTGTGGCCGCTATCGACGCTGTACTGGCCGGAGATCGCTGCGAGCCGTTGCAGATCGCTGAAGCTGATGTCCCGCAGACAGGGCGTGCCAAGTGGGCGCTGGCGCACCTTGTCGAAGGTGGTAGCCCGGAGGCGCGAACTCGCCTGGCGCAGGCAGCCGTCACGATCGGCTCGGATCGGAGACTCCTGGAGCCCAGCCGCGCCGAGAGCGTCCGAAGTCTTCTAAGCCTAATCCGGGCAACATTCCCAACGGGTGGATCGTGAGCAGTCCACGGGCGGATTCCAAGTTCAGCGTCAAAACCTGAGCTACCGCTTCTCTCTCGTCGTCTCGGCCGACTCGGCCCCTAAAGGGCCGAGAGGCGGGCCGAGTAGACAGACGAGTCCACTCGGCCGTACTCGGCCGGGGCCCGGCCGAATAAGAAACCCAGTTTCCTAGCCAAAATGAGCGGTTACTCGGCCGACTCGGCCGAAGCCCCGCCGAGTAACCCCAGCAGCCCACTCGGCCGACTCGGCCGACTGCCGGCCGAGTAGTCGGCCGACTACTCGGCGACCTCGTAGCGCGCCCAGCGCTTGCCCTTGACCGCCCGGACGTGGCCGGACGCCACGAGACGGTCGAGGCCCTCGCGCACCTTGTGATCGTTGCCGGGGACCTTGTCCCCTATGACCGCCTTCGTCTGGGGCTCCGTCGCCTCGCGCAGGAACGCGAGGATCTCGCGGTCGACCTTGAACGCCGACGCCTCCCCCTTCTGAACCCGCCGGACGTTGATGCGCTCGTGGCCGTCGCCGCCGAGGGCGTAGCGCACCTGGTCGTCCAGGCCACCACGGCGCGCCTTGGCGTTGGTCAGGACGACCTCTCCGGCGGTCGCCTCATCGAAGCGCTGCGCGACCGAGACGTCCCACTGTGCGTACGCGGCGTCGAACTTCTCGTGGGAGCCGGACGCATGGGTCGTCGTGCCGGTGCCCGCCTTGGCGAGGTGGTCGATGAGCAGCACCGGGCAGTCATGCTCGATGCCGAACGTGTTGAGGTCGCTGGCCAGCGTGCCGTGCCCAGCCCAGTCGGTGCCCGACAGGCCGGCCGCAGCAGCCGCCTTGGCGAAGCTGTCTACGAGGGCGAACATCTCGCGGCCCTGCGGTGCAAGCCGCCGCAGCCGGTCAAGCGTGATCGCACCGGGGCTCTCCGGGAGCCCCAGCGACCCACGCAGCTCCTCCATGCCCGCTCCGAGCTGGAGGTACTTGCGCACCACGTCGGCCTGGCCCTGCTCCCAGTCGAGATGCACGACGAAGCGCCCGTCGCGGATGGCGTCGAGGGCGACGGCCTGGCCGATGGTGCTCTTGCCAGTGTCGCCGTGCCCGACGAACGTCGTCAGGCCCGAGGAATACAAAGCGTGCGCGCCCCAAGCAGAGCACCGGCAGCACGTTCAAGGATTTGGTGAAGAAGGCCAGATGAGCGTCACAGCGATCAAGAAGGGCCGCAAGGTCACCGGCTACAAGGTCCGCTTCCGCGACTACAGCGGCAACGAGAAGTCCGAGACGTACGACCTCAAGGCCGACGCTGACTCGCGCGACGCCGAGATCAGGCGGGCCAAGCAGCGCAAGGAGCCGATCCCGGCACGGGGGAGAGGCGGGAGTGGTCAGACCTTCGAGGCGTTTGCCCGAGACGAATGGTGGCCGCAGGACGTCGTGGGGCGCAGCCTCTCGCCCAAGACGCAGGCGTGGTACGCGGACATGCTCGACGGCTATCTGATCCCGCGTGTCGGCTCGGACGCGCTGGCTTACATCGACGTGGACCGGGTGCTGACCTTGCGCGCCGAGATCGTCCGCGACGTGCCGGGCTACAGCGCCGCCCGTGCACTCAAGCTGTTCCGCCAAATTCTCGACTTCGCCGTGATGAAGGGCAAGCTGCCGTTCAACCCGGCAGCGATCCTGAGCGGAAAGAGGGCTCTGCCGTCTCAGAAGCGCCAGTCCGACGTGCGCCCGATCCCGCCCGAGGTCACTGAGAAGTTGCGCGCCGCGATCTTGCGGTCGCGGTCGCCGCACCGGCAGCGGGACGCGATGCTTGTGTCGCTGCTGGCTTACGCCGGCCTGCGACCCGAGGAGGCGCTGGCTCTGACGTGGGACAACGTGAAGCCGACCACGCTGCGCGTCGAACATGCCAACGCCGACGGTCAGATCACGAAGACCAAGACCGACCAGCGCCGGACCGTCAAGGCGCTGATCCCTGCGCTTGTGGACGACCTCGCAGGGTGGCGCAGGACCAGCGACCGGACCAAGCCGTCCGACCTCGTCATCGGGCAGCCGGACGGCTCGCCGTGGACCAAGACCGACTACGGCAACTTCCGAGCACGCGTGTTCAAGAAGCATCTGCCTGCCGAGGCGCATGTCGGGGCGCGCGTCTACGACCTGCGGCACGGCTACGGGTCGCTGCTTATCCGTCAAGGCATCGATGTGGCGCAGGTGGCCAAGCAGATGGGGAACTCGCCGCGCACGATGACGGAGCACTACACGCACGTCTTCGATGACTACCACGGCAAGCCCAATGCGATGGCCGATGTGGTGGCCGCCGCGCGAGGACACTTTGAGGACACATCTTCGACGGACATAGAGGGTCGTGCAGGGATGCCCAAGGCGGCGTGAAGCGCCGGAATCGCCCTCCTGGAGCCAAACTCGGCCCAGAGCATGTCCCTTACGCGTCCCTCCCAAATCTGCTCGACAAGCAGGAGGTCACTGGTTCGAGCCCAGTACCGACCATTTCGAAAGCCCCGCTCAGGCGGGGTTCTCGCGTTCTTGGCCCACCAAATTTGCCGACCAATCGGGGGGCTGGCAGGATCGGGGTGTCGGATGCACCGAGTGGGAGGTGCTTGCCGGCTAGACGGCGCCGGCGGTGAGGACCGTCTTGGTCATCTTCGGTTTCGACTGGCCTGCCGCGACGGCGTTGACGAAGATGTTGGCGAGGGCTACTGGGCGGGCCGCTCGATGGTGGCTAGGGCGCGGGCTGCCTGCATCGCCCGTTCGACGTCGGGGGGTTGGCCGGCGAGGATGTTCGCCCAGAGGTGGACCATGCCGATCTCGACGGTCAGGTTGGCGAGCATGGTGGGCTCGATCGCCGGTTTCAGGGTGTCGCGGCGGATCTCGTCGTCGATGATCGCTTGCGTCGCGTCCACCAGCCGGGGGTACACACGGCCCTGCGGGGACATGAGGATGCCGACGGTGCCGACGGGATCGCTGCGCAACAGATCAAGCAGCGGCGCGGACGTCGTGACTTCGTCGAAGAAGCGTTCGAGGATCGTGAGGAAGCGTTCGACGCCGCGTTTGCGCGTTCGGCGCGCGATGCGCTCCACCGTCTGGGACGCGAGGGTGCCGAGCAACTCGCCGAGCAGGGCGTCGCGGTCTCCGAACCACCGCCACAGCGTGGTGCGGCCGATGCCGGCCTCGGTGGCGATGGCGGACACGTCGAAGGCTTCCCCGGCGAGGAAGCGCCGGCGCGCGATCGCGAGCGCCTGCTCGGGTGTCGCCCCCGGGGCGGGGCCGCGTCGGGGGCGCGGTGTGCTCGTCGGCTCCACACGCCGACCGTACCCGGTCGCCGATGTTTCTGGAACAGAGATGCCATAACGTTCCAGTTGTGCGGTAGGCTCGTCGCGTTATGTACGACTTCGAGATGACGGACGAGCAGAAGAACCTTCGTGACCTGGTGCACGACTTCGCCGAGCGGGAGATCCGGCCGATCGCGTGGGAGCTCGACCGCGACAGCGGCTGGCCGGGAGAGGTGATCGACAAGGCATGGGGGCTCGGCTTGACGAACGCCACCCTTCCGGCCGAGTACGGCGGGTCGGGCATCTCCAACGTCGACGGGGTCATCGTCGGCGAGGAGATGGGCTGGGGATGCTCGGGCGTGGCCACGTCGATGTACGCGAACGACCTCGCGATCCCGGTGCTGGTGGTGGCGGGTTCGGACGAGCAGAAGCGACGCTTCCTCGCGCCGATGGCGGAAGCGCCGCTGCTGGCGTCACTGTGCCTGACCGAGCCCAGCGCCGGCTCGGACTTCGCCAACATCCGGACCGTCGCACGCAAGACGGGCGCAGGCTGGGTCTTGAACGGCTCGAAGGTCTTCATCACCAACGGCTCCCACGCCGACTGGTACGCCGTCTTCGCCAAGACCGATCCCGACGGGGGCCACCGGGGCATCTCAGCGTTCATCGTTCCCCGCGACGCGGGGGTCGAGGTGATCGGCAAGGAGGACAAGCTCGGCCAGCGCGCGTCCGATACCGCGCAGCTGTCCTTCGACGGCGTCGAGGTCCCCGCCGACCATCTCGTGGGCCGGGAGGGGGAGGGGTTCAAGATCGCGATGGCGACGCTCGACATCACGCGGACGCCGGTCTCCAGCGCGGCGGTCGGAGTCGCTCGCGCGGCGTACGAGTTCGCAGCCGACTACGCCAGGGAGCGCGTCGCGTTCGACGTCCCGATCGCCATGCACCAGGGCATCCAGTTCATGCTCGCCGACATGGCGACCAAGGTCCACGCGTCGCGACTGCTGGTGCAGTACTCAGCCGCCGCCATCGACGCCGGCGTGGCGTCCACGCTCGCCGCGTCGCACGCGAAGCGCTTCGCGGCAGACAGCGCTGTCGAGGTCGCCTCCGACGCCGTCCAGATCTTCGGCGGCTACGGCTACACCAAGGACTACCCGGTCGAGAAGCTGCTGCGCGACGCTCGCCTGTTCCCGATCTACGAGGGGACCTCCCAGATCCAGCGCTTGATCATCGCCCGCGAGCTGCTCAGCCCGCCGCGGGCCGCGAAGATCGAGGTGACGGCGTGACGCCCCTGACACTGGAGCGGCGCGGGCACGTGCTGCTCATTGGCCTCAATCGGCCCGAGAAGCGCAACGCCTTCAACATCGAACTGCTGATGGAGCTCGGCCGCGCGTACGAGACGCTCGAGCAGGACGACGACCTGCGCTGCGGCGTCCTCTTCGCCCACGGCGACCACTTCACGGGTGGGCTCGACCTCGCCGAAGTCGGCCCGGCCCTCGCCGACGGCACCCTCGCCTACCCCGACGACGCCCGCGACCCGTGGCGCAACGACGGCAAGCCGTGGACGACACCCGTCATCGCGGTCGCCCACGGCTGGTGCATGACCCTCGGCATCGAGCTGCTGCTCGCCGCCGACATCCGCCTCGCCAGCCGTGACACACGCTTCGCGCAGCTCGAGATCCAGCGCGGCATCTACCCTTTCGGCGGCGCCACCATCAGACTGCCGCGCGAGGCCGGCTGGGGCAACGCCATGCGCTGGCTGCTCACCGGCGACGAATACGACGCCACCGAAGCGCACCGCATCGGCCTCATCCAGGAGATCACCGAACCCGGAGCACACCTGGAACGCGCCATCGAGATCGCGGAATCGATCGCCACGCGCTCCGCGCCGCTCGGCGTCAAGGCCACGCTCGCATCCGCTCAACGAGCGATCACCGACGGTCACGCCGTCGCCGCCGCCCGTCTCACCGACGACATGATCGCCCTGCTGCAGACCCAGGACGGCGCTGAAGGGATGATGTCCTTCATCGAGCGGCGCCCGGCGAACTTCACTGGGCGATAGGGCGAAGGGGCACCATCGACGAAGTCGGTGTTGACGAACCTGGCGAGACCACGGTGACGCGCAGCGTGTCGCCGGCCTCTTGACGCAGGCCCTCCGATATGACTCGAACGGCCGCCTAGGCCGCTGCGCAGACGGTCATGTTCCCCCGGGTCTGGAAGCCCGCGGTGGAGTGCGGCCGGTCCCGTCCGGCGTTGTCGATGCGGCTACGGCTCCGCCCGTGCTGCTACTCAAGGTCTGTAGTCCGACGACGCCCAGCAGCGCCAGCGTGTCAGCGTCCCTCGAACCGGTGGGCGTTGTGTACACGACAACACGAAGGTCGGTGCCGTTGAGGGTGAGGACATCGCAATCCAGCGTGACGCGCCCTACCTCGGGATGTTCGAAGACTTTTGTGCTGGTCACACGGACCGCTCCGGGCGTGGCGTGCCACAGTTCCGCAAAGCGAGAGCTGACCTCGAGCAGGTCGTCTCTCAGGCTGGCCAACGACTGATCTGCGGGGTACCGCCCGACAGCGGCCCGCAGATCTCCGACGATCTCCGTCTCGAAGCTGGCCAGCTCGAAATCGGCATGAACGAGGCGACTTGGCACGCCGGTGAAGTGGTTCCAGATCACGTTCCGCGCGCGACCCGCCTGACTTGACGGGTCTCCAAGGAGCGCTGCGGCGATCGGGTTCCAGGCGACCATGGTCCAGGCTGCGTCCAGGACGATGACTGGGACATCGTCGAGCCGGTCGAGCATGCGCTGTACGCCGGGGGTGACGTGACGGCGCATGCGTTCGCTGCCGGGATCGGCGTGACCAGCGAGGACGAAGAGCAACTGCTGCTCATCGTGGGTCAGGCGCAGGGCTCGGGCGAGAGCGCTGAGCACCTGGACGGAAGGATTTCGAGCCCTGCCTTGTTCAAGGCGCGTCAGGTAGTTGACCGACACTCCTGCGAGCTGCGCGAGCTCCTCTCGACGCAGCCCGGGCACGCGCCGGTTCGACCGCGCGGGGAGGCCCGCATCGCCTGTGCTGACGCGAGCCCTCCATGTTCTGAGGGCATGCATCAGCTCGTCCATATGCAGCAGCATGACTCAAC
Source organism: uncultured Solirubrobacteraceae bacterium (assembly GCA_964242305.1). Lineage (GTDB taxonomy): Bacteria > Actinomycetota > Thermoleophilia > Solirubrobacterales > Solirubrobacteraceae > DATLGB01. The sequence goes on from CAXTBB010000026.1 coordinate 11,008, forward strand.
CGGCCCGGTGTCACCATGGGACTGGCAGTAGGAGGCTCAGAGGGCCCCTTGTGCCTATGGCTGCAGCCCTCGAGTCTGGGTGATGACGCACCACCCAATAGGAGGACCATGAGCCCGCAAGTCATCACGGAACCAGCAGCCGCCGCAACCGACAGGAGCCCCGCCATCTCTGCTGATGTCGCCGCAGCCGAGCGTCGTCTTGTCCCGGTCATTGCCCAGCGGACGGCCGCCGCGTCCCAGGCGTTGACCTTCGACGTCGCCGCGAAGATCGACTTGACGCTGATCTTCAAGCGGTTCGGACCCTTGCCGGCGGTCGTCGGCAGCCATGACCAGACGGGTCCCTGGGACGTCGTTGGTCAGTCACGCAAACCGCAGCTCGGCGACGGGACGAGTGCCTTCGAGGAACTGACCGCCTGGCACGCACCGTGGTACTTCGAGTACGAAGTCAGCCGCTTCACCCACCCGCTGCTTCGCAGCTTGGTGAGCGGCGCCCGCGGCGACTGGAAGTTCACCCCCGTCACCGCCGGCGGGACACAGATCACCTGGACGTACAGCTTCCGACCCCTCCGCTACCGCAAGACCGCCGTGCGGCTTCTCATCGCGCCACTTTGGCGCGGCTACATGCGCCGTGCGCTGGAGCGCTGCGTCGACGAAGTCGAGCGCCAAGCACCGGACGGTGCGCAGAGCCGAGACAGGAGTGGGGAGCGAGCAGCATGACGACTACGAGCAAACAGCAGGCGAGCGTCGTTGGAGACCTCTCTGGTCGCGTCGCCGTGGTGACGGGCGCGGCGCAGGGCATCGGGCAAGCGATCGCGACGCGCCTCGCGGCGCAGGGAGCAGACGTCGCCGGCTTCGACGTAAGCCCGGCCGACGAGACCATCCGGCTCATCGAGACCACCGGACGCAAGGGTCTGTCTGTCGTCGGTGACGTCTCCGATCCAGACGACGTAAGTGCGCTGGTGCGCACCGTCGAGAGTGAGCTTGGCCCATGCGCGATTCTCGTCAACAACGCGGCGATCTCGCAGATCACGAGCTTCGCGGACGTGGACTTCGCCTCTTGGCGCAAGGTGCTCGGTGTGAACCTCGACGGTCCGTTTCTGACCTGCAAGGCGTTCACTCCAGGCATGCGCTCACGCGGCTACGGGCGCGTGGTCAACCTCGCCTCGGACACACTGTGGTTGAGCATCTCGTGGTTCCCGCACTACCTCGCCAGCAAGGGGGGTGTCGTCGGGCTTACGCGGGCGGTTGCCAGCGAAGTTGGTGCTGACGGCGTGACCGTCAACGCCGTCGCGCCGGGCTTCACGAAAACCCCGGGCACGCAGAGCATGCTCGAGGAGGCCTTCGGCGGAGACGGCCCCAGCTTCGACGCCTTCGTCGACCAACAGGCCATCAAGCGCCTTCCCGAGCCCGAGGACATCGCGAAAGCCGTCGCGTTCCTTGTCTCCGACGAGGCCGCGTTCATCACGGCCCAGACCTTGATCGTCGACGGCGGGCACGTTCGTGTCTGACCGCGCCTGGATCCTCAGGTCCCAACCCTGAATCCGCGGCGCCAGCGGTGCCCCGCGGAGAGTCTGTTCACGCAAACGAGGAGCTTCGGATGGCCAAGGTTCTAGAGCGGGGTGATGCCGCGCTTTGGGCCGGTCATACCATGAGCCCATGACGCCTGATGCCGGCGCGGATCCGGTGATGCCGCGCTGGCTCGGGCACCTTTGGGTGTGGTTGCCAGCGCTGGCGGGGCTGCTGCTGTTCGGGGGCGCTGCGTTGTTGCAGCTCGGGAGCGGATCCCGAGCCGCCTGGTGGGCGGCGGCGGCGGTGGGGTGCGCCGTCGCCTATGCGGGCCGGGAGCGCTGGCCGGTCGCGGCGCTCATCCTGACGTTGCTGATCGTGGCAGCGGGTCGCCTGCCCGGCGTGGACGTAACAAGCTCCGGCTTCGACCTCGCGTACCTCGTGATGCTGTTGGTGCCGGTGCTTGCGCTCGTGGCCGTAGCGAGCCACCTGCCGCCGCGGCAGTCGGGACTCGCGCTCGCAGCGACCGTGGCGGTCACCCTCGCGGTCGCTCCGGATCCTGCGTGGTCGACGGCCGGGCTGACCCGCCAGGCGACGGTCGCCCAGTACGTCCTGACGGTGGGCGTGCCGGCCATGGTCGCGCTGGGCGCGTGGCTGGCCGGATACGCGACGCGTGCACGCGGGCAGTACGCCGATGCGCTGCAACAGCGTGCCGACTCGCTCGAGCTGAGACGTGAGGCGGAGGCGGCGCGCGCCGTGAGCGAGGAGCGAGCCCGAATCGCCCGGGAGCTCCACGATCTGATCACCCACAGCGTTGCCGTCATGGTGGTCCAGGCGTCCGCTGCCGGGGCCGTATGGGAGAGCGATCCTGAACAAGCACGCGCTTCCCTCGGCGCCGTCGAGGAATCCGGCCGGACGGTGATGGCCGATCTCCGCGGGATGCTCCGAACGATGCGGGCCGACGAGACGTCGGGCGTGGCAATGGAAGCGCAGCCGGGTCTCGAGCAGCTCCAGGGGCTCGTCGATCAGATCCAGACCACGGGCCTCTCGGCGCGGATGACCGTCTCCGGGGCGGTCGGGCGGGTCACGCCACTCACCGGTCTTTCGATGTTGCGGATCGCGCAGGAATCGGTCACGAACGCCATGCGGCACGCTCACGCAACGACGATCGTGATCGACCTCGACGTTGGCGAGGACACCGTGGTGCTGTCGGTATCGGACGACGGGGTCGGGATGGAGCACACGCGATTGCGGTCGGATGTGCTGGATCCGCTTCGGGAGGGCGGGCACGGATTGGTGGGCATGCACGAGCGCGCCAAGGTGGTCGGCGGCACGCTCGGCATCGAGCCGGGCGCCGTCGGCGGCACGGTCGTCACCGTCCGTGCGCCCCTTCACCAGGCCGGTCTCGCATGATCCGGGTCGTGCTCGTCGACGACCAGGAACTGCTGCGCTCAGGCTTCCGGCACATCCTCGAGACCGCCGACGACATCCGGGTCGTGGGAGAGGCCGCCAACGGCGGAGACGCCGTCGAGACCACACGGCGACTGCGGCCCGACGTGGTGCTCATGGACATTCGGATGGGGGAGGTCGACGGCATCGAGGCCACCCGGCGCATCGTCGCTTCGGATGCGGGCCGGGTGGTGGTGCTCACCACCTTCGACCTCGACGAGTACGTCTACGCGGCGGTGCGCGCCGGCGCATCCGGGTTTCTGCTCAAAGACACGAGGCCGAGCGATCTCATCGACGCGGTCCGGATCATCGCCCGCGGCGACGCCCTGCTCGCGCCGGCTGTGACGCGACGGCTCTTGGAGCGCTTTGCCCAAGACACCGGGCCCATGCCAGGAGGCGGAGAGCTTGCCGCGACAGCGGCTGACTTGAGCGAGCGCGAGCGGGAGGTCCTCAGGCTGCTCGCAGGTGGTCGCTCGAATCTCGAGATCGCCGACGTGCTCGTCTTGACGGAGGCGACGGTGAAGACCCACGTGTCCAACGTCCTGCGCAAGCTCGACGTACGTGACCGCGTGCAGGCGGTGACGTGGGCCTACGAGCACGGACTTGTGAGACCGGGAGAAGCGTGAGCCGCCGGCAACCGACTAGCCCCTGAGACGGAGACGGGCGGCCCCGCACTCACTCGTACGGATGACCACGGTCAGGCATCCCGCCCGATGTGCGATGAGCCGGCGAGGCAGACAATGACGCCATGAACGTGACCAGCCTCCTCCCGCTCGCGGTCGACCCTCCTCGCGGCGAGCTCGACCCCTCCGGCCGCTCGCCTGCGACGGGAGAGAGCGACGAGCGAACAGCTCCGCGGTCGCGTGCCACGCTCGTCGTGGTCGGCGGGCTCGCCGTCGGGATCGCCACGTCGTTCGGCCAGACCTACCTCCACGGCGCGCTGTCTGCGTTCGTCAACTCCGCCAGCGCCTGGCTTGTGGTCTCGTTCTTCATCGGCTCGCGCATGACGACGACACGGGGCGCGGCCGTCGCCGGACTCGCCGTCTGCCTGCTGCAGCTCGTCGGCTACTACGCGACCTCAGAGCTGCGCGGCTTCCCCGCCGGCGGAGCCATCCTGATCTTCTGGGCCGCCTGCGCGATCCTCGGCGGCCCCACCTTCGGCATCGCGGGCCGGACCTGGCGTGCGGGTCCGCTGCGCCGGCGCGGGCTGGGGGCGGCCGTCCTCGCCGCGGCCTTCATCGCGGAAGGGCTCTGGCTCTACCTCCACGAGCTGCACCACTACGCCACCGCCGCTCTGTGGATCGCGATTGGCGTGCTGCTCGCATTAGCGCTCATCCGCCCCGTCGTCGAGCTTCGCTGGCTGGCCTTGACTCTGCCAGTCGGCATCATGTGCGAAGTGCTCTTGACCCAGGTCTACAGCCGGAGCTTCTAGGCGGTACGACGACGCCACGGCGCCTGCCCGCGACCTCAACCCTCTCGAACCCGCGCCCCTCCCGCGCCATCTTGACCACCGTCCGTACCACCGGTTGCGTTCTTGAGATGGCTGGCCACCACACGCGCATCGAGGAGGCGATTGCGCCGCCCCGGCCTGGACCGGACCGAACCCACCCACCCGATGAGTCGACCAGGGTTAGGTTGGAGTCATGTCTCTGGCCAGCGCCTGCTCGCTCGTAGGGGGAGCGCTCATCCTGGCGCCGTTCGTCGCGCTGCAACTGGGTCGTGTCGATGCCGACAACCGCAGGTACCTGGCGTTCAACACCGGCGGAGCCGTCGTGCTGGTCGCATCTGCCCTGATGGCTCAGCTGTGGGGCTTCGTCGTGCTCAACGTGGTGTGGGCCGGCGTCAGCGTGTGGGGACTGGTGCATGGCACGGACCCGAAGTAGGCTCCGGGACGCTGCATCTCGTCTGCGCAAGCGCTGGTGACGATTGTCGAAGCGGGCCCGCGGCGACGCTCGTGGTCTGGTCCTCAACTTCCGACTTCGATTCGAGCCGCCGTCGCCATGGCGACCCGTGACGATCGAGCCCGTTGTTCCAGGCGAGTCTGAATGGCAAGGTTCAGAGACTGCACGGCGCGCCTTCGCGGCCGCGTCTCAGGTGTAAGGGCCTCCGCTGCGTTGATATCCGAGCTGATCCCGAGGTACATGACGCTCACGCTGGCCGCCAGTGGCCAGCAGATGAGGACGCCGAGGGCCAGCCAGCCGATGCCGCTTGCGAACAAGGCGGCAAGGAAGACGGCCCCGGCGAAGAACTCGAATCCCAACACGCGCATCCAGCGCTGTTGCGCGAGCGTGGCCGCCGCTGCCTTCGACCTCAAGCGCGTTCTCGCGGCGAGAAATCGCGTCGACGACTCCACGAGAGCAACGACGAGTCTCTGCATGATGTCCTCCTAGTTCAACCATTGGTCCCTTGAGGCTCGCCGCAGATGAGGTGAGTTGTCGTCACACGATCCGTGCGACCGCTTGGCCGATGATCGGCTCTCTCCGGGCACTTCCGCGCCCGAAGGCTTGGCACGGTGGCCGCGTCCAGGGGTTCGGTCGGCTCGACTCCACGTGGCGGAGCCTGTTTCATGGTTGGCGATGAACGTCATGCACGCGGACCCTGGCGGGATCGTCAGCCGACCCGCTCTCATGAAGCTCCTGGAGAGCGGCGCCGCGCGTCCCGTCACGCTCGTCGCCGCTCCAGCCGGCAGCGGCAAGAGCATCCTCGTCCGCACCTGGCTCGAACACCGCGGCCCAACTCCGGGCGCAGCGTGGGTGGCCGTCGAGCGTGGTGAGCGTGACGAGCAGCGGTTCTGGAGCGGAGTGGTCAGCTCACTGCGCGCGGCCGGCGTCGATGTCGAATCGTCGGCTCCGACCCCTGAGTACGACGGGAACGCGGTGGTCCAACGGTTGACGTCGGAACTTGCGGCGCAGGCCGAGCCGCTCGTCCTGGTGATCGACGACGTCCATGAGGTCGCGTCCCCCGACATCACAGCGCAGCTCACCTATCTGCTCGAGCACCTCCCCGGCGCCGTCCACGTCGTGCTCACCTCGCGCCGGGATCCGCAGCTCGGCCTGCACCGCCGGAGGCTCGCGGGAGAGTTGACCGAGATCCGCAGTGCCGACCTGCGCTTCACCCTGGACGACGCTCGCGCGTTGCTGTCGGCATCGGGGGTCGTCTTGTCGGAGGACGACCTCTCGCGCCTGCACGAGCGCACCGAGGGCTGGGCGGCGGGGCTGCGCCTGGCGGCGATCACGCTATCCAAGCATCCCGATCCGCAGCGATTCGTCTCAGAGTTCTCCGGCAGCGAACGCACTGTCGCCGAGTATCTGCTCGCTGAGGTGCTCGATGGCCAGCCTGCGCATGTTCGCCGGCTGCTCATGCGCACATCCTTGGTCGAGCGCGTCAACGGCTCGCTCGGAGACCTGCTGACGGGCGGATCCGGTTCCGAGCGAGAACTGAGGGCACTGGCGGACGCTGGATTCTTCGTCGTCGCGCTCAACTCAGAGTCGACCTGGTTTCGGTTCCACCGCCTGTTCGCCGACTTGCTCGCAGTGCAGCTTCGGCACACCGAGCCCGACGAGGTCCCCCGGCTCCATCTCGCCGCGGCGCATTGGCACGCCGAGCACGGCTACTTCGTCGAAGCCATCTCGCACGCTCAGGCGAGCGGCGACCGCGACCTGGCCGCGGGCCTGCTCATCGAGCATTATTTCAGCCTGACTCTCGATGGTCGCCGGACTACCGCGCACGCGCTTCTCGAGGCCTTCGGACCTGATCCTGCCCGCGTCGAACCGGAGATCGCGACCGTGGTCGCGTCCGAGCAGCTTGCCGGCGGTTCGCTCGATCAGGCTGCCGCGTACCTCGCGCTGGCCGGCGAGCACGCCGATGCGGTTCCGGACGATCGGCGGCACCGGTTCGACATGGCCCTGCTCGTTACGCGGCTGTCGCTGGCTCGACGCTTGGGCGACTTTCTGTCTGTGCTCGACGAGGCGCGGCCGGGCGCCGTTCTGGACCAGCCCGTTCGCAGCGGTTACGACATCTCGATGCAGAACGACGTCCGCGCATTGATGTTGATGAACCTCGGCATCGTCGAGGTCTGGTCTGGACGCGTCGACGAGGGCGCCGAGCACCTGGAAGAGGCTGTGGCTTTGACCAAGCAGATCGGCCGCCCGTTTCTCCAGGTGGTCTGCCAGGGCCACTGGGCGCACGCGATGTCGTGGGATTCGTTCGCCAGGTCACGTGTAGCGAGCCGTGAAGCAATAGCGCTGGCGGAACGCCACGGCTGGGGAGACGAACCGGTGATCGGCCCGGCGCTGGTCACGCTGGCGACCGCGCTGCTGCAGACGGGGCGGCTCGACGATGCAGAGCGTTGCCTCGCTCGCGCAGGTAACACGCTCCGCCCGGATCTCGAGCCGGCCGTCGGCTTCGTGCTGCACATGGTGCAGGGCTCGCTCGATCACGCGCGCGGCCGGCATGAGGCGGCCTTCGCTCGGTATCGCGACGCTGAGCGCCTGGCGGTGCGCCTTGTCACGCACTCGCCGCTCGCGCTGCAGTGTCGCGGCGCAATGCTCAGCGCCATGCTCGCCCAGGGACAGCAGGCCGCGGTCAGGGCGGCGCTCGCGGAGATGAGTGAGCCCGAGCGCGATAACGGAGAGATTCGTGAGGTGCGCGCCACCCTTGCGTTGGCGGAAGACGACCCGCAGACAGCGGTGGACGTGCTGGCGCCCGCCCTCGACGGACACGCCGAGGTGCACCACGTCCTCGTCGTTATCCGCTCCTGCATCCTCGACGCACTCGCTCGCGATCGGCTCGACGAGTCCTCGGCTGCGGAAGCCGCACTCGAACGCGCGCTCGACCTTGCCGAAGCGGATTCACTGATCCTTCCCTTTGTCCACCATCCGTGTCGCGAGCTGCTGGAGCAACATCCGCGCCATCGCACCGCCCACGGTGCGTTCATCGCGGAGATTCTCGACGTGCTGTCCGGCCGCCAAGCCGCGAGCGATGCCGGGGCGCCGCGGGCGGCCTTCGACGAGCTGAGCGATGCGGAGTTGCGGGTGCTCCGATTCCTGCCGACCAACCTGCCAGCTTCCGGGATCGCCGGGGAGATCTACGTCTCCGTGAACACCGTCAAGACGCACATGCGCCACATCTACGCCAAGCTCGATGCCCACAGCAGGGCAGACGCGGTCGCACGTGCACGCGAGCTTGGCCTGATGGGCCGCTCAAGCCGCTGAGGGGCGTCTCCAATCACCCGATCCGTGCGACGCCCAGTCATGCGGTCGCGAACCATGCTGGGTCTATGAACGCTCCGGCTATCTCAGACCTGTACGAAATCCGCCTACGTGGCGAACTCGGGCACGCGCTCATGGGCGCGTTCCCGGCCCTGACGGGACAGGCCGGCGGAGGAGAGACGCTGCTGGCAGGTCATCTGCCCGATCAAGCCGCGTTGCACGGCGTGCTGGGCCAGATCGAGTCGCTCGGTCTTGAGCTCCTCGAAGTGCGACGGATCACCTGAGACGGTGCCCCTCACGTCGGCGAACCTAAGTGCACCTCGCCCATGCGCCTGATGTAGCCGACCGCGCGGCTGCGGGCCCAAGGGCCGTGGAAGCGCGCGAGCTGCTGCCCCGATGACCGATACACAGCCCACCCCATCGGGATGGGCGCGATGCTGAGGGTGAGCCCGGTCACCGATCACTCCCTGTCAGCGAGGTGCGCAGGTCTTCCGGGGCGGCGGCCGGCGAAGCGCCTGAGGTGATCAGGGTCATTCGTGCCCAGCACGAAGACCGAGACGCCGTGCTCGAGCGCGACCGGTGCCGAAGCGACCGACGATGTTGTAGATCCGGCGGACGTCGGACGGCGAGCGATCGGCCGCGACCGCGGCCGCATCGATGAGACCGTTCATGGTGGGGAAGTCGGCCGGCGCGGCGTAGCCCATGGAGGGCACCCAGCCGTCCGCGAGCCGGCCGGTGATCTTCAGCATGCGCTGCCCGTACGCACCGAGGTAGATCGGGATGTCGTGCGCGGGAACCGGTCCGGCGTCCAGATCGGTCACGTGAGCAGGTCCAACGTCGCAGCCGATTTGGCCAGCACGACCGGAGGACGCAGAGGGAGGCTCGCAACGTCCGGCCAGAGCTGGATGCGGCTGGTCGAAGCCCCGATCGCTGCGAGCAGCGTCCAGCTGTCGAAGAACCCCGCGTTGTACGGGTGGTCCTGGATGCCGAGGTGCTCGAACCTCAGCGCCTCAGCACTGCGGGCGAGCTCGATGAGCTGGCGGCCGTGGCGTGCCAGCGGCCGCGGGAACAGTCCGAACTCGATGTCGTGGCCATGGTCGGGCATGACGTCCTAGAAGTCCTGGGTGCCGTCGTAGCCCTCGACGATCGACATGCTGCCGTCCGCGACCGCGTGGCGGAGCTTCGCGGCCTCCTGGTATCCAGGGTCGTGAAAGCAGTCGACCGCCGCTTGGTAGGACGGGAACTCGACGACCGTCCACGTAGGCCTGGCGGTCTCCTCCACGATCTCCTGCTGACCGTGCATGATGATGAACCTCGCCCCGTACCGGTTCATCGTCTCCCGATTGGCATCCCGGTAGCGCCAGAGGCCGTCCATGTCGTGGACCTCGGAGTTGCCGATCCAATACCCCTTCGCTGCCATGAGCTGCTCCTTCGTCGTGTGGGACACGACCGTGGCGGCGAGACGGGTGATGCGTCGTCACACGCTTCGGGTGACGTCGCCGGAGCGGGCCGGGCTGTCGTCCACGACACCTTCGAATCGATCGGGGCCTTCATCGCGGGAACCCGTGCGAGCTGCGGGCCCTAGAAGTCCTGCGGGCCGTCGTAGCCCTCGACGATCGACTGCCTGCCGTCCGCGATCGAGTGGCGGATCTTCGCGGCCTCCTGATCGGCGGGGTCGTGGTAGCAGGCGACCGCCGCCTCATACGAGGGGAACTCGACGCGCAGCGGGTGACCGTGACGGAGAACGCCGATCACGTCATCCGGGTGATGACGGCTCACCCTCTCCCACGCGACCCTGCCAGGACACATCCAACAAGGAGTCGCACATGTCTGAGCAGCACAACCCCCTCACCCCGCAGGATTCCGCGATCCTGCTGATCGACCACCAGCCCGGAGTGCTCGGAATGGTCAACAGCCTGCCGCGCGACGTGGTCGCCGCGAACGTGGGGATCTTGGCCCGCCTCGGTGAGCGCACCGAGATCCCCCTCGTGGTCTCGAGCACCCGCGAGCAGCTGGAGTTCCTCGGCACCAACATCGACGAGATCAAGGACGGTGCGCCGACGGCCTACGCGAACCGGATCGCACGCGACGGGCAGCTGAACGCGTTCGCCGACCCCCGCTTCGTCGACGCCGTCAAGGCCACGGGACGCCAGAACCTGATCATGGCGGGCATCCTCACGGACGTCTGCCTCTGGCACAGCGCGGTATCGGCGCTGGACGCCGGGTACCACGTCCGCGTGATCGCCGACGCCGACGGCACATCGACGGAGCTCGCCGACCGGGTCACGTACGACCGCCTTCGCGGGCTCGGTGTCGAGGTCGGCACGACCTACGGCACCCTCTTCGAGCTGTTCTCCGACCTCAGCACTCCGGAGGGTCAGCTCGCCGAGGCCATCGCCTCCGGCCAGGACCTCGTCCCTGCTTGACCGCGGCCTGAACGGGTGCCGACCCCGGTCGGCACCCGGCCGTATGACAGCAGGCGCACAGACCACCACTTCACCCGCCCGCGGGAGGGCACCATGAGCAAGGGCTACTGGATCGTCCAGAGCGATATCAGCGATATGGATCAGCACGCCGAATACGTCAAGGCCAACCGCGCGGTCCTCGGACGCTATGGGGCGCGATTCCTCGTCCGCTGGGGCGAGCAGGACATCGTCGAGGGGGCCGACGGCGACGTCGTGATCGTCGAAGGCTACGACGGTCCGCAGCCAGCTCCGACGTCAGCATCCCCGCTGTCCTGAGATTGGATCACACGAAACGTGTGAGGCGCGCTCAGCCCAGGTCGCGGCACGCTCGGGGTTCGATGCACTTCGCTCTGAGAGGAACACCATGACGCAGCAAGCCGTCGTATCGCCCACCGGCCTCGCCGCCGGCACCTGGCTCGTCGATCCCACCGTCGGTCGAATCGGTTTCGCCGTGAAGACGCTGTGGGGCCTGGTCGACGTCAAGGGCACCTTTGACCGCTTCGAGGGTGCGCTGCACGTCACCGAATCGGACGCGACGGGTGAGCTCGTCGTACACACCGACAGCCTCGACACGAAGAACAAGAAGCGCGACGAGCATCTGCGGTCCGCTGACTTCTTCGACTCGTCAAGCCACCCACGAGCGATCTTCACGTCCACGGCCGTGACCGCGGGTGCGACCGGCACGGTCGTCTCCGGGGACCTCTCCGTCGGCGCCCACCGGACCCACCTCGAGCTCCCGGCCGATGTCCGACCCGATGGCGACGACGCCGTGACGGTTCGGGCAAGCGTGGCGATTCCGCGCGAAGATGTCGGCCTCACGTGGAACAAGGCGGGCATGATCAAGGGTGACGCACGCCTGGACATCCACCTCCGGCTCATCACCTCGGCCTGACGCACGCCGTCGACTGGCCGGCGCCGAGGGTTGGAGGCCGACCCTCACGTCGGCCGGGACGGTGCTGTCCGAAGCGAGGCTCGCGCTCTGTCATCAACGGCGGCACCTACGACGTCGACCCGATCCACTCGCGGATCGGCTTTGCGGTCAAGCACCTCGGCCTCAATGTGGTGCGCGGCAGGTTCGACCGCTTCGCCGGCAGCATCGAAGTCCCGGACGCGCTCGGCGGCCTGACCGCGAGGGCACGATCGAAGCGGCGTCGGCCGACACCGGTTTCGCCCAGCGCGACGAGCACCTGCGCACGGCTGACTTCTTCGACACCGAGAAGGACCCGACCATCGCGTTCAGCTCAACCGGTGTCAAGCCCATGGATCGGGACCTCTTCCAGATCGCGGGCGACATCACCATCGGCGGGATCACCAAGCTCATCGTGCTCGACGTCGAGATCGGCGGGACCGCTCTCGACCAGTACGGCAACGAGCGCATGGGCCTGAAGGCGACCGGCCGGGTGAGCCGCGGGGACTTCGGGATGCCGTTCAACCAAGCCCCCGGCGGGGTCATGCTCGTGGCCGACAGGGTCGACCTCGAGCTGGACATCGAAGCCATCCGCAAACCCTGAGGTCGACGGCGTCCCGTCCATCACCCGAACCGTGTGATGACGGGTCACCCATGTCCTCGTAAGGGTCGAGCCAACTCAACGATGGAGGCTGACGAGCATGCAGCAACAAGAGGGATACAGCGCCGCGATCTTCTGGGGATTCATCGCCGCCGCGGCGGTCGTGGTGGGGGCCATCGTCGCCGTGCTTTCCGGTTACCTGCTGGGTCACTTCACCCACGAGCGGACGAAGATCGTCGCCGCGCGCACGAGCACGGCGCCGGCCAACCCCGGGGCTCAAGGCACCGCGACGTCAGCGGTGGTCCTCAAAGCGCCGGTCGGCCTGCCCAACGAGACGGCGGCGATGACGCCCCTAGGCGGTGGGGTCTCCGCCGTCAAGGGCCTCACCGCAAGCGTCTGGGCACGGGGTGTCAAGGGTGTGGCCGACATGGCGCAGGGACCGGATGGATCCGTGTTCGTCAGCACGGCAGGCGAGACCGGCAAGCCGGTTGACAGCGTGTGGCTGGCACGCAAAGGGGCGAAGCCGGTGAAGGTCATCGCCGGCCTCACCGGCGCGCTCGGCGTCGCGTGGCACGACCAACGGCTCTACGTGTCATCCATCGGGCGGGTCGACGTGTACAGCGACTTCAACGGGAGGAAGTTCGGATATCACCGCAACCTGCTGTCAAAGCTCCCCGGCGGCAAGCTCGGCTACAACGACAACCTGCGGCTCGGGCCGGACGGCCGCTTCTACATGGCCATCGGCTCGCCCTGTGATCACTGTGCTCCCAAGGACCCGCTGAGCGCGACGATCGTGAGCTTCCTTCCCGACGGGTCCGATCTGAGGACGTTCTCCACCGGGGTGCGCGGCAACGCCTCGCTCGGGTTCGCCCCGGGGACCAGCGACCTCTACATGGCGACCAATCAGCGCAACGACGTCGGCGGGAAGCCGGTGCCCGACCAGTTCGGGCTCGTCCAGCCGGGCTCGTGGTGGGGCTACCCGACCTGCTGGGACCAGGGCGGAGACGCGTGTCGAGCCGCGTCGCGGCCATTGGTCAACCTCGACCCGCACGCGGCCACCTTCGGACTCGCGTTCGTCAACGGCCAATGGGGAGACAAGTGGGGTCAGTCGGCGCTGATGTCCGAGTGGACGCTTGGGAAGGTGATCGCGGTAAAGCTTGCCCGCAAAGGCACGACGCTGACCGCAGACCCGACGGTCGTGCTGACGGGACTCAAGAACCCTGGGCCGCTGCTGAGCATGCCCGGCGGCACGATGCTGGCGAGCTCGCAGGCGGCCGGGATCATCTACGCCCTGCGGCCAGGCACCGCCGACACCCCCGCCGCCGCGCCGTCCAGGACCCCAGCAGCGACGTCTGCGCCGGGGACCAAGAAGCCCGCGGCTGCCGGCAGCGTGCTGAAGGTGTCCGCTGACCCCGCCGGAGGGCTGAAGTACACCACCGACAAGCTGACCGCGAAGGCGGGGAACGTCGAGGTGCAGTTCACCAACGCGGCCGCCACGCCGCATGACGTCGTTATCAGCAAGGGCTCGAAGGTCATCGTTCAGACCGACACGATCGCCAGGAGCAAGACGTCGAAGGAGGCGAAGCTGACGGCCGGGACGTACACGTTCTACTGCTCGCTGCCCGGCCACCGCCAGGCCGGCATGGAGGGGACGCTGACCGTCCGCTGACGGTCAGCGCAGCTCGCTCCACTGAACGGACCACCATGTCCTGCTCCATCCTCATGTGCGGCCCAGGTCCCCGGCCCGGTCGGACGTGCCGGTCGCCGTCCGCTCGTCAGGCGCCTCGCGGCGAGGCCTTGGGATTCATGGTCATGCGGGCGCCCGCCGATGAGTCTCGTGACCCTCGCGCTCCAGCCGGTGAAAGAGCCGCTCGCGCATGAAACGCCTCTTACGGCTGGGAGATCCACTCGCCGCGTCAACCGCGGCAGGAAGGAAGTGCCCTGTTGAGCCCCAGCGGATCTCCATTTCTGATTGGGGCGCGACGTGATCGCAGCTTTTACGTAGCTCTGCTGGACGCGATGGCCGAGCAGATCGCCGTGCTGGACGGGCGTGGCCGGATCGTCGAGACCAACGCCGCCTGGCGTCAATTTGCACTGGACAACGGCGCGGTTCCGGGCACCACGGGAGTGGGTGCGAACTATGTCGCCATCTGCGAATTCGCCGATGAGCCCGAAGCCGATGCGGTCGCAGCGGGTCTCAGGGCAATGATCAAGGACCCGACGACGCAGTTCAGCCTCGAGTATCCGTGCCACGCGCCAGACGAAGAGCGGTGGTTTCGTGTCAAGGCGACGCCGTTCGAAGAGGACGGAGCACCGCGCGTCGTCGTACAGCACACGCTGATAACCGCTCAGCGCCAGGCTCAGGACAAGGCCAGCCTGCGGAGCAGGCTCCTCGACGAAGCGCCGGCCGCGGTCATCGCGACAGACGGGACCTACCGCATAACGGAATGGAACGCAGGGGCCCTTCAGCTCTACGGGTGGACCCGCGACGAGGTACTCGGCAAGAACGTTCGCCGTCTCCTCGTGCCGGAGGCTGGAAATGCGCCGTGCGACGCCGCCTTGCTCTCCTTGGCGCGCGGCGACGACTGGACGGGAGACATGACGTTGCAACGCCGGGACGGGTCGACGTTCACCGCGCACGTCCGTGACACCATCGTGCTCGCCGAAGACGGAACGGTGAGCGGATACGTCGGGGTGACCATCGACGTCACAGAACGGCGGCGGGCTGAGCAGAACCACAAGTCGGCGCAGCAGTACCTCGAGGCCGTGACCTCGCACATGGGTCAAGGGTTGATCACCGTTGACCCGGTTGGCGAGCTTGTCTACATGAACGCCGCAGCCGAGCGCATGCTCGGTTGGCGCCTAGAGGACATCGTTGGCGAGCCGCTCCAGCCGATCCTCAACGGTTCGCACCCCATCGGCTCCCCCAGCGGCTCCGAGAACACCCCGATGCTGCGCTCGCAGCGCGACGGCGAGATCTTGCATGTCGACGAGGCGTCTTTCATCCGGCACGACGGGTCGCTGCTTCCGGTCGAATACACGGTTGCTCCCTTCGAAACCTCGGCCGGCGTCAGCGGGTCCGTGATCGTGTTCGGCGACATCATCCGTCGCAAGGCCGAGCACGAGCGGCTGGCCCAGGAGATGGAATCGTTGAAGTGGGTGACCCGCATCCACGACGCGCTCGCACAAGACGGGTTTCGGTTGTATGCGCAACCCATCTTCGATCTCGTCACGGGCGACGTGGTGCAGCACGAGCTGCTGATCCGGATGCTCGACACCGACGGCGCCGTCATCCCTCCGGGCGCCTTCCTTCCAGCAGCGGAACGACACGGCGCGATCCGGCAGATCGATGAATGGGTCATCAGGCAGGCCGCGCAGCTCATAGCCGAGGGTCACCCGATGGAGATCAACCTGTCGGCAGAGTCGATCATCGATCCCGACATGGCGGACTATGTGCGCGAGGCCCTCGCCGCGGTGAACGCCGACCCGCGAAACCTGGTCCTCGAGCTGACCGAGACCGCCATTCTGCGCGATCCCGACGCTGGGCGCTTGTTCCTCGAGCGGGTCACCGCTCTCGGTTGCAAAGTGGCCCTGGACGACTTCGGAACGGGCTATGGCGGCTTCACCTACCTGAAGAACCTGCCGGTCGATTATCTGAAGATCGATGTCGACTTTGTCCGCGACCTACCACACAACACGATGAGCCAGCAGGTCGTCCAAGCCGTCGTCCAACTCGCCACCGGAATCGGCAAGAAGACCGTGGCAGAGGGCGTCGAGGACGACGAAACGCGCGAGCTGCTGCAGACCTACGGGGTCGACTACGCCCAGGGCTACGGCCTTGGCCGCCCCATCCCGATCTCCGACAGCTCACACCTGAACATGAGGCCCCATGCCTGACGAGCAGCACATCCACGAACAAGACAAACAGCAGAAAGCGCTGGACGCCGAGCAGTCGATGGTCGACCTCGACCAGGCCATCAGCGATCGCGAGGAGGCGATCGTGGACAGCAAACAAGCGAGCATCGACAAGGAGCGCGACCGACTCGTTCTTGAGCCCGTCGGAAATCGGCCCGATCTCGCTGCCCGCGTCGAAGGGCGCTACCGCAGAGCAGAGCTCGAAGCTGCTCAGGGGCGGCTGGATGCGCATCAGGATCAGTTAGATGCTGCGCAGATCGGCCGTGACCGCCGCCAGGAGTGGCTGGACGACGAGCAGGAGGTCCTGCACAGTCCTCCAGCATTTCGACCGCCAAGCGAGGAGGAACTGGCCGCTTCAAGCTCCGAGCGTTACCAGGCAGCCGAGCGACGCGCGAGGAACGCGCGCAAGCGGGCTGAGGACGCGATCCGCCGCGCCGAGGCGGCTGAAGCTCGCCTGCGTGCCCGTCCGCTGCAAACGTAGCGAGCCGGGTCTCGCGCAGGTGTCTGCCGGCAGCGCGAAGGCAGCGACGATCTGCCGGGTCTGCAGGACGGTGGACTCACCATCCGGCGAATCATCCGATCCGGGCGACCACCACTCACCCGGATCGGCCTGACGCTTAGGGCTCTCCGTCACCTCAAAGGAAGGGCAGCCACCATGTTTCATCACATCCTCGTCGCGGCCGACGGTTCGGCCCACGCCCAACGGGCACTGAACGAAGCCATCGACATCGCGCAGACCGAGGGTGCGCGTCTGACGATCCTGACTGCGGTTCCGCATCCGATCGCGGCGGCGGCCTTCGCGGGTGGTGCCGCCCTGTCTCTCGCCGATGAGCTCGAGGTGGAGTTCAAGGCCATCCTGGATCAGGCGGCCGAAGCGGTTCCGGATGACCTCCCGGTCGAGACGGTCCTCACGCACCGGCCGAGTCGCGAGGCGTTGATCGAACAGGTCGACACCGGAACGTTCGATCTGCTGGTGATGGGCTCGCGAGGACGCGGTGCCGTCAAATCGGCCCTGCTGGGCAGCGTGAGCCACCACGTCGTCAACCACAGCTCGATTCCCGTGCTCGTCGTGCCTGTGGACGCCCCGTGACCAGTCACCCGGTCGTTCGATGACGGCTCACCCTCAAGCACCACCAGGCCCACGTTGTCGCTTCGTCCAGCGATGAAGCTCCACCACGACACGTCCGCAACGACGGCGGCGGAGCTCCCCGAACGGCGCGTCGTCGCGGCGCGCCATCTCCGGGTGGCCTCGATGACAGCCCTCCCGTTCATCGATTAGGAAGCGGTCATTCGGCTGAATCGGTCTTGCCGCGGCGCTTGGTCTCGCCGGGCTCCGGTGGGGCGTCGGGATCGGTCGGCCCTCCCGGGATGGGCTCGCCCCGGTAGTCCTCGGGGTTGTCGACCATCTTGCCCTCGATGCTGACGCCCCCGCCCTCGTGACGTACGAGTCCGGCGGGGCCGAGCTTGTCGGTCGCGCCCCTGCCGTAGGGCTCGCCGTCGTCGCTGCCGCCGAGCGTCAGGAACTTGGCCTTGCCGCCGGGCCAGTCGCTCAGCTTGGTGGGAAGCGTGTCGGCGTTCTCGAGGGCTTCGATCTCCTCGTGAGCGGCCTTGAGCTCCTGGGTTGCCGCGTCTTCCGTCGGGGTGTCACTGGATGGCATGCTGGCCTCCTGCTGGTGGGTGGGTGATTCGAGCGAGATCGGGACCTGGGGGCGCGCCGGCGCGGTGGGGAGCCGGGATCAGGGCCGCGCCGGCGAGGATCGCCGCGAACGCGACGATGCGGGCGGCGACCACGAGGGCGTTCTTGCCGAGCGGGTCGCCGAAGACCGCGAGCCCGGCGACGATCGTGGACAGGTTCGCCGTGACCGCGGTGACGGCGATGACGGCGACGCCGTCGCCGATCTGCAGGCTGCGCGCTGACGCGAAGAACGAGGCGATCGCCGCGACGAGGATGACCACGGTCCACGGGCTCAGCAGCCCGATGAGCCCAGCTCCGAGGTCCCCGGAGAGCGCCTTGATCGCCACGTCAGAGATCCCGAATCCGAGCCCGGCGGCGACGCCGAGCAGCAGACCGCGCTGCACCGGTATGCGATCGATCGCGTGGGTGACGACGAACAGGACCCCGGCGCTGATGGCGACGCCCTCGAAGACGATCATCCCGCCGACCGAGTAGCGCGAATTCGCTGTGTCGCCGCCTCCGCCGGTCAGCGTCAGCAGGCCGAGTGAGACGGCGACGAGGACGATGCCGGTCCACTGGCGCCGGCCGAGGTCGAAGCCGAAGTAGCGCTCGGCGAGCACCGCCAGGAAGACAAGACCGCCGGCGAGGACGGCCTGCCCGATGGAGATCGGGGCGAGGGAGAGCGCCGCGACGTGCAACGCGAACGCGACGCCGGCGGTGCCCCAGCCGATGCTCCACCACTTGGAGCGGAAGAGGTCGGCGGCGCTGCGCAGCGGGTGGCGCATGTCGACATCGGGGGCCGCGACGGCTCCCCGGAGCTTCAGCAGGAAGCTGAGATTGGTCCCGAGCGCGGACACCACGGCGCAGAGGAGGCCGACGCCGACGGCGAGCGAGACGCCCATCAGCGCACGACCGGGTTCGGCCGGTGCTGACGGGTGGGGGAGCCGTCACCCGATCCCGAGCGCGAGCAGGACAACCGGGGTGGGCGGGAACTCGGGCTCCCGGCCTTCAGAGCCGGCTGAAAGTGGATGTCGGGCATGGGTCTGACCTCGCGGTGTGTTGACCGTCAAGAAGTCAGGTCATGCTGCCTGCCCGCTAAGGCCGACCCCACAAAGAATGCCCTCTGCTCCCTACGCTAGTTCGCCGCCAAGCGGAACCAGGGGTTGCGTTGTCCTCGGACCAAGGCAGTCGGCGCCAGGATGAAACCTCGCACACGAACGAGACCATTCGGCCGGGCGAGAATGGCTGCACAACCAGTCCCGGGCGAGCCATGG
>CAXTBB010000026.1:30019-46252 GCA_964242305.1 uncultured Solirubrobacteraceae bacterium
CCGTGATGCCGTCGCTCCGCCCCGCTATCCGACGATGAAGACCGATCCTGCCTCTGGTCTGCGAATGTCCGAGCGGCGAACGCTGCAGCGGATCGAGCGCGGTGATCCCTACTGGCCGGCGCAGCTCGCTGTCGGCGTCGCCATCGCGCTGAACCTGACCCTGTCCGAGAAGCTCACCCTCGGCCCCACCTGGGTGGCCCCGCTGGTGGAGGGCTTCTTGCTGGTGATCCTGGTGCTGGTGGTTCCGGCCCGAGCGACCACCCACTCCCGGGGTCGGCGCAGCTTCGCGCTGACCGTCATAGCCCTCGTGAGCCTGGTGAACGTGGTCTCCATCGGACTGCTGGTTCACTACCTCGTCAACGGCGGCCAGGCTGCCGGTAGCCGGTTGATCCTGTCGGGCACGGTGCTGTTGGCGACCAACGTGCTGTTGTTCGCGGTGTGGTTCTGGGAACTCGACGGCGGCGGCCCCGTCAGCCGCTTCCACCGGCCGTCGGCGTTGCCGGATTTCCAGTTTCCGCAGATGGAGAATCCCCATCTGGCGCCCGCTCACTGGCGACCAGGGTTCATGGACTACCTCTATGTGTCGCTGACCAACGCCACAGCATTCAGCCCCACCGACGTCCTGCCGCTCACGCACGTCGCCAAAGCGGTGATGGCCACCCAATCCGTGACGTCGCTGATCACCATCGGCCTCGTCGTGGCGAGGGCCGTCAACATCCTCGGATAGCCCCGTCGTCGTCGGGCCGGGCGCCACGCTGGAGCTGCGCGACGTGTCGGCGATGCTGGCCCACCCGTCCCCGTCGGCGGCGCCACGATCCACCAGCGGATCACCCGCGGCCTGCGCGACCTCGACGCGCTCGCCGCCCGCCTCGCCGCGACCTGTCGGTAGCCTCGCGGCCCGTGAGTCCGCAGGCGCCCCCTCTGGTCCTCCGGTGATCGCGCCAGCCGATTGGCTCGGCGCCATGGTGGAGGTCGAAGCGGCGATCGCCCGGGTGTTCGGGGGTCCGGCCGCCGGTGAGGCGGTGGCCGCGGCCGAGCTCGATGCCGACGCGATCCTCGCTGCGGGGGAACGGCACGCCACACCGGTCGTGCCGCTGGTCGAGGCGCTGCGCGCGCAGGCCGGTGAGCACGCCGGCGCCGTGCACGTCGGGACCACCTCGCAGGACGTGCTCGACACGGCCGCGATGCTCGTCGCGTCGCGCGCGCGGGTGACGATCCTCGCCAGCGCGCGCGAGGCCGCCGACGCGTGCGCCGCGCTGGCCGCGGAGCACCGCACGACGCCGATCCGGGCACGCACCCTGCTGCAGGCCGCGCTTCCCACCTCCTTCGGGCTGAAGGCGGCGGTCTGGATGACCGGCATCGACACGGCGGCGACGATGCTCGCCCGCGCGGAGCTGCCGATCCAGCTCGCGGGGCCGGTCGGTCACGGCGACCCGGCCCTGACCGAAGCGGTCGGCGCCGCTCTGGGACTGCCGGTTCGTCCGGTGCCCTGGCAGGCGGACCGCACCCCGATCGCGCACCTCGCCGCGGCCCTGGGCACTCTGGCCGGCGCGCTGGCCAAGCCGTGCCGTGACGTCGTCCTGCTCAGCCAGACCGAGGTCGCCGAAGTGGCGAAGGCGGAAGGTGGCGCGTCGTCGGCGATGCCGCACAAGCGCAACCCCGCGGCAGCGGTCGGAGCGCTGGCCGCCGCGCATCGGACGCCCGCGCTCGTCAGCTCGCTGCTCGCCGGCATGGCGGGCGAGCACGAGCGGGCCGCCGGTGCGTGGCAGGCCGAGCAGCCGGTGCTCTCCGCCCTGCTCGACGCGACCGCGACCACCGCCCGGCTGGCGGCACGCAGCCTCGGCGGCCTGAGGATCGACCGCGTCCGCATGGCGGCCACCGCCGGTGAGGCGGCGGACCTCGGGAGCGCGGAGATCTACATCGACCGCGCTCTGCGAGCGCACCAGGAGGCCTGGGCATGACCGATGACGAACGCCGGGACGCCGGCATGCGGGTGCGCCGCGAGGTGCTGGGCGACGCGCACGTCGATCGCGCGGTGGCCGCGACCACCGACCTGACGCGTGACTTCCAGGACTTCATCACCCGCACCGCCTGGGGGACCGTCTGGACCCGCGAGCAGCTCGACCGGCGGACGCGCTCGTGCATCACGCTCGCGGTCACCTGCGCGCTCGGTCGCGACGGGGAGCTCGCCCTCCATGTGCGAGGAGCCGTCAACAACGGGCTCACGCACGCCGAGATCGCCGAGGTGCTCCTCCACACCTCGATCTACGCCGGAGTCCCGGCGGCGAACCACGCCCTGAAGATCGCCGCGGGCGTCCTCGACGAGATGGCGGGGTCGGAAGAAACGCAGTGAGCGAGGGCGCAGCGGGCTGAGCGTCTTCGCGGCGCCCAGCGGTCACGGACGGCGGCGGCAACCGGGCGAACGACAACGCCGGGGGAGACTGCTCGCCCACCTTCGCCTGCTGAGCGCCCCGGTGGGGTCAGCCGAACGTGGTCATCGGCTCAGCGACGCGGGCACGCAGGAAGACCTCGAAGTCAGGTCCCGGCAGCGGGCGCGAGCAGTGGTAGCCCTGGATGAGATCGCAGTCGAGCTCGACGAGCTGCCGCCAGGTCGACTCGTCCTCGACGCCCTCGGCGATGACCTTCAGGCCGAGACCGTGTGCGAGGCCGATGGTGGAGCCGACGATCGCCGCGTCGGCTGGATCGGCGCGCATGCTTCCGACGAAGGACCGGTCGATCTTGACCTCCGTCACCGGCAGCGCCTTCAGGTGGGTCAGCGACGAGAACCCGGTCCCGAAGTCGTCGAGCGACACGCCGACGCCGAGCTTGCGGAGCGCCGCGAGGATCACGTCGGCGCGTTCCGGGTCGAGCAGCACCGACGTCTCGGTCACCTCGATCACCAGTGCGGTGGCCGGAAGTCCGTGCCGGTCCAGGGCGGCCGCGACTTCAGCCGGGAAGCCGGCGTCGAGCAGGTCCGGCGCCGTCGCGTTCACGGCGACATGCAGCGGGAACCCCCCGTCGTGCCAGCGCCGGCACTCGCCTAGTGCGCTGTTGAGCACCCACCGCGTGAGCTCGCGGCTGAGCCCGGCACGGTCGAGCAACGGGACGAACCGATCCGGCGGGAGCAGTCCGTGGACCGGATGACGCCAACGCACGAGCGCCTCGGCGCCCGCCACACGTCGGCAGCCGGCCCACACCTTGGCCTGGAAGTGGAGCTCGAGCTGGTCGAGTTCCATCGCCTCGGGCAGCGCCGAGACCAGCGCCAGGTTCTCCCGCGAGTGCGTGTTGCGCGACCCCTCGTAGACCTGGTGACCGGTCCGTGCGGCCTTCGCCTCGTACATGGCGATGTCCGCACGTTGCATCAGCTCGGTGGTGTCGGATCCGTGGTCCGGGCACAGCGCGATCCCCACGCTGCCGGACACGGTCAGCTGGAGACCGCTGATCTCGAACGGCTTCAGGAGCTGGGCGTTGAGGCGTTTCGCAGCTTCGACCGCGAGCGCCTCGTCACACGGGCTGAGGATCAGACCGAACTCGTCCCCACCGAGGCGGGCCAGGAGGTCGGTGCTGCGCAGCTGACGCACGAGCCGGGGCCCGAGGAGCCGGAGCAGGACGTCCCCGGCGTGATGACCGAGCGTGTCGTTGAGCTCCTTGAAGTGGTTGAGGTCGACGATCATCAGCGCCATCGCAGCGCCGGACGCCTTCGACGCTGCGATGGCCTCGTCCGCGTGCTGGACGAAGGCTCGGCGGTTCGGCAGCGACGTGAGATCGTCGGTGATCGCCTGCTTGCGCGACTCGGCCAGCGACCGGACGTCTTTGAAGGTCAGTGCCGTTCGCGCGAAGGCGAGCAGGATCGTGATCGCGGCCAGGACGATGGCGGCGCCACCGACGGGTTCGAAGTGGTCGTAGACCAGGAGGCCGACCGAGCCGATCGCGCACGCCGCGGGAACGATCAGGATCGACCACCCGTGGATGCGTGGCGGGGGCGGGTCGGAGCGCGGCTGTCCGGTGGCCACGCCGATGAGACCGACCCCGGACATGTAGAAGACGTTGGCCACCAGGCTCGACTCGGCCGAACCGGCGGCGACCGACTGCAGGTAGATGGTGTCTCCCACCGCGAGCGTCGCGAAGCCGATCCCGAGACACCACCATGCGGGGCTGAGTCGCCAGCCGCTCAACGAGGCGATCCCGAAGATCAACGCGACGAGCAGCAGGTCGCCGACGGGGTAGGCGAGGTTGGTCACGACCGCGGCGGCGCTGCCCGACGCCGCCTCGAGGATGGGCGGGACGACGAACGCCGCGCCGATCGTCGCCACGCCCAGGCCCGCGATCAGACCGTCGAGCCACACCCCGGCCTGGATCGTCTGCCCGCGGCTGCGGGCGAGCCGCGTCAACCCGACGTAGCTGGCCGGATAGAGCGAGAGCCAGAGCACATCGCAAATCGACGGGATCGGCGGATCGGTCAGGTTCTCGGCCCAGAGCGACCAGAGGAGGTTGCCCGCCGCATAGAGGCACAGCCCGACCGCGAGCACCGTCCACGACCCCCGGGCCTGACGCACCGTGACGGCACGCGTGATGGCGAGCGCACCGACGAGGACGTACACCGTCACCGGCGCCCAGTCGCGCATCACGACCCGCATGTCCTCGCCGCCCCACCCGAACGTCGGGACGAGGCTGACCACGATGATGGTGCCGATCAGCCCGAGGACCGCCCGCAGTGCCAGCGGCTGGGTGATGGACGACATCATTGACCATCGGCAGCCAAGCGCCTGAACGGGACTTTCCGGTCTGCGAGCGGACACCGCGCCGGGTTCCGACACCCAGGCGTGCGCGCCGGCGGTGCCGCCGGTCCCGCCCGTCCGATCTGCGAACATGCGTTCGTGTCGATCAAGGGCTCGTCCTACGCGAACTTCCGGCGCGCCCTGCTGGGCGGGAACATGCACATCATCGAGGCGGCGGCGGCCGAGCTGCAGGTGGTCCAACTCGAGGACGCGCTCCGGATCCTGGTGGTGATGGCGCGGTCGGCGGACCCGCGGTTCGACCGGGCGGCGGCGAAGTGGGTCGCGCGCGTGACCGCCGAGCGGCGGCTGGCCCTGACCGACAGCCGGCGGCTGCTCGGGCTGGTCGAGTGCCTGCCCGACGCGCCGGAGGCGCTCGAGCCGGTGCTGCGGCGCCTGTGCGCGCAGTAGGCGCGCCGCCGCGCCGCCGATCCGTTTAGCCTCCCGTAAGGGATGAGCGTGTCGGGATGGGTGTTCATGGTCGGCTTCCGCGTAGTCGACGTGGTCCTGCTCTGCGGCTTCCTGTTCTGGTTCTTCTACCGCTTGCTCGACGACGAGGACTCCGACGACGACGACGAGCGCTGGGACCGCGACGACGAGCCGCAGCCCGAGCCGCCGCCGGCGCTCCCCGGCGCCGGCCCGTGGCCGAGGCGCCTGCGTGAGCACGGCGATCGGGACGCCCCGCGCACCCGAGGCCGCCGCGAGCGCACGGTGACCCACGTCACACGCGACACCGAACGCACGTTCTAGCCTCGCCTGAGTCCTGAGCGGCCCTGGCGGCGCCGTGCCCGTGCCCGCCGCCTCGCTGCTCGAAGCGATCACGGAGGTCCCATCCCCATGCTGTTCGAAGACCGCGCGCTGCGTGCGTGCCTGGCCGTGGCGGCGTCGTTCGTCGCCCTGATGTCGTCCCCGCTGGCCCCGACCGCCGGCGCTGCTGGTCCCGACGCGTTCTGCTCGAACCGATTGTGCACGAAGGACCGCCCGCACCGCCCGAGCTGCTGGCGCTTCGAGACGCGCGCGAACGTGTCCAAGTGCTTCGTCCGCCGCGCCGCCCGCCACTTCGGCGAGTCCCAGGACCAGGCGCTGGCGATCGCGTACCGGGAGTCGCGCCTGGACTACAAGCAGACCAACTCGAGCTCCGGCGCCGCCGGCCTGTTCCAGTTCATGCCGACCACGTGGGCGCACACGCCGTACGGGCACAAGTCGCCCTATCACCCGCGCTGGGCCGCCCTCGGCGCGATGTGGATGTGGGCCCACGGCGGGTCCTCGCACTGGTCCCTCTAGCCAAGGACTAACTTGCGGCGCGTGAAAGCGGCGCTGCTCGCGATCTCGCTGTTCGCGACCGGCGTCGTGGGGACGGCCGCCGCCCAGGCCCCTGGACCGCTCGCCCTGCTGGCGAGCACGAAGCAGGCCGGCCGGATCGCGCTCACGCTGGCCGGCCCGCCCGCGGCCCAGCTGGACGTCGCCGAGGGCGACCGCGCCGTCGGGCACGTGACGCTCGACGCGACCGGCGCCGGGGCGATCGCCGAGGCCGGGACGTGGTCGTGCGCGACGCGCGACCGCGTCTTCACCGCCCAGGGGACGGCGCCCGACGGGACGCCGCTCACCGCCGTCACCCAGGTCCGCACGCCCAGCTGCGCGCATCGCTACGTCCTGCGCGTGAAGCCGAAGCGGCCTCGCGTCGGCAGACCCACCACCGTGACGCTGCGCGACCGCTTCCGCCTGCCGCTCGACGGCCGCGTGTGCGCGCGCGGGCCCGCTCACGCCAAGCGCTGCGCAGAGGTCCACGGTCACCGGGCCCGGCTGCGCCTCCCGCGCACCGGCCGCTGGCGCGTCACCTACGCCAACGCGCGCGAGACCCTGACCGTCCGCCGCCGGCCCGGGCACCTGCGCCTGCTCGCCACGGGCGACTCGATGATCCAGATCGTCGACGGCTTCCTCAAGCAGCGCCTCGCCCCCGAGCGCGTCGGCGTCCGCTCCGACGCGCGCATCTCGACCGGCCTGAGCAAGCCCCAGCTGCTCAACTGGCCGGCGCACGCGCGCAAGCAGGTCGCGAGCTATCACCCCGACCTGACCATCGTCTTCATCGGCGCCAACGACGGCTACCCGTTCGGGACCACGCCGTGCTGCGGGAGGGCCTGGCAGCGCCGCTACGCCAAGGTGGCCAGCGGGATGATGCGCACCTACGAGCGCGGCGGCGCCGGGACCGTCTTCTGGTGCCTGCTGCCCGCACCGCGCGGCGCGCAGTTCCGCCGCGTGTTCGTGGCGGTCAACCGGGCGCTGCGCAAGGCCGCCCGCCGCCACCGCGGCACGGTCCACCTGGTCGACCTCCCGCACACGTTCACGCCCGGCTACCGCTTCCGCCGCAGCATCGACGGCAGGGTGGTTCGCCAGGACGACGGCGTCCACCTCAACGTGGCCGGCGCGTCCATCGGCGCGAACGTGATGATCCGGGCGCTGCGCGCGGCCGGCTCGCTGTGATCTTCCCGACCGTCCAGTTCGCGGTCTTCTTCCCGCTCATCCTGGGCGCGTCGTGGTTGCTGATGCCGCACCCGCGGATCTGGAAGCCGTTCATGATCGTCGCCAGCTACGCGTTCTACGGCGCCGCCGGCGCGAAATTCTGCCTGCTGCTGGGCGGGATCACGATCTGGAACCAGCTCGCCGCGCAGGCCATCCAGCGCTTCCCGAATCGCAGGAAGGCGATCGTCACGCTCGCGGTCGCCGGGGACCTCGCCGTCCTGGGCGTCTTCAAGTACTACGGCTTCTTCGCGACCCAGATCAACGACGTCCTCGCGGACTTCGGCCTCGGGCTGAGCGCGCCGCTGGTCGCGCTGGCGATCCCGCTCGGCGTCTCCTTCTTCACCTTCCAGGCGATCTCGTACACGGTCGACGTCTACCGCGGCGAGATCGAGCCGGCGAGCTTCGTCGACGCCACCCTGTACCTGAGCTTCTTCCCGCACGTGGTGGCCGGCCCGATCGTGCGCGCGAAGGAGTTCCTGCCCCAGCTGGCCACGCCGCGCGACCCGCGGGACGTCCCCGTCGGTGCCGCCGTCGGGCTGATCGCGCTCGGGCTGATCAAGAAGGTCGCGATCGCGGACTTCCTCGCGCGCGAGGTCGTCGACCCCGTCTTCGCCGTCCCGCAGGCCTACCACGCGCCGGACGTCCTGCTCGCCTCCTACGCCTACGCGGCCCAGATCTTCTGCGACTTCAGCGGCTACACGGACATCGCCATCGGCATCGCGCTGCTGTGCGGCTTCGTCTTCCCGCAGAACTTCGACCGCCCGTATGCGAGCACCGGCTTCCAGATGTTCTGGCGTCGCTGGCACATGACCCTGAGCCGCTTCCTGCGCGACTTCCTCTACATCCCGCTCGGCGGCAACCGCAAGGGCAAGCTGCTCACGTACCGCAACCTGATGCTGACGATGATCCTCGGCGGCCTCTGGCACGGGGCGGCGTGGACGTTCGTGCTGTGGGGGACGCTGCACGGGGCGGGGCTCGCGGGGGAGCGGCTGCTCGGCGGCCGGGTGAAGGCGCCGGCGGCGGTGAAGTGGTTCGTCACCTTCCACCTGGTCGTGCTCGGCTGGATCCTGTTCCGCTCGCCGAGCCTGGGTATCGCGGGTGACTACCTCCGCCAGTTCGGGGACTTCGGCGCTGCGACACTGTGGACCGTGCCCGTCGTCGCCGCGATCGCCGTCGTGATCGGCCTGCAGCTCGTGCCGCGCGGCGCGATCGAGACCGTGCGCCTGCGCCTCGAGGCCGCCCCGCCGGTCGCCCTCGGGCTCGCCCTCGCGGTCGTGGTCATGGTCGTCGCCGCCACCGTCCCGTCCCAGGGCGTCCCGCCCTTCATCTACTTCCAGTTCTAGTGGTCCACATGAGCAACGACATCATCCCGCCGATCTCGCCGCGGACGCGCCGCCGGGGCGCGCGCGAGGCGTTCGTGGTCATCGCGGTCGCCGCCGTCGTGCTCGTCCTCGCCCAGGGCCCGAGCATCAAGCGCACGGGGCAGCGGCTGGACCCCGGGCCGATCCGGTCCGTCGTGCTCGCGGTGGGCCGGCCGGCGGCGGCGGTCGCCAACCGGCTGCCGTTCGCCGACGCTGCCCACGACCTCACCGCCGGCCTCTCGCCCGACGGGGACCTGACGGGGACGGAGAACGGGTTCGCCGCCACCAAGAACGTGCAGGGCGTCGCACCGGTCACCCCCGACGCGTTCGGCCCATCCGACCTCGGACCCGCGAAGGCGCCCGACCGCGGCCTGCGCACCCTGCTGGTGACGGGCGACTCGATGTCCCAGCCGCTGGACGCGATCCTCGCCCGGCGGCTGTCGGGCGGCGAGGCGACGCAGGTCATCCGCGACCCGCACATCGGCACCGGCATCTCCAAGCCCGACCTGCTCGACTGGGGCCGGCTGTCGGTCCGCCAGGTCGGCCGGGACAAGCCGGACGCGGTGGTCGTCTTCATCGGCGCCAACGAGGGCTTCCCGATCGACGACATCCCGTGCTGCGGGGTCAAGTACGCCGCCGCCTACGCGACCCGCGCGCGGACGATGATGAACACCTACCGCCGCGCGGGGACCGGCCGCGTCTACTGGCTCACGCTGCCGCTCCCGCGCGACGGCGACCGCCAGCGGGTCGCCCGCACCGTCAACGCCGCCGTGCGCGCGGCGGCGGCCGCCTACCGCGCCCAGGTCCGCGTCCTGGACCTGACCACTCTGTTCACGCCCGGCGGGCGCTTCCGCGACTCGATGGCCGTCGACGGCAAGCCGACGCTCGTGCGCGAGGCGGACGGCATCCACCTCAACGAGGCCGGCTCAGAGCTGGCGGCGAGCGTCGTCCAGCGGGCGCTGGCCGAGGACTTCGAGGACGTCCCGCAGAACTAGGTGTTCTGCGAGTAGGTGAACTTGACGGACTTCCCGCCGTTCTTGCACGACGTCTTCGAGACGTACTGGCCGACGCCGTTGGACCGCTTCTCCGAGCACGAGTACCCCTTGACCTTCGCCGTGCACCGACCGCCCTTGCCGTGCTTGTGACGGCACGTGTTGAACGCCTTCGTGAGGCTCTTGGCCTTGCCGCACGAGGTGCCGGAGGCGCTCAGCGAGGTGACGTAGGTCGCCCCGAGCGTGCTCGGCGTGGAGCCGCCCTTCTCTTTGGCCGACAGCGAGCAGGCCTTGCTGGCGGAGGCGACGGGACCGGCCGCCGTCGCCACGGACGCGGCGGCGAGCACGAGCAGGCAGGACAGCAGGACGCGTCGAAGCATGGGCGGAATGTAGTCGCGCTGTCGGTGGTGCTGCTCGCCGGCTGCGGTCACGCGACGGACACGCCCGCGAGCCGCCCGACCGCCTCGCCGACGGCGACGCCGGCGGCCGCGATCGCCATCGAGTCGCCCGACGCGGGGTCGGTGGTACGCGCCGGCCGCGCGGTCGTGGTGAGCGGGACGGCGGCGCCGCAGGCGACCGTGCTGCTGTCGGCGGGCTGCGCGCAGGCGGGCTGCTCGGCGATCGCCCGGGCAGGGGACGACGGGCGCTGGCACGCGCGCCTACGCCCGCGCGACGCGCGCACGACGATCGAGGCCTCCACGCCGAGCGGGGACCGCGTCGACCGGCTGCGGGTGCGGGTCAAGGCGCCGCCGGCCGCGCCGCTGCCGCCCGCGTCGAGCGAGGCCGAACCCACCGCCACCGCCCGCCCGCGACCGACCCGCGTCGTGGTCGTGGGCGACTCGCTCACCGTCGGCATCAAGGACATCCTGCCGGGCCTGCTCCCCGGCTACGCCGTCAGCATCGACGCCCGCAACGGCCGCCCGCTGGCCGAGGGGATGCAGATCATCGCCCGGGACGACGTGCGCGGCGCCGTCCTCGCCGTCGGCCTGTTCACCAACGACGACCCGCGCACCGTCGACACGCTCGAACAGGCGGTGCGCAGCACGGTGAATGCGGTCGGCGACGGCGGCTGCGCCGTGTGGGCGACGATCGTCCGCCCGCCGCAGTCCGGTGTCTCCTACGCCGCCGCCAACGCACGGCTGGCCGCACTCGAGGCCGAGCTGAGCCCGCACCTGATCCTCGTCCCGTGGGCGCAGGCCGTGGCGGCGCGCCCCGGCCTCGTCGGCCCGGACGGCGTCCACGGCGTCGGCGACGGCTACAAGGTGCGGGCGTCCCTCTACGCGGAGGCGATCCGATCGTGCGGCGGCTGACCCTCGCCCTCGTCCTGCTGCTGGCGGCGCCGGCGCACGCGCTGCAGCTGACCAAGCCCGCCGACGTCGTGCCCGCCCACCCGCTGTTCCACAGCCTGGCCGCCTCGATCGAGGTGAGTGGCCACGCGCCCCGCGGCGCCGTCGTGAGGATCCGCGCCACCTGCGAGCTCGGCCCGTGCACGACGACCGTGGTGGCCAACCGCAAGCGCCACTTCAGCGCGCTGCTCAACGTCGTCCTGCCCGCGGGGCGCCAGCACGTCCGCCTGCGCGTCCTCTCCGGTGAGGACGAGGTCGCCAAGACGTTCGCGCTCGCCTACACGCCGGACGACGTCCTCGGCCCCGAGCTGACGGTGATCGGCGACTCGCTGGCCGTCGGCACCGAGGCGCCGCTGCGCGCCGCGCTGCCGGGTTGGCGGGTGACCTCGGACGGCCGGCCCGGCCGGCCGCTGGCCGAGGGCATGGCGACGCTGGCCATGACGCCCCTCGATCCGCCGCCCGACGTCCTCGCCTTCAGCCTGTTCACCAACGACGACCCGCGCCACGTCGACGCCCTCGAGGCGGCCGTGCGCGCGAGCCTCGACCGCGCGCCGTGCGTCGTGTGGGCCACCATCGTCCGCCCGCCTCTGGCCGGCATCTCCTACCACCGCGCCAACGCCCGCCTGCGCGCGCTGGCCCGGGCGGACGACCGGCTTCGCATCGTCGACTGGGAGGCGGCCCTCAAGCGGCACCGCAGCTGGCTGGGCAAGGACCACGTGCATCCGACGGCCGCCGGGTACGCCGAGCGGGCGCGGCTCTACGCCGACGCCGCGCTCGGCTGTCTCAGCAACCTCTGAGGGGACGCTTACACGCCTCGCACGCACGGGGACGAGCATCCTCGTCATGCCGCAGATCGACATCGTCCTCCCGGTCTACAACGAAGCCACGTCGATCCAGGCCAGCGTCTGGCGGCTGCACGACTTCCTGTCCTCGGACGCCATGCCGTGGGATTGGCGCATCGTGATCGCCGACAACGCGTCCACCGACCAGACGCCCGCCCTCGCCCGGCGCCTCGCCGACCACCTCGACGGCGTCAGCTACCTCCGCCTGGAGGAGAAGGGCCGCGGCCGGGCGCTGCGCACCGCCTGGGCGGCCTCGGACGCGAGCGTGGCCGCGTACATGGACATCGACCTCTCCACGGACCTGCGCGCGCTGCTCCCGCTCGTCGCGCCGCTGCTCAGCGGGCACTCGGACGTCGCCATCGGGACGCGCCTGGCCAACGGAGCGCGGGTCGAGCGCAGCGCCAAGCGGGAGGTCATCTCGCGTGTCTACAACGTCACGCTGCGCACGGCGCTGCGAGCCCGCTTCTCCGACGCCCAGTGCGGCTTCAAGGCGGTACGCACCGACGTCCTTCCGGGCCTGCTGGCCGACGTCCGCGACCAGGAGTGGTTCTTCGACACGGAGCTGCTCGTGCTCGCCCAGCGGCGCGGCCTGCGCATCCACGAGGTCCCGGTCGACTGGGTCGACGATCCCGACTCGACCGTTCACATCGCCAGCACGGCGTGGCAGGACCTCAAGGGCGTCGCGCGGCTGCTGACGGCCACGCCGGTCGTCCGCTTCCTGGGCATCGGCGTGGTCTCGACGCTCGCCTACGCCTTCCTCTTCCTGTTTCTGAGGGGCCCCCTCGGACCCGCGTTCGCCAACGGCCTCTCCCTCGCTGTCACCGCCGTCGGCAACACCGCAGCCAACCGGCGCCTCACCTTCCGCATCCGCGGCCGCGCCGGCCTGCTGCGCCAGCACGCGGCCGGCGCCGCGGTCTTCATCCTCACCCTGGGGCTGACGACCGCGGCGCTCGGCGTGCTCCACGGACTGGATTCGCGGCCGGCCCGGCCGCTGGAGCTGGCCGTGCTGGTCGCTTCGTCGCTGGTCGCCACGGTGACGCGCTTCGTCGCCCTGCGCTCCTGGGTGTTCGCGCGGCACGGCCGCCGATCAGCGATAGCCTCGACGGCTTGAGCTCCGACCGTTCGTACGAGATCACCCCGGAGGCGCTGGCCGCCCTGGAGGCGGAGCTGGCGGAGCTCGAGGGGGAGGGCCGCCGTGAGATGGCCGAGCGCATCAAGACGGCGCGCGCGTGGGGCGACCTCAAGGAGAACTCCGAGTACCACGACGCCAAGAACTCCCAGGCGCACCTGGAGACCAAGATCCTGCGCCTGCAGGACCGCCGCCGCAACGCGGTCGTCGTCGAGGCCTCGCACGGGGACACGGTCGCGCTCGGCTCGACGGTGGTCGTCGACGACGGCGGGCGCGAGCGCACCTACGTGATCACGTCGGCGACGGAGGCCGACGTCGCGGCGGGCAAGCTCAGCCTCGAGTCCCCGCTGGCGCAGTCGCTGCTGGGCGCCAAGGCCGGGGACGAGGTCGCCTTCGAGGCACCCCGCGGGACGCGCAGCCTGCGCGTCATCCGGGTCGGTTAGCGGTCCACTCCAGGATCAGCTCGGCGGTCCGGTCGGGCACGTCGAGCTGGGGGAGGTGGCCGACGCCGTCGAGCACGACCCAGTCGGCGTCGGGCAGGCGCTCCTGGAAGTGCGCGGCGGCGCTCGGCCAGGCCAGCACCTTGTCCTCCGTGCCCCACACGATGCGGACGGGGACGTCGATGTCGCCGGGGTCCTGATAGCCGTTCTCGACGGTGCCCCGGATCAGCGGCAGCACGATCGGGCAGTCGGCGGCGCCGCGGATCTGGTCGGCGACCAGATCGGGGGGGACGTGCTCGGGGCGCTCGACCATGAACGCGAGCGAGCGGGCGCGACCCTCGGGGGTCGACGCGATCTCGTCCGCGCGCGGCGCGGCGTCCTTGAGCAGGTTCTGGGCGAGGGTGAAGAAGGACAGCACGCGGCGCTGGGCGGGGTCGTCGGGCAGCCAGCCGCCGGCGGGGGCGAGGCCGACGACGGTCCTGGCCCGCCCGCGCGCCGCCAGCTGCAGGGCGATGCCGCCGCCGAGCGAGTTGCCGACCAGGTGCGCGGTCTCCAGGCCGGCGGCGTCCATCTGGCGCTCGACGTCGTCCGTGATCGCCTCCGGGGTGGCGTCGCCGGTGAACGGGGCGCCGCCGTGGTGGCCGAGCAGCGTGGGGGCGTGCACGTCGTGCTCGGCCGCGAGGCGGTCGCGGACGAGGTCCCAGGTCCGCGGCGTGTCCGTCACGCCGTGCAGCAGGACCATCGGCTCGCCCGTCATCGGGCGCAGGCTACTTCGCGGCGGCCAGCAGCTGGTCGGCCTTGCCCCGGCAGTCGTAGAGCTTGGAGCCGAAGACGGTGACGGACGGGCAGACGGACTCGGCGGTGGCGATCGCGCCGTCGGAGCCGGCGCGCGAGTCGCCGGGCCGGGCGCCCCCGCCGCCGAACGCGCCGCCCTGGGACGCCGCGGAGATCCAGCGCAGGCGCCCGTCGCGGACGGCCTCGGCGAGCCACGGGACGCTGACCGTGCTCTCGCGGCCGGAGAAGCCGCCGATGCCGGCCACGTCGGCGCCCGTGTTGATGATCGTTGAGCTGGCGCCCTGCTGGCTGGAGATGCCGATCGTCCCGCCGCCGTGGGCCTTCGCGTAGGCGACCAGGACCTTCAGGGAGGATGCGTCGCCGCCGCCGAAACCGCCGGCGCCGGGGCGGAAGCCGCCGGCCGGCGGGCCGCCGGGGAGCGCGCCGCCACCGCCGCCGGGAGCGAAGCCCGGAGGCGGCCCGCCGAACCGGCCGCGGAAGCCGCCG
The DNA here is from genome assembly GCA_964242305.1 of uncultured Solirubrobacteraceae bacterium. Lineage (GTDB taxonomy): Bacteria > Actinomycetota > Thermoleophilia > Solirubrobacterales > Solirubrobacteraceae > DATLGB01. The sequence goes on from CAXTBB010000026.1 coordinate 44,706, forward strand.
CGGCCACCCGGGCCGCCGCCGCCGAAGCCGCCCAACCCGGAGCCGGCCGGCCCGCCGGCGGGGAAGGTCGTGCCCGTCGCGTGGCCGACGGTCTGGAACGCCCAGCTGGCCGGCGCGGCCAGCAGGGCGGCGAGCGCGGCGCCGACGGCGACGATGCGGGTGCGAGCGTCGCCGCGGACCACCATCACGACCGCCGCCGCCAGGCCGGCGACGATGACCACGGGGATCGCCCACTTGAGGTCGGTGGCGTCCCGGTCGATGACGACGAGCTCGACGACCACGCCCGCCGCGATCGCCGCCGGCCCGACCCAGCGCACGCGGATGGCCAGCGCCACGCCCGCGCCGACCAGCGCGGCGGTGAACGGGGCCAGTTGGGAGATGTAGTACGGGTGGAAGATCCCCTTGGCGAAGGAGAAGGCGACCGCGCAGACGGCGAAGCAGCCGCCCACCGCGATCACGAAGCCGGTGCGGGCGTCGTCACGGCGCAGGCGGGAGACGACGACCAGCGCGACCGCCGCCACGATGGCGAAGCCGAGCAGCCAGCCCGCCTGCCCGCCGAGGCCCTGGTGCAGGAGGCGCAACGGTCCCGCGGCGCCGCCGAAGGGGCCGCCGTTGCCGCCGCCGAACCCGCCCGGCCCGCCGGCGCCGCCACCCGGGCCGCCGGCCTGTCCGTCGAGGCGGCCGAGGCCGTTGTAGCCGAAGATCAGCGACCAGATCGAGTTGTCCGTCGTCCCCGACACCCACGGTCGTGAGCCGGACGGCGTCAGCCACATCAGCACCGGCCAGGCGCCGCCGACGACCGCCAGCGCGGCGCCCCCGGCGGCCAGCGAGCGCAGCGCCGCGACCCGGCCGCGCGGAGCGACCCACAGGAACGCGGCGACCAGCCCGGGCAGGACCAGGAAGGCCGCCAGCATCTTGGTCTCGAAGGCCAGGCCGACCATCACGCCGCTCCACACGAGCCAGCGCGTGCGGCCGTCCTCCAGTGCGCGCACCAGGAACCAGAGCGCGGCGACGCAGCACAGGATCAGCAGTGCGTCCGGGTTGTTGTGGCGGCCCATCGCCACGCTCAGCGGCGTGAGGACGAGGACGAGGCCGGCCGCGAAGCCCCCGATGCGGCCGAACCGCCGCCGGACCAGGTCGTACGTGAGCGCGACCGAGCCGATCGTCATCAGCGCTTGGGGCACCAGGATGGCCACCGAGTTGAAGCCGAACACGCGCGCGGAGAGCGCCTGCACCCACAGCGCCAGCGGCGGCTTGTCGACCGTCATGACCCCGGACGGGTCGAACGCGTTGAAGAGGAAGTCGTGCCAGCTCGTGCTCATGGACCGGACCGCGGCCGAGTAGTACTCGTTCGCGAAGCCGTTGACCGAGAGGTTGACCAGCTCGAGCGCGCCGGCCAGGACGAGCAGCCCGATCAGCTCCCACCGGATCTCGCGGTGGCGCGCGGGCGCCGGTGCCGAGGTGGACGTGACCGGATCCTCGAGAACGGCGCTCATCGCTCCAGCCTGGCGGGGTCACCTCAGACGAAGCTGAGAATCGACCCCTTA
>CAXTBB010000026.1:46262-64533 GCA_964242305.1 uncultured Solirubrobacteraceae bacterium
GCATCAGTGGCTGCTGGACCAGGGCGCCTAGAGGAAGGACGCTTAAAGGAGGACGCCGCCCCGCGCGGGTCCTCGCGGGGCGGCGATGAAGAGATGCAGTCGCTGCGCTCTATGTCGTTTGAGGCGAACCTCCATGTCGGGTACGCCTTCAGTGTCACGACGGGGTGCTGCTCGTCCTATCGCCCGCGGGCCGAAGATCGCCGCGGCTCGCTCGCCGTGGCGTCAGGCGGCGGCCTGCTGCTTGTCTTTGTTGGCGAACGCGCGGACCGGCTCCTTGGACAGACGGGCCTGCGCGAGGACGTTCAGCGTGGCGGTCATGCGGTCGGCCGCCTCGCGCTCCTGGCGACCGTCCGGGGTCGCGCGCAGGTAGGCATCGAAGGCGGAGGCGTATTGCTGGGCTTCGGCGGGGATCTGACGATTGCGCATCTACCGGGCCCTTCGGCAGATGGCGCCTAGAACTTCAGTCCAGTTGTCAGGGCATCGGTTGAGGTTGTTATGTGAATCCGCAGCGCATCGGGGCCATCCGCCTCGATCGCGGCCAGCAGGGCCTCGTGTTCCGCGGCCAGCGCGACCGTGTCGAAGCGGACCTGGGCGTCCCGCAACTGGGTGAGGAACAGGCGCAGCTCACCGGCCAGCGCGCGGTGGGCGGCCTCGATCCGCGGGCTCCCGCCAGACGCGACGATCGCGGCGTGCAGGCGCTCGTGCGCGCCGGCCACCTCGGCGAACGGCCCACCGACCGCCGCGGCCAGCGCCCGGCCCGCGTCGTGAACGGCGTCGGGGAGGCGGCCGTGGCGGGCGAGCGCGAGCCGGGCGGCCTCCACCTCCAGCGCGATCCGCAGCTCCCCGAGGGCGACCAGCTCCGCGCGCGTGAACGTGCGCACGCGGGCGCCGCGGTTGCGCTCGATCCGGACGACGCCCTCCGTCTCCAGCGCCCGCAGCGCGGCCCGGACGGTGTGGCGCGCGAGGCCGGACGCCGCGGCCAGGTGCTGCTCGCGCAGAGGCCCCACCAGCTCCCCTTCCAGGATCCGCACCCGCAGCGCATCCGCCAGCCGCGCCGGCGCGGCGCCACCCGCGGCGCCCTCGCCGCGCCCGGTCATACCGGCAGCACCTCCGCCTCCGCCCGTCGGGGCGCGGCGAGCACGGCCAGGCCGGCGAGGACGAGCGCGACGCCGGCCAGCGCGACGAGCCCTGGGCGCTCGCCGAGCACGACGACCCCGAGCGCCGTGGCGGTGACCGGCTCGGCCAGCGTCAGGGTCGCCACCTCGCCGGCGGGCAGGTGCCGCAGCCCACGAGCGAAGAGGACATAGGCGAGCGCGGTGGGGATCGTGCCGAGATAGACCGCCAGCGCGAGCCCGCCGAGCGTGCCCACCTGGCCGAGGCCCTCGACGATCAGCACGGGGGAGAGGGCCACGGCGCCGAGGCCGAACAGCCGCGCCATCACCGCCTCCGGCCCGTGCACCGCGAGCAGGCCCTTCGCCGCCACCGTGTACGTCGCGTAGGACAGCCCGGCGCCCAGCGCCAGCCCGACCCCGCCCGGGTCGATCTCCGCCGACGTCCCCGCTGCCACCAGCACGGTGACGCCGGCCACCGCCAGCCCGGTCGCCGCCGCCCAGCGCGTGGTCACCCGCTCGCGCGCGAGCAGCCCGGCGAACACCGGCCCGGACCCGAGCGCGACCACCGTCCCGACCGCCACCCCCGTGGCGTCGACCGCCGCGAAGAAGGTCAGCTGATAGCCGGCCACCCCCGCGGCACCGAGCAGGACCGGGAGGCGCGGCCACGGCGCGCCGCCCCGCCGCCACGCCAGTGCGGCCAGCAGCGCGCCGCCGACCGCCACCCGCGCGGCGCCGACCACGCTCGGCTCCGTGCCGTCAGGCCCGAGCGCCTGTGCGGTGCCGGTCGTCCCGAAGCAGACCGCCGACAGCAGGACCAGGACGCGCGGGTTCACCGAACAGATTGTTCCACAATCGCACCCTCCCCGAGTTCGGATCCCACAGGGGTCCTTGCAGGTGACGGCGGGCGGGTACACCGGCGCCATGGCTGACGATGACGACGACTGGGTCGGCACCCCTCCTGAGGGGCACATCTCCCGCGACCGGGCGAACCCCGGGTTCTGGGCGGGTCAGAAGCCGCTGGTCGCCGGCGGCGGGGTGCTGCTGCTGATCGTGATCGTCGTGCTGGTCATCGCGCTGTCGCGGTAACCGGGTCGCTCGCGGCCCGCGCCGCGGTCTCAACGATCGCGTCGACGATCTGCGGCCAGACGCCGGGCGGGAGGTCGTGGCCCATGCCTTCGATCTCGACGAGCTTCGCGCCCGGGACGGCCTTGGCGACGGCGCGTCCGCCCGAGATCCGCACGAGCACGTCCTTCTTGCCGTGGACGACGGTGGTGGGGACCCTCAGCTTGCGCAACCCCTCGGTGCGGTTCGGCGAGGCGACGACCGCCATCAGCTGGCGGCCCGTACCGGCCGCGCTGAGGCCGCGCTCGTAGCCGACGGCCGCGCGCTCGCGCACCACGGCGGGGTCGGCTGGGTAGCCCGGCGAGCCGATCACCCCGTAGAGCTTGACGACGTGATCCAGGTAGGCCGCGAGCTCCTTCGGCGCCGGGGTCAGCAGCATCTTGGTCGCCGCGATCGTGGGCTGGCCCTTCAGGCGTCCGCCTTCGTTGGACATGATCGAGACGAGCGACAGGACCCGGTCCGGGTGCTCCATCGCGACGGTCTGGGCGATCATGCCACCCATCGACGCGCCGACGATGTGCGCGCGGCGGACGTCGAGATGATCGAGCAGGCCGACCGCGTCGTCGGCCATGTCGGACAGCGTGTACGCGGCGGCCTTCTTGTCGCGCAGCAGCATCTCGCGCCTGGTCGGCGGCCTGGCGTCCACCTTCGTCGACTTGCCGACGTCGCGGTTGTCGTAGCGGACGACGTGGAAGCCGTGCTCGACGAGCATCCCGCAGAAGCGCTCGTCCCAGGCCAGCATCTGCGTGCCCAACCCCATGATGAGCAGGACGGTGGGGAGGTCGCGGGTCCCAAATTCCTCGAAGCAGAGCTCGATGTCGCCGTTGACCTTCGCGAACTGCTCATTCATCGGGACAGCGCCTCCAGAAGCCGGTCGAGGTCGGACTCGTCGTTCCAGGCGCCGACGGAGGCGCGCAGGAGCGGGAGGCCCGGGAAGGAGCGGATGATGACGCCGTCCTGCGCGAGGCGCGTGGCCGTCGCCGGCGGGTCGGGGTCCTCCCAGCTCACCAGGGTCGTCTGCCCGCGGGGGGCCACGTTCATGCCCGCCTCGGCCAGCCGCTCGGCGAACGTCGCCGCGAGGGCAACCGCGCGCGCGTGGACGGCGTCCCACCCGAAGCCGGCCAGGACCTCGCAGGCCGCGACGGAGGACGCGAGCAGCTCGAGCGCGAGCGTCGGGGTCCCGTAGCGGCGCGCGTCGGGGTGGAAGCCGGACGCGAGCCCGAGCGACGTGTCCGTGAACGCCTCGTAGGGCGGGGCGCCGGGATGGACGCGCTCGGCGAAGCCCGGTTCGAGCCACAGCATCCCCGTCCCGTCGGCCCCGCACAGCCACTTCTGACCCGCGCCCGCATAGGCGGCGCAGCCGATCGCGCGCACGTCGGTCGGGACGGCGCCGACGCCCTGGGCGCCGTCGAGCAGCAGCGGGACGCCGGTCTCGCCCAGCCGCGGATCGGCCACCTCGCCCGTCGACCAGCCGACGTGCGAGCAGGCGACCAGCGTCGTGGACTGGCGGACGTGCTCGGCGAGCGTGGTCAGCGGCCCGCTGCGCACCGTCACCCCGCGCGCCCGCGCAGCCAGCACCGGGCCGAGCAGGCCGGGGTGCTCGCCGTCGGCGATCAGGATCTCGTCGCCCGGCCCGAGGTCCATTCCGATGATCACGCGCGCGAGCCCCTCGGAGGTGGACGTGGTCAGCGCGATCTCCGCCTCGGGCGCGCCGAGGATCCGCGCGTAGTGCGTCCGCAGCGCCGCGCCGGCCTCGGCGCGCGCCTCGAAGTGCTCGATGCGCCGGCCGTCGCGCAGGGCACGGTCGAGCGTCGCCGTCACCGCGTCGGCGGCCGCCTGCGGGACCGGTCCGTCCGAGCCTGCGTTGAGGAAGGCGGTGCTCGCGAAGACGGGGAAGGCGCGGCGCAGGTCCATATGCTCGCGAACACGGTATGCAGGTCACCCTTCCTGATGGATCTCAACGCGAGCTCGACGACGGCGCCACGGGGAGCGATCTCGCCGCGGCGATCGGTCCTGGCCTGGCCCGCGCCGCGCTCGCCGTCACCGTCGACGGCGAGCCGCGCGACCTCGCCGGCCCGCTGCCCGACGGCGCCACCGTCGCCATCGTCACGGACCGCAGCGAGGAATCGCTGGACCTCATCCGCCACGACACCGCGCACGTCCTCGCCGCCGCGGTCATGGACCTCTATCCGGGCGTGAAGATCTCCATCGGCCCGCCGATCGAGAACGGCTTCTACTACGACTTCGAGTTCCCCGACGGCATCACCATCAGCGAGGCGGACTTCCCCGCCATCGAGGCGAAGATGGCCGAGCACATCGCCGCCGACGAGTCCTTCGCGCGCGAGGACGTGACGTCCGCGGAGGCACGCGAGCGCTTCGTCGCCGAAGCGCAGCCCTACAAGGTCGAGCTGATCGACGACCTCGGCGTCGACACCGTCTCCCTCTACACCAACGGCCCGTTCACCGACCTCTGCCGCGGGCCGCACGCGCCGTCGACCAAGCGCATCAAGGCGTTCAAGCTGCTGTCGACCGCGGGCGCGTACTGGCGCGGCAACTCCGACAACACGATGCTCACCCGCATCTACGGGACCGCCTTCCACTCCAAGAAGGACCTCGAGCAGCACCTCGAGCGCCTCGAGCAGGCACGTGCGAGAGACCACCGCCGCCTCGGTCCCCAGCTCGGCCTGTTCACCTTCTCCGAGATCTCGCCCGGGAGCGCCTTCTGGCTGCCGAAGGGGACCCAGGTCTTCAACACGCTCGTGCAGCGCAGCCGCGAGATGACGCTCGCGCGCGACTACGACGAGGTCAAGACCCCGCTGCTCTACGACAGTGCGCTGTGGGAGACCAGCGGCCACTGGGGCAAGTACCGCGAGCACATGTTCACCACCGAGTACGAGGAGCGCTCGATGGGCCTCAAGCCCATGAACTGCCCCGGCCACGCGCACCTGTTCTCCCTGCAGCGCTTCTCCTACCGCGACCTGCCGGTCCGCTACTCCGAGCCGGGCCTGCTGCACCGCCGCGAGCCGTCCGGGACGCTGCACGGCCTGCTCCGCGTCCGCCACTTCATCCAGGACGACGCCCACATCTTCTGCACCGACGAGCAGGTCGAGCAGGAGGTGCTCGACTGCGTCGCGTTCGGCTTCGAGTGGTACCGGATGTTCGGCTTCGACGTCACCGTGGAGCTGTCCACCCGGCCGGAGAACCGGCTCGGCACCGACGCGTTCTGGGACAAGACGGAAGGGATGCTCGAAGCCGCTTTGCAGAAGGCCGATCTCCCCTACCGGATCAACGAGGGCGACGGCGCCTTCTACGCGCCCAAGATCGATCTCCACGCCACCGATTCGCTCGGCCGCTCGTGGCAGCTGGGGACGGTCCAGCTCGACTACAACCTGCCCGAGCGCTTCGGCCTCACCTACACGGGCGCCGACAACGCCGAGCACCAGCCGGTGATGATCCACCGCGCGCTGCTGGGGTCCTTCGAGCGCTTCATCGGGATCCTGATCGAGGAGACGGCCGGCGAGCTGCCGGTCTGGCTCGCGCCCGTGCAGGCCACCGTCCTGCCCGTCGCCGACCGCCACAACGACTACGCGCGCACGGTGCTCGACGCGCTGCGCGAGGGCGGCCTGCGCGCCGACGCCGACGAGCGAAGCGAATCGATCGGGCGCAAGATCCGCGACACGGAGCTGCAGAAGGTCCCGTTCATGCTCGTCGTCGGGGACCGCGAGGCGGAGTCGGGCGGCGTCACGCTGCGCCGGCACGGCCAGGGAGACCTGGGGTCGAAGTCGATCGACGAGGTCGTGGAGGCCGTCCGTGCCGCCTGAGGGCTTCGCGCCGATCACCGACGAGGGCGCCTTCGTCCAGCACATCGGGCCGCTGCTCGGCCGCGACGGGGTCGTCGGCCTGCAGATCGACGAGCGCCACATCAACTCGTTCGGCAAGGCGCAGGGCGGGGTCCTGGCCACCCTTGTCGACTTCGCCAACGCCCACAACGTCCGCCGCGAGTCCGACGAGGAGAACCCGTCGGTGGCCACCGTGTCGTTGACCGTCGACTACCTCGGGTCGGCCGACGAGGGCGACTGGGTCGAGGCGCACGTGACCGTCGAGCGGCTCGGCGGGACGCTCGCCTTCGTGGACTGCTCCGTAACCAACGGCGAGCGCGAGATCGTCCGCGGGCGCGCCGTGTTCGCCGTTCTCACTTAGCGGGAAGAGGATTTGTCATGATTGACGGAATCAGTGTGGTGTGGGTCCCCGTGTCCGACATGGACAAGGCCCTCGAGTTCTACGGCGACACCCTCGGGCTCGACATCGAGCAGCAGGAGGACGACTGGTCGATGGTGGTGGCCGGCGCGGTGCGCATCGGCCTCAACGGTCGCGACTCGGAGACCTCAGGCGGGGAGGGCGGCGCGGTGATCGCGTTCGCGGTCTCCGACGACATCGAGGGCGCCGTCTCCGAGCTGTCCTCGGCGGGCGTGGAGATCGTCGGCGACGTCACCGAGCACCCGTGGGGCAAGGTCGCCACCTTCCTCGACCCCGACGCCAATGAGCTCCAGCTTTATGAAGGCTCGGAGTAGCGCGTATACTTCGTGACGTTGAGTACGCATTCGATGACAGCCGCTTGAGCGGCCACCACAGCTAGTGCCGGTCCCGAGAAGGTTCGACCGGTCCCTCCCGGAACGCGATTCGACCCGAATCAACGAGCGCATCCGCGTCCCCGAGGTCCGTGTCATCGGGCCTGACGGGGAGCAGGTGGGCATCATGAAGACGGCCGACGCGCTCCGCTACGCCCAGACGCGCGACCTCGACCTCGTCGAGGTGGCACCGGACTCCAAGCCCCCGGTCTGCCGCATCCTGGACTACTCGAAGTTCAAGTACGAGCAGGCCCAGCGTCAGAAGGCGGCGCGCAAGCACCAGACGCAGATCAACATCCGGGAGATCAAGTTCCGGCCGAAGATCGGGCAGCACGACTACGAGACCAAGAAGGGTCACGTCGAGCGCTTCCTGCGGGGCCGCGACAAGGTCAAGCTGACGATCATGTTCCGCGGTCGCGAGGTCGCGCACCCCGAGTTGGGTGAGCGCATCCTCAACCGCCTGGCCGAGGAGCTGTCCGAGCTCGGCATCGTCGAGCAGCGTCCCGCTCAGGACGGCCGCAACATGACGATGGTGCTCGGGCCGATCCGCGAGGGTGCGGTGTCGGTGCCGCTGCGGCCGCGTCCGGGGGCCAAGCCCGTGCCGACGCCCGCCGAGGCCCCCGCCCAGTCGACGGAGGAGCGCGCCGCCATCCGGCGTCCGGTGCTTCCCGCCGAGCACGAGGCGCGCCCGGAGGAGGAGGCCAAGGAGTCCACGCGCGAGGTCGTCTCGCCGGTGGCGAAGGCCGAGCCGGGCGAGGTCCAGTCCGCGCAGCCGTCGGGCCGGGCCGCCAAGCTGGCCGCGTTGCGGGCTCAGCGGGCCAAGGAGCGCGGCGAGGTCGAGCCGCCTCCGGAGCCGAAGCCCGCTCCCGCCGTCAAGGCCAAGCCGGCCGCCAAGAAGGCGGCGGCGAAGCCAAAGGCCAAGGCCAAGGCCAAGGCCAAGCCGAAGCCCAAGGCGTCGGCGACGTAGTCGCTACCCTTTCGAACTCGTCATGCCGAAGATGAAGTCCCACAGCGGCGCCTCCAAGCGCTTCAAGAAGACGTCCACGGGCAAGCTCAAGGCTCGCTCGGCGTTCTCGAGCCACATCCTCGAGAAGAAGACGCCCAAGCGCAAGCGCGGGTTCCGCAAGGACCAGGACGTCGCGCGGGCTGACGAGAAGACCGTTCGCAAGCTGCTCCAGGGGTCGGGTAAGTAGATGACGCGCGTCAAGCGATCCGTCAACGCGCGCAAGAAGCGCCGGGCGACCCTCGAGCGGACGAAGGGCTTCCGCGGCGAGGCGAACTCGAACTACCGCCGCGCGAAGGAAGCGCTGATGAAGGCGGACACCTACGCGTACCGGGACCGCCGCAACAAGAAGCGCGACTTCCGCCGCCTGTGGATCCAGCGCATCAACGCCGCCGCGCGCCAGAACGGCATGTCGTACTCGGAGTTCATGCACGGCCTGAAGCTGGCCGGCGTCGAGGTCGATCGCAAGATCCTCGCGGACCTCGCCGTGCGCGACGCCGACACCTTCCGACGCTTTGCCGAGACCGCCCGTGAGGCGGTGGCGTCGGCGTAGTCGCCGGCACCACCACCAGCTTCACGAGGCGCCCGCTGAGGCGCCTTTTTCATGCCCATTTCCTCCCCCAACAACGAACTGCTCAAAGAGGTGAGAAAGCTCGCCGGCCGCAAGTGGCGGGACAAGCTGACGCGCTTCGTCGCCGAGGGGGAGGACCTGGTCGACGCCGCCGAGGCGGCCGGCTGGGTGCCGGTGGCGAAGCTGGTCGCGGCGGACAGCGGGCTGGAGGGCGAGGAGGTCGTCCCGCACCTGATGGCGGAGCTCTCGTCCCTGGGGTCGGGGACACGGGTGATCGGCGTGTTCGACCAGCGCTACGCGTCCGCTCTGGGCGACCGCTGCGTGGCGCTGTGGGGCGTGGGCGACCCCGGCAACGTCGGGACGGTGCTGCGCTCCGCGCACGCGTTCGGCGCGACGTCGGTCGCGCTCGGCCCGGGCAGCGCCGATCCGTTCTCCCCGAAGGCGGTGCGCGCCTCCATGGGCGCGATCTTCTCCGTCGGCGTGCGGAGGGTGAAGGCGATCGACGAGCTGCCCGCGCCGCGGGTCGCGCTCGTCGCGCACCAGGGAGATGTGATCGCCGCGCCCGCGGCGACGCTCGTCGTGGGAGCGGAGCGCGACGGGATCCCCGACGACGTCATCGCGGCGTGCGACCGGGTCGCCCACATCCCGATCGTCGGCGACTCGCTGAACGCCGCCATGGCGGCCACGGTGGCGCTGGATAGGGTGGCGCGCGATGCTTGACCGGATCGCGACGCTGCGCGCCGAGGGCGAGGCCGCGATCGCCGGCGCGGCCACCGTCGACGCGCTCGAGCAGGTCCGCATCGACGTGCTCGGCCGCAAGGCGGAGCTGCCCAACCTGCTGCGCGGGGTCGGGTCGTTGGAGCCGTCGGAGCGCGGGGCGGTCGGCAAGGCGGCCAACCAGGCGCGCCAGGCGCTCGAGGCGCAGGTGGAGGAGCGGCGCGATGCGCTCGCCGCCGGTGAGCTCGACGCCCGCCTGGCCGCCGACGCGATCGACGTCACCCTGCCCGGCTCGCCGGTCACGCCCGTCGGCCGGCTGCACCTGCTGACGGCGACGCGGCGGGAGATCGAGGACGTCTTCCTCGGCCTCGGCTTCCGCATCGCCGAGGGGCCGGAGATCGACCTCGTCCACTACAACTTCGACGCGCTCAACCACAACGCGCAGCACCCGGCGCGGCAGGAATCCGACACCTTCTACACGGTCGACGGCGCGGTGCTGCGCACGCACACGTCACCGATGCAGTCGCGGGCCATGGAGATCGAGCCGCCGCCGCTGTACATCGTCGTCCCCGGGCGCACCTACCGGCGCGACAACGACGCCACTCACACCCCGCAGTTCCATCAGGTCGAGGGCCTGGCGGTCGACGAGGACATCACGTTGAGCGATCTCAAGGGGACGCTGCTCGCCTTCGCGCGCGCGATCTTCGGCGCCGAGCGCGACGTCCGCCTGCGCCCGCACTTCTTCCCGTTCACCGAGCCGAGCGCCGAGGTCGACGTCTCCTGCCACAAGTGCTCGGGCACGGGCTTCCTGCGCGACGGCTCCCGCTGCAACCTGTGCAAGGGGGAGGGCTGGATCGAGATCCTCGGCTCCGGCGAGGTCGACCCCAACGTGTTCGAGTACGTGCGCGAGCACGGCTACGACCCCGAGCGGGTCCAGGGCTTCGCGTTCGGGATGGGCATCGAGCGGATCGCCTTCCTCAAGCACGGCGTCAGCGACCTGCGGCTCTTCTACGACAACGACGTCCGGTTCCTGGAGCAGTTCGGATGAGGCTGCCACTGCTGTGGCTGCACGACTACACCGTCCCCGACGTCGGGCTGGGTGAGCTCGAGGACCGGCTGACGATGACCGGGACGAAGGTCGAGGGCCTGCTCACGCACGGCGTCACCGCGCTCGAGCACTTCGCGGTGGGCAAGGTGCTGTCCGCCGAGCGGCACCCGGACGCGGACCGGCTGACCGTCTGCGTGGTCGACTCCGGCGAGGGTCCCCAGCAGATCGTCTGCGGGGCGCCGAACGTCGCCGCCGGCCAGACCGTCGCCGTCGCCCGGCCGGGGTCGGTCATGCCCGACGGCACGCGCCTGAAGAAGGCCAAGCTGCGCGGCCAGGAGTCCAACGGGATGATCCTGGCCGAGGACGAGGTCGGCATCGGGACCGACCACGACGGGATCATGGTCCTGCCCGACGCGCTGGCCGCCGGCACGCCGCTGGCCGACGTCCTCCCGATCGCGACGGATGTGCTCGAGCTCGAGATCACCCCCAACCGGCCGGACTGCCTGTCGGTCTACGGGGTCGCCCGCGAGGTGCACGCCGCCTTCGGCTCGCCGCTGGCGCCGCCACCGTGGCAGGACGGGGTGGGTGCGGACGACATCGTGGGCGAGGTCGCCGGCGTGTCCGTGCGCGTCGACGCCCCCGACCTGTGCCCGCGCTTCACGCTGCGCGCCTTCGAGGACGTCACCCTCGGCCCGTCGCCGGCCTGGCTCAAGGCGCGGCTGATGGCGGCGGGACAGCGGCCGATCAACAACGTCGTCGACATCACCAACTACGTGATGCTCCTCACGGGCCAGCCGCTGCACGCGTTCGACGCCGACCGCGTCGAGGGCGGCACGCTCGTCGTCCGCCGCGCGCGCGAGGGCGAGAAGGTCGTCACGCTGGACGACGTGGAGCGCACGCTCGACGGCGACATGCTCGTCATCGACGACGCCGCCGGTCCGACGTCGATCGCCGGCGTCATGGGCGGCCACCGCTCCGAGGTCCAGCCGGACACCACGCGGGTCCTGCTCGAGGCGGCCAACTGGGACGGACCGAACATCCAGCGCACCTCCGGCCGACTGGCCCTGCGCTCGGAGGCCAGCGGCCGCTTCGAGAAGGGCCTCTCGCCCGACCAGACCCGCGAGGGCCTCGCCGTCGCCACCCGCCTCATGCTCGAGCTCACGGGCGCCCGCCTCGTCCCCGGCACCATCGACGTTTCTAAAGGGGTCAGGTCCCGGCATCGGACACTCCGGCTCCGCGAGGCGCGGGTGGAGCGGCTGCTGGGACGGGCGATCGACCGGCCGACGCAGGCGCGGATCCTGGAGGCGCTGGGCTTCGCCGTCGCGGAGGCGGAAGACGGGCTGGACGTGACGGTGCCGCACTTCCGGGCCGCCGACGTCACCCGCGAGGTCGATCTCGTCGAGGAGGTCGCCCGCATCGACGGCTTCGAGAAGCTCCCGGCGACCCTGCCGTCGCGGCGGGGCGCGGTCGGCGTGCTGATGCCCGAACAGCGGCTGCGGCGCCGGGCCGAGGACGCACTCGTCGGCGCCGGCCTGTACGAGATCGTCGGCTGGAGCTTCACGAGCGAGGCCGCCCAGGCGCGGCTGGGCACGGGCGTCGAGCCGGTCCGGCTGAAGAACCCGATGAGCGAGGAGCAGGCGGTCATGCGCACCTCGCTGCTGACCTCGCTGCTGGCGGCGGCGGAGACGAACCGGCGCCGCGGGACGGAGGACGTGCGGCTCTTCGAGGTCGGCTCGGTGTACCTGCCGTGGGGCGCGCCGCGCGTGCCTGGCCGCTGGGACCCGCCTCCCGGCACTCGGGGCGCTCGCGCCTGGAGCGAGCGGTCGCTTCCGGACGAGCGGACGCATATCGGCGCGCTGGTGTCCGGCTCGTTGCGGACGCCGTCCTGGGACGACTCGGGTCCGGCCGCGTGGTCCTTCTTTGGCATCAAGGGGGTGCTCGAGGGGTTGGCTCGGACGCTCCGCGTGTCGGTCTCCTTCGAGCCGGCGAGCGAGCCGTTCCTTCATCCGGGCCGTTCGGCGCGCGTCCGCGTCAACTCAGTCGGTTTGGCCCCGGAAAGCGGGGCTGATCCAACGCAGTTGGACGCCGGGTGGGTCGGAGAGCTGCATCCTTCGCTCGGTCCCGGCGCGGCGTTCGAACTCGACCTCGCGGTGCTGGCCGCGGCCGCCGACACCGTTCCCGTGTACCGCGACCTCACGTCCTTCCCCGCATTGAAACAGGACCTGGCCGTGACGCTTGGGGAGGATGTCCCGGCACAAGCGGTGATCGACGTCATCAAACGGGCCGGAGGCAAGCTCCTCCAGGACGCCGCCGTCTTCGACGTCTACCGCGGCGAGCAGGTCGCGGGGAAGTCGCTCGCGCTGCGGCTCACCTTCCGCGCCGCCGACCGCACCCTGACCGACGACGATGTCGCGCCCGCGCGCGCGAAGATCGTCACCCGGCTCAGGGAGGACCTCGGCGGCGAGCTGCGTGGCTAGCGTCGGCGTCATCGGGGCCTCCGGCTACGCGGGCGCGCTCGCGGCGCAGCTGATCGACCGCCACCCGCACTTCGAGCTGGCCTACGTCACCGCCCGCGCGGAGGCGGGGCAGCGCCTCGACGACCTCCACCCGCGCACGCGGGTGACCCAGACGCTGAGGGAGTTCGATGCGGACGTGCCGGTCGACGCGGCCATCGTCGCCTACCCCCACGGCGCCGCTGCGCCGACCGTCAAGGCGCTCCGCGAACAAGGTGTCCGGGTCGTGGACCTCTCCGCCGACTTCCGCCTCGCCGACCGCGACGTCTACGAGGCCTTCTACGGCGAGCACGGCGCGCCCGACCTGTTCGGCACCGCTGTCTACGGCCTCCCGGAGCTGTACCGGGACGAGCTCCACGGCGCCGACCTCGTCGCCGGCCCCGGTTGCTATCCGACCGCGGCCCTGCTCGCCCTGAAGCCCCTCGCACTCGCACCAACCCACCCCGTCGTCATCGACGCCAAGTCGGGCGTCTCCGGGGCCGGCCGCGCCGCCACCGACGGCACCCATTTCGTCACCGTCAACGAGGACCTCAAGCCCTACAAGGTCAACTCGCACCGTCACCGGCCCGAGATCGAGGAGCAGCTCGGCGCGCGCGTCGTCTTCCAGCCGCACCTGGTGCCGATGTCGCACGGCGAGCTCGTGTCCTGTTACGTGACCGCCCCCGATGCGGTCGAGCGCGTCCGCGCGGCCTACGCCGACGAGCCGTTCGTCACCGTGCTCGACCGGCCGCCGGGCGTGCTCGAGGTCCGCGAGACCAACGGCGCGCGGCTCTCCGTGCACGAGGACGGCGACACGGCCATCGTGTTCGCCGCCATCGACAACCTGTGGAAGGGGACCGCGTCCCAAGCCGTGCAGTCCCTGAACCTGATGTTCGGCCGCGACGAGACGGAAGGCCTGTCCGCATGAGTGACGTCGACCGGAGGTCCGAGCTTGCGAGGACCGGAGGCCGAAACCAGGGTTTCTTCGACTCCCGCTGGGTCGACCGGCCCGAGCACGTCTACGACCTCGGCGCGCGCACGTCACTGCCGGCCGGGTTCCGCGCCGCCGGGGTCGCCGCGGGGATCAAGCCCAGCGGCGGCCTCGACGTCGGCCTGCTCGTCAGCGACGAGCCCGCCACCACCAGCGCCGCGCGCTTCACCTCGTCGGGCGTGCTCGCCCCGCCCGTCGTCGTCACCCGCAATCGCGCGCGGCTCGCCACCCTGCGGGCCGTCGCCGTCAACTCCGGCAACGCCAACGCCGCCACGGGCGGCCGGGGGATGGACGCCGCCGCCAAGATGCAGGGCGCCGGAGCGATGTGCGCGGGGGTGCCGGAGGACCAGGTCGCCGTCGCGTCGACCGGCGTCATCGGCGTGCAGCTCGACGCCGACAAGATCATCAGGGGGCTGTCCGCCGCCCGAGCCGAGCTGAGCGGCGACCACGCCACCTTCGCCGAGTCCATCCGCACCACGGACGCCTTCGCAAAGCACGTCACGGTCGTAGTCCAGCTCAGCGGCGGCCCGGTCACCATCTCCGCCCAGTGCAAGGGCGCGGGGATGATCGAGCCCAGCTTCGCGACCATGCTCTGCTTCGTCCAGACCGACGCACGGGTGACGTCCGCCACCGCCGACCTGCTGCTGGGCGTGTGCGTCAAGCGCTCGTTCGACCGGATCAGCGTCGACGGGCAGCTGTCCACCAACGACACCGCGATCCTGATGTGCTCGGGCGCCAGCGGGGTCACGGTCGAGCCGCAGTCGGAGGACGAGGGCGCCTTCGGCATCGCGCTCGACGCGATCCTGCGCCAGCTCGCGCTGCTGATCGTCCGCGACGGCGAGGGGGCCAAGCGGACCGGCCGCGTCGTCGTCACCGGCGGGCACGGGAACGCCTGCTGGCTGGCCGCCCGAGCGGTCGCCAACTCGCCGCTCGTCAAGGCTGCGCTGCACGGCGGCGACCCCAACTGGGGCCGCATCGCCCAGGCCGTCGGCGGCGCGCTGCGTGGCAGTCATCCGCTGCCGCTCGACATCGCCATCGAGAACGTCGCCGTCTGCGCCAAGGGCGCCGCCGTCCCCTACGACGCGCTCGCGCTCGCCGGGGCGGTGGCCGGCCCGGAGGTCGAGTACACGATCGCCCTGCCCGGCGAGGGCGCGGACGCCGAGGTGTTCTTCTCCGACCTCAGCCACGACTATGTGACCATCAACGCGGACTACACGACATGAGGGACATCGGGACACTCCTCGAGGCGCTCCCCTACATCCGGGAGTTCCACGGCCGCACCGTCGTCATCAAGTACGGCGGTGCCGCGATGACCGACCCCGAGCTGCGCGAGGACTTCGCCCGCGACGTCGTCCTGCTCAAGTACGTCGGCCTCAACCCGGTCGTCGTGCACGGCGGCGGGCCGGAGATCACCCGCTACATGGAGGCGCTCGACCTGCCGGTGGAGTTCGTGTCCGGGCTGCGCGTCTCCAACGCCGACACGGTCGAGATCGCCAAGATGGTCCTGGTCGGGAAGGTCAACAAGGACATCGTCCTGCGCATCAACCGCCACGGCCAGCCCGCGGTCGGGTTGTGCGGGGACGACGGGCTGCTCTTCCGGGTGGAGACGACGACCGCGCCCGGCGGTGAGGACATCGGCCTGGTCGGCCGCATCGAGCGCGTCCAGGTCGGCGTCATCAACCACATCGCCGAGGACTACATCCCCGTCATCGCGTCCGTCGGCGCCGACCGCGAGGGCCGCTCGCACAACGTCAACGCCGACGAGGCGGCCGGCGCGGTGGCGCGCGCGCTCGGCGCCCACAAGGTCCTGTTCCTCACCGACGTGGCCGGCTGGCTGAGCGACCCCGCCGACACCGCGACGCTGGTCAGCGAGACGAGCGCCGACGTCGTCGAAGGCGCGCTGGCCACGGTCGGCGGCGGCATGCGCCCCAAGCTCCAGGCCTGCCTCGACGCGATCCACGGCGGCGTCTCCACCGCCCACATCATCGACGGCCGCGTCCCGCACTCCCTGCTGCTCGAGCTCTTCACCGATGCCGGCCAGGGCACGAAGATATGGCCGGCGCGCTAGTCGACAACTACGCGCGCTACCCCGTCGAGTTCGCGCGCGGGGAGGGGTGCCGGCTGTGGGACGCCGGCGGCGCCGAGTACCTCGACCTGCTGAGCGGGATCGCGGTCTGCAACACCGGCCACTGCCATCCGCACGTCGTCGCCGCCATCCGCGAGCAGGCGGGACGGCTCCTGCACGTCTCCAACCTCTTCTACACGCACGAGAACGTGCGCCTCGCCGAGCGCCTGTCCGCCGTCTCCCTGGGCGGCAAGGTGTTCTTCTGCAACAGCGGGGCGGAGGCCAACGAGGCCGCCATCAAGCTCGCGCGCAAGCGCCGCCGCGGCGGCGGGTTCCTGGTCGCCCACGGCGGCTTCCACGGCCGCACGTACGGCGCGCTCTCCGCCACTCCGCAGGAGGCCAAGCAGGCGCCGTTCGCCCCGCTCGTCCCCGGCTTCACCGCCCTCGAGCCGCGCGAGATCGCCGCTGCCGTCACCGAGGACACGGCCGCCGTCCTGCTCGAGGTCATCCAGGGGGAGTCGGGCGTCAACCTCCTCGATCACGACCTGCTGCGCGACATCCGCGCGGCCTGCGACGCGCACGGCGCCCTGCTCATCCTCGACGAGGTCCAGACCGGCATGGGCCGCACCGGCACGCTGTGGGCCTACGAGCAGACCGGCGTGGTCCCCGACGTCATCACGGCCGCCAAGGGCCTCGGCGGCGGCTTCCCGATCGGCGCGCTGATCACCTCGCCGGAGACGGCCGACGTGTTCGCGCCGGGCGACCACGGCTCGACGTTCGCCGGCAACCCGCTGGCCTCCGCGGCCGCCAACGCCGCGCTCGACGTGCTCGACGACGCGACGCTGCTCCAGCACGTCCGCGAGACCGGGGAGCTCCTGCGCGAACGGCTCGCCGAGCTCCCGCAGGTCCGCTCCGTGCGCGGCACCGGGCTGATGGTCGCCGCCGAGATCGACGGCAACGGTCCCGAGATCGCGCGACGGGCGCTCCTCGAGGAGCGCCTGGTGATCAACGCGACGGGCCCGGCGACCCTGCGCTTCCTGCCCCCGCTGGTGATCACGGAGGCGGAGGTGGGCGAGGCGCTCGCGCGCCTCGCCCGGGTCCTCGCTGACTAGGAGGCGTTGATCGTGATCTTGGCGACGCCGATCACGAGGTTCTTCTTGAGCGCGTCGATCTTGAACGTCTTGTTCAGGAGGTCGGCGGCGGCCTGGGTGAGCTTGACCGTGGTGCCCTCGAGCACCGCGGTGTTGTTGGACTTCTTGACCGCGAGGGGCTTCAGCGTGCGACCGTCGAGGAAGAACAGCGGCGCGCTGGCCGCGGCTTCCTTGCCGTCGACGGTGACCTTGCCGGTGAGCATCGACTTGCCGGGGTCGACGACGAAGTTCTCCAGGTCGACCTTGGTCTTGCCGGCGGTCAGGCTCAGGCCGGAACCGTCGTGGTCGACCTCGCCCTGCACGTACGGGGTGACGCTGCCGGGCTTGAAGTACTTGACGTTGCCGCCCGTGATCGGGAAGACCGCGGAACCCGTCGAGGTGATGCGCGCGTCACCGACCGGCCCGGGCGTGACCTTCAGCGAGGTCAGCGCATCGACGAAGCCCTTGGCGAGCTTGACGGACGTGGTCTCGCCCGTGAGCGAGGTGACGTCCGCGAGCGGCTTGACGTCGGCCTTCGGCGCGGAAGAGGAGGAGGAACTGGAACTCGACGTGTCGTCGCTGCCGCAAGCAGCGACTCCGAAGGCGAGGACGCCCGTCGAGAGAATGGCGATGGAGGTGTTCTTCTTGAGCGTCATGGTGCAGGGGTATGCGCACCACCCCCGCCGATCGGATCAGCCCTCCTCGACCCGCTCGATGAGGAACGCAACCCGTACATGCGCTCGCCACTCGTCCAGTTCGGGCCCGCGCAGGCCGACGGAGACGACGTCGACGGCCTTGATGTTGCGCAGGGTCGTGCGGGCTTCGACGAGGGCGTTGCGGACGGCGTCGTCGGAGCTCTCGGGGGAGCTGCCGACGAGCTCGATGATCTTCACGATGGACATGGCGTGGACGACTTATACCGTTCGACGCAATGGCTGACCCAACTGCCCCCCTCACGGAGGTCCACCAGTTCGTCGACCCGTCGACCAACGTCGCGCGCGTGGCCCGCTATCTGGCTCAGAAGGACGAGGTGGGCCGGGTCCTGCTGCTTTACAGCGGCGGCCTCGACACCAGCGTGATGCTCAAGTGGATCCAGGACGAGTACGAGGCGGAGGTCGTCGCCCTGACCGTCAACCTCGGCCAGCCGGGCGAGGACTACGACGTCGTCAAAGGCAAGGCCATGCAGCTGGGCGCGCTGGACTGCCACGTCGTCGACGCGCGCGAGGAGTTCGCGCGCGAGTACATCACGCCGGCGATCAAGGCCAACGCCGACTACGGGGACGGCTACCCGCTCTTCACCGCGCTCGGGCGTCCCCTGATCGCCAAGCTCGCCGTCGAGTACGCGCGCAAGACCGGCTGCGACACGATCGCCCACGGCTGCACCGGCAAGGG
>CAXTBB010000027.1:0-62974 GCA_964242305.1 uncultured Solirubrobacteraceae bacterium
CGATCGACACGGGCGCCCTGACCCGCATGAAGGTCGTCGTGGACGGCGGCAACGGCATGGCCGGGACGATGGTCGGCCCGATCCTCGAGCCGTTCGACCTCGACCTGGAGACGCTGCGCTGGAACCCCGACGGCGAGTTCCCCGACGGCGAGCCCAACCCGCTGCTCCCCGAGAACCGCCGCATCGTCATCGACGCGGTCACGCAGTCGGGCGCCGACCTCGGCATCGCCTGGGACGGGGACGCCGACCGCTGCTTCTTCGTCGACGACAAGGGCCGCTTCGTGGACGGCGACTTCCTCACCGCGCTGCTCGCCCAGCAGATCCTCGAGAAGCAGCCCGGCGCGACGATCCTCTACGACGTCCGCGCCTCCCGCGCCGTCGCCGACACGGTCGCCAAGGCCGGGGGCACCGCCCTGGTCAACCGCGTCGGCCACGCCTTCTTCAAGACCCGCATGCGCGACGAGGGCGGCGTCTTCGGCGGCGAGGTCTCCGGCCACTACTACTTCGCCGAGTTCTACAACGCGGACTCCGGGACGATCCCGGCGCTGCTCATCCTCGAGCTGCTGTCCAAGCGCGACGAGACCCTGTCCGAGCTCATCGACGGCTTCCGCGACGAGTACTTCATCTCCGGCGAGATCAACTCGGAGGTCGAGGACTCAGACGCCAAGATGGCCGAGATCGAGGAGCGCTACGGCGACGGGAAGATCACCAAGCTCGACGGCATCAGCGTCGACTACGACGACTGGCACTTCAACGTGCGCGCGTCCAACACCGAGCCGCTGCTGCGCCTCAACCTCGAGTCGCTGGTCTCGGCGGAGGACATGGAGGCCAAGCGCGACGAGGTCCTCGACATCATCAGAGGCTGATGATCCACCGGCTCCCGATCCCCACGCCCTGGGCGGTCGGCCGCGTCAACTGCTACCTGGTCGAGGACGACCCGCTCACGCTCGTCGACACCGGGCCCAACTCGGGTGTCGCCCTCGACGAGCTCGAGCGCGGCCTCGCCGAGCACGGCCACCGCGTCGAGGACCTCGAGCGCATCGTCCTCACCCACCACCACCCCGACCACGAGGGCCTGATCGGCGTGCTCAAGCGCCGCTCGGACGCCGAGGTCTGCGCGCTCGAGCTGGCCATGGACTGGCTGGCCGATTGGCAGGGCGAGATGAAGGCGGACGACCTCCACGCCGCCGAGCTGATGCGCCGCCACGGCGTCGCATACGACACCGTTGCCGTGCTGGAGGCGATGGCCCAGGGCTTCCGGGCCTGGGGCGCGTCGGCACCCGTCGACACCCCGCTCGCCGACGGCGCCACGCTCGCCTTCGCGAACCGCTCCTGGACCGTTCACCACCGGCCCGGCCACTCCAGCACGGACACCGTCTTCCACGACCACGAGCGGCGCGAGGCGATCGGCGGCGACCACCTGCTCGCCCACATCTCCTCCAATCCGCTGGCCTCCAAGGACCAGGCGACGCCGCTGCTGAACTACCTGCGCTCGCTGCGGACCACGCAGGCGACGGAGGACCTCGACACCGTCCTCCCCGGGCACGGCGACACCGTCACCGACCCGCGCGAGCTGATCGACACGCGCCTGAAGATGCACGAGCGGCGCGCGCGCAAGATCGGCGCGATGCTCGACTCGGGCCCGCTGACCGCCCACGAGATCGCCCGCACCATGTGGGGGACCGCGGCGATCACCCAGACCTTCCTGACCATCAGCGAGGTGCTCGGCCACCTCGACCTCCTGCTCGAGCGCGGCGAGGCCCGCCGCGAGGAGCAGGATGGCGTCACGCGGTTCGCGCGAACCGGATGAACCACACGACGGTGGCGACCCAGACGCCGATCAGCACCGTCAGGTACGGCGGTTTGAGCCAGTGCTCGGCCGTGCGGCTGTAGACGATCGCAGCCGGGACCGACAGCACCAGCTGGAGCACGGCGACCTCGCGCAGGTAGCCGGCCACGAGCAGGAACGGGATCCCCCACAGGACGTAGCTGTAGGCGCCGTTGGGGTTGAAGGACCAGACCGCCAGGTACAGCAGGCAGACCGCGGTGACGACGGGCAGCTGGCGCCGGCGGGCGATGATCGCGGCCAGCAGCGCGCCCAGCCCGACGATCAGGTTCTGGTGGTCGGTCAACCAGCGGACGGTCGCCCCCGGCTCCAGCCGCTCGCCGAACAGGAACGCGTCCACCAGCGACGGCTCGACGATCAGGCTGTACCCGCCCAGGCTGGGGACGCCGCCGTAGGTCGTCAGCGCGGAGCGGGTCGCGTGGAAGTCCCCGATCAGCCACGGCAGCGTCACCAGCAGCGGGACGGCGAGCGCCGGGACGGCCAGCTGCGTACGCGCCCGCCAGGTCGGCAGCGCCGGCACCAGGACGAGCGGCAAGAGCACGGGCGGCGACTTGACGGCGATCGCCGCGCCGAGGAGCAGCCCCGCCACCCACGGACGACCCTCACGCGCGACGACCAGCACCGCGCCGAGGGCCAACAGCGTCTGGACGGAGTCGATCTGGCCGTGGTAACCGCTTACGAGCAGGAACATCGGGCCGAGCGCGACCAGCGCCGTGGCGACGAGCCGCGGGCGCTCGCCGTAGCCGCGCCGGCCCAGCTCGTCCTGCACCAGCCAGGCGATCGCGCAGTCGGCCGCGATCGGCCACAGCTGGATGACGCCGTGGAACGGCAGCCCCGTCCGGTAGGCGAACGACCCGGCCAGGTAGTCGAAGGGGAAGTAGCCGGCCGGGTAGGGCCAGCGCGAGCCGATCTCGTACAGCTCCAGCCGGTGCGGCGAGCGCAGCACCGCATTGACGAGCGCCAGCGAGTCGATGTCGAACTGCTGCCCGTAGGTCGCAAAGGCGACGATGACCTTGACGACCGCGCCCGCGGCGATCAGGCAGGCGACGCGGCGGGCGACCATGCCGCGGAGCGTACGGGCGCCGTCTGGCGTCCGAGCACGACCGTTTCCAGCGCGTGCACGCAACCGGCGTCGAGCTTCGTGCCCGCCTCCGAGCGCAGCAGCGCCAGGGCGTCTTCGACGTCCCAGGCCGACCGGTACACGCGGTTGTCCGTCAGCGCGTCGAAGACGTCGCAGACCGCCAGCAGCCGCGGGCCGATGCCCAGCTGCGGCCCGGCCAGCGCGTCCGGGTAGCCGCTGCCGTCGAGGCGCTCGTGATGCTCGCCGACGAGCTTGAGGACCGCATCGGGGAACCCGCCCAGCTCGCGCAGCAGCTTCACGCCGTCCCCAGGATGCTTCTTGATCGCGTCGAACTCGTCCGCGGTCAGCTTGCCCGGCTTGCACAGGACCGCCTCGGGCACGGACAGCTTGCCGATGTCGTGGAGCAGGCCGCCGACGGCGAGCTGGCGCAGGGTCGCCGCCGGCAGCCGCAGGTGCTCGCCGACCCGCACGGCCAGCATGGCCACGCGGCGGGTGTGCTCTTCGGTGGAGCGGTCCTTCTCCTGCAGGCGCAGCAGCAGCGCCCGCACCCGCGGGCCCAGGAAGCGCTCCTCGGAGGCGACGATCTCCGTCGCGCTCAGGTCGCCCACGAACGTCCGCGACTGGCCGTCACGGACCAGGTCCATCACGGCGGGGACGGCCAGCATGGCGATGCCGGCGATCTCGAAGACATGACCGACGTAGAAGCCGAGCCGCGCGTAGCCCATGACCATCTGCGGGAACAGCGCGATGCCCAGCCACACACAGCCGGTGGCGGCGACGAGGTCACTCGCGCGCCGGGTCAGCGCGAAGGTGCGCAGGGCGCGAGCGACGATGACCAGATAGAGCAGGGCGCCCACGACGAGCAGGCCGATCGCCTCCGGGCTCCCGGGTGCGGGGACGCTGGGGACGAGGCTCGGGAAGAGCATGCCCAGGACGCCGAGGTCGACGACCAGGACGAACAGGGCGATCTGGTAGATCACGAGCGTCCGGACGTTGCGCGGGCGGCGCAGGCCGGGAAGCGCGGTGAGGGCGAGCAGCGCGGCGCCGACGGGCAGCGACAGGCCGCCGGCCAGCGCGACGACGCCGTTCGTGCCCACGAGCATCCCCGGCGTGGCCACGCCGTGCACGAGCAGCAGGCCGGTCATGGTCGAGAACGCGGTGCTGAGCAGGACGGTGCGACCGTCGGCCCGGCGCGCGCCGGCCACGCTCAGCGCGACGGCCGCAGACCCGGCGATCAGCGCGGCCGTGGCGACCGCGAAGAAGTGCAGCTCGGGCGCGACCGTGACTCTCTCGCGGCCCGGGCCGTGCAGGAAGACGACCGGCATGGCCGCCAGCCAGGCCGTCGCGATCAGCAGGACGGGTCGATGATCGCGAACGCGAAGCACGTGTCTCAGTCATCGGACGAACGGGCACGGCCCTTGACTGCGGCCGCCGTACGCTCGACGGCCCGATGGAGCTCCGCCTTCCGTCCCTGGTCGCCCGCGCGCGCTACCGCCGGCTCGTGCGGCGGATGGCGACCACGCGGCTGCTGGCGGCGTTCAAGGCGCAGTACCCGCAGGCCTCCTTCGCCCAGATCGGCGCCAACGACGGCCACTCCCACGATCCCCTGCACCCGATCCCGCCCGGCTGGACCGGCGTCATGGTCGAGCCGCAGCCGGCCGTCTTCGCGCGCCTGCGCGAGACGGTGGGCGACCGGCCGGGCGTCCGCTCCGTCTGCGCCGCGGTCAGTTGGAAAAAAGGGACAGTCCCTTTTTTCCAAGTCGGCGATGACGCGCTGGGGTCCCTGGACCCGCTGCCGGACGCCGAGCGCGTCGAGGTGGAGGCGATCACGTTCGCCGACCTGGGCCTCGACCACCTCGACCTGCTGCTGATCGACACGGAGGGCCACGACTGGGTCGTCCTCGAGCAGGTCGACCTGCGTCCGCGGCTGATCGTCTACGAGCACTATCACCTGCGACCGGCGGACCGGGAGGCCGCCCGTGACCATCTGCTCGGGCTGGGGTACGAGCTGCTGGAGGAGGGGCTCGACACCCTCGCCCTGCTTCCCGACGAAGACGCGCTCACGGCCCTCTTTCGGGGCCTCCGCCCCGCCCTTCCGGCGCTCACGCGCCACTAGCCTCGTCCGCCGGACTTGACCTACGAGCTCACCCATCTCGAAGCCCTGGAATCCGAGGCCATCCACCTCATGCGCGAGGTGGCCGCCGAGTTCGAGCGCCCGGCGTTGCTCTTCAGCGGCGGCAAGGATTCCATCGTCCTCCTGCGCCTGGCCGAGAAGGCCTTCCGTCCCGGCCGCTTCCCCTTCCCGCTCGTCCACGTCGACACCGGCCACAACTTCCCGGAGGTCCTCGAGTTCCGCGACCGCCGCGTGGCCGAGCTCGGCGAGCGGCTGATCGTCGCGTCCGTGCAGGAGACGATCGACCGGGGCCGCGTCGCCGAGGACACCGGCCCGCGCGCGTCGCGCAACCGCCAGCAGACTCAGACGCTGCTGGACATCATCGACGAGCATCAGTTCGACGCCTGCTTCGGCGGCGCCCGCCGCGACGAGGAGCGCGCGCGCGCGAAGGAGCGCATGCTGTCCTTCCGGGACGACTTCGGCCAGTGGGACCCGCGCGCGCAGCGGCCCGAGCTGTGGAACCTCTACAACGGCCGCATCCGCAAGGGCGAGAACGTCCGCGCGTTCCCGATCTCCAACTGGACCGAGCTCGACGTGTGGCAGTACATCGAGCAGGAGGACCTGGAGCTGCCGTCGATCTACTTCGCCCACGAGCGCGAGGTCTTCGCCCGCGACGGGATGCTCTACGCGGTGTCGGAGTTCGTGGAGCTGATGGACGGCGAGGCGCCGTTCACCGAGTCCGTCCGCTACCGCACCGTCGGGGACCTCACCATCACCGGCGCCGTGCGCTCGACCGCGACGACGCTGCCCGACGTCGTCGCCGAGATCGCCGCCACCCGCGTCACCGAGCGCGGCGAGACGCGCGCCGACGACCGCGTCACGGAGGCGGCCATGGAGGACCGCAAGCGCGAGGGCTACTTCTAGTGAGCACGTCGAGCCTCGTCCGCATCGCCACCGCCGGGTCCGTGGACGACGGCAAGTCGACCCTGATCGGGCGGCTGCTGTTCGATTCCAAGGAGATCCTGGCCGACCAGCTCGCGCACATCACCGACGTCAGCGAGCGGCGCGGCCTCGACGTCGTCGATCTGGCGCTGCTCACCGACGGCCTGCGCGCCGAGCGCGAGCAGGGCATCACCATCGACGTCGCCTACCGCTACTTCGCCACCCCACGGCGCTCGTTCATCCTCGCCGACACCCCCGGCCACCCGCAGTACACGCGCAACATGGTCACCGGCGCGTCCACCGCCGACGTCGCCATCGTCCTCATCGACGCGCGCGAGGGGCCGACGGAGCAGTCGCGCCGCCACACCTTCCTGTCTTCGCTGCTGGGCATCCGCCACCTGGTCTTCGCCGTGAACAAGATGGACCTGGTCGACTGGGACGAGGGCGCCTACGAGCGGGTCGTCGACGAGATGACGGACTTCACGGCGCGACTGGACGTCCACGACGCGACCTTCATCCCGATCAGCGCGCTGCACGGCGACAACGTGGTCGACAAGAGCGAGCGCTCGGACTGGTACGGCGGGCCGCCGCTGCTCTGGCACCTCGAGCACCTGCACGTCGCCTCGGACCGCAACCTGATCGACGTCCGCTTCCCGGTCCAGTGGGTGATCCGCCCGCAGACCGACGAGTACCACGACTACCGCGGCTACGCAGGCCAGGTCGCCGGCGGCGTCATGAAGGCCGGCGACGAGATCCTGATCCTGCCCTCGGGCAAGTCGTCCACGATCAGCCGCATCGAGTCGCTCGACGGCGACGTGCAGGAGGCGTTCCCGCCCATGTCGGTGATCGTCCACCTCGCCGACGACATCGACGTCTCCCGCGGCGACGTCATCTGCCGGCCCCACAACCATCCGGAGCCGGTGCGCGAGATCGAGGCCACCGTGTGCTGGATGACCGACGCGCCGCTGAAGGCGGGCGCGCGCCTGGGCATCAAGCAGGCCACGCGCAACGCCCGTGTGATCGTCGACGAGCTGCGCTACCGGCTCGACATCAACACCCTGCACCGCGACCAGGAGGCCACGGAGTTCGGCCTCAACGACATCGGCCGGGTCCGGCTGCGCACGAGCGCGCCGCTGATCGTCGACGCCTACCGCCGCAACCGCACGATGGGCTCGTTCATCCTCATCGACGAGGGGACCAACAACACCGTCGCGGGTGGGATGATCCTCGACCGGGAGACGCTGTGACCCGGCGCCAGAGCGAGAACGTGGTGTGGGAGACCGAGGCGCTCTCGCGCGAGCAGCGCGAGTCGCTGCTGGGCAAGCGGGGCGCCACCGTGTGGTTCACGGGGCTGCCGGCGTCGGGGAAGTCGACCGTCGCCCGCGAGCTGGTTCGCGCGCTGGCCGGCCGCGGCGTCAACGCCTACCGCCTCGACGGCGACAACCTGCGCCACGGGCTGTGCGGCGACCTCGGCTTCGACCACGGCTCGCGCGAGGAGAACGTCCGCCGCGCCGCCGAGGTCTCACGGCTGATGGCGGACGCGGGGATCGTCGTCGTCGTGTCGCTGGTCTCGCCCTACCGCGAGAGCCGGGCCCTCGCGCGCTGCCTGCACCAGGACGCGGGCCTGCCGTTCCTGGAGGTGTGGGTGTCGACGCCGCTGGCGGAGTGCGAGCGGCGCGACCCCAAGGGCCTCTACGCCCGCGCCCGCCGCGGCGAGCTCGCGCACATGACCGGCGTCGACGACCCCTACGAGGCGCCGCTGCACCCCGAGATCGAGGTGCCGATGGACACGCCGGCCGACGCCGCCGTGACCGCCGTCGTCGACGCGCTGCGCGCGCGCGGCGTCGCGGCGTGAGCGATCTCACCTGGTACCACCGCCTCGACCTGCCCGACGGCCCCACGCCAGGGCTGTTCGACCTGCGCCCGTACGTGTCCCGCTACGGGTTGCCGGACGACATGGCCGGGATGCGCGTGCTGGAGGTCGGGACCTGGGACGGCTTCTGGGCCTTCGAGATGGAGAAGCGGGGCGCCACCGTCGTCGCGCTCGACCTCGACTCGGAAGCGGCGCTGGACTGGCCGCCGCGGCGCCGTCACCCGAACCTGGACGCGGTCCGCGGGGCGGGCTTCCGGATCGCCGCCGAGCAGCTCGGCTCAGCGGTCGAGCGCGTCGTCCTGTCCGTCTATGACGCGACGCCGGAGCGCCTCGGGACGTTCGACCTGGTCCTGTGCGGGTCCG
This sequence comes from uncultured Solirubrobacteraceae bacterium, assembly GCA_964242305.1. GTDB lineage: Bacteria > Actinomycetota > Thermoleophilia > Solirubrobacterales > Solirubrobacteraceae > DATLGB01. Next base: position 8,219 of record CAXTBB010000027.1, read on the forward strand.
TGCTCATCCACCTGCGCGACCAGCTGCTGGCGCTGGAGCGGATCGCCGGCCTGCTCCAGCCGGGCGGGACGTTCATCACGGCGGAGGAGTACGACCGGCTGCCCGGGCCCTACGCGCGCTTCCGCGGCAACCGGGAGGCGGCCGTCGTCTTCTGGATCCCGTCACGGCGCGCGTGGCGGCAGATGCTCTTCTACGCCGGCTTCGACGACGTCCAGGAGCGGGCGCGATTCACGATGAAGGCCGAGCCGGGCTGGAAGATCCGGCACGTCGTCCATCACGCCACCAGGGCGCGCTGACGGACGGAGCCGTAGGCGAGCGCCGCGGCGGTGAGGGCGTCGGCCAGGCGCGGGCCGCGGCGCAGATAGGGCACGGCGGCCAGCAGCGCGAGCGGGTGGCGGCGTGCGAGCAGGACGCCGGCGAGGGCGAGGTCGAAGTCGCGCGACCGCGGGCTCAGGAAGACGCGCTGGCGCAGGAAGGTCTCCCGCAGCTCGGGGACGGCGCGGACGATCTCGGGGAAGTGGCGGGCGCGCAGCTGCTCGGCCACCGCCTCGCGCGCGCTGCGCGGGAAGACGGCGTGGCGGACGACGGCGCCGGGCGCGAACGCGATGCGCGCGCCGGCGCGGCGGGCCGCCCAGCCGAAGTAGACGTCCTCGGCCAGGTGCTTGCCTGGGTCGGCGATGCCGTCCGAGAAGCCGCCGAGGCGCTCGAACAGCCCGCGGGAGACAAAGAGGTTCGCGCTCTCGAAGAGCGGGGAGAGCCGTTCGACCGACACGGTGCGGTCGTGCGGGCCGACCGGGCCGTCCGGCACGACCCGGCCCTGCACGAGGTCGGCGTGCGCGAGCGCCGCGATCCCCGCCGCCAGCCAGCCCGGATCGGGGAAGCAGTCGGCGTCCGTGAACGCGTAGGCGTCGACGTCCGCGGCTCGGGCGGCGCCGGCGTTGCGGGTCGCGCCCGGCCCGCGCCCGGCGGCGTCCTCCTCCACGATCACCGCGTCCGGCGGGCGGGTCTGCGCGTCCACCGCGGCCAGCGTGCGCGGCAGCGTGGCGCCGGCGTCATGCGCGGGGATGACGACGGCGACGCGCGAGGCGGCCCTCCTTCCGCGGGAGCTCGTGGGCGGTGACGAAGTCGCGCAGGTCGGCGTCGAGCGCGTAGGGGTCGAGCGTCAGGCGCTCGCGGGCGGGCAGCGTCCCCTCCCACCACAGGTGCGTGGTCGCCTCACCCCCGTCCGGGAAGGCGCTCAGGTGATAGCCGGGCGAGTGGACGAGGTGGTGCTTGAAGAGGAACTCGAGGCCGCCGTCGACGACCTCGACCAGCCAGTGGTGATGGCCCCAGCCGGCGTGCGCGCCCTGCACGCCCCACGACTGCTCCTGCAACCGCGACGGCGTCTCCACGTAGCCGGCCTTCGCGACGCGGCTGAGCTCGGAGCACACCCAGACCGGATCGCGGACGTCCTCCAAAGTGTGCGAGCAGACGGCGAAGTCGAACTGGTCGTCGGCGAACGGCCACGGGGCGCGGTCGCAGACGTCGCGCTGGACCCAGGTCGCCTCCGTGAAGCGCTCGGCGCCGCGGTCGCCGTCGTAGCCCCACTCGCCGCGGGTCGCGTAGTCGCCGAGGTCGAGCATCCAGTCCGCGCGCGGGAACGGGACCGCCCAGCCGCCCACGTCGAGGACCAGCCCTGAGACCGTCTCGAGGATGTGACGCCGGGCCTCCTCGCGCATCAGACCGGCCGCAGGTAGGCGACGACCTCGCGCAGCAGTGCTCGTTCGAGCGCGAGCGTGGCCATCCCGGTGACGGCGATGAACAGCGCCAGCTCGCCGAGGGCGATCCCGAGCGAGCGGTCGCCGTCGGCGGCGCGGACGAGCAGGACGAGCGCGGTGGCGGGCAGGACCGGGACGATCGCGCGGCCCAGGTGCGCAAGCACGCCGAGCCCGCCGAACAGCCGCCGCAGGTAGTGGAAGCGGAAGCACAGGCTGACCAGCATCTGCAGACCGACGCCGATGCCGAACCCGCGCAGGCCGTCGACGAACAGCAGCGGGATGGCGGTCGCCACGAACACGGCGGCGCTGCCCAGTCCGGTCACGGCCAGCGGGCGCGTCTGCCCGCGGGCGCGGAAGTAGGCGTCCCAGTTGAAGCCGAGCTGCCCGAGCGCGGCGGCGATGCCGTAGATCTGAAGCAGGATCACGGCCTGCCCCCAGCGCCCGGGGCCGAGCACGAACTCGACCAGGTCGTCGGCGAACAGCGTCAGCCCGACGCCGAACGGCACCGCCCACATGAGCGCGAGCCGGTTGGACTTCAGGAACGACTCGCGAAGCACGTCGAGGCGGTCGGCGGCGGCGCAGATGGCCGGGTACAGCGTCCCGGTGACGAGGTAGTCGACGCGCTGGGTGAAGCTCGAGATGTTGGCGCTCAGGGTGAGGACGCCGGCGCCGGCGAGGCCGAGGTGGATGTTGGCGGCGACAAGCCCGACCAGCGCCATCACCACCGACCCCGCGGCGGACAGGAACAGCGGCCACGAGAAGCTCCAGTAGCGGTTCAGCGTGTCGCGGTCATAGCGCCAGCGCAGCGCGTAAGGCGAGACCGAGACGGCCACCGCCGCCGACGCCCACGACCCGGCGATGAGGCCGCCGAACAGCGCCCAGTAGCCGGCCCCCGCGATGGCCAGCCCGAGCGAGACGAGCGTGGTCACGACGGGCTCGATCGTCTGCAGGACCGCCTGGCGGCCGTACTGCATGGACCGGTAGTAGGCCATGATCGGAAGCTGCAGCGCCGAGGTCGGCAGCACGGCGGCGAAGCTCAGCGTGGCCAGCAGCAGCCGGCTGTCCCCGTAGGCGAGCGCGACCAGCGGGGCGGCGATCACGACGACCACCATGGCCGCGCCGGAGAACAGCACCTCGAGGGTGAAGGCGCGTTGGAAGGCGAGCTCCTGGTCGGGCTCGTCCTGCTGGACGTACTTGTCGCTGATGCCGACCTGCTTGAGCAGCAGGAGCAGCATCAGCACGACCAGGACCGTCCCCCACACGCCGTAGTCGGTGGCGGTCAGGAAGGCGGCGAGGACGAAGCCGCGGACAAGCGTGACCAGGCTGACGGCGACGGTGGCGCCGGCGTTGACGAGGACGCCGCGCGCCGCGCGCTCGCGCAGGTTCTGACCCACCCGCCCACGGCTGTCGGTCGTGGCCACGGCGGTCATGCTACGTCGCCAGCAGGCGCTCGACCGCGGCGCGTTGGGCCTCGACGGAGAAGTGCGCGCAGGCGAACGCCCGACCCGCCTGCCCGCGCGCGGCGCGCTCGGCGACGGGGCGGTCGAGCTCCGCGGCGAGCGCGGCGGCCAGCGCGTCGGGGTCGCCGGCGGGGACGACCGTCCCGAACTCCGGCCGGACCGCCTCGGGCAGTCCGGCGGTGTCGGACACCACCACGGGGACTTCCATCGCCAGCGCCTCCTTGATGACGACGGGCATGGAGTCGCGGTCGCCGTCGGGCGCGATCACGCTGGGGGTGCAGAGGACGTCGGCGCGCTCGAGCAGGGCGCGGACGTCGGTGTGCGCCTGCGCGCCGAGCAGCCGCACGGGCGCACCGCGGGCAGCGATGCGGTCCTCCAGCGCCGCCCGCTCGGGCCCCTCCCCCGCGATCAGCACCGTCGCGCGGTCCAGGCCCGCGGCGGCGTCGACCAGATCGGCGAAGCCCTTCTTCGGGACGAGGCGGCCGACCGCCAGCACGGTCCGGCCGCCCGGATGCGGCCCGTGCCGGCGGAACGCCTCGCAGTCCACGCCCATCGGGACGAGCTCGGCGCCCGGGACGTGCGCGACGGTGTAGGCGGATCCGGTGGTCACGAAGGCGGCGGCGGCGCACTTCTCGGCCAGGTTGGCCGGGCGCTGGAAGATGTCGTAGCCGTGCGCGGTCACGGAGTACGGGACGCCGAGGATGCGGTGCAGGCGCAGGGCACTCAGCGCCGCCCCCGCCGCGAAGTGCACGTGGATGTGCGTCGCGCCGCGCCAGCGCCGCGCCGCCGGGGCCAGGAACCGCAGCGGCGGGACGTCCTCCTCGCGGCCCCAGCGCCGCCGGGCGAGGACGTCGCGCACGGCGCCGATCGGGTGGCGGGCCGCCAGCCAGACCAGCGCTCGCACCCGCTGCGCCGTCGTCTCCGCCGTCCAGCCGTCGACCCCCTCCACGACGTCGAACAGCGGCGCCTCGGCCTCCACGAAGGTCTCGCTCAACTCGGGGTAGCGATCGGTGAAGAGGACCCTCACTGCGCGAGCAGGGCGGCGGCCGCCTCGTCGCCGATCCGCACCGCGTAGTTGGTCCCCCGGTCCTCCGGATAGACCTGCGTGGTGTTGGCGAGGACGAGGTGCTTGACGCCCGTCTGCAGCGGCGGGATCCGGTCCTGGTAGCCGAGCGTGACGATCGGCTGCGCGGCCGGTTCCTGGAAGCTCCACGCCTGCGTGATCCACGAGCGCTCGAAGGCCGGGTTGATCGAGCGCAGCCCCGGCTCGTAGCGGTCCAGCAGCGCGTCGGTGGAGAGCGAGAGCAGCTCGTGGTCGCGCGGCAGGTAGTTGGCCAGGTAGGCGAAGCGGCGCCCGTCGTAGCGCTCGGGCTCCACGAAGTTGGTGTGCTCGATCAGCCCCAGGAAGCCGACGCCGGGATCGGCCACGTTGGTCCAGTAGAAGGGCGACAGCGGCCGGTCGAGCTCCAGCAGCACGCACAGCGCCGCGTAGTAGTCGATGCCTCCCAGGCGGGTGCGGTACTCGTCACCGAGCAGGTGCCCGGCCAGCCCCAGGAAGATGTCGTTGGGGACGGTGGCCACGACGGCGTCGTAGCGCTCCGTGCCGGCCTTCGCGAAGCCCGCGGGGTCATGGCCGGTGCGGAACGCGCCCGGCGCCGCGTACTCGACCGCGAAGCCGTAGTCGTCGTGGTCGATGCGCTTGACGGGCGAATCGATCAGCACGCGCCCGTTGACCCGCGCGGCCAGGGTCTCCAGCAGCAGCTCCCACGAGTGCTTCGGGTAGCCGAGCTTCTCGCCGCGCGCCTCCTCCCCCTCGAGCTGCCGGCGCAGCGTGAACTTCGACCACAGCCACACCATGGAGACGTCCTCGGCGCGGTCGCCGAACTTCGCCCGCAAGAGCGGACCCCAGACGGTGTCCCACGCCGCGCGCCCCATGCGCTTGCGGATCCAGTCGGCGGCGGTGATGCCCTCGTAACGAGCCTGGTCGCGGCCGAGCTTCTGCACCGCCAGCACCGCCGCGCCCATGCGCAGGCGCCCCGCCAGCGACAGCGGCTTGAAGCGCAGCAGGTCCTGCGGCGAGGTGAACGGCCACTGCCGGCCCTCGATGAAGAACGCCGTCGTGGAGTCGCGCCACTCGAGCTCGTCGGGCAGGCCCAGCTCGTCGTACAGGCGGGCGATGTGACGGTCGGACGTGAACAGGTGGTGGTAGTAGCGCTCCAGGCGGTGCCCGCCGCCGACGTCGACCGTTGCTGCCATCCCGCCCAGGCCGGGCCAGCGCTCGTAGACGTCGGTCTGGTGGCCGGCCTCGCCCAGGCGCAGCGCGGCGGTGAGGCCGGCGACCCCGGCGCCGACGATCGCGACGCGCATCTAGAAGGCGGCGGGCCGCGGGCCGACGACGTCCGTGTCGACGTTGGTCGTCTCCCGCACCACGTACAGCGGCCGGCGCTTGACCTCGTCGTAGATGCGGCCGACGTACTCGCCGATCACCCCCAGCGTCATCAGCTGGATGCCGCCCAGCAGGAGCACGATGATCAGGGTCGTCGAGATGCCGGGCACGAAGACGTCGCTGTAGCGCGCGATCACCGTCAGCGGGATGGCGATGAAGGCGATCACACTGATGAAGAAGCCGATCAGGGTCGCCAGCTGCAGCGGGAAGTACGAGAAGCTCGAGATCGCGTCGAAGGAGAAGCGGATCATGCGCCGCAGGGTGAACTTCGTCTCTCCGGCGGTGCGGGCGTCGCGCTTGTAGGGGACGGCGGTCTGCGTGAAGCCGATCCAGACGGTCATGCCGCGCAGGAAGCGCGAGCGCTCGGGCATGGCCAGCAGGGCCTCCAGCGCGCGCCGGTCCATGAGCCGGAAGTCGCCCGAGTCGACGGGCAGCTCAAGCTGGGCGAGGCGCGCCATCAGGCGATAGAAGATGTGCGCCGTCAGGAGCTTCATGCGCGTCTCGCCCTCGCGGCTCTCGCGCACGGCGTAGACCACGTCCGAGCCCTCGCGCCAGCGCTCGACCATGACCGGGATGAGCTCGGGCGGGTCCTGGAGGTCGGCGTCGATCATCACCACCGCCCCCCCGCGCGCGTGCTCGAGGCCCGCCGTGATGGCGGCCTGGTGGCCGAAATTGCGCGACAGGTAGAGGACCTTGACGCGCTCGTCGGCGGCGGCGAGCTCGGTCAGGACGCGGGCGGTGCCGTCCCGACTGCCGTCGTCGACGACGACGAGCTCCCACTCGTAGGGGTCCATCGCCGCGGCGACGCGCTCGTAGAGCGTGCGGGCGTTGTCCTCCTCATCGTGCATCGGGGTGACGACGCTGATCAGGGTGGGCGGGGCCGGGGTCGGCAAGGGTGCGAAGGATAGGGTGGCCCGCCGCCGTGAAACGGATCGCCCCGGACGTCTACGACGAGACCTACTTCCTCTCGAACACCTGCGAAGGCGCGGACGAATTCACAGCGGGCCGGGGCCTCTCGCCGCTCAAGCGCCGGCAGCTGGCCAAGCTCGCGCCAGGTCCCGGGACGCGGGTGCTCGACGTCGGCTGCGGGCGCGGCGAGGTGCTGCTGGCCTGCGCCGAAGCGGGCGCTGTGGTCGCCGGCCTGGACTACGCGCAGGCGGCCGTGGCGATCAGCCGGGACACCGTTCCCGCTGCGGAGATCGTGCTCGGGGACGTCACCGCTCTGCCCTGGGAGGAGGCGAGCTTCGACGCGGTCCTGTGCGGCGACGTCATCGAGCACCTGGTCCCCGATGACGCCGACGCGATGCTTCGCGAGATCCACCGCGTGCTCGCCCCGCGCGGCCGCCTTGTCCTGCACACCGCGCCCAACCGGCTGTTCCTGACCGTCGCGTGGCCGGTCGCCCGCTGGCCGCTGCTGGCCGCCGGGCACGGGGACACCGTGCGGGCGCTGGAGAGCTGGGTCGCGGCCAGCAAGACCTACCACGCGCGCGAGCAGACGCTGCACGGACTGCGGCGCGCGCTGCGCCGGGCGGGCTTCGCCGCGCCGCGGGTGTGGATCGACGCCACCATCGTCCGCGACGGCAGCCACCACACCACGGAGGGACTGAAGGACTCCTGGTTCATGCGCGCGGGCCAGCGGCTGGCGACGGTGCGGGCGGTGCGCCTGTTCGCGGGCAACGACATCTGGGCGGTGGCGACGCGATGAGCGAGTGCTGCGCGACCTTCACGATCGGCTCCTACGCGGGCCGCTCGGCGATCGTGGCGCGCGGTAACGTGGGCGGCGGTGGACCTGGAACGCGCACTGCACGAGGTCGGTCGTGACCTCTACGCCGCGCTTCCGTCCGCCTCCAAGAACCCGCTGAGCCGCGCCGACGACAAGGCGATGGAGCTGGCGTCGGCCGACGCGGAGCTCAAGGCGGCGCTGTTCCGGTTCGTCGACGTCGTCCCCGCCTGCCGCGGGGTCGACGACCTCGCCCGGCACCTCACAGGATTCTTGGGCGAGGTCCAAGACGCGCCGGGTGGGCGGGCCATCTTCGCCGCGATGAAGATGGGCGGGTCGCGGCCGGGCCGGGCCGCGCTCGGCGCCGCCGCCGCGGCGGGCGTCAAGCACATGGCCCACCGCTTCATCGTCGGCGAGTCGCCCGCCAAGGCGGCCGGCGAGTTCCGCGAGCTGTGGCGGGACGGCGTCGCCTCGACGGTGGACCTCCTGGGCGAGGCGACCGTCACCCAGGCCGAGGCCCAGCGCTACGCCGAGCGCTGCGCCGAGGCGCTGCGCGTGCTCGTGCAGGAGACGCGCGCGTGGCCCGAGCGCCCCGGGTTGGAAGCGGACGGCTTCGGGGCGCTCCCGCGCGCGAACCTGTCCGTCAAGGTGTCCGCGCTGACGCCGCTGCTGCGCGCCGACGCCCCCGAACGCGGCCAGCGCGACGCCGCCGGCCGTCTGCGCGAGCTGCTCCGAGCGGCCCGCGACCTCGGCGCGCATCTGCACATCGACATGGAGTCGCTGGACTCGCGCGACGCCGTCACCCAGCTGATCCTCGACCTGCTCGCCGAGGACGAGTTCGCCGACGGCCCGTCGGCCGGCGTCGTCCTGCAGGCCTACCTGCGCGACTCGCCCGACACGGCGGCGCTGATCCTCGATTGGGCTGCGCGCGTGGAGCGGTCCCAGCCGCTGACCGTGCGGCTGGTCAAGGGCGCCTACTGGGACCACGAGCTCGTCGAGGCCCGCCAGCACGGCTGGCCCGTCCCCGTCTTCGAGGTCAAGGCCGACTGCGACCTCAACTTCGAGGCGCTGACGCGCACGCTGCTCGACGCGCGCGGCGCGGGCATCCGCACCGCCGTCGCGTCGCACAACCTGCGCTCCGTCGCGCACGCGATCGCCTACAACCGCGAGACGGGCGGCGAGGACGCGGACCTCGAGCTGCAGGTCCTGCGCGGGCTCGGCGATCCGCTGCAGGACGCCCTCGCCGCGCGCGGGTTCCGGGTGCGCGCCTACTGCCCGGTCGGGGACCTCGTGGCCGGGATGGCGTACCTGGTCCGGCGGCTGCTCGAGAACACCAGCAACGACTCCTTCCTGCTCGCCCAGTCGCAGGGCACCGCGATCGACGACCTCCTTGCCGTCCCCGTTTCGTAACGAGCCGGTGCTGGAGCTGCGGCGGGCGCCCGTGCGCGCCTCGCTGGACGCCGCGCTGGCGTCCCTGGACGCCGAGCTGCCGCTGGCGGTCAACGGCGGCGGGGACGTCGTCTCGGTCGACCCGTGTCAGTCCTCGCGGGTCGTCGCCACCGCCGCGGCGGCGACGGCCGACGACGTCGAGACGGCGCTGCAGCGCGCGCAGGCGGGCTTCGCGACGTGGTCACGCACGCCGGCCGCCGAACGGGCCGAGATCCTGGTCCGCGCCGCCGCCTCCCTGCGGCGCGACCGGCTGCGCTGCGCGGCACTGGCCCTGCGCGAGTGCGGCAAGCCGTGGCCGGAGGCCGACGCCGACGTCTGCGAGGCGATCGACTTCCTCGAGTACTACGCCCGCGGCGCCGTCGAGCTGGACCGGTCCGTCTCGCTGTTGCAGGTCCCCGGCGAGCGCAACGAGCTGCGCTACGCGCCGCGCGGCATCGTCGCGGTCGTCTCGCCGTGGAACTTCCCGCTGGCCATCCCGCTGGGGATGAGCGCCGCCGGCCTGGCCACCGGCAACGCGGTCATCCTCAAGCCGGCCGAGCAGTCGCCGGGGTGCGCGATGCTGCTCGCCGACGCGCTGCGCGAGGCGGGGCTGCCCGAGGGCGTCTTCCAGCTCGTCACCGGGCTCGGCGAGGTCGGCGCCCGGCTGGTCGCGGACCCGCGCGTGCACACGATCGCGTTCACGGGGTCCAACGCGGTCGGCCTGGAGATCATCCGCGCCGCCGCCGAGGTCCGTGACGGCCAGCATCACCTCAAGCGAGTGGTCGCCGAGATGGGCGGCAAGAACTGCGTGATCGTCGACTCCGACGCCGATCCCGACGAGGTCGTGCCCGCGCTGGTGGCGAGCGCCTTCACCTTCGCGGGCCAGAAGTGCTCGGCCGCCGCGCGCGTCCTCTGTCACGAGGCCATCCACGACGCGCTGGTCGAGCGCCTGGCCGGCGCCGTCTCGCTGCTCGAGGTCGGGCCTGCGTCGTCGCTCTCCACGGAGGTCCCCGCCGTCATCGAGGCCGAGTCCCGGGAGCGCCACGCGACGTTCGCCGCCGCGGGCGGCCGCGTCGCCGCCCAGGTCACCGACGTGCCCGACGGCGGCTTCTACGCGCCGCCCACCCTGCTCGCCGACGTGCCCGACGGCGCCGACGTCCTCACCACGGAGGTCTTCGCGCCGCTGCTGACGATCGAGCCGGTCCGCTCCACCGACGACGCCTGCGACCGCATCGAGGCCCTCCCCTTCGCCCTCACCGCCGGCCTCTTCTGCCGCAACCCGGACGTCGTCGACCGCATCGTCGACCGCCTCCCCGTCGGCAACCTGTACGTGAACCGAGGCATCACGGGAGCCATGGTGGCCCGCCAGCCGTTCGGCGGCAACAAGCTCTCCGGCACCGGGACCAAGGCCGGCGGTCCCGGCTACCTCCTCCAGTTCGTCGAGCCCCGCGTCGTCACCGAGAACACCATGCGCCACGGCCTCGTCGTCTGAGGCATCTGCGACTCACACGCCTGATAGGCGTCTCAGTCGCAGCTGCCGGGAGATCTCTTGATCAGCGGCTCCTCGTGGTTCGTCCCGTCGACTTCCACGATCAGGCGCGCTGCGTCCGAGCAGAAGTCGACCCGGAATCCCTCCCTCTTCGCCTGGCACTCGGGATCGCCGAGACCGTGGCGGCGCACGACACGGTTGAGCAAGGCGACCTCGAGCGGTGAGCCAGTCGGTGCCATCAGGTCCAACAGCCCACTGATGGAGCGACGCCGACCGCTCGTGCCGGGGATCGTCACGTCCGTCCTCGGGCCGACGCCGTCGCGGATCCGCCACGCCGTGGCCGCGCAGCGCACGGTCAACGACGCGCCCTCCCCGCACGCGGCACGTCACCGTGCCACCTGCCGAGCCGATCCTCCCCCACATAGCCGACCGCTTAGACGCCGATATGGACCCGGTGGAGGCGCCCGGCCGCGACCGCTCTCTCAATGCTCTTTCCGGTGAACTGGCACTCTGCAAGCTGTGCCGTGGTGTCCGACCGTGTTGTCGAGCCGCGATGGCCGGCATCTGCGAATAGGACGCCCATCTGACGTCCTAGTCGCAAGCGCCGCAACTGGCTCACCGGCGGCGGAGGGCGCGGCGGCGCTGCGGCCGGCGGAAGGACTCCTGGTTGAAGGCGGCGTTGACGCCGACGAGGGCGGCCTCGGTGGCGAGCGTGACGAGGCCGAGGACGTTCAGGCGCTGCTTGGCCTTCGCCTGGCGGTCGGTCGCCGCCGCGGTCGTGTGGTCGCCGTCCTCGAGCGGGACGGCGCCGTCGGGAGCGCTGCGGGAGAACCGGACGCCCTCGATGGCGGTGGCGACGCCGGAGACGGCGACGGCGGCGAGCAGGACGTCGCGGGCGGCGGCGAAGCGGCGCTCGGCGGGCGTCAGGTTCGCGTCGTCGGCCTCCTCGACGCGGGCGCCGAGCCAGCCGACGGTGACGGCGGCCAGCGACAACGAGTTGACGGTCCCGTAAGAGCGCCAGGCGGCGTTGACGACCTTGCCGCGCTCGGCGGGGTCGGAGATCTCGGCGACCGCCGGGTGCAACGCGATGCGCCCGTAGAGGTTGCCGCCGAGCAGGCCGGCGAGGCCGAGATCGTGGGCGGCGCGGCCGAGCTGGCTGAGGACGAGCGGCGGGGTCTTCATCCTGCGTCAACTACCCCGGCGAAGACGTCGTAGACCGCGTCGCTGAACAGCCAGAAGCGGACGGCGTCGATCGGTGCCGCGCGGGCGGCGGCGACGGCGATCGGCGCCGCGCGGGCGACCGGGAAGCCGTACACGCCGGTCGAGATCGACGGGAACGCGACGACGCGGCAGCCGAGCTCGGCGGCAACCTCCAGCGAGCGCCGGTACGCGGACGCGAGCAGGTCCTCCTCGCCATCGCCGCCACCGCGCCAGATCGGTCCGACCGTGTGGATGACGTACGCGGCCGGGAGGTCGTAGCCCTTCGTGACCTTCGCGTCGCCGGTCGCGCAGCCGCCCAGCGTCCGGCACTCCTCGAGCAGCCGCGGCCCGGCCGCGCGGTGGATGGCGCCGTCCACTCCTCCCCCGCCCAGCAGCGACTCGTTGGCGGCGTTGACGATCGCGTCCGCCTGCGTGTCCGTCGTGATGTCGCCCTTCAGGAGCTCGACAGCAGCCATTCGTGGAACCTCGTCTCGCCGGCGATCTCGGGGTGGAACGCGATCGCCAGCAGGTTGTCCTGCCGGACGGCGACGGGATGGTCGTCGACGCTGCACAGCATCTCCACGCCGTCGCCGCAGTCCGTCACCCACGGCGCGCGGATGAAGACGGCGCTGACGTCGCCGAAGCCGTCGACGCGCAGGTCGTCCTCGAAGGAGCGGACCTGGCGGCCGAAGGCGTTGCGCTCGCAGGTCCAGTCGCCGATGCCGAGGTGCTCGCGGTCGAGCATGATCATCCCGGCGCAGGTGCCGAGCACGCGCCGGCCGCTGGCGGCGAACGCCCGCAGCGGATCGCCCAGGCCCTCACGCTCGACGCCGAGCGTCATCGTCGTGGACTCGCCGCCGGGGATGACCAGCGCGTCGAGCCCGTCCAGCCCCGCCGGCGTCCTCACCTCGCGGGCGTCGGCGCCGAGGCTCCGCAGCAGCTTCGCGTGGGCCTCGAAGTCCCCCTGGAGGGCGAGGACCCCGATTACCACCCGCGTCCGGCGAGCAGCTGGCCGGAGTCGAGCGTGCGGGTCTCCAGCGACGTCATCGCCTCGCCCAGGCCCTCGCTCGCCTGCGCGACCCGGAGCGGGTCGGCGAAGTGCGTGGTCGCCTCGACGACGGCCACCGCGCGGCGGGCCGGGTCGGAGGACTTGAAGATGCCCGAGCCGACGAAGTTGCCCTCCGCCCCCAGCTGCATCATCAGCGCGGCGTCGGCCGGCGTCGCGATCCCGCCGGCGCAGAACAGGACGACCGGCAGCTTGCCGTCCGCGGCCACCTGCCGGACGAGGTCCAGCGGCGCGCCGTGGTTCTTGGCGGCGGTCGCGAGCTCCATGTCGTCCATCACCGTCAGCGCCTTGATCTCGCTGTTGATGCGGCGCATGTGGCGCACGGCCTCGACGACGTCGCCCGTGCCGGCCTCGCCCTTCGAGCGGATCATGGCCGCGCCCTCGCCGATGCGCCGCAGCGCCTCGCCCAGGTTGGTCGCGCCACACACGAACGGGACCTTGAACTGCCACTTGTCGATGTGGTTGGCCTCGTCGGCCGGCGTGAGGACCTCCGACTCGTCGATGTAGTCGACCTCGAGCGCCTCGAGCACCTGCGCCTCGGCGAAGTGCCCGATGCGCGCCTTGGCCATCACCGGGATGGTCACGGCCTCCTGGATGCCGCGGATCATCGCGGGGTCCGACATGCGGGCGACCCCGCCGTCCCGCCGGATGTCGGACGGCACCCGCTCGAGCGCCATCACGGCGACGGCGCCGGCGTCCTCGGCGATCTTGGCCTGCTCGGCGTCGACGACGTCCATGATGACGCCGCCCTTGAGCATCTCGGCCAGACCGGCCTTGACACGAAAAGTCGACTCGTCGCGCATGCGTCGAGCCTACCCCGGCGGCGGTGGGCCACTCCGCCGAAAATGGCGGGACTACTTGAGCTTGAACGCCTTGATGCGGTCGTCGTACTGCGCGGCGTCACGCGCGTAGACGCCGTAGGCGAGCGCCTGCAGGATGGAGAGCAGGCCGGTGTGCGAGCGCACGAAGGCGGGTGAGTTCGACGAGTACCAGAGCGTGCGATCGGCGAGCTTGGCGACATCGCTCAAAGACGCGTCGGAGATGGCCAGCGTGGCGGCGTGGCGGTGCTTGGCGATCTTCATCGCGCGCACCACGAGCGGGTGCGGCCGGCCGGCGCTCAACCCGATCACCAGCGTGGCGTCGTCGATGCGGCCAAGACGGGACAGCGCCTCCTGGGACGGCGACGCGGCGATCTCGGACCGGATGTCGAGCAGCATCAGCAGATGACGCAGGTAGGAGGCGAAGAAGGCCATCTGGTCGACGCCGGCGATGACGACCCGCTCGGCGGTGGCGATCGCCTCGACCGCGCCCTCGACCTCCGAGCGCGAGACGGCGCGAGCGGTCTCCTCGACGTTGGCGAAGTCGGCGGCCACGACGCTCTCGAACGGGCCCTGGTCGATGGAGAAGAGCGGCTCGGCCTCCGGCTTGGCCTCGCGCCGGCGGTACTCCTCGCGCGCCGACGCCTGCAGCTCGGGGAAGCCCTCGAAGCCGAGCGCCTGCGAGAAGCGGACCACGGTCGACGAGGAGGTCGACGCCCGCCGGGCCAGCTCCTCGGCGGTGTGGAAGGCGACCTCGTCGAGGTGGTCGACCACGTACTGGGCCACGTCCTTCTGCGACCGCGAGAACTCGTCGAAGCGCGACGAGATATACGCGGACAGCGTCTGGTGGGCAGCGGCTGAGGGAGGCATCGCGGCGGTTTTCGGCATTGCTCGCCATGGGTTCTGGACCGGCGGCGCGTATCCTTCCCCGCCGCCCGAATGGAACTGCTCGAAACCCGCATCGCCGGACTCAAGCGCTTCGCCCCCGCCGTGCACGGGGACGAGCGCGGATTCTTCGTGGAGACGTTCCGCGAGGAGTCCTGGGACCTGGGGGTCGAGTTCAAGCAGGACAACCAGTCGCGGTCGCGGCGGGGCACCGTGCGCGGCATCCACTTCCAGACCCATCCGGGCCAGGGCAAGCTCGTGCGCTGCGCGCGCGGGACGGTGTGGGACGTGGTCGTCGACCTGCGCCGCGGATCGAAGACGTTCGGCGAGTGGGAGGCCTACGAGCTCGACGACGTGCGCGGCGAGCAGCTGTGGATCCCGGTCGGCTTCGGCCATGGCTTCTGCGTGCTCAGCGAGACCGCCGACTTCGTCTACAAGTGCACGAACTACTACGACGCCGCGACGGAGTCCGGCATCTCCTTCGAGGATCCCGAGGTCGGCATCGAATGGCCGCTGCCGCGCGAGGAGCTGCTCTTCTCCGACCGCGACCGCGACGCCCCGCGGCTGAGCGAGATCGCGGACACGCTGCCCTTTTGAGGGGCCGCTACGCGCCGAGCCCGACGGGCGACCTGCACCTGGGCAACCTGCGCACGGCGGTCATCGCCCGCCGCCGGGCGTCCCATCTGACCATCCGCATCGACGACCTCGACACGGGGCGCGTGCGCGAGCAGTACGTCGACCGCCAGCTCGCCGACCTGGCCGCGGTCGGAGTCGAGGGGGACGCGGTGGTGCGGCAGTCGCAGCGAATCGCGCTCTACGAGGCGGCGCTCGCCCGGCTGGACACCTACCCCTGCTACTGCACCCGCGCGGAGATCCGCGAGGCGGCGTCGGCGCCGCACGGGGTCGTCGGCGCCTACCCCGGCACCTGCCGCGACCGCACCGACCGTCCGGACCGGCCCGCCGCGCTGCGGGTCCGCGCCGACGACGAGACCGACGACTTCGTCGTGCGCCGCAACGACGGCGCGTTCGCCTACCACCTGGCCACGGTCGTCGACGACGCCGACCTCGGCGTCGAGGAGGTCGTCCGCGGCGGCGACCTGGCCGACTCCACCGGCCGGCAGGTGTGGCTGGCCCGCACGCTCGGCTACGCGCCGCCGGCGTTCGTGCACGTCGGCTTGGTGCTCGGCGCGGACGGCGCCCGGCTGGCCAAGCGTCACGGCGCCGTGACGCTGCGCGACGTCGGGCCGGCGGCGGCCCGCGACTGGATCGAGCGCAGCCTCGACGTGCCGCTCGGCCGGTCCGTACCGTTCCCGTGAGGATGTTCACCCCCGTGCAGACGCGCCGGACCTTCGAGGAGGCCGTCGGCCAGATCGCCGAGAAGGTCAAGCTGGGCGAACTGGCCGTGGGTGACCGCCTGCCGTCCGAGCGCGCGCTGGCCGAGCAGATGGAGATCTCCCGCCCGACCCTGCGCGAGGCGATCCGGGTGCTCGTCGACTCCGGCCTGATCGAGGTGCGGCGCGGCTCCGGCGGCGGCATGTTCGTCGCCACGGAGATCGTCCCGCCCGAGCTGGTCGCCTCCCGGCGCGACATCCGCATCCACGAGGTCGCCCAGGTGCTCGAGGCCCGGCGGGTGCTCGAGCCGCGCGTGGCGCAGCTGGCCGCCATGCGCGCCGGCGCCCAGGACTTCGCCGCGATGCAGAAGACGATCGACGACCAGCATGCCGTGGTCGCGCAGGGATCGATCCTCCACGACGGCCGCGAGGACCGCTTCCTGGCGCTCGACGTCCGCTTTCACCTGGCGCTGGCGCGGTCGACGGGCAACGCCGTCCTGGTCGGGCTGGTGCGAGCCGTCTACCGGGACCTGGAGATCGCCCGCGACATGGCGATGCACCGCGAGACCGTCCCCGACTGGTCGATCGACATCCACGTCCGCACGCTGGCCGCGGTGCGCTCGGGCGACCTCGACGAGGTCGACCTGGTCATGGACGAGCACCTCGCCCAGCTCGAGCGGACGTGGGAGCAGGAGACCGGCTCGCCGCTGGTCCGCCCCACCCCCGACTTCCTCGTCCGCCGCTCGTGAGGCGTCTTTGGGTCGTGGGGCTGGTCGCCCTCGTCGGTTGTGGCGGGTCGCCGCCGAAGCGAGAGCATCAGGTGAAGAAGGTGGTGAAGCAGGAGCGGTCCGAGGCCCGCCAGGCGCTCGAGCGGGTCCGGAAGTCCTCGCTGCCCAAGGACGCGAAGAAGGAGCTCGAGGAGGCGCAGAAGCTCATCGACAAAGCAGGCAACTGAGGATCCGGCGGGCGGCCCGGCTCTGCTCCTGTCGGGCGCAGCCCCTGCGCCCGCTCACAGCGCGGGCCAGTCGCGCTGGCCGGCCCCGTTGAGGATCCGGCGCGCGGCCAGGAAGCCCCCACGGCGCGCGAGCTGCGCGAGCCGGGGGCGCGTCCGGCGCCGGGGCAGCGGCTCGGCCAGCGCCATCCGCACCAGCGGCTCCGCGACGCGCGACCACTCGAAGCGCGCCGCCAGCGCGTCCAGGCCCGGTCGGAAGGCCGCCTTGCCGCGGTCCAGCGTCGCCTCCAGTGCCGCCGCGGTCGCCTCCGGGTCCCCGGCCGGCACGACGGCACCCGCCTTGTGGCGCTCGATCTCCCCCGCCAGCTCGTCGCCCGCCGTGCACACGACCGGCAGCCGCGCCCAGAAGCAGTCCAGCAGCCGCGTGCGGAAGGCGAAGCGCGTCTCCAGGTGGTCGTCGTGGGCGGAGATCGCACAGGCCGCCGACAGCAGCCAGTCCGACCGGTCCTCATAGGGGACCCAACGCTCGTTGAAGAGGACGACGCCCTCCAGGCGCAGCTCGGACACGAGCCCGCGAGCCGCGGCCATCGCCCGTTGCGCGGGCACCTGCGGCGCGGCGCCCATGAACACGAGGCGCACGCCCGGCCGCCGCGCGTGCAGCTCCGCGACGGCGCGGATCGGCGTCTCGTAGTCAAGCCACGGCCACAGCCCCCCGTTCCACAACACCGCTTCGCCGTCGAGCAGGGGCGGTACCGGCCCGGCGGCCGGCGGGGTCGCCGGCAGACCGAAAGGGACGACGTCGACGAGCCTGCGAAGCGACGGGTCACGGTCCACGGCCGCCGGCGTGATGTGGCCCTCGGCGAGCAGCGCGCCGAGGATGAGGTCGCGTTGGCGTTCGCTCGCGCAGACGAAGCCGTCGCCGAACGCGAGCGCCTCCAACAGCCGGTCCCGTGCGAAGGCGGTCATCGTCGAACGCACGGCCGCCCGCGCGTCCGGGAAGCCGCCGACGGTCTCCAGCGCCTCCGGCACGTAGAGGTCGAACAGCACCCGCTTGCCACTGCGCCGCAGCGCGCGCATCACCGGTGGCCACCCGGGCGAGGCAACGACGACATCGGTCTCCGCGAGCGGCTCGACGAGGTCGCGCGGGTCCTGCGGGTGGTAGGCGACGACGGGCGGGACCGCCACGCCCGGGGCGGCCAAGCGGACGTCGAGGCGCTCGCCTAGCGCCCGCGCCAACTCCAGTGCGCGGATGCCGGTCCCGCCCATCGTCGCTCCGACGGGTGCGGGCGCGACGACCAGGACGCGGGTCATCGCCGGCCGCGCAGCACGTACTGGCCGGCCAGGAACGGCGCCAGCCCCGCCCGGCCCGCCAGGCGGACGAGCTGCAGCGCGCGGCCGTGGAAGAAGTACCGCGGCACCGTCGCGTCGACCGTGAAGCCGGCCTGCTCGATCAGCTCGCGGGCGTCGAGCGGGGTGAACCAGCGCAGATGGGTCGCGTCGAAGAAGCCGGCGGGCTCGCGCGGCCAGCGACCCTGAACGATCAGCCGGTAGTAGGTCAGCAGGTAGCGGACGTTGGGCAGGCTGACGATGACCGTGCCGCCCGCCTCGACCAGCTCGCCCGCGCGGCGCAGCGTCGCCCAGGGGTCGACCAGGTGCTCGAGGACGTCGGCGGCAATCAGGCAGTCGAAGCGCCCGAGGTCCTGCTCGGCGAGCACCGTGTCGATGTCGCCCTGCGCAACGCGGTCCAGCCGCGCGGCCGCGTCTCGGGCGTAGTCCTCCCCCAGCTCGACGCCGACGACCTCGGCGCCGAGGCGCTGCTTGAGCGCCGCGCCCAGCTCGCCGGAGGCGCAGCCGAGGTCGAGGATCCGGCGCGTGCCCGCGGGCACGAGGGCCTGGACCTCGGGCCGGGCGGACTCGTAGGCGTCGCGCCGCGCCGCGCGCTCGGTCTCCGCCGGGATGGACACGCGGGTGAGGATGGCAGACGAGCTAGCGTCCGCCGCCCCGTGCGCGTCGCCTTGGTCCGCGGACCCAACCTCAACCCCTGGGAGCTCGCCAATTACGCGCCGATCCCCGGCGTCGAGGCCGTCGGCTCCCGGCGCGGTGCCTTCGCCGGGCAGCGCATCGACCTCCCGCTTCGGCGCCTCCCGTGTCCCGCCGACGCGATCGCCCGGCTCCCGTGGCCGCTGCCCGCGCTCGTCGCGCGCTTCGTCGGCAACGTCGACCACCTGATTGGCCTCGAGGACGCTGTGCGCGGGTTCGACGTCGTCCACACCGCGGAGCTCTCGACGGGCTACTCCTCGCAGGCCATCGCGGCTCGCGGGGCCGGCGCCTGCCGTCGGGTGGTGGCGACCGTGTGGGAGAACATCGCGCTGCCCGCGCCGCCCAACGGCGCGGTCGCCCGCCGGGTGGCCCGTGTCGCCGCGGGCGTGGACCACTGCGTCGCCATCAGCGAGGCCGCGCGGCTGCACCTCGAGCTGGCCGGGGTCCCGTCCGAGCGCATCGACGTCCTGCCCATGGGCATCGACGTCGAGGCCTTCGCCCCGCACGGCGAGCGTGGCCACGACGGCGTGCTGCGCGTGCTCGGCGTCTCCCGCCTGGTCAGCGAGAAGGGCGTGGAGGACCTCGTGATCGCGGTCGGGCTGCTCGGCCGGCGCGGCGTCGTCGCCGAGCTGACTCTGGTCGGCGCCGGCCCGCTGGTGGCGCGGCTGCGCGAGGTCGCCGCGCGGCTCGGCGTGACCCTGCACCTCCCCGGGAACGTCCCCTACGAGGCGCTCCCGGCGCTGCACCAGGCCAGCGACGTCTTCGTCCTGGCCAGCGCCCCCCGGGAGACGTGGCGGGAGCAGTTCGGCTTCGCGGTGGTGGAGGCGATGGCGAGCGGGAGGCCGGTCCTGGCGGGGGACTCCGGCTCCCTGGACGAGGTGGTCGGCGACCCGGAGCAGCTCGTCCGGCCCCACGATCCCGTCGCGCTGGCGGACGCGCTGGCCTCGCTGGCCGGCAACCCCGAGCGGCGCGCGCGCCACGGCGAGCGCAACCGCCGCCGTGCCCTTGAGCGCTACGACGCCCGTGCGGTGGCGGTCCGGCTGCAGGCCCTCTACGCCGCCGTGCTCGACCGTCCGCCCCGGGCCTTGGCCGCGTGACCTCCGCCCGCAGGCTCGGGGACCGCAGCTGACTTGACCAATCATGGTCAGATGTGTTTACCTTTGTGGTCATGGCGCTTGACGTCTCTATCCGCCGCAGCACTCTCCGCACCGTCGCGCTCGACGACAAGTACGACCTCGACGACGGCCTCGTCTACCTGAGCGGCGTCCAGGCGCTGGTCCGCTGCGCGCTCGATCAGATGCGCGCCGACCGCGCCGCCGGCCTGCGCACCGGGACGATGATCTCCGGCTACCAGGGCTCGCCGCTGGGCGGCTACGACAAGGAGCTCCAGCGGATCGCCGCGCGCCTCGCCGCGCTGACCATCCACCACCAGCCCGCGCTCAACGAGGAGCTGGGCGCGACCGCGGTGTGGGGCTCGCAGGTCCGCCAGCCGAAGATGACCGTCGACGGCGTCGTCGGCTGGTGGTACGGCAAGGCGCCGGGCGTCGACCGCGCCGCCGACGCCCTCCGCCACGGCACCTTCGTCGGCGCCGGCGCCAAGGGCGGGATGGTCGCCCTCGCCGGTGACGATCCCGCCTCGAAGTCCTCCACCCTGCCCAGCGCCACGGAGGCAACGCTCGCCTCCATCGGCATGCCGATCCTCTACCCCGGCTCCGTGCAGGAGACCGTCGACCTCGGCCGCCACGCCGTCGCCCTGTCGCGGGCGAGCGGCCTGTGGGCGGCGCTCAAGGTCGTCACCAGCGTCGCCGACGCGGCGTCGACCGCCGAGGTCGGACTCAACCGAGTGCGGCCGATGATGCCGATGGTCGAGGACCTGGGCGGGGTGGGTGGGCCGTATTTTCACCAGCCCGACGCGTCGCTGCTGGCGCCG
This sequence comes from uncultured Solirubrobacteraceae bacterium, assembly GCA_964242305.1. Classification (GTDB taxonomy): domain Bacteria; phylum Actinomycetota; class Thermoleophilia; order Solirubrobacterales; family Solirubrobacteraceae; genus DATLGB01. The sequence continues at coordinate 28,741 of CAXTBB010000027.1, forward strand.
GCCAGCGTCGAGATGGAGCGCACGCTGCACGGGCCACGGCTGGCCCTCGCCCGCGCCTACGGCTACGAGAACCACCTCAACCGCGTCGTGTTGCACGGGGACCGGCTCGGCATCGTGGCCGCCGGCACCACGTACCACGACCTGCGCGAGGCGCTGCGCACGCTCGGGGTCGACGGCGGCGTCCGCGTCCTGCACGTCCAGCAGCTCTGGCCCATCGACGCGCGCGACCTGCGCGCGTTCGCGCGCGGCCTCGACGACGTGATCGTGCTCGAGGAGAAGGGGCCGTTCCTCGCCACCGCGCTGCGCGAGGCGCTCTACGACCTGCGCGAGCGCCCTCGCATCCACGCCGCGTTCCACCCCGTGCTCGAGCCGGACGCGATCGCCCGCGTCATCGGTCCGCACCTCGACGAGCGCGAGTCGGTCCGCGCACGGCTCGCCTACCTCGAGCGGATCGCGCCGTCCGCCGTCGACGGGGCGGGCGGGCCGGTGAGAACCCCCTTCTTCTGCTCGGGCTGCCCGCACAACCGCTCCACCGAGGCGCCCGACGAGGCCGGCGTCGGCCTCGGCATCGGCTGCCACACGATGGCGCTGATCAACCGCACCGGCAAGGGCCAGGTCACCGGCCTCACCCAGATGGGCGGCGAGGGCGCGCAGTGGATCGGCCAAGCGCCGTTCACCGAGCGCGAGCACCTCTTCCAGAACCTCGGCGACGGGACGTTCCACCACTCGGGCTCGCTGGCCGTCCGCGCCGCGGTCGCCGCCGGCGTCAACATCACCTACAAGCTGCTCTACAACCGCGCCGTCGCCATGACGGGCGGGCAGGACGTCGAGGGCGGGATGACGGTCGAGCAGCTGGTGCGCTGGTTCGCGCTCGAGGGCGTCGCCCGCGTCGAGGTGACGAACGAGGACACCGGCCGTGCGGAGATGATGAAGGTGCAGCGCTCGCTGGCCAAGACACCCGGCGTCACCGTCCTCATCCACGACCAGATGTGCGCGACGGAGAAGCGCCGGGCGATCAAGCGCGGGACGCTCGCCGCGCCGACCACCCGCGTGGCGATCAACGAGCGCGTGTGCGAGGGCTGCGGGGACTGCGGGGCGAAGTCCAAGTGCCTGAGCGTGCTGCCGGTCCAGACACCGTTCGGGCGCAAGACCCAGATCCATCAGGCGTCGTGCAGCTCCGACCTCTCCTGCCTCGAGGGCGACTGCCCGTCGTTCCTGGAGGTGACGCCAGGGAAGCGCGCGGCGCGCCGCTGGCCGCAGCCGCCGTCGCTGCCGGATCCGGAGCCGCGCGAGACGAGCTCGCTGCGCATGATCGGGATCGGCGGCACCGGTGTCGTGACGATGGCGCAGGTCGTCGGCATGGCCGCCCTCATCGATGGCCTCGAGGTCCACGGGCTCGACCAGACCGGGCTCGCGCAGAAGGGCGGCCCCGTTGTCTCCGACCTGCGCTTCGACGGGTTCTCCAACCGCGCCGTCGCCGGCGGCGTCGACACTTACCTGGGCTTCGACCTGCTCGGGGCCGCCTCCCCCGCCAACCTCTTCAGCGCTGATCCGGACCGCACGGTCGCCGTCGTCTCCACCCACCAGACGCCCACGGGCGCGATGGTGATGGACCCGTCCGTCGAGTTCGGCGCGCTGAGCCAGTCGCTGGACGTCATCGGCCGCCACGTCGGCGACGTCGTCGCCCTCGACGCGCAGGCGCTCAGCGAGACGCTGTTCGGCGACCACATGCCCGCCAACGCGATCCTGCTCGGCGCCGCCTGGCAGCGCGGCCTCGTCCCCGTCTCGCTGGAGGCGCTGGAGGCGGCGATCCGCCTCAACGGCGCCGGGGTCGAGACGACGCTGGCAGCACTCGCGTGGGGGCGCGCCACGGTCGCGGCGCCCGACGCGGTCGCCGCGTTGACCGCGGTCGACGGTCCCACGGAGGTCGACTTCCACGCCGAGCTGGTCGCCTATCAGGGCCGCGCCTACGCTCGCGAGCACGCTGAGTTCGTCGCGATGGTCGAGCGGCGGGCGCCCGAGCTCGCCGGCGCCGTCGCCCGCAACCTGTTCAAGCTGATGGCCTACAAGGACGAGTACGAGGTCGCCCGCCTGCACGTCGATCCCGTCGAGCGCGCGCGCGTCGAGGCCGAGTTCGGGGAGGGCGCGAAGGTCCGCTACAAGCTGCACCCGCCCGTCCTGCGCGCGCTCGGGATGCAGCGCAAGATCACCGTCGGCCCCGCCTTCACCGTGCTGCGCCGCTTCAAGCGGCTGCGCGGGACGTGGGCGGACCCGTTCGGCAAGGCGCGGGTGCGGCGGGTCGAGCGCGCGCTGCCGGCCGCCTACCGCGCGCTGGTCGAGCGGGCGCTCGACCATCGCGACGCCGACCCCGCGCTGCTGCTCGAGCTGTGCGAGCTGCCCGACCTGATCCGCGGCTACGAGGACGTCAAACTGGCCAGCGTGAAGCGCTTCCACGCCCGCGCCGCCGAGTTGCTCGGCGTGCTCGACGCCGGGCCGGCGGTCCGGGTCATAGCACCCAGATCAGCATGAGCAGGAAGGCGACGGCGATGATCGCGCCGACCACGTAGCCGAACCACTCGGGCACCGCCTCGGGCTCGGGTTGCCGGGCGGGCCGCTCGGGTGGCCTCCTCGGGGCCGGCGGTGGCGGCGCACCGTTGGGCGCGCCGATGGGGATCTCGTCCTCACCGAGTTTCAGGATCGCGCCGACGTCCGGGTCCGGCGGCGTGGCGCAGACGAAGATCGCCTGCCAGTCGTTGCCGCCGGCCGTCCGCCCGCCCTGCGCGCCGACGTTGCGCGTGCGCCCCTCCACCTGCACGAGCAGCCGCGGCCGGCCCTCGGCGCCGGGCGACCAGTCCCCGCTGATCGTGAACGCGCCCGCGTCCCAGGTGAAGCTCTCGACGGTGAAGTCAGCCACGCGCGAGAGCATTCTGCAACGCGATCACGCGTGACGCGGCGTCGGTGAGGCGCGCGCGGAAGGAGCGGCTCCGGCGCGCCTCGGCGACGAGGGCCCGCAGCGCGCGCCGGTAGGTCCCCGACCCGGTGGTCAGCACGAGGTCGACGCCGGCGCGGACGGACCGGACGGCCGCCGTCTCCATGCGCATCCGGCTGCGCACGCTGAAGGCCTCCAGCGAGTCGGTCATCGCCACGCCTGCGAAGTGCAGCCGCCGCTTCAGCAACCCGGTGACGATCGTCCGGGACTGGGAGGCGATCGCGCTCGGGTCGAGCTGCGGGTAGAGCGCGTGGGACACCATCACCGCCGGCGCGCCGGCTCCGATGCCTGCGCGGAACGGCTCCAGGTCGTCCGGTCCCCATCCCGTGACGGTCACGCGCACCCGGTCTGTGTTGCCGGCCGCCGCGCCGAGGCCGGGGAAGTGCTTGAGCGTCGGCGCCACGCCCGTCCCGCGATAGCCGCGCACCGCGGCCGCCACCTGCGCGGCCCGGTCCCCGGCGAAGGCGCGGGTGGCCATGATCGCCTCCGGTCCGTCCGCGACGGGGGCGAGGTTGACGTTGACGCCCGCGTGGCGCAGGTCGCGCGCCGCGGCGCGGGCGGCGCCGGTCGCCTGGGCGGATGTCGAGAGCTGCGCCTGGCCCGCGACGGGCTGAGCCCAGCCGAGGATGCGGATCGCCCCGCCCTCCTGGTCGGCGGCGACGAGCGCGTGGCCGCCGGCGGCGTGCTGCAGCACCTGCGTGAGCCCGCGCGTCGCCTCCCGGCCGGTGGCGTTGTCGCGGAACAGGATCACGCCCGCCACCTCCCCGTTCGCCAGCGCGCCGAACACGTACCCCGGGGCCGGGGTGCCGTTGAAGCGCAGCAGGATCGCGTGGCCCGCGAGCTGCTTCAGGGGCAGCGCGGCGGCGGTGCGCTCCGCCGCGGTCGGGACGAGCGTCAGCGCGTGCGCCACGATGAGGGCGATCAGTCCCACCGCGACGTAGTGTGGCCCCTACGGGATGGCGGTCTGGCTCTCGTTCTGCCGGCCGGTGTCCGTGCCCGGCCCGCCGTCGGCGGTGTCGGTGCCCGCCCCGCCGTTGAGCCGGTCGTTCGCCAGCCCGCCCAGCAGGGTGTCGTCGCCCGCCTCGCCGAACAGGTTGTCGTTGCCGTCGCCGCCGTCGAGAGCGTCGTTGCCTGCGCCGCCGTAGAGACGGTCGACGCCGGCCGCCCCGTCGACCCGGTCGTCGCCGCCGTAGGTGCAGACGGCGTCGTTGCCCGCCCCGGCGTAGACCCGGTCGGCGTCCTCACCGGTGGTGATGACGTCGTCGCCGTTGCTGCCCAGCACGAGCCCGGTCCCCGAGACGGTGGCCCGCTTGCCCTCGCAGGCGGGGACGGGGTCCCCGAGCAGGCGGGTCATCGTGCCGTTGCCGGAGACGAGGATGCGCCCGTCGGCCTGAAGGACCGCGGCCACCGCTCGGTACTCGCTCGATCGGGGCCCGATGGCGACCTGGCCGCCCGCACCGAACTTCGGGTCAGGCCGGCCGTCGGGGAGGTACCGCACAACGACCGCTCGGGACGCGCCGCCGGGCTCGGGCCGGCCCCCGGACGCGATGATCTTGCCGTTGACCTGGACGGCGAGGCTGCCCAGGTCCATACCCGCCGGAAGCGGAAGGCTGCCATCGCTGGAGAAGCTCGGGTCGAGCGCCCCGTCGGGCAGGCGCCGCTGCAGCCGCTCGTCGCCGCGGTCATCGTCGATCGTGACGATGCGACCGTCGCCCTGGAGGGCCAGGTCCTCGACCACGTCGTACGGCTCACGGTCCGACGGGTCGAACGTCGGGTCGCGCGTCCCGTCCGCGTCGAAGCGGTCGAACGCGAAGCCGGCGGCGAGGATCTGTCCGCTGGGCAGGACGGCGACCGCGTTGTAACCCCCGAGGACGGAGGCGGCACCGTCGTCATAGGACTGGTAGGTCGGATCGGGATCCCCGTTCGGGAGCCGGCGCTCGATGGCGTCGTCGTCGTGATAGGCGTTGAACTCTCTGAGGCCGGCTTCCACTATGCGGCCGTCCGGTTGCAGGGCCGCGGCGATGGAGTAGTCGAGCGAGCAGTTGCCGGGCGCGGCGTCGCGGAAGGCCGGATCGAGCGTGCCGGCACTGGTCACCCGCTCGAGGTCGTAGCTGCAGCCTTGACTCAGGATCACCCCGCCGTCGGGGTCGATCACCCACGGGCCACCGCCGTGCGCGAGCGTGACGTGACCACCCGTGCCGAAGCTCCGGTCGAGCGTGCCGTCGTCGAGCAGCCTGGCGATCGTGAGCGGGGAGCTGCCGTCGTCGGGATCGCTCGGACCGAACTCGCCGTAGAGGATGCGGCCGTTCGGCAGCGTCCCGATCAGGTACTGGTAGCTGCCGGGCAGGGCAAGCACGCCGTTGTGCCCGAAGGACGTGTCGACCTGGCCCGGGCGGGCTTGAGCCGGACCGGCACAGAAGAGGGCGGCCACCGCGGCCGCGAGCGTGAGCAACCGCCGTCGTAGCCTGACCATCGCGCCAACCTACAGCGCACCGGCGGGCGGTGCGACGGTTGTCACGGTGCGCGACGTAGTGTGGCTGCGATGGCCGACGTCCGCATCACCGAGTACACGGATCCTGGGTGCCCGTGGGCGTTCAGCGCCGAGCCGTTCAAGAAGCGACTGCAGTGGCTCTACGGCGATCGCGTCGAGTGGCTGCCGCGCATGGTCGTCCTCTCCGAGTCGCCCGACGAGGCGCTCGAGAAGGGCTTGACGCCGGCCAAGATGGCGTCCGCGTTCAAGAAGATCGCGCACGACCACGGGATGCCGATCGCCACCCACGAGCGTCCCCGCATGGCCGCCACCGCGCCGGCCTGCCGGGCCGTCGTCGCCGCGCGGATGATCGCGCCCGAGCGGGCCGACGGCCTGCTGCGCTGCCTGCGCGTGCACCACTTCGAGGGCGAGCTGATCGACGAGCCGGCGGTCATCGACCGCGCGGCGAGCACCGCCGGCCTGGATCCGGAGGCGCTGCGGGAGTGGGCCGGATCGGAGGCGGTCGACGCCGCCGTTCGCGAGGACATGGACCGCGCCCGCCGGCCGTCCGCCGCCGCCCGCGTCCTCGACGCGCGCCTGGCCAACTGGTCGGGCGGCCGCCGCTACACGTGCCCGTCGTACGAGATCACGCGGCTTAGCGACGGCGTCACCATCGCCGTCCCCGGCTTCCAGCCCTTCGCCGCCTACGACGTCGTGCTGGCCAACCTCGTCCCTGGCGTCGATCGCCGCGAGGCCCCCGCGGACGTCAGCGACGTGCTGCGCTGGGCGGGCACGCCGCTGGCCACGCAGGAGGTCGCCTCGGTGTGCGAGACCACGCGCGACGAGGCGCGCGAGGCGCTCGGCCGCGTCGCCGTCGAGCGCCACGTCGGCACGGACGGCTTCTGGACGCTCGCCGCGTGAAGCTGCGGCTCGGCTGCGCGCTGGTCGTCCTGCTCTGCCTCGGCGCCGCCGGTGACGCGAGCGCGCTGACGCTGCGGCCGTGCGGGCACCACGGCTTCCGCTGCGGGCGGCTGCGGCTGCCGCTCGACTACGGCGATCCCGCCGGCCCGAACGTCTCCATCGCCGTCACCCGCCTGCGGGCACGCGATCCGTCGCGGCGGATCGGGACGCTGTTCGTCAACTACGGGGGTCCGGGCGGCAACGCGGTGGCCACGACGCAGCGGGTGGCCCGCAGCCTGTTCGCCGCCTACCGGAATCGCTTCGACATCGTCGCCTTCGACCCGCGCGGCACCGGCGCCTCGCGACCCACCCTCGACTGCGGCGTGGACGAGGAGAGCCTCGGTCCCTACCGGCTCCCGTTCCTGCCCCCGGAGGCGTTCGACCAGAATCGCGACGTCGGGATCGCGCAGACCTACGCGGACCGCTGCGCGGCGCGCAACGCCCTGATCGGCGCCCACGTGTCCACGGCCAACGTCGCGCGCGACATGGACGCCGTCCGCGCCGCGCTCGGCGTCCGCAAGGTCACCTATCTCGGGTTCTCCTACGGGACGCTGCTCGGTGCGACCTACGCGGCGCTGTTCGGCTCGCACGTGCGCGCGATCGTGCTCGACGGGCCGGTCGACCCCGACCAGTACCTCAACCACCCGATCGCCACCCTGACCGCGCAGTCGGCCGGCTACGAGCGTGCCCTCGGCCGCTACTTCGACGCCTGCTCGCGGGCCCACTGTCACTGGCTTCGCCGCCGCGCTCCCTTCGCCGCCTACGACCGGCTCATCCGCCGGGCGGCGGCGCACCCGCTGCGCATCCGGCACCGCTCGGTGGCCCGCGGCGACCGCCGCCCGGTCACCGGCGACCTCATCAACTGGGCCGTCAGCGACGAGCTCTACGCCAAGCAGCTGTGGCCGGAGATGACCGTCGCGCTCAACCAGGCCGCCCGCGGCGACGGCAGCCTCATCCGCGCGATCTCGGACGAGTCCTACGGGCGGCGCAAGAACGGCGGCTACACCGCCACGCTGGACCGCTACTTCCTCATCGGCGCGAGCGAGCAGCAGTACCCGCGTGACCTGCAGCCGTACCTGGACGCCGGCGCGGCGAGCGTCACCGCGTCACCGCACTTCTTCTTCAACAGCGGCTATTCCCTGCTGCCCTACGCGCTGTATCCGCTGCGCGACGAGGACGCGTTCCTCGGCCCCTTCACGCTGCCCGCGACGGCGCCTAGGGCGCTGGTCGTCGGGACCACCTTCGACCCCGCGACGCCCTTTGCCGGCGCGCGCGCGATGGTTGCCGACCTCGGCCGCGCACGGCTGCTCACCATGCGCGGCGACGGCCACACCGCGTACCACCAGGGGTCACGCTGCGTCGACCGGGCCGTCGATCGATACCTGGTGGCGGGACGGCTGCCGGGGGCGGGGCTGAGCTGCCGCCAGCACGTGCCGTTCCCGCCCCGCGCACGGGCTCAGGTCACCTCGCGCAGCTTGCCGGTTTCCACCTCGTAGACGAACCCGCGCACGCTGTCCTTGTTCGGGATGAACGGGCTCGCCTGGATGCGCGCGACCGACTGCTTGACGTCCTCGTCGAGATCGGGGAACGCCTCCGCGGCCCACTCCGGCTTGATCCCCGTGTCGTCCTGGACGGTCTTCTTGAAGTCGTCGTCCGTGAACGTGAGCATCCCGCAGTCAGTGTGGTGGATGAGCACGATCTCCTCCGTGCCCAGCAGCCGCTGACTGATCGCCAGCGACCGGATCTCGTCGTCCGTCACCACGCCGCCCGCGTTGCGGATCACGTGCGCGTCACCCTCCTGTAGACCCAGCAGCCCGTACACGTTCAGCCGCGCGTCCATGCAGGCCAGCACCGCGATCTTCTTCCCGGGAGGCAGCGGCAGATCCCCCTTGTCGAAGGACTCCGCGTACGACTTCGCGTTCTCGAGCAGCTCGTCAGTGGTGGACATGCATCGCAAAGTACACCAAACTTGTCGGAATTCCAGGTTTTGGCGTCCCCGCGGCCCCTCCCCAATCCGTAGCCTTCCCCTCCCGGGCCGGTAGCTCAGCGGTTAGAGCAGCGGACTCATAATCCGTCGCGCGGTGGTTCGAATCCACCCCGGCCCACCTTCTGCAGAGCCAAATCTGCGCTCAGAGGTTGCACTTGGTTCCCAAACTTGGTTCCATAGATGCCCGATGAGCGGTACGAGTGGTCATCTCCAGGTTCGCGAAGGCGCTCGCGGCCGGGTCTGGGTAGCGATGTGGCGGGACGGCGAGGGTCGGCACAAGAAGACGCTCGGCCCGGCATGGGTCAAGCCGAACGGTCAGACCGTCAAGGGCGCCACGAAGTGGCGGGCGGCGGACGGACGCAAGCCTGCAGGCCACCTCGCTCCGAAGGACGCGGAGGAACGCCTGCGCGTCCTCATCGCGAACGCTCCGCGTGAGCGTCTGCCGGCCGTCAAGCGTCACACCTTCGGCGAGGCGTGCGCCGAGTGGCTGCGCTACATCGAGTTCGACCGCCAGCGCCGGCCCTCCACCCTCGGCGACTACGAGAACACCGTCAAGCGCTATCTGCTGCCGTCCTTCGGAGAGAACACCCCCGTCGGTCGCATCACCACCGAGGACATCGACGCTTTCCGGGAGGACCTCCTCTTCGAGCGCAAGCTCTCCCGGCGCACGGCGCAGAAGATCCTCGTGCTCCTGCACGGCATCCTGAAGCGCGCCAAGCGCAAGAAGTGGATCGACTCGAACCCCGCGGAGGATGCCGAGCGCATCACGCTCAAGCGGTCCGGCGACTTCAACGTCCTCTCCCCCTCCGAGGTCGAGGCGGTGGCCCGTGCGGCGACGGACGAGCAGGACGCAGCGATCTTCACGACCGCCGCGTTCAGTGGCTTGCGCCTGGGCGAGCTCCGTGCACTCCGGTGGGCCGACCTCGACTTCGCCGGCGAGCGCATCGTCGTCCGCAAGGGCGTCACCCGTTGGCAGGAGGGCCGGCCGAAGTCCGGCCAGATCCGCGCCGTCCCCATGAGTGACCAGGTCGCGCGAGCCCTCGACGGTCTCAGCCGCCGCGAGCACTTCGTCAGCGCCAACGACCTCGTCTTCTGCAACGAGGTCGGCGGATTCGTCGACGACGGCCGCCTGCGCACCCGCTTCTACGCAGCGCTCAAGGCGGCCGGCCTGGGCCACCTGCGCGAGAAGGAGGATCCGGTCGTCTTCCACGACCTCCGCCACACCTTCGGCACCCTCGCCGTCCGGGCGTTCCCGCTGTCCGACGTCAAGGCGTTCATGGGCCACGAGTCGATCAGCACCACGATGATCTACGTCCACCACGTCCCCCAGACCGACGCCGCGGCGAAGCTCTCGAAGCTCCTGACCACCGAATCCACGCCCGATCTCTCCTCCCCCGCCGCCCTGCCCGATCTCGGATGACCGAGTACGCCGTCATCTACGAACAGGCGGCCGAGGGCAGCTGGAGCGTGCGGGCGGTCGACCTGCCGGTCTACTCCGCCGGCGACACACGCGAGGAAGCAGCCGAGTCGATCCGCGAAGCCATCGCTCTCTACCTGGATGGTGGCGAGACGCCGAGCTCGCGCAGCGAGGTCGGCACCGTCACCGTGTAGCGCGGCGCGCCCGCTGCTCACCGAGCCACTCTTCGAGGTCTGACCGCAGGAACCGCCGGTGCCGGCCGATCTCGATCGTCGGCAGCGGATCGTGTTCGCGGCGCGCGTACTCGTAAACCGATGAGCGGGGAATGCCGAGCAGCTGCGCGACTTGCGCAGCCGTCATAAGTGGCTCGTGGAGGGTGATTGGCTGAGTCATAGCTGGGTCGGGATCCCGGGAGGCTCTTCACTCGGTCGCAGCGCTTCTTCGAGCGACGGCGCAAGGCCGCGTCGAAGCGCGGCGAACGTCTTCACATCGATGCGCTGCCAGATCTCCCGACCGAAGCGACCGACGACGACCCGCTCGAGCCACTGCTCCCGAGCTGGGGTTGGGCACGCGATGAGCAGGAACACCGATGAGTCCTCCCCGGCGGCGACCACCTTCTCGATGATGCGACTGCGGTTGTAGTGCCCGAGGTCCACCTCGACCCAGACGCGCGTCCGGCCCTCGTAGTTGCCGCGGGCCTCGTAGACCGCGTCCGGTCTCACCCGACGCTTGCTCGACGACCGCCCGTCCCCGGGGACCGGCGGCAGCAGATGCTCCGGAACTACCTTCGCTCCGAGCCAGTCGCACACGCGATTGGTGACGATCTGGTGCGGGATCGACGGCTCGCTGAGATCGAGCCGCCACTGACGCGTCGCGAACCAGCCGCTCGCCTCCTCCGATCGGATCTGCAGCGCAGTCCGCCCGCGAGCCGTGAGGAAGTACACCGACTGTGGGCGGTCGCTGCCGGGCAGCTCGACACTGCGGCGGTCCAGGTAGCCGGCGGCGACGAGCTCGCCGAGTCGGTTGAGCGCGCGTTTGCGCGAGACGGTCGGGAACGCGACCCGATGGAGTGCGTCCAGCGACTCCACTCGGCGCGCGACCAGCAGCTCGAGAACTCGTAGGTCTCGGACGGTCATGTGGATGGCCCGCCGGCGCCGCCTCGGCGCCGCCGAGTAGCCGGCGTCGAGGTCGTGCAACGGACTGGGTTGTTCGGGCGAAGGGAAATTGGTCATCTGCCGACTCCTGCGGCCGGAATTCCCAGAGTTTTGGGAATTTCGTGGGCGCACCCGCCGAAATCCCGCGTCCATCCCGGTCCAGGCGCGCCTCACTCGCGGCCCTCAGCGGCCGGGAGGCAAGCCGGGAACCGTCCGGTGCAGCGTCCCATCTTGCGCCCGGCCCCGGTCCCTGCAAATCCGACGTTTCGGGCGAGGTGTCCTTGGCGGACACCTCGCCCAGAGGGCTCGGCCTCGCTTGGGTCGCCCTTCGGGCAACCCGGCGAGACTGCAGTTCGATGACCGCGAGTCCCCGGACGTCGCCCTCAGCGCCACCTCTCGGCGGCGCCGCGGCCTTCCGGCCGGGCGTCTCGAGTCAGGCCACGACCGTGACCTCAGGCAAGATGCCACGCTTTCAGCAGCCGCATCGCTGCCGCCTTCCACGCTGCGGCGACCTGCGATCTCGGACCGAGCTCAAGGCTGCTCCGGCGCCTTCGGTGACCTCAGTGACGATCGGCTGAGACGCAGACCAGCCGGAGCCGCCTCCGAAGTTCGTCACGGACAGCACGGTCACCGGCAGTCGGTCCCGTACCGACCGACCTCGGGCGTCGGGCGGCTTGGTAGTCATCTCTCGCGAAACACGGGCCCGGCCACGTTCCCGGCGGCGCCGTCAGTGCTCTGGATCTCGCGCCGCGAAGAGTCAATCTCAGCTGGTGGGTCGCCACTCGCGATCCGGTGCGGTTTCGGTCGTTCGAAAGCATGCAAGCGTGCGTGATTGCAAGCGTGCTTACTTTCATGCTTACAAGCGTGCAAGCACTCATGCCTCGTCGAGCAGGGTCTCGCCGATCACAACCACCGCATGACGACTACAGCGACCAGCGCGCAGGTCGAACGCTGCGAGCTCCGAAACCTCCCACCCTAGATTGCTGCCGTCAGGCGTCGTCCTCGTCGAATAGAACAGCTTCTCCGCCCCATCCGATCGTGCCTGTCACCTTTTTCGCCACTGCGTCTCGAACGTCTGGATGGCCCAGGCTCTCGTCGTCAGCGATCGCCTGATCCGCCAAAGCCTTCGCCCTGAGGAAATCAAGCCGACGCTGTTCGCGGTACGCCCGAAACTCGAGATCAAGGCCATACAAACGTTTGAGCCCATAGAAGATGACTCCGAGCCCCGAGGCGGCACCCGCAGCAACAGGCACTACCTCAAGCACGGCACTCAGCGGGCTCCGATAGGACATCTCTAGCACGCGGACATCGCCAGATGTCGCCTCTGCGTAAAGCACGGGGCTGCGGCTCTGACGAGCGGCTCCTCTGCCACCTTGCATTTCTTTGATCAAGCGGTTGATCTGAGCCAAAGTGAGGCCCGATGTGCCTGAAGTTCCGCTAGCTGTCGCCTGTTCGCGCTCCTCGACTAGTCCTTCGAGCGTGACGTCCTCCATGACACTCGTCACCCGCGGCGCGACGACGCCGTGAGCGAGCTGGATCAGCCAACCCACCGACCTGATTTGGCGATCGACATCGTCGACCGTTAGCGCGTCGGGAGCCCGCCACTGCACAGCGAGACGCGCGTGCGTCGTTTCGACTGGGGCTCGGGTCGCTTCGGTAAGTGTCGGCACCGTCGCCCACTATGACGGAGGACGTCTTCGAGGTAATTGCCAAGCCTCACCGCCCTAATCGAAGCTTCGTATTGCCAGCGGCTGCGCCTCTCTGGCCTACGACTGCTCTGAGCAACCGGTGGAGCATGTAGTACTGAGACCGAGATGCCCAACCTCTCCACCCTGCGGGGCGAGCTACGGCGCCACGATCCGCTGGCGGTTATCGCCGGTTGCGCTGCGTTGCAGCTGGTGCCCCAAAACACGCCGCACCTGGCCCGCATCGATGGGCTAACTCGCCATGTGCTTTCACTCCAGCAACACCAAACGCGTCAGCCCGATCACATCCGCTGGCGGCGCTGGCTATCGGACTCGCCGTCGCTGCATACCGGGCCGAGCTGGGACCCCCCGGAAGGGCTGTTCTGTGAGCCACTGCACTTCTATGGCGGGTCGCGCACGTTGCCCAGCGCCGGCGAACCTGGGTTGGTCTTTCAGCTGCAACTGGTGCTCGACGCGCTGACCTTCGGCGACTGGCCTGAGGATGCACGTGAGTACCGACAACGGATGTTCACTGTGGCCGGCGCGCTGCTGGCGTGGGTAGACAGAGCCGCCCGCGCCGCGGGCCTTTCGCGTTCGCAGCCGGTGGCCAGCTCCCCACGGCTGGTGGTTCCCGCGCCGGCCGACCTGCAGCGGACTGTGGCGGCGCTCACGACAGACCTGGCGGGGCTCACCGAGCTGTGCGGCGGCAATCCGAAGCTGCTGGATGAGCTAACGCTCGATCTGGCCGCGGGCGCAGTCCCTCACTCCGCCGATCCCGCCGATCAGCCGTTCGAGCTGCGCCCGGTGCTCAAGAGCGGGGACCACTTCGTGCTGCCGGAGCCGGCAGCGATAGCGGTGGCGCTACGGCATTTCGTCATCGCGCAAGCCATCGCCGTTGGTCTGCGTGAGCATCTCGCGCAGCAGATCGCTGCCCGCACCCGCGCCTGGCTGATCGAGGCGCTCAGCCGCCTGGACTGGCGCCACAACAACACGTTGGCGGCCGGTCCGTGGCTTGACAGCCTGATCTTGAGCTTTGACACGGACAAGGCCGCACATGTGGTGCTGATGCACGACTCGCTCGACCACTATGAGCCCGAGTCTTCGCGCGGCGGATGGTGGACCGGCGATGACGAGGCGGTCAGAGATCAGATGGCCGAGATCGAGGAGGCCATGATGTTCGGCCCGCCGCCGCGCCCCAACGAGGTTTTCCATCTGGCGGTGATCGGCGGGGTCGGCCGCCTAAGCACCGTCGGGTTGCAGGCGGTGCCGGGCGGGTTGAGCGGGCCTCAGAAATTGTTGACCGCAGAGGCGCTGGACTGGATCACGTTGTTGCGCCCGGATCAGCTGACGCTGTACCGGGCGGCGCTGGCCGGAGAGCGCCTGCGCGAGCACACGCGTGTGCTAGCAATGAACGCGCTCGACGAGTTCGCTATGTGGCTCGATCACGACGAGTCGTTCAACCTCTCAGACGACGCGCGCCCGAACTTCCTGGGGATCGAGGGCGACTGGGGCCGCTCGCTGCGTGAGAAGGTGGCCGTCAAACGCGATGTTCATGCGGCGCTGACGCCTGAGCTGACCACCGTGCCGGTGGTGCGGATGTACGAGGCGGCGGAGGTGCCAATCTTCGGCGACTACATCGAAACCGGCGTGAAGCCCCGTCTGCTGGTCGAGAACCCGGGCGGCCCGATCTGGGTGAGAGCTCCAGACGGGCTAGCCCCGTCGGAGCGCGGCCCGCACATAAGCATCACCGACTGTCTGGCCTACTGGCTGTGGCAGCTGCAAGACGCCCTGGCTGAACTCACCTGGCCCGGACCGGTGCTGGTGGTCGATGTCAGCGTCGAGGACGCAGAAAACTGGACAGCCGATCTCCGCGGGCCCGATGACGTCAGTGGGCCGGTGGCGCGAGTGGCCACCACGCCCGAAGGCGTGTCTGTCGTGATTTTTCCGGACTTCGTGGCGCTCTCGAACCAGCCGAACAACCGCGCGGAACGCGAACTGGTGCAGCTGACGCTGACCGCGTTGAGCTCGATGTCTGAGCGGTCCGGCGGTTGCGCGCTCAGCGCGGACCAGCATCAACAGATCCTGGAGTCGGTGGCGCCCCTCGGGCTCAAGCGCAAGCTGAGCCTGTTTGATGGGAGACGCGCAAGCGATGCGGACGCCACCGGGCTACCGAGCTACCGCCCCATGCAGAAGGCACCCACCGAGGAACTGCTGGACGGGCTAGGCGCGCGAGTGGCTGAGGCATCCGGGCTGGGCGTGGGGCCAGTGGAGCCCGACCAGCGCAACGAGTTGCTCAAGACCACCGTTGCAGTGCTGTTCAGGCACCTTGAGGCGACGGTGGCCCAGCTCTCGCCAAACGGCTTGCTGGAGCAACTAGTCACGCTGCACGAGGCCGGCCTGGCTCACGACGCCGAGATTCGCCTCACGCTGGGCGCACGTCTGGCTTGCTTCGATGCCACCGCGCTGATCGACGACCTGCGCGAGCAGATCCCGCTGGCCAGCCAGACCGCCGCCGCGCTGCGCTTTCTCATCGAGTACATAATTGCGCGGCCGCCGCGGGGCCTGCGTCCGTTCTCACTAGGGATCTACGACGACCTGCTGGCGCTGGCCGGGCAGATCATTACCCGTGGGATGCAGTCCGACGCCATCCGGTATGAGCTGGACGCTGACGCGCAGATCAGCATTCTGGGGTCTGGGCGCCTCGGGTACGACCAAACCAGCACCTTCTACAGCGGCCAGCAATCGTATCTGGACGCCGCCATCCCAGCCTTGATGCACGGTCTGGCCGCCTCGTACGAGCGAGCTTGGGAGGCTCCGGCGCAGCCGCCGACGCAACTCGATGAGCTGGAGGCAGCCTGTGTCGCCGAGTTCGGCTTCTCGCTCACCGAACTGGCCGAGCTGTTCTCCTACAGCGCGCAGGCGGGGGCCTCCCGCGAGCCCGGCGCGGCCGTCGAAAACTTCGGGGTGCTGGCCGACGAGATCGCCGGTCAGACCGGCTGGCTCGCGGAGCGCGCCAGCCAAGGCCTCAAGCTGCTGACGCTTGAGCCGCGAGCGCGATTCGACCGCCCGCCGCAGCCGTTCTCGGCCGGCGACATCTACCCGTGGCGCTTCAACCGCGCGCTTTCATACCTGCGCCGACCGCTGCTGGTGCGTGGCGACTCCGTGGTCTGGGGACCACGCCATGCCGGGGCGGCCGGCAAGTACCTGATCGGGCTGATCTTCGACGACCGACTCAAGGCCAGCTCGCCGCAGATGAGGGCGGTAATGAGCCGGATGCGCAGCGAGGAGACTCAAGCCTTCAACGACCGGGTTGCCGACCTCCATCGAACTCTCGGCCGCCGGGTCCGGTGCAACTTGAAGAAGGCCGCCGGCCTACGAATCGAACGTAATCCAGCCGAGACCTTGGGTGACCTGGACGTCGTGTCCGCCGACGAGACCACGCGGGTGCTCTACCTGGAGGAGTGCAAGGACCTGCAGGGCGCCCGCACTCCCGCCGAGCTGCACAACGAGATCGCCAACACCTTTGCTAGCGGGGTCACCCCGAAGTCTGCGCTCGACAAGCATCAAGAGCGAATCGCGTGGGTGGCCGCCCACCTGAGCGAAGTGCTCGGGGAGCTAGACATCAGCGACACCAATGGTTGGGTAATCCGCGGCCGCATTGTGGTCGATGTCGAGGTTCCCTCGCCGTATGTGGTGCGGTGCCCGCTCGACGTACTCACGGCGCACCGGGTCGCCGGAGGCGACTGACCGGCGAAGGCCCGCAAGCCGGGGCGCGGCGGCAGCGGGTAGCCGTGCGCCATCGGGAAGCTGCCGGCGATCAGTTGCCTTCCGCAGGGGTCCTCCGACCGCTCCCCTGGCTCGCGCAGGTCTCGGCTGGCCACGCGGCAAGGGCTCTTCAGCCGCGCTTCTGCGTTCGCTTGATGTTGCCACCGCACTCCGTCGAGCGATGATTCGAGTCCTCCCCTGGCTCTGTAGTGCGGCTCCCGTCATTTGACCGACGGAGCCGTGAGACTTCTCACCGTGAGACTCACCTGGTCCCGGTCATGACGAAGCTGTCTCGATTCAGCATCGAGGAGTTTCAGAGCTTCTACGAGCCTCAGGAGATTGTGCTGCACGATCACCTGACTTTGATCGCGGGCCGCAACAACGTGGGGAAGAGCGCCCTACTAAGAGCACTACAGCTACCGGTGGTAGCCCAAGAGGGCGCGCGAGCGGGGTGCAAGGTCGGCTACGACATCTGCGCCGATCGGCACGATCTCGAGCGGGCCTATCCCCAGGCCGCGATGGGAGATGAAGGGAGCCGTCAGGTTCTTGACTGGCTTCTCTCCTTCGCGGAGGACGATCTGCTCACACTCAGAGCGCGGTATTGGTACACGGGTGAATTGCAGCCGACTCGGCCAGAGGGGCTCACGATTGCCGAAATGAACTTGCCTGAGATCGGTGTACGCATCGAAGGAAAGGTTGGTACTCAGCTTGGTTGGACCGGTGGACCATTCGAAGGTGGTGCCCTCGGCGTGCGCGAGCTCGAGACGTTTGCTCGGTCCACGATTGCCAACGTCCTCTATTTGGGGCCGCGTCGTGTTGAGCAAGGCCGTAGGCACCTGCGTCCGAGCCGCGAGTTGCTTCCGGACGCGCGCAACCTGAGCGATGTACTGCTCCGACTCCAGCTGAACGACCTGCCGACCTTCGAGCGTGTTCGCTCCGTGATGCAGCAGGCGTTCCCTGAGATCGAGAACCTTTCGATGGGCACCGCCGATGACGAGCCTTCCGCCGTTGCGGGAGAGCCTGAGTTGTATTTCGCTGGGCGCCCAGGTCCAATCCCCTTGCGCCTATGCGGCTCAGGGATCGAGCAGATGCTCGCGCTCGGGGTGGGAATTCTCACGGCCCCGTCTCCGCGCCTGATCTTGATCGACGAGCCTCAGGCCTATCTCCATCCCCACGCGGAGAGGAGCTTGCTCTCATTGCTCGATGAGCACCCGGAACACCAGTATGTCGTCGCGTCACATTCGCACATGCTGCTTCGAGCCAGAGGCGTGGACCAGGTCAGGCTGTTGCACCTCCGCGACGGCGCTACCACCATCATGGGTGATGCGGGTGACGCGGCCGTCCTAGCCGAACTCGGAGTCAGTGCCGCAGACCTCTGGCTAAACGACAAGATCCTTTGGGTCGAGGGCCCGACCGAGGAGGAGGTCCTGCGGCCACTGGCTGAGAAGCTCTTCGCGCCGGCCCAACTCGCGACCCTCGCAATAAAGCGAATGCCCCAGGGCGGCATCACGGTTCGCCACTTAGTCTGCCGTGCGTTAGTCCAAGAGGCCTCGGAAGCTGGCAAATCCCCGAGCCAACAAGAGTTCCGCCAATTCGCGCGCCTGCGATGAGGCTTCTGGGTCACCGCGGTTCAGCGCGAACTCGACTGCAGTGGCGATTTCGCTCTCGTTACCTGAGACGGCCCAACCCTCCGGATCGGTCAGCACCATTCGCCGGATGATCTCCATCACCCCGGCTGGGTCGCTCTCAACGAGCGCCGGTAGAGCGCGAAAAACGACAAATGACGGTTCCAGGTGAACGCCCGCACGAAGCACATTGAGCCCTTGGCGTGTCCTCCAGCGGCCATCGAACTGAGTGGCTGCGACCCACGTGCCGAAGCCAGCGAGGGAGTTGAACGCACCGACGCTCTCGCCGTGCAGTCGAACCCACTCCCACGTATCTCGGAAGCGGCCAAGCACTTCATCCCCAAGCTCATCGGTCGTCTGTTCGAGCGACCATCCCACGTGCTCCAGCACTCCCTTCTGGAGTTTCTCGGCAGCGCTGACCCAAAAACGTGCGAACAGATCGTCTTCGGATAACTCGATCTGCCCGAGAATGCGGAAGCGGAAGAGATGATCGCCCAGCCGGCGGCCATCGTCATCCTCCGCATCGGCCTTGCTCAGGCCTCGTCCGATGGCGTGTGCGTACGCCTCGCGAAGCACACGAAACGCGTCGACCCAGGCCGGCGTGTGGGTGATGTAGGCATGCCAGGCGGCATCAAAGCGGGTCGCATCGTCCTCGCTTCGTGGGAAAACGCACGGCTCGATCGCAGCTGCCCATGCCGGGTCCATTCGGATGAACTGAGCGAACCAACGCCCGTATACGGCTCGCGTTGAAATGGCGGGATCAACCGCCGGATCCAAGTGCCTATCAAGCAGCCGACTGACCTCGGGCAGGGAAGCCATGCCGGAGAAGCCGTTCGCGCCGGAAAGTGCGCGCTCTCGCCAGAACGCGTATTGCACGACAGCGTGAAGCGCCTCGCCGCGCGTCGTATTGATCGACAATGTGAGCGGATCCATGTTGTCGCCACCGAATTCTTCCTCGTGAGCCAGTGTTGGATCGGGATCCTCGGTCAAACGCTCGAGGAGAGACCAGACCTCCGCCGTGAGCTCGATCGGGATAGTCGAGTCGCCCGCAACAAACCCTCGCTGGAGAAGTTCAGCTATCTGCTTACGTGCAGGTCCCCAGTGCTCATCGCGATCCCACGACCGCGACTCGTCCAGTACAGATCTAGTCTGAGAGACCGTCCACTCGCAGAGCGGAAGGATCGAGCGCCACGGCAGTTTCCCCTTCTGCTTGACCGCCTCCGTGAAGCCGGTAAGCAGGGCCCTCACATAGGTCGGCTCTAGACCAAGCGCAGCGTCACCTAGCGAGCCGAAGCCAACGGGATTCGCCGACGCGACCCGCGCGAGCGTGCGTCCCAGTCCCTCCGGGGTGGGCGCTTCCGCGCCGCCGGGAGGTGTCCATCCACGGATCAAATCGATGACCGCGCCGGGCGACAACTCTTTGAGGGCTTCGTCATCGAAGGGAGAAGACGGTCCTGACCAGTAGGCGCCGGCAGAGGGGACCGTGAGTGTCTGCTCGTCGCCGAACCGCGCCGCCAGCGCGTCGTACTCCTCGCGGGCTCCACCCACCAACTCATGGCGGATGGGCAGTAACCGACTCCATCTCCAACGCGCACGCTGGTCTTCGCCAGCACTCTTGATTCGATCGGGCTCCGTCATCAGCCGCGCCAGAAGCCCCGCCTTCCTCTGTTCGCTCGTTGAGCGGTACGCGACCTCGAGAAGCTGGCTGTATTCCGGCCAGACTCGCGGATCATTCAGATGAACGGCATCCTCGAGCGCTTCAGCTTGATCCTCTGCTGCACCACGCTTCTCGATGATATGAAGCGCGATACGCCTGAAAAGACTCTCGTCGTAACGTCGAAGCGCAAGAAGCACGCGTCTGAGACCAGGCGCCGACTGCGCCTCCGACAGGCCGAAGTCGCGGACGAAATCAACCAACAGGTCGAAGAGACTGCCATCGACGTTGCGGGTGCTCGTCGCGACACTCGGTCGCCAAACCTGTGTTGGGTCGAATCCATCCCGATCCTCGAACTCGACAGCAATCACGTCGTTCAGGCGATCGCATAGGAATCCGAACGCGGTGTTTGCGTTGGACGCCATCAACGTGGGCCAGGCGTCTTCCACCACCTGGCGGTATGACCACTCACTCGTCAGGGCCACCGCAGAGTCGCGCGAACGATTGGGTCGTTCCACCCGCTCAATCCTCAGCAGCGCGCCCGCCAATCTGTACGCGGCGGATTCCTCCTTGCCCTCGACGAGGTGCACAAACAGGCGACTCGCCGCGCTTGGGAGCGACATGAGATGTCCCTCGTAGCTGCGCAGCCATTTCGCCTCTCGGCGCGCGAGTCTGGCCGCCGATTTGGGCGGCAGTTCCGCTGCGATCGCCCACAGGTCCTCGTGGACGCGGACGTTCCTTGTGTCTGGAATTCTGATCGCGATATCCAGCACCAGATCCGGCGCTTTCGAGGCGACGCGAGCCAGATACCGCGACTCAGACCAACCTGGGAAGCGGACCCAGTCCTCGCCACGCTCGGGCGGTGGGGGCTCATGGAAAAACCCCGCACCTAGCAGGACGGGGAGCCATGCGGGATCGTCAGCGCGATCAAAGAAGTAGGCGTGATTGGCGGCGCTGCGCTTGATTAGGTCGATCAAACGATCGTGGTCGGCTTCAGCCATCGATCGGCCCTCGTTCCAGGAACTTGTCGATCTCAGAAAAGTCTCTCGATGGCTGTGGACGGAGCCAAGCAAGCACAAGTGATTCGAACCGATCGAGCACCTCGCGAGTTCTGTCATCAGCATCTTCGGGTCGGCCGTGCAGGATCGAATTGCACTCGTCACGACTTGACATCAACAATTCCGTTCGGTGATCCCGAACCGCCGGCGGCGACTCAGGACCGGTTGGATCAAGCCCGGCAACCGTGAGCCGGGCTCGTTCGCGGCGACCCGCCTCCTCAACGGAACGACCTTTCAACAACGCATCAACGGCGAGAAGCATCGACTGGGGAACCTCCCAGTCGCCGTCCACTCGCTGAGTCAGACGCCAATCGGAAGCGAGTTTGTCCACTCGCTCGGCGAGTCCCTGCCCTCGCTGGCCAACGCCAGCCGACTTCTCGAGTTCGTCGAGAACCTCTCTCATCGCATATGCAGCCATCCAAGCCCGCCCAGGTGCTCTGACGCTGGCAAGTGCCTGAAGTGCACAGGAGTACAGCGTCTCGGCCTGACCACATTCTCGCAGGGCCACGCGCACCGCGAGGGCCACGGGTCGGCTTTCAGCAGTAGCCGCCTGGGTCGGTAGCCCTGCAGCGCTAGCCGATTGGGATTCCCAGCGACCGGCCACGATGCGCTAAGCATCGCATTCGGGTTGGTCGCGTCGTTGACCGACTGGGGTCCGTCCGACCACCCTTGGCCGCGCGAACCCGGGCGGTGGCAACGGGCCGAGAAGAATGAACGCGTTGACGAATGTCTCTTCCGCCAGTGCGCTGGAGGGGGTCGATGAGCTTCCCTTCATTGGCAGCGATGCTCGCGCCAAGGACTCGTGCAAGGGGTTTGTCTGCTCCCCGAACCTTCAGCTTCATCTCGGCGCGAGCGGTCACAGCCCCGACCGGAAGTCTCTGCTGAGGAACCTCGCGGTGGCATCACCCCACACCGTGATCCGGCCTCGGTCACGGCTTTCTCGCCCCGTTTCATCATTCGCTGGTCGCCACGATCACTCCTGACGGCTTGCCCTCATCCTCGGCTTGTTTCTCGGCCGCAGCGGGTCGATTCAGCCAGTCGTGAACGTCACGGGCTTACTCGCGGAACGCCACCAACAGGCCGCAACCCAAGCCTGAGTACCCGTCGAGGCAATCACGGGTGGTAACGACGCAACTAACGATCCCAGCCCGACATCGTTGCCCGAATGGCTCGGCCCGCCGCTCACTCATCGGAGCCGTCTCCCTCGGCGTCAGGCACAACCCAGCGGTTTAGGCCATCCCTGACCGCCTTGTCAAGCGCGTCGAGTCCGTTGATGCGCAGGGACTTGAAGACGGATATCTCGACCGCCACGTCACGAGTCTCGGCGGCGCTCATCGCCAGCGTGGCATTTGCCCTGTCAGTGTCCCTCGCAGGCAGGAGCGTGAAGTTCACGCGACCGTCGTCATGTCGCTGAACTAGATGATGCTCCGCCGCGCGGTAGTCGGCGTGGACCACGTGCGAATAGTTCGCCCAAGCGCCTTCAGGCAGATCTACGACAGCGGATGGCTTGCGGTCGCGACCATCCAGCCAATCTCGCGCACGCTGGGGACCATGATCAGGATCGACGATGCGAGCGGTCCGCGCATGAATCTCCACCAGTCGGCGCTTGAAGGCAAGAGCTTCAACGTCGTAGCCATGCTCTGCCAGGAGCATCACCGCTCGCAGGCTCCGGCCGGCCAGCAGGCCAAGGTAGATCAACGCCTTTGATTGCACCCATTCGTCGCTGGGATCGTCGCCGTCGAAGTAGGGGAGCTGAAAGGCCTGCAGGACCAACCCCAGCGTGTGCGACACCGTGTCGGCCAGGTGTAGCGTCGGAAGGTCCGTGCTCGCCCGCTCCGCTAGATACCGCTCAGACTGGTCGAAGGGGCTGGCGGATGATCCGGTCATAGCGACACCCTCAAGTGTCGCCTGAGTGTCGGACGTCGCGACCACCTCAATCACAACAGTGAGAAAGCAGCGGCCCGGCGGCCGCGATCTCCGCGCGTCCGGATGGCGGACCTAGCGTTTCGTCGTACCCTCCTTTACCGTCTACTCCGTGACGCAGAGCGAGGTCATCGAGCAGATACGCGTGCGGCTCGCGGAAGCGATCCCGCCGCGATCGACTGTCGTGCTGTTCGGGTCGCAGGCTCGCGGCGATGCCAACCCCGAGTCGGATTACGACCTCCTCGTCGTTGAGCCGTCTGTCGAGGACCGTGTCAGTGAGTCGGTGCGTCTACGTCGTGAGCTGCGCGGCCTCGGCGTCTCGATCGACCTCGTCGTCATGGATGAAGACACGGCCAACCGCCGCGCTGCGGTCGAGGGCACGCTGGCTGATCGCGCCCGTCGCGAAGGCCGCATCCTTGTCGACGCCTGAGCACCGCGAAGTCGCCGAACTTCTGTTGAAGAAGGCCCGAGCCGACCTTCAGGCGGCGCGGCTACTCGCGGACGACGCCGACCAAGACGATGGTGTCGTCGGGTTCCATGCGCAGCAGGCGTGCGAGAAGGCACTGAAGAGTGTCCTCGCCGTTTCCGGCGAGCGGATCCCATTGACTCACGACCTCGACGCGCTTCTGGAACGACTCGAGATGGTTGGTCTAGCCGTGCCCGAATCCTTATCGGGGATGTCGTGGCTCACCGCCTGGGCCGTTCTCACGCGATACGAAGACGCAGACGTTCCTCTGAATCGCATCGAGGCGCTCCAGCTCGCCGATGGCGCAGTGACTTGGGCGGCCACCTCATTAGAGCCGTAGGACCTGCTTTTGCCAACTCGGTTCGCGAACTCTCCGAGCCGCGACTTCAGGCTCAGCTCGAGTCTGCTGGAGCGCGCTTCGCCGACCCGCCGTCGGCTACGAGACGCCTTGTGACTGCGGCCATCAGTTCACTCCCGGCGAATCGGTCAAGCCAACCCAGCAAACCGACGAAGCTCCAAACCGAGCTCGTCTGATGGCCGTCGCGCGCGCGCCCGTGACGCACATCGTTACCGAGGTCGTTGAAGACCGCGCCCAGCAGGAAAACGGCAAGATCGCTACCGACTTGCAGGCCACCGTCGGGTCGCAACAGCGTTCCGACGCCGTTCACGTGCATGCGCTGTGGCCGTCGCGACTGCAGCAGCCTGCGCTGGTTGTCAACGACGCCTCTCTCCGAGGCGGACAGCCAGAGCGCTCCCTCGAGTCCTGGTAGTAGATGGCGACAAGCGAGGCTGTCGCCGGCAGAAACCGCCTGCAGCCCCCGGCGCAGATCTTCGCGCTGCGCCTCCGTGAGATGCGGCGCTTGCTCAACAGCGACACGAGCAGCGAGGACGACCTCCTCGTCGGCCATGACTCGCGCTGAGACCATCGTTTCGATGGCTTCGGGCCGGACGAAGAGCAAGTCACGAACCGCGCTGACCGGAAGGTCAGCGACGACGAAGAACAACGGCTGTTTTCGGACCTCATCGAGCTCCCGCTGCCACTCGTCAAGGGACTCGCGAACACCCTGATTGACCCGCTCAGCAACCTCAACCGGATCCATCCCGCGGATGGTGTGGTGGAGTCGGGCGCCAAGGCCGTCCCAGGCGTCCGCGGCGCGGGCCAGAACGCCGAGAATGCCAGCTGGCTCCGGCATGTCCTCGAGCCACCCGGCTGCCCCAACGGCCTCGACGAAAGCCTTGTCGTCTCTCGACCTACCCGCACCAAAGGGCAGCCCAAGAGCCTGCGCCAGTATCGAGCGCATCGCCTCTCTGTCCGCTTGCGGAAGGATGGCCGCCTCGCCGTACGTCAAACGACGCCCGTGGAGCACGCCGTCGATGGGAACGGGGTCGCGAACGATGACGCAGTGGCTGATGAAACCCGATACGAACGCAGTCTCATCCGGGGTCTCCTGCTTGAGATAGGCGTCTCGAAGAACACGGAGCGTGCCGGCGCGAGCAGGAGACGCCTGCGCAAGTCGACCGTCATCGAGGGAGTGGAGCTTCAACTCGGCCGTCCGATCCGGCACGAGTCGAGCCTACGACCACCCGGAGGCGAAGAGATCCGCTTGTTCCCATGACTTCCAGGGAACCGACCTGCCCCGTCGTCGCCGACTCCTCGGCAGGGTCGGATGCGCTCTTCCGCCGAAGCGACTTTCCTTCGGGGTTCGCTCGCCCTGCTGCGGGTACCGGACAGACCCCTCGGCTAGCGGCGCTAATGAAACACTTGGGTCCAAGCAGTTCCGGGCCTGCTGCGATCACCGTGCTCTTTCCGAATGGGCTGACGCCGGCCGAAGGAGGAATCTGCACCGCTTGTCTTGTACGTCTCAGCCGATACTGCGCCGGTCGGGGCGACGCAAGCCTGCTAGCCATGGTTCACCGCACCCGTGCCTGCGGACTTCTGCGCCTGCCCAATCATCGCCGGATCAAGGATCACGTACCGGCTTGCGCGCTCGGAGGAGCGCGAAGTGCCTCACTGGACCTCCAGCGCAACCGAAGCAGGACCGATGCCGGAAACGACGACCTGTAGTTCCCAGATGACGACCGCTACCTCATGAACTGCCTTGATGAAGGACCATTCGTATGCGGCCGGAGACCACGCCCGAACCCGCTTGGCACGTTCCGGGTCTTCGTGGAACGGCCCGGCGTAGAACCAGTCGTCAATCACCTGGCGCGCGCGAAAGACCCGGATCGGCTCGCCGAAGGGGTCGTCATCCCACACGTGTTTCATGAGCTCGGCTCGTGTGGCAATTCTGAAGCGCGCTCCGACGATGTCCAGTAGTCGCCGCGCTTCGAGGCCGTCAGCGGTGCAGGCCGTGTGGTCGCGAAGCAGCCGGAGCACAGCCTCGAACCGGGCGGGTTCCTTCTTCAGCCAGAGGCGGCGGAAGGTCATCGCCATCGAACGCAGCGCGTCCTCTCCGGCATGTTCAACTCGCTCGTATGACTCGTCGGGAGCAGCCTTGAATGACAGTCGCTGGGGCTGTGCGAAAAAGGACCGGCCACCGAGCTCTGCAGCAAGTCCGTCGTAGCGAGCCAGCAGGTCGGCGTCTTCCTTCCCGAAGGGCTCAAATCGCTGGCTCCAGTCAAGCCGAGCCAAGGTGTCGAAGAAGTCCAGTGGCCCGATGAACATATGGTCAGGATAGGTCGAGCCTGGTCCTTGCACCCCGCCTCGGATCGACATCTCTGAGCCGTCACCACGGCAACTGATACCTCGGCTGTTCCTCGCAGCGCTTGCCGCGCCGGACGCCGGCCCGGACTTTTGGCTCGGCTGCCGGCGACGGCGAACGCCACGGTCCGGATCTAATCGACACCGAGATGCTGACCCCCGAGCGCACGACGACGCCCGGCGCGCTCGGCGAGGACCGAGCCGCAACTGTGCGCAACTCTTTGCCGGGCTTACCCTCGTGAGATATCCCTCCGAGCCACTGAACGACCAGGCGCGGGGACTGCGGGACATCGCCGACGACGCGAGCCCTCGTCGCGCCGAAACTTGGTTCCCAACTTGGTTCCCGAACCGCCTTTCAAGACCAGAACAGACTGAACCAACCAGACAGAATTTGGCTTACTAGAGCCAATCTAACGTTGTTAGTCGCCACTCATAATCCGTCGCGCGGTGGTTCGAATCCACCCCGGCCCATCCCCCACGACCCTCGGTGACGGCCATATTCGGCCGCAGTGTTGCGGCCTTCCAGTCGCAGCGATCCCGGCGGTCGCCCGGAGCGTGATCCTCTCCGCGGTTGGCGGGCCGGCGTTCGCCGCGCATGAGGCCTCTGGGTCGGCCACGCCGTCAAGAGCGCGCAAGAAGAACCCGTCACCTCCAAGCAGATCAAGAACGGTTCGGTGACCCGGGCCGACCTCTCGGCGTCGGTGCGAGCGAAGCTCGCAGTGGGCGGCCATGCCGGAGAGGAGGGTCCAGCCGGCAGGGGCTGACGTGGGCCCCGGCCTGAAGCGCGCCCCTTGGGCCACCGGTTCACTTCTTGCAACCAGTTTGGGTGTGGCACACCCAAAAAGCTATTATTGGATCCTGTGAAGACGATTCAGGTTCGTAACGTGCCGGAGGACGTTCACCGCGCGTTGCGCTCGCGCGCCGCGTCGGCCGGACTGTCGCTCTCGGACTACGCGCTCGGCGAGCTGGAACGCGCCGCCAGCCGGCCGCCGGTGGTCGAGCTGCTGTCCCGCGCTCGTGGACGCACCGGCGGGGCGGAGACGGCATCGATCGTCGCAGCGGTTCGGTCGGGCCGCGATCGCGAGTAGGCGGCGGTGCTCGTCGTCGACACGTCCGCGGTCCTCGCGGCGCTCGCGGCACCCGACGCCGACCCGGATCTCATCGCACGGCTTTCTGAGGACGGCGATCTGCACGGTCCGCACCTGATCGATACCGAAATACTCCACGCGCTGCGGCGCATGACGCTGACCGGCGCGATCGGCGACGATCGAGCCGCCGATGTGCTCAAGGACTTCGCCCTGCTCACGCTCATGCGGTATCCGCACGAGCCGCTCAACGAACGCGTCTGGGAGCTGCGGGGCAACCTCACCGCGTACGACGCGACCTTCGTCGCCCTGGCTGAGATCCTGAGCGTCCCGCTCGTCACCTGCGACGCCAAGCTCGCGTCCGCTCCCGGCCACGCAGCGTCCATCGAGCTCTTCGGGCCGTGAACCGACCAGGCATCACCGCCCCGACTCGTTCCCGATCGCGAGCAGCCCCGATCCGCTCCTGCCTTCCAGCTCCTTCCTTCGTCCCGATCGAGCGGCCCGAAATCGGCTCTACAGAGCCAACCAGCAGACGAAAGGATTGCGGAGCACGGACTGCGACTGTCACGAGCAGTTCGCGACGAGCCTGGAACTGATCCATCGCGAGGGCGGCGCGGTTGTCTGCATCCTTTGCGACGGTCGGAGTGGTAACGTACAACTAGGTGGTTGTAGATAACACCGACCAGCTCTACAGCGGGCTCGCCGATCCGACGCGGCGGGACATCCTGCGCCGCTGCGCGGTCGACGCGCCGTCGGTGACGCGGCTCGCCGAGGCCTATCCGATGAGCTTCGCCGCCGTGCAGAAGCACGTGGCGGTGCTCGAGCGCGCCGGCCTGGTGGTCAAGGAGCGCCGCGGGCGGGAGACGCTGGTGCGCACCGCGCCGGAGGCCGTCAATCGGGCGCGTCGGACGCTGGACGAGCTCGAAGACCTGTGGCGCGGCCGGATCAACCGCATGACCGAAGTCCTCTCCGAAGAAGGGAACCCTCGATGACCGTCACGACCGTCGACACCGACCTCGACGCCCGCACCCTGACCCTCGTTGCCGAGTTCGACGCGCCGGTCGAGCGCGTGTGGGAGCTGTGGGCGGACCCGCGCAAGCTCGAGCGCTGGTGGGGTCCTCCGGGGTACCCGGCGACGTCGAGCGCCATGAGCTCGAGCCGGGCGGCACCGTGACCTACTTCATGACCAGCCCGGAGGGCGAGCGCTTCCACGGCGTCTGGCGCGTCGTCGCCGTCGAGCCGCCGCACTCGCTCGACGTCGAGGACTCCTTCGCGGACGCCGACGGCAACGTCAACCCGGAGTTCCCCACCGGGCAGATGCGCATGCGGCTGACCGAGGACGGCGGCCGCACGCGCATGGAGCTCGTCTCCATCCACGCCAAGGTCGAGGATCTGCAGCAGGTGCTCGACATGGGCCAGGCCGAGGGGATGAAGCAGGCGATGGGTCAGATGGACGCGATCCTCGCGGAGTAGGGCGCGCACACGTCAGCCGAGCTTGCCGCGCGCCCGGACCCGCGGGTCCTTCGCCATCACCAGCAGATCGGCGATGATCCCGAGGCTCACGATCAGCACGGCGGCCCAGACCGCCTCCGCCTGCAGCAGCTCGAAGTCGGCTCGCTCGGGGTTGGCCGGCGGCTTGAAGGCGCGCCGCGTGTGGTAGAGGAAGCCGGGCACGGAGAACACGGACTCGGTGATCAGGACGTTGAGGACGATCAGAGCCGACGCCGTCCCCAGCCACGAGAAGACCGTCGGATAGGCGAGCGGCCGCCCGTGCCGGAAGATCGCCTGGGCGGGCGACAGGCCCTTGGCGATCGCCGTCCGCATGAAGTCCTCCTCGGAGGCGTCCACGACCGTGCTGCGGGTGATGCGCAGGACGATGGCGAACACCGGCGCACCGGCCACGATGCACGGCACGAGCAACCCCCGCAGGAAGTCCCACGGGTTTACGTAGGGCTGCTCATAGACGTGGACGTCGAAGAACAGCGGGACCTTGAAGTGCCCGAACGCCGGGCTGAAGAGCGACAGCAGGCCGTAGCCGAACACGAACGGCGGGGCGCACAACCCGGCCATCGACAGCGCGCCGAGCGCCCGCCCGCGCCACGCGCGCGGGTTGGCCGCGCACCACAGCCCGCCGATCAGGCCGGCCGCCGTCCCCAGCCCGATCGCGCCCGCGATGAACCACAGGTCCGTCTGCCAGCCCCGCGAGAACAGGTCGCGGACCTCCGGGCACGGCCGTGACTTCGACCCCGTCAGATAGGAGCAGGCGTGGCCGAAGTCGGCGTGCAGGAAGAACCGCTTGAGGTCCGAGACGGTGGTGCTCAACCAGGGATGGTTCTCGGGCAGGTCGCTGCGCAGATAGCGCCACCCGCCATAGGCGAAGCAGGCGGTCAGGAAGACGATCGCCACACCCCAGAGCAATCGTCGTAAGACGAACAGCGCCATTCGAAACTAATGCCCCTACCGGACCAAGCATGTCCAGCGCAGACGCGGCTGCCTTTGCGGCCGCGAGAGGTCGACCTGGTTCGCTGGATCGGTGCGGGCGCGTGGCCTGATCGTCGGTGTCTGTGTCGTCGGGCTGGCCGCGTGTGGTTCGACGAGCGGCGGTGGCGCCAGGACGGCCGCGCACACCGATTCCGGCGCCGCCATCTTCGCGTCCAACGGCTGCGGCGGGTGCCACGCCCTGTCGAAGGCGGGCACGCGCGCGCAGGTCGGGCCGAACCTCGACACGGCGCTGAAGGGCAAGAGCGCCGCCTTCGTCCGGCGGTCGATCGTCGACCCGAACGCCGTGATCGCGAAGGGGTACGGCGCCGGCATCATGCCGCAGACGTTCGGAAAGTCGCTGACCGCGCGCCAGCTCGACGCGCTGGTCAAGTACGTGCGTCCCTAGGTGCCGCCGGCCGCGGCGATGGCCTGCTCGACGTCGGAGTAGGACGGCACGCCGGAGAGCGTCTGGGTTCGACCGGGCCCCGTGAAGATCAGCGTGGGCGTCGCGGACGCACCGGCCGTCGCCGCCATGCGCTCGTCGTTCTTGATCTGCGTCGCGAGGTCGGCCTGTGATCGCGCCTTCCCCCAGGCGGCCTGGTCGAGGCCCGGCACCTGTCGCGCGATGCCCTTCAGGAAGTCCGCGTCGGCGTAGCCCGTGCCCTCCGCGCCCTGCTGGCGATAGAAGAGCTCGATGAACTGCCACAGCCGCTGCTGCTTTCCGGCCGCGAGCGCGGCGGACTGCTGGGCGACGAAGGTGCTCTCGTCGCGCGTCGCCGTCTGCAGGCTTCGGTAGTCGATCTTGACCTTCGAGTCGCGAACGTCGTTGTCGATGATCTGCCCGAGCGTCGCCAGCGTGAACTCGCGGCAGACCGGGCACTCCAGATCGCCGTAGTAGGTGAGGGTGACGGGTGCGGCGGCGGCGCCGAGCCGGCTGCCGCTCTGGGGGATCCCCTGGAGCTCCGTCTGGATCGCCCGACCCAGTTTGGTGCCCCGCGCGCCGGAGCGCAGCCCGTTCGTGGACGAGGAGCCCGAGCCACCGGCGATGACGATGGCACCGACCACCACGACGACGGCCACGACCATCACCGCACCCAGTTGCCACAGCCGCCGCTGACGACGCTGGCGCGCGGCCTCGCGGCGCTCCTCCGCCTCGCGCTCGGCGCGCAGCTGCGCCTTCTGCTCCTGTCGGCTGGACATCAGGCCTCCGGTTTCGATCGTGAGAGGGTCAAGGGGTGTCCTTTCGTCAGCCGACTCACGGCGAGCGCAGCAGGTCGACGACCGCGAGCACGGCGAGTGCGGTCATGCACACCGCGCTGGCCACGCACCACTGGCAGATCGCGTGGATGGTGAACAGCTCGCGGTAGGTCAGATAGGCGCTGAAGCCGAACCCGGTCAGGGTCAACGCCGCCGTGGCCAGGACCGCCAGCTCGCCGCGCGCGAGGCGCGCCGCGAGGATCGCGAGGTAGGTGATCAGGCCCAGCAGCGCGACCGGGATCCCGGCGAGCTTGCTGTAGCGCGAGCTCTGCACGGTCTCGCAGCCGCCGCCGGCCAGGCACAGCGGCTTCAGCCCCGCATAGTGGACGTAGGTGAGGTAGCCGGCGATCGCGGTGCCGATCAGGACTAAGACCAGCATCGACGTCCGCCGGGCGGGCATGCTTACCAGGCCTCCACCTCACTTCCGCCGGACGGGGGTGCCGCCCGACCGCGACGGCGACGGATGACGACCGCCCCGAGGCACGCGAGCAGGAGCAGCGCGGACAACCCGATCAGCAGTCCCTTCGGCGCCGCCGGCTTGGGGACCCAGTAGAGCGTCCCGTCGATGTCGCCCTTCTGGTCGCCCACCTTCACGGGCACCTTCCACGGGAAGATCTTGGTCTTCACGCCCGGATCCTTGACCTGCGGTGGGCGCGAGCGGCTCATCCAGTGGATCCGGTGGTCGTGCCACTCGAAGCGCCCCGTCTGGTCGACGACCTTCCACTTCGGCGGCCCGGAGCCGTCGACGCCCTTGGGCACGGTGACATTGGCGTAGTAGTCGTCATTGAGGTAGTACGCGGGCGAGCGGGTGTTGACCGAGACGGTGCCGTCGGGCTCGATGCGCGCGTATGGGTCGTTGTTGTACCCGGTCACGATCACCTCGCGGCCGCTGTGATTGGTCAGCTGCAGCTGGTCGGCCCGGTTGATCACCTCGAGCGTGATGCCCTTCGTGGGCGCGGTGAGCCGGTCGATCTTCGACAGGTAGTTCGGGCTCACGTAGTGCGCGGACGCCGGGGCCGCGCCGATCAGCGCGGCGACGACCAGCAGGCCGGCGAGCCGGATCACGTCGTTCTCCGGCGGGCGAGCGCGACTCCGGCGAGCGCGGCGGCGAGGATGGCGACGATCAGCGCGGCGATCCCGAGGCCCTTGCTCTGCTCCTTCTTGATCACGGTCTTCGCAGCCGGGGCGGCCGGCGCGGCGGCGGCGCTGCTCGACGAGCTGGGTCCGGCGAGGTCGGTCGGGAGCTTGGCCGGCGGCCCGGCGTCCCCGCCCGTCACGTCGAGCGTCGCCGTGCCCGCCTTGGTGATGTCGATGGACGGCGCCGGCGTCTCCTCGTCGTCGGGCTTGCCGATCCAGCGGACCGTCTTGCCGTTGGAGTAGGACTGGACGGTCGGGAAGCTCAGCACGGCACCCTCCTTCGCCGAGTCCGGGATGCTGAGGGCGATCGTGAAGTTCGCGAACTGGCCCGGCGGGGTGTCGCCGCCGGTGAAGTCGACCTCGGTCACCTCGGTCGAGATCGTCCCGTCGTCGGTCTTGACCGGCGTGGCCAGCTTCTTGGTCTTCGCCTTGAACGTCCATCCGGCAGGCGGCGCCCCGAGCGCGCTGAGCACGCCGTCGGGCATCTTCATGCGCACGCTGGTGATGGTGGCATTGTCCTGCTCGTTGGGGACCCGGACGTCCAGGGTCGGGAACGAGCCGGCCGGGATGGCGTTGGGATGGAACGAGACGTGGGCATCGGCGGTCGCCGGTGCCAGCGCGAGGCCGGCGACGCCCGCCGCGATCCAGGTGCGCTTCATGTGAGGGTCCTTTCGGTGGTGAGGGTCATCGCACGCGCACCCGGACGGTGCGTTCGTATTCGTCGAAGTCGGAGACCCGCGCGGTCAGATGGAGCGACCAGCGCCCCGGCGAGCCGAGCACCGCGGACTGGATCGTGTAGTGCCCGGGCCCGGTGTGCTCGACGGTGAGCGGCAGCGGGCCGATGCCCTTGGCCGGCAGCGCCGCCGTGACCGTGAGCTCCTTGGCCTTGTCGTACTGCGCGCCCGTCTTGGGGTCCAGGAGGTAGATGTGGACCTGGTTGGAGCCGACGCGGGCGGGGTCGACGTCCAGCGAGAGCTGCGCGGGACCGATCCGGCTGGTGATCTGCGCCGGCCCGGTGTCGGCGTCCTCGGCGGGGGCCGAGCCCGCCAGCGCGCCGGTGACGATCAGGATCGATGCGATCAGCGCCACCTCGAGCCGGAGCGTGCGGCGCAGCAGGAAGCCGGCGCTGCCGGCGGGGGCGCCCTCGGCGGCCAGCGCGCGCAGCCGCGGCACCGTGCGCTGGCGGTTGAGGGCGCCCAGTCCGATCAGGCCCAGCAGCAGGACGATCTTGATCAGCACGGCGCGCCCGTAGCCGGTGTGCAGCAGCTCCGACCACGCGTCGATCTGGAGCAGCGCCTGAACGACACCGGTCGTGAGCAGGGCGATCACGCTGGCCAGCGCCAGTGGCGAGAAGCGCTCCAGCACCGCCGCCAGCAAGCGGGTCCGGTCGGCCGACGGCAGTGCTCGCGTGGCGGCCGGGACGGCGACCACCAGCGCGGTCAGGCCGCCGAGCCACAGCGACATCGCGCTCACGTGCACGAGGTTCGCCGGCAAGAACAGCCAGACCGGATGCTGGACGCTCGCGTGCCCGGCGAGGGCGGGCAGCAGGATGAGCGCCAGCAGCGGGACGGCCGGCACCAGCCACCGCGGGTCGGGTCCGGCCAGCGCGGACCCGTCCGCGCCCAGCGACGCCCGCTGGAGCACCGCTCGCGCGGGCCGATCGCGGCGCGGCACCGCGACCGCCACTACCGCCCAGGCCAGGGCCGCCGCGCTCCACACCCCGCCGAAGCGCGTCTTGACCACGGAGGAGATCACGGAGCCGTCGATCGCGCTCCAGAAGGGGACGCCGCTGGACTCGGCGCCCTGCAGGAGCACGCCGGCCACGGCGGTGAGCAGGCCGACCACGGCCGCGACGAGGACACCGGCCCACAGCCGCCGCGCGAAGGCCCGCGACGCCTCCCGCCAGTCCTCCCCCCCGCCGGCGGTGGCGGCCAGCGCCCGTAGCCACACCAGCAGGAGGAAGAGCACGAGGCCGGCGCCGATGCCGATCGCCGCGTACTGCGCGCCCCGCACGATCGCGAAGGCCGTGCTCGTGACCTTGCCCGTCTTCTGGCCGGAGAGCAGCTGCCCGACCGTCTCGCCCGCACCACCGCGCGTCCCGACCGAGAACACGAACCCGCCCGTGACGATGTGCGTGTCCGCCGACACGACCCGGTAGGTCGCCGTGTACGTGCCGTCGGGGAGGGCGGCCTTGAGGCCGACGCCGAGCGTCTTCCCGACGCCGTTCGGATGGCGGGCGTCGCCGTCGTCGACGCGCCGGCCGCGGGCGTCGAAGACGCGGACGGCGCCGGCGTCGCCGCCGACGGCCTCGTCGAAGGTGAAGGTCACCAGCCGCGGCGCGTGCGCGACCACGCCGTCGCGCTGCGGCGACGTCGTCTCGAGCTGGGCGTGCGCCAGCGCACCGGCCGGGAAGGCCAGCA
>CAXTBB010000028.1:0-7093 GCA_964242305.1 uncultured Solirubrobacteraceae bacterium
GGGTTCGAGTTGATGAGGGTGACCCGCAGCCCCTCCGCCTTGAGGACGCGGCACGCCTGCGTGCCCGAGTAGTCGAACTCGGCGGCCTGGCCGATCACGATCGGCCCGCTCCCCAGGATGAGGATGCGGCGGAGGTCGTCCCGTCTAGGCATTGGCGACCTCGAACTCCTTGAGGAAGTCGTCGAAGAGGGCCATGGAGTCGTGCGGTCCGGGTCCGGCCTCCGGGTGGTACTGGACGCAGCCGGCGGGGACGTCGAGCAGGCGGATGCCCTCCACGGTGCCGTCGTAGAGCGAGACGTGCGTGAGCTCGGCCTCGCCGAGGTCGGATTGCAACCGCTCGCCGGGCGTACCGGCGACCGCGAAGCCGTGGTTCTGGGAGGTGATGGCGATGCGCCCCGTGCGCAGGTCCTTGACCGGGTGGTTGGCGCCGCGGTGGCCGAAGGGCAGCTTGAACGTCTCCAGGCCGACGGCGCGCGAGAGCAGCTGGTGGCCGAGGCAGATCCCGAACACCGGCTGGCCCCCCGCCAGCAGCGCCCGGATCGTCTCCACGATGTAGTCCAGCGCGGCGGGGTCGCCGGGGCCGGGGACGAGGAAGACGCCGTCCGCGCCGGCGGACAGAAGCGTCTCGGGCGTCGCTGTGCACGGGTACAGCTCCAGCGTCACCCCGCGGTCGGTGAACTGGCGGACGATGGAGCGCTTGATGCCCGTGTCGAGGGCGATCAGGCGCGGGCCCGAGCCGTCGCCGTGGGTGACCGGCTCGCGCACCGTCACCTCGCGGGCGAGGTCGCGCCCGACCATGCTCGGCTCGGCGGTGACGCGCTCGCGCGCCTGCGCCACCGGCGTCTCGGCGGAGAAGATCCCGCCGGGCATGGCGCCCGCGTCGCGGATGTGGCGGACCAGCGCCCGCGTGTCGACCCCGGTGATGCCGGTGACGCCGTTCGCGGCCAGCCAGTCCAGCCAGCCCTGGGTGGCCGACGGCGCGTCGTCGCCGTTCATAGCCTCGCGCATGATCACCGCGCGCGCGTGGATGCGGTCGGACTCCATCGCCGCCTCGCTCACCCCGTAGTTGCCGACGTGCGGGTAGGTGAAGGTGATGATCTGCGAGTTGAAGCTGGGATCGGTCACCGACTCCTGGTAGCCACTCATCCCCGTGGTGAAGACGACCTCGCCCGTCACCTCGCCGGCGGCCGCCACGAGGTCGCCCTCGAAGGTGGTGCCGTCCTCCAGCAGGACGTACCCGGGGGTCATGCCGCGCTCAGGGCGAACGCCCGCTCCCGGTAGACGACGGCGCCCGCGGCGATCGTGGCCAGCACCTTGCCCTGGAACGTCCGCCCCGCGAAGCAGGAGTTCTCCGAGCGCGACTCGTAGCCGGCCTCACCCACCTCCCACTCCGCGTCGAGGTCGACCAGGCACAGGTTGGCCGGTGCGCCGACCGCGATGCGCGGCAGGTCCAGGCCGACCGTCGCGGCCCCGGAGGACAGCTTGTCGACGACCAGCGCCAGCGGCAGCACGCCCGGCCCGACCAGCTCGGTGTGGACGGCGGCGAAGGCGGTCTCCAGCCCGGTCGTCCCCATCGGCGCGACCTCGAAGGGGACGTCCTTCTCCTCGCGCGCGTGTGGCGCGTGATCGGTCGCGATGCAGTCGATGGTCCCGTCGCGCAGCCCCTCGATGAGCGCCTGGCGGTCGTCCTCCTCGCGCAGGGGCGGGTTCATCTTGCAGCGCGTGTCGAGCCTTTCCAGCAGCACCTCGTGGGTGAGCGTGAGGTGGTGCGGGCTCGCCTCGCAGGTGATCTGCACCCCCCGCGCCTTGGCCTCCCGGATCGTCTCGACGGACTCGCGGGCGCTCAGGTGCTGGATGTGGATGCGGCCGTCCTCGTAGGCGGCGAGGGCGGCGTCGCGGGCGATCATCGTGGACTCGGAGACGCTCGGGATGCCGGCCAGTCCGAGGCGGGCGGAGACCGTCCCCTCGTGCATGACCCCCGCGCCGCTCAGCGACGGGTCCTCCTCGTGCAGGGCGAGCACGCCGCCGACCAGCCGCTGGTACTGGAGCGCCTTCTGCAGGATCGCCGCGGCGGCGACGGGCTTGCCGTCGTCGGTGAAGCCGAGCGCGCCGGCGGCCTTGAGCTCGGCCATCTCGGTGAGCGCGTCGCCGGCCAGGCCGCGGGTGATGGAGGCCAGGAAGCCGACCGGCACGCGGGCCTCGCGACGGGCCTGCTCGAGCAGGGACTTCAGGACGGGCGCGGAGTCGACCGTCGGGTCGGTGTTCGGCATCGCGACGACGGCGACGAAGCCGCCGGCCGCGGCCGCCCGCGTCCCGGAGTCGAGGTCCTCCTTGTGCTCCTGCCCCGGGGTGCGCAGGTGCACGTGCGGGTCGACGAAGCCGGGGAACAGGTGCCGGCCGGCCCCGTCGAGGACCTCGGCGCCGTGCGGCGCCTCGAGCGACGCGCCGATCCCGGCGACCTCGCCGTCGCGGACGAGCACGTCGAGCACGGCGTCGACGCCCTCGCGCGGATCGAGCACGTGGGCGCCCCGGATGAGGACGTCGCCCAGCGGGGTCTCGCGGAAGAAGAGGTTTCGTCCTCCGATCCTCTCAAGTTCGGATCTCCGGCCGACGTCACTCATGCCGGCTGCAAGGGTCGGTCGACCTTGGCGTCCCGGCCGGCCAGGCACTCGTAGAGCACGGCCATGCGGACGACGACGCCGGCGGCGACCTGCTGGCCGATCAGCGCCTGCGGCGAGTCGATCACCTCGGCCGCGAGCTCCACCCCGCGGTTGACCGGGCCGGGGTGCATGAGCAGCTGGCGCGGCCCGAGCCGGCGCCCGTCGATCTGGTAGACGGACGCGTACTCGCGCAGCGACGGGACGAAGGAGCCGGCCATGCGCTCGTGCTGCATGCGCAGGGCGTAGACGACGTCGGCCTCTCCCAGGCGGTCGAGCGTGTAGGCGACCTCGCAGCCGAGCGCCTCGATGCCGCGCGGGATGAGCGTCGGCGGCCCGCACACCGTCACCGTTGCGCCCATCTTGGTGAAGGCGAGGATGCCGGAGCGGGCCACACGCGAGTGCATGACGTCCCCGACGATCCAGATGTTCGCGCCCTCCAGCGAGCCCATCCGCTCGCGCAGCGTGTAGACGTCGAGCAGCGCCTGGGTCGGGTGCTCGTGCTTGCCGTCGCCGGCGTTGACGATCCCGGCCGTCGTCCAGCCGGCGATCAGCTCCGCGGCGCCGACGTTGGGCGTGCGGACGACGATCAGGTCCGGCTGGTAGGCGCTCAGCGTCTGGACGGTGTCCTTGAGCGATTCGCCCTTCTCGACGCTGGAGCCCGACGACGCGAAGTTGATGACGTCGGCCGAGAGGGACTTGGCGGCCAGCTCGAAGCTCGAGCGCGTCCGCGTCGACGCCTCGTAGAAGAGGTTGAGGACGCGCCGTCCGCGCAGCGCGGGGACCTTCTTGACCTCGCGCTCGGACACCTCGGTGAAGTTGCGGGCGAGGTCGAGGATGCGCTCGATGTCCTCGCGCTCCAGGTCCTCCATGGAGAGCAGGTTGCGGATCATGCGGGGACCTCCGAGAGCTCGGTGATCGTGACCTCGTCGGTGCCGTCGAGCTCGCTGACCCGGACGTTGACGCGCTCGGCGCGCGCGGTGGGCAGGTTCTTGCCGACGTAATCGGGCCGGATCGGCAGCTCGCGGTGGCCGCGGTCGGCGAGGACGGCGAGCTGGACGCGCTCCGGGCGCCCGTACGCGAACAGGGCCTCGATCCCGGCGCGCGCCGTGCGGCCGGTGAACATCACGTCGTCGACGAGGACGACGGTGTGGTCGGCGAGGTCGAAGTCGATGTGGGTCGCGTGCACGACCGGCGAGCGGACCGAGACGTCGTCGCGGTAGAAGGCGATGTCGAGGTCGCCGAGCGGGACGTCGTGCTCGAGCAGCTCGCAGACGAGCCGATGGAGCCGGCGCGCGAGGTGCACCCCACGGCGGTGGATCCCGACGATCGCCACCTGGCGATCTGCGTTCTTCTCGACGATCTCGTGCGCGATCCGGACGAGCGTCCGCCGCACGTCATCCTCGTCGAGGACGACCTTCTCCATGCTTCACTTCTCCTTCCTGGCCTCTCGGGACCGGGTTAAAGGACGTGCAGAGAACCTATCAGCCGGTGGCGACGGCACCCCGCGGAATGCTCGCCCGCACCGTCCAGCCGTCGTCGTCGTCGGGGCCGGCGGCCAGCGTCCCACCGCAGTCGGCGACGCGCTCGCGCAGGCCCGACAGCCCGCGCCCGGACCCGAGCCCGAGCGCCGGGCCCGTCGCGCCGCCGCGGTTGGCGACCTCCACGTCGACACGCGCCGGACGGGCGGTCACCGTCACCCGCACGGGCGCGCCCGGCGCGTAGCGCAGCGCGTTGGTCAGGCTCTCCTGCACGACGCGGCTGGCGACGTGGACGGCCGCGCCGCGGATGTCCTGGCCGTCACCCTCGAAGCGCAGCGTGACCGGGAGCCCGGAGGCCTGGGCGCGGCTGACGATCTCCTGCACGAGCTGGAGGTCCCCGCCGTCGTCCCCCTCGCGGGAGAGCAGCTCGGCGAGCCCGTCGAGGTCCGCCTCGGCCTGGCGGGCGGCGGCGCCGATGATGGCGAAGGTCTCCCGGGTGGCGTCGGGCCCGGCCACGGCGAGCCGCTGGCCGGCGCTGGCCTGGACCACCATCACGGAGATGGCGTGGGCCACGACGTCATGGAGCTCGGCGGCGATCCGGGAGCGCTCGTAGCGGACGGACAGCCGCGCGTAGAGCTCGCGCTCGGCCTCCAGCTCCTCCGCCTGGGCGGCCAGCCGCTCGGCGACGGCCTCCCGGGCACGCAGGGCGGCGCCGGCGGCGAACATCGTGGCGGGCAGCATCACCATCGGCACGATGGTGTCGCCCGTGCTGTCCGCCACGCACGCCGCCAGCAGCAGGGCCATGCTCGCGCCGCCGACGAGGCGCCGGCGCAAGCGTCCGGCGCAGAAGCCCGCCACCGTCGCGAGCAGCATGGGCACCCCGTCCTCCCAGCCGACGGCGGCCAGGCCGAACAGGACGAGGGCGCTCGCGGGAGCGACCAGCTCCAGGCTCCCGCGAGCGCGACCGATCACGCCGGGACCAGGACCGGGAAGGCGACGTGGACGCTCGTCCGGCCGTCACGCGCCGACGCGTCCAGCGTCCCGCGCTGCAGGGACACGCGCTCGCGCGCCCGCTCGATGGCCGCCTCCGACCGCCGGCGGGAGGGTCCGCTGACGGTGACCTCGAGCGCCTCCGTCCCGAAGTCGACGCCGACCTCCACCCCGGGCGCGTCCTCCGTCGCGGCCAGCAGATGCTCGACCACGCGGTAGGCCGACAGCTCGAGCCCGGCGGGCAGCACGCGCGGGTTGCCGGTGACGTGCAGCTGCGCGTCGTTGCCCTTGGCGCGCAGGAGCAGCGCGTCGAGGTGCGTCAGCGTCGGCTGGGGCTCGGTGCCGGGCGCCTCGTCGCCGCGCAGGACGCCGACGACGGTGCGCATCTGGTCGAGCGTCGCGCGGCTCTGCGTCTCGATCCTGCGCAGGGCCGCCGGTGCGTCGGCGTCCGCGCCGGCGTCGGCCAGCCGGGCGAGCTCGGCCAGGCGGGTGCGCAGCAGCTCGTCGAGCTCGGCGGACAGGCGGACGCGGTCCGTGGCCACCTCGAGCTTCGCGTTGGCCTCCCGCGCCTCGCGCAGCTCGGCGTTGTGCTGGCCCAGCTGCTCCACGAGCCGGGAGCGCGAGCGGACGACCCGGCCGATGCCGGCCACGGCCAGGATGCCCGGGACGGCGACGGTGAGGCCGCCCCAGCCGGCCGAGGTGTCGGAGGAGAGCATCACGACGCTCGAGCCCAACGGCAGCACGAGGCCGAGGGCCGCCGTGCGCCCGTCGAGCAGCGCGGCGATCGTGAACGCCTCCACGAACAGCTCGGGGATGGCGACGCCGCAGCGGGTCAGGCTGCCGAAGGCGACGACGTGGATGGCGAAGCCGACCAGCGTCGCCGCGGCGGCCAGCAGCGGGTAGCGGCGGCGCCACAGCACCGGCACGGCGTAGAGCAGGGCGGCGAAGCCGGCCACGGCGTCGGGCGACGCGAGCGTTCCGGCCTTGGCGCCGTCCTGTAACCATCCCGCCATCGCGACCGATCCGATCGCGAAGAGCAGGGCGATGATGATGTCGCGGCGCGCGATGGGCGGGCCGGGTCGGGTCATGGTCTGAATCATCTCGGTTGACCTCCTGAAGGGCAAGGGGAGTATGGGACGAGATCCAGCCTCCCGCGGCCGCCGCCGTCCGTCGTCACCGCTGGGGATGAACGTCGGAGGTCCACCTCCGCCCGTAGGTGGACCCGCGGCACGCGGACGGGCGCGATCATGTGGGCCATGACCGCCGTGCGCACCCTCCTGGTCGTCATGGACGCCACGCCGGAGGCGGCGCGGGTCGTCGCCGGCCACGGCGGGGAGCGGCTGGCCGAGGACCGGCTGGCGGCGGCGTTCGATACCGCCGCCGACGCGCTGCGCGCCGCCGCCGCGCTGGCGGCGCTCGGGGGCGAGCTGCGCGCGGGCCTGGACGCCGGCGACCCGGGGGTGGCGATCGACGTCGCCGAGCGCGTCTGCGCACTGGCCACGCCGGGCCAGGTGCTGGTCACGGAGGCGGTCGCGCACCTGGCCGGCCCGGACGCGAAGGTGGCGCTCGCGCCCGCGGGCGCGGCCCGGATCCCCGAGCTGCGCCGCTCCGTCGCCCTGCTCGCCGTCGGCGATCGCCCGGTGGCGGGCGACGTCATCACCGTCGTCATCGCCGACGACCAGGCCCTGCTGCGCGCGGGCTTCCGCGTGATCGTGGACGCCGAGCCCGACCTGCGCGTCGTCGGCGAGGCCGCCGACGGCCGCGCGGCGCTGGACGTCGTCCGCCGCCGCCGCCCCGACGTGGTCCTCATGGACATCCAGATGCCCGAGCTGGACGGCCTCGAGGCGGCGGAGGCGATCCTGGCCGACCCGGACCTCGACGCGGCGGTGGTCATGCTGACCACCTTCGACACCACGAGCTACGTCTACGAGGCGCTGCGCATCGGTGCGAGCGGGTTCCTGCTCA
>CAXTBB010000028.1:7103-60634 GCA_964242305.1 uncultured Solirubrobacteraceae bacterium
GATCCGCGTGGTCGCCGCCGGCGACGCGCTGCTGGCGCCCGCAATCACGCGCCGGCTCGTGGAGCGGTTCGTGGTCGCGGCGCGCTCACCGCACGAGGGGCTCGACGGCCGCCTGGCCGACCTCACCCCGCGCGAGGTCGAGGTCCTGCGCCTGATCGGACGCGGGCGGTCCAACGCGGAGATCGCGGCGGACCTGATCCTCGGCGAGAGCACGATCAAGACCCACGTCGGCCGGGTGTTCGCGAAGCTCGGCCTGCGCGATCGCGCGCAGGCCGTGGTCATCGCCTACGAGACGGGGCTCGTCGTCCCCGAGGGCTAGACCTTCTTCAGCTTGACCTTGATCTTCGCGTTCACGGTCGCCTCGCCGATGAGCTGGCCGGCCGTGAACGCCGAGGTCGCGAACTGGGTGTTGAGGGCGTTGGCGGCGACCGGGCTGAGCACCAGGCCGACCTGGGTGAGGATGAACGTCTTGCGCGTGACCTTGATGAGGCTGTCCTGGAGGTCCAGCGTGGCGAGGGTGATGCGCGGACCGGAGCCGATCTGGGTGGTGACGATCGCCTTCTTGCCGTCGTCGATGCGGAAGTTGTTGAGGTCGACGTGGCTGCCGTCGGCGGCGCTCAGGCGCAGGCCGCCGAAGTGACGGACCTCGCCCGCGTTGGGCTTCTTGCCGGCCAGCGTGCCGGTCACGATCGGGAACGCCCAGCCGCCCGTGTCGACGGTCACGCCGGGGGCGAGCACGGTCGGCGTCACCTTCAGCGTCTGGAGTGCGGACACCAGGCCCGGGTCGGGGACGATCGTCGTCGTGCCGCTCTGCAGGCGGATGAGGGGGACCTTCTTGACTTTGGCCTGCGCGGCCGGAGCCGTCAGGAGCGTGAGGGCGAGAACGCCGAGGATGAGGCTGCGCAGTTTGGACACGGCAGCCGCCTACCCGGCCGGCGGCTCTTCCATCACGAACTTGACCAACTCCGGTGCGCCGCGTTCGGGGAACGGGATGTCGATGACGTCGAAGTCGCGGGGGACGACGGTGGCCGCGAACGTCTCGCGGGCCTCGTCGCGCACCTCGCGCGGGAAGTAGCGCGTGCTCAGGTGGGTGAGCGCCAGCAGCCGGACCTTGGCGTCGCGGGCGATCTCGGCGGCCTCGCGGGCCGTGCTGTGGCCGGTGTCCCGCGCGCGCGCGAGCTCCGAGTCGGTGAAGGTCGCCTCGTGGACGAGCAGGTCGGCGTCGCGCGCGTGCTCGAGCACTTCCTGGCACGGGCGCGTGTCGCCGCTGAGCACGATCCGCCGCCCGTCGCGGTCCTCGCCGATCACCTGCTCGGGGGCGACGCCGTTGACCGTCTCCCCCATCTGCAGGCGCCCGAAGTCCGGGCCGGGGGTGACGCCCAGCTGTTGTGCGCGCGTTGGGTCGAAGCGGCCGGGCCGGTCGTCCTCGATCAGGGCGTAGCCGACGCCCTCCAGCCGGTGGTCGTTGGGGAAGCAGTGGATCTCGTAGCCGCTGAAGGGGACCTCGTCGAAGCGGTCGAGCTCGATCACGTCGAGCGGGTAGCGCGTGCGGCCGACGACGAGGCGCAGCGCATCCAGGTGGCGCTTGAGGCCCGCCGGCCCGTAGAGGGTCAGCGGCTTCTCGCGCGCGCGCAGGTCGAAGGTCTTGAGCATCCCCGGCAGGCCGAGCCAGTGGTCGGCGTGGAAGTGGGTGATGAAGACGGCGTCGAGCTCGGGCAGGCCGACGGAGCGCAGCAGCTGGCGCTGCGTCCCCTCCCCGCAGTCGAACAGCAGCCGGTCGCCGCCGGCGCTGATCAGGATCGCCGGCAGGCCGCGCCGGGCCGTGGGCGCGCTGCCGCCCGTGCCCGCGAAGAGGACCTTGAGCTCCATCGTGTCGGGCTACGCCACCACGCGCAGCTCGAAGGTGATGCGCCCGTCCTCGATCTCGGCGACGCCCATGGTGTGCGCGGGTGCGCGGCGGCGCTCCGTCGGCGAGCCGGGGTTGAAGATCTGGAAGCCGTCGCGCGTCTCGTGCTGGGGCATGTGCGTGTGGCCGAACAGGACCGCGTCCGCGGCCGGGAACAGGGTGCGCAGGCGAGTGAGGCGGCCGTCAGCCGGGCCGGGGACGTGGACCATGCCGATCGTCGCGCCGGCGAGCTGGACCTGCAGCCGCTCCGGCAGGTCGACCGACGGGTCGTCCACGTTGCCGCGGATCGCGTGCACCGGGGGCCCGTAGGCGCGGAGCTGCGCGAGCACCTCCGCGCGCATCAGGTC
The DNA here is from genome assembly GCA_964242305.1 of uncultured Solirubrobacteraceae bacterium. Lineage (GTDB taxonomy): Bacteria > Actinomycetota > Thermoleophilia > Solirubrobacterales > Solirubrobacteraceae > DATLGB01. Next base: position 9,357 of record CAXTBB010000028.1, read on the forward strand.
ACCGCAGTGCAGGATCGCGTCCGCGGCCTCCAGCTCGGCCACACAGGCGTCGGGCAGCCGTCGCGGCCCGCGCGGCATGTGGGTGTCGGAGAGGATCGCCAGCCGCACGCGGGCTAACGCTAATCACCAGGCGCGACGCGTGACCCGTCGCGGTCGTTCGCTCCGCTCGAGCGGGGCGGCGGGGCCAGCGGGGTCCGACGGCGGCATCGAGGGCGAGGCTCGGAGGGGTGTGTCACTTCTGTTCCCGTATAGGGAACAAACGTGACACACCCCACCCGCAGCGGTCGGTGCCGCCTTCCGCCATCGCTAGTCTCCGCCCTCCGAGCGCCCGTAGCTCAGCTGGATAGAGCGCTGCCCTCCGGAGGCAGAGGTCGCAGGTTCGAATCCTGCCGGGCGCGTCCGCGAAGCGACCTAAACTGCCTGCACGTGGCGGTCCGAGATGCACCCATGCCGAGCCGTGCCGCGCGGTCACCCGAGCCGCCTCGCCGCCGACGGTGGCCCCTCGCTGTCCTTGGCGGCGCCGTCGTGGCCGTGCTGGCCCTGCTCGCCGCCGCGCTGCACTGGTCGGGCGCGTCGCTGGCCGGCGACCGGAGCGCTCTCGCGCGCGTGACCGTGGAGGCGTTCGGCGGCACGCTGGCAAGCGTGCACGCATCCGATGCGGCCGGCCGGCCGATCGCGGTCGACGTGCACGGAGGCCGGCTGACCCCGCGTGAGCGGATCCGCCCCGGCGCGACCGTGACGGTCGACGCGGTCGTCCGCCGCCCGGGCTGGGACGCCTGGCTGCTCGGCCGCACCCGCCGTGAGCGCCTCACCGTCCGCGCGCCCGTCGCGCACGTCAGCGACCGCTACGTCACGGCCTCCGCGAACGGCCGCGTCGCGGTGCGCTTCGACCAACCGGTGTCGCGCGTCCGCTACTCGGGCGCCGCCCACGTGGTGTCCGGTGACCGGGTGCGCGTGGACCCGTCCACCCCCGCCGGCACCGTCGGCATCCGCGCCGCGGCCCGCTCCTGGGAGCGGCTCGGACGCGTGCAGGGCGTGCACTACTTCCCGGCGGCCGGCACCCCGGTCGCGCTGGTCAGCCCTGCGCCGGGCGGCACGCTCTCGCCGGCGGACCCGATCCGCGTCACCCTCTCGAAGACGGTCAAGGCCGTGCTCGGCTCCGCCCGGCCCACGCTGAGCCCGAACCCGTCCGGCCGCTGGCACACGGCCGACAGCCACACGCTCGTCTTCACCCCGTCCGGCTATGGCGTCGGCTTCGGCACCAAGGTCCACCTGACCCTGCCGCACACGCTGTCGGTGGCCTCCGACGGCGGAAGCGACGTCCACTCGACCCGCACCGTCGACTGGACCGTCCCCCCCGGCTCCACCGAGCGCCTGCACCAGCTGCTCGCCGACGAGGGCTACCTCCCCGTCCGCTTCAAGGCTTCCGGCGAGGTCGCCCGCACGCGCCGCGCCGAGGTCCGCGCCGCCGTCGACCCGCCGGCGGGCCGCTTCCACTGGCGCTTCCACAACACCCCGCCCGAGCTCAAGCGGCAATGGGACCCGCGCAAGGCGACGGCGATCACCCGCGGCGCGGTCATGGCCTTCCAGCTCGACCACGGCCTCGACGTCGACGCGGTCGCCGGCCCGGCGGTCTTCAAGGACCTCATCGAGGACGCCGTCACGGGCAAGAGCCGGCACAAGGGCGGCTACAGCTACGTCTACGTGCACCGCAACACGCCCCAGCTGCTCACGCTGTGGCACAACGGCCGCACCGTGCTCACCTCGCCGGGCAACACGGGGATCCCGCAGGCCCCGACCGAGCTCGGCACCTTCCCCGTCTTCGAGCACCTGCCCGTGACCACCATGAGCGGCACCAACCCCGACGGCTCGACCTACAACGACCCCGGCATCAAGTGGGTCAGCTACTTCAACGGCGGCGACGCGCTGCACACCTTCAACCGCGCGTCCTTCGGCACCCCGCAGAGCCTCGGCTGCGTTGAGCTGCCCGAGGCGGCGGCGGCGAAGATCTATCCCTACACGCCGATCGGCACGCTCGTCACGATCGAGAACTAGCCGGGACGCCGCCCTCGGCGGAGCGGACGCGGCGGTTGAGGATGAGGGCGGTGCCGCTGAGCATCAGGGCGATGAAGAGCACGAGTGCCAGGATCGCGCCGCCGGCGCTGGCCTCGAAGAAGCTCGGGTCGTAGCCGGTGACGCTGCCGATGTCCTCCGGAAGGCGGTTGTCGAGGTCGAGGGCGTGGCCGAGGCCCGCGAACGACCAGCGCGAGAGCGCGAGCAGGGAGAGCGCCTTCATCGCGCCGATCATCTTGGCGACGGGGATGACGGCGCCGGCGAGCAGGAGCTGGGGGATCAGGACGAGCGGGACGGAGCTGGTGGCCTGGTCGGTGCTGCCGGCGAAGGCCGAGACGAGCAGGCCGAGCGTGACCGCCGCCCACGAGGTGAGCACGCAGAGGACGAGCATCGTCCCGAACTCGGCCGCGGAGGCCCCCAGCGGCTGGCAGATGCCGACGACGAGCAGCATGATCACCGCCTGGAACGCCGCCACCGGGAACAGGACGAAACAGCGCGACAGCAGGAACGCGTCGACGCGCACGCCGGTGGCCGCCTCGCGCATGACGATGGCCTGCTCCTTGACCACCTCGCGGCACCCGGTGATGACGCCCAGCCACAGGCTTCCGACGGTGAGCAGGAAGGCGAGGATGACGCCGAAGTAGCCGGCCAGCGCGGGGTCGCCGAGCACGGCGTGCGGGAGGACGAGCCCGATGGCCAGGCCGATGACGGGCGCCTGGCCGAGCAGCACCGCCAGCGTGCGCTGGTCGCGGGTGAAGGTGCGCGCGTAGCGGGACGCCAGCAGCCGCGACTGCCGCGGCAGGGACGCCAGCCGGGCGGGTGCGAGCGCCGGCCCCCGGGCGCCCTCGGGGACGCCGGCGTCGGCGCGGGACGCGTTCGGATCGGACTCGCCGTCGCCGGCCTCCAGCGCGTCATAGACGCGCTCGTAGGTGGGGATCCCGAACCGCACCAGCAGCTCGTCCGGCGTGCCGTGGAAGCGCAGGCGCCCGTCCGAGCCCATGACGGCGATCTCGTCGCACAGCTCGAGGCTGGCCGTCGCGTGGGTGGCGACGACAACCGCCCGGCCCTCGTCGGCGAGCTGGCGCAGCAGCTCCATCAGCCGCCGCTCGAGCCGCGCGTCGAGCCCGGCGGCGGGCTCGTCGAGCAGGAGCACCGACGGATGGCCGAGCAGCTCCAGGCCGACCGCGGCGCGGCGGCGCTCCCCGCCCGACAGCGAGGCGATCATCGCGTCCCCGCGGGCCGACAGCGACAGCTCCTCGAGCACGCCGTCGACGCGCTCGTCGCGCTCGGCGTCCGTCGCGTCGGGCAGCGCGCGCAGCGCCGCCGCGTAGCCGAGCGCCTCCCGCGCGCTGAGCCGGTCGTGCAGCAGGTCGGCGAAGGGGACGTAGCCGACGGCGTCCGTGCGGTCGGCGAGCGGGACGCCGCCGATCGTCACCGACCCCGCCGACGGCGCCGCCTCCCCGGCGAGCACGCGCAGCAACGTCGTCTTGCCGCCGCCGCTGGGCCCGATCAGCCCGAGCAGCCGGCCGGTGGTCAGCTCCAGCGAGGTCGCCTGCAGGATGGTCGCCTCGGCGGCGTGCACCGTCACGCCTTCCGCTCGCATCACCCCCGCCGTCGCCCCCATCTACAGCGAGGCTACGGGCGTCGCCGGGAACTCAGACGACCGAGCGCGGCCAGCCACCCGCCGGAGGCGGTGATGTCCTCGGCGTCCTCGAGGGCGATCGGCTCGCACAGGAACCCGACCACCTCGCGCCCGTCCTCGAGCGCCACCCGGCCCAGCGTCATCGGCTGCGGGAGCGCGGCGAGGAAGTCCCCGAGGGCGGCGGAGGGCAGCCGCCAGACCTCGCCGGCGATCGCCGCGCCGTCCTCGGCGCGGACCAGGCCGGGCTTGGGCGGCACGGTGTCGAGCGCGAACAACCGGTAGTACGGCGCCGTGCGGACCGCGGCGACGAAGCGCGCGCCGCGGCCGGTGAGCTGGTGGTTGAGCGGCTGGCCGCGCAGGTGGGCGCCGACGACGAGCAGGTCGATCCCGCCGGCGGCCGGCGGCGGCGGCTCGTCCAGCAGCCGGGCGGCCAGGTCGGCCACGACGCGATCGTGGAAGGCGGGCGCGTAGAGCGTGACGCCGTACTGGCCGCCGTCGACCTCGCCCGCGGGGACGGCGACGGCGCACAGGTCGAGCAGGTTCGCGCACGTGGCGTAGCGGCCAAGGGCGGTGTTGACGCCGATCGGATCGTGCGCGACCTCCTCCAACGTCGGCTGGGCGGTCGTGGTGGGGACGAGCAGCGCGTCGACGTCGGCGAAGACCGCCGCGGCGAGGACGCGCAGCGCGTCGAGCCGGATGCGGTCGGCGACCAGCGCGTGGGCGCTCACCTCCTTGGCGGCGCCGATGATGGACGCCACGATCGGGTCGACCGCCGGGCGGTGCTTGTCCACGAAGGCACCGACGGCCGCGTAGCGCTCGGCCACGAACGCGCCGCCGTACAGGAGCGCGCCCGCGGCGGCGAAGGGCGCGAAGTCGACCGCCACCAGCGTGGCGCCGAGCCGCGCGCAGGCCGCGTCGTAGGCGGGTGAGGACGCCTCGGCGAGCACCCCGACCCGGGGCGCGGGCGGCGCCGCCAACGGCGCGTCGGCCGGCCACGCACGGCCACCGCCGGCCATGATCTGCGCGGCGCGGTCGGCGAGCGCGAGGTCGCGGGCCATGGTGGTGACGACGTCGAAGGACCGGCAGGCCGGGACGACGCCGTCGGTGGGCACCACGCCGACCGTCGGCTTGACGCCGACGATGCCGGCGAACGCAGCCGGGACGCGGCCCGAGCCGGCCGTGTCCGTCCCGAGCGCGAGGTCGGCCAGCCCGCGGGCGACGGCGACCGCGGACCCGGAGCTCGACCCGCCGCTGACGTAGTCGGGCCGCCGCGCGTCGCGCACCGCTCCGTACGGCGACCGTGTGCCGACCAGGCCGGTGGCGAACTGGTCCAGATTCGTCTTGCCGACGACGATCGCGCCGGCGCCCACGAGCCGCTCGACCGCGGGCGCCGACCGCTCGGGCACGTAGGCGAACGCCGGGCACGCGCAGGTGGTCGGGAGGCCGGCGACGTCGATGTTGTCCTTGACCGCCAGCCGCAGCCCCGCCAGCGGCAGCGCGGGGTCGACCGCGGCGACGTCGGCGGCGACCGCGTCGGGGTCGCGCGCGGTGATCCAGACGGTCATCCGCCCAGGACCACGAGCGCCGCACCCGACTCGACCTGGTCCCCCACTCCCGCCAGCACCTCGACCACCTCGCCGGCCGCCGGCGCCTCGACGGCGGTCTCCATCTTCATCGCCTCCAGCGTCAGCAGGCGCGTGCCCGCCTCGACCCGGTCGCCCGGCACGACGTTGACCTGCCAGACGCTCGCCGTCAGCGGCGCGGAGACGAGCGTGCCGCCCGGCGGGACCTCGGCCGCTGCGGCGGGCGCCGGCGCCGGCGGCTCGGCCCGGACGTCGAACTCCCCCGCAGCCGCCCACGCGGTCCGCTCGGCGCCGAAGGCCGCGGCCTGCGTCTCCCGGAACGCGGCGATGGACTCCGCCTCGCCCGCACAGAAGGCCAGGTGGTCGGCGAGCGCGAACTCCCCGTCGCGGATGACCGGCTCGAGCCGTCCGGCCGCCGTGTCGGCGCGCAGCTCGAGCAGCTCCTCGGCCGAGACGGGCGTCCAGCGGATGCGGTCGAACTGCCGCAGCCGCCATGGCTCGCCGTCGCGCCGGTAGGTCGACCACACCTGCGTCGTGCGGCCAACGAACTGGTAGCCGCCCGGGCCCTCCATCCCGTAGATGCACAGGTACGCCCCGCCGATCCCGACCGCGTTCTCGGGCGTCCAGGTACGGGCCGGGTTGTACTTCGTGGTCACCAGGCGGTCGCGCGGGTCCAGCGGCGTCGCCACCGGCGCGCCCAGGTACACGTCGCCGAGGCCGAGCACGAGGTACTCGGCGTCGAAGACGATCCGGTGGACGTCGTCGACCGAGCCGAGGCCGTTGACGCGCCGGATGAACTCGATGTTCCACGGGCACCAGGGCGCGTCCGCGCGCACGCCGGCCATGTAGCGCGCGGTCGCCTCGCGGGTGGACGGGTCGTCCCAGGACAGCGGCAGCTCGACCTCGCGGCTGGGGACCCGCAGCGCGTCCGTGGCCGGCAGCTCAGCGGCGAAGCGCCGGGCCGCGTCCAGCGCCCACCCCACGCTGCGGCGCTCCGGATCGACGTGGACCTGCAGCGACCGGATGCCCGGCGTGAGGTCGAGGACGCCGTCCAGTCCCTCGTCGGCGAAGCGGTCGGCGAGCGCCTGGACCCGCATGCGCAGCGCGATGTCGAGCGTCATCGGCCCGAACTCGACCAGCAGGTTGTCGTCGCCCGAGCGCCGGAAGCAGACGTCGCCGTCGCGCTCGAGGACGCCGTCGTCGGACGGCCCCGTGCGCCGGAAGCGCGCCGTGTCCCCCGGCCGCAGCTGGCCGAGCTTCCAGCGCTCGCCCGTCACCACCGTGGCCGGGCAGACGAAGCCGCCGAGGCTGGGCCCGTCCGGGCCGAGCAGGATGGGGACGTCGCCGGTGAAGTCGACGGCGCCGACCGAGTAGGGGGTGTCGTGGATGTTGGACGGGTGCAGGCCGGCCTCGCCGCCGTCCTCGCGCGCCCACCGCGGTCGCGGCCCGATCAGACGGACGCCGGTGCGGGCGGAGTTGAAGTGCACCTCCCAGTCCGTCGCGTAGAAGGCGTCGATGTCCTCACGGGTGAAGAACTCGGGCGCGGCGTGCGGGCCCTCCACGACGTCGATCTCCCAGGCGTTGGTGAGCGCCGGGGGATCGGTTGGCACGGAGGGGACGGTCCCCTGAGCGCCAGGCGTGAGCACGTCCCCGTCGCGCAGCGCCCGGCCGCCGTGGCCGCCGAAGCGCCCGAGCGTGAAGGTGGCCGCGCTGCCGAGGTAGCCGGGCACGTCGAGCCCGCCCGCGACCAGGACGTAGGTCCGCAGCCCGGCCGAGGTCGCCGCGCCGACCTCGAGCGTCGCGCCCGCCCCCACCGGCACGGGCACGCACCGCTCGACCGGTTCACCGTCCACCGTGACCTCCGCCTCCGCGCCGCAGACGCACACGGTCGCCCCCGCGGTGAAGCGCAGCGCCGGCCCCTGCAGGGTGCACTCGAGGCCGGGCGCGCCCTCCGGGTTGCCCAGCGCGCGGTTGCCGGCGCGGAAGGAGCGGTCGTCCATCGGCCCTGAGGGCGGCACGCCGACCTCCCACAGCCCGCGGCGGCCCGGCCAGTCCTGCACGGTGGTCATCGTGCCGGCGCGGACGACCTCGATGCGCGGCTCGTCGTCGGTGATCGACGCGAGCGTGCCCGTGGTGTGCTCGACGGCGCGCACGCGCGGATCGGCGAGCGCCGCCCGCAGCTGTCCGAGGTTGGTCCGCACCCCGGCCACGCGCGTGTCGGCGAGGCCGCGCGCCAGTGCGTCCAGGGCCGCCGCGCGATCGGCCCCGGTGGCGATGACCTTGGCCAGCAGCGGGTCGTAGCTCGTCGAGACCTCCGTGCCGGTCCGCACCCAGGTGTCCACCCGCAGGTCGTCCGGGAACGCCGCCTCCGTGACCAGCCCGGCGCTGGGCCGGTGCCCCGCGGCGGGGTCCTCCGCGTACACGCGCGCCTCGACGGCGCACGCAGCTCCCGACCGCGGCTCGTCGAGCATGGCGGTGTCCCCCGCGGCCAGCCGCAGCATCCAGGCGACGAGATCGACGCCCGTGGTCGCCTCCGTGACGGGGTGCTCGACCTGCAGCCGCGCATTGACCTCCAGGAAGGACGCCTCCTCGCGCTCGGCGTCGTAGACGAACTCGACCGTCCCCGCCGACCGGTACGCGGCCTCCGCGCACAGGGCGACCGCCGACGCGTGCAGCCGCTCACGGATCGCGTCGGGCAGGTCCGGCGCCGGCGCCTCCTCCAGCACCTTCTGGTTGCGCCGCTGCAACGTGCAGTCGCGGTCGCCGAGCGCGAGCACCCGCCCGGCGCCGTCACCGAAGACCTGGACCTCGACGTGGCGGGCGGCCGCCACGAAGCGCTCCAGGAAGACCCCGCCCGCCCCGAAGGACGCCTCCGCCAGCCGCGCCACGCGCTCGTAGGCGTCGCGCGCCTGCGCCTCGTCGTGGCAGGCGGCCATCCCGATGCCGCCCCCGCCCGCCGTCGCCTTGAGCATCACCGGATAGCCGATCTCGGCAGCGGCCGCCGCCACGGCGCCGGCGTCCTCGAGCGCCTCCGTGCCGGGCAGCAGCGCGACACCGGCGGCGCGGGCGAGCGCACGGGCGCGGTCCTTGGCCCCGAACGCCTCCAGCTGCGCTGGCGTCGGTCCGGCGAAGGCGAGCCCGGCCGCCTCGACCGCGCGAGCGAAGGCGGCGTCCTCCGAGAGCAGCCCGTAGCCGGGGTGGACGACGTCCGCCCCGTGCGCCAGCGCCGCCGCGACGATGGCGTCCGCGCGCAGGTAGGACTCCCGCGGCGGGGCCGGGCCGAGGCGCACCGCGGCGCCGGCGAGCGTGACGTGGGGCGCGCCGCGGTCGGCGTCGGAGAACACGGCCACCGTCTCCCACCCGAGCGCGCGCGCCGACCGCAGGATCCGGACCGCGATCTCGCCGCGATTGGCGACGAGGACCTTCAAGGCTCGCGGATGACCATCTGGACCGGCGTCGGGTCGAAGCCGTTGCAGGGGTTGTTGACCTGCGGGCAGTTGGAGACCAGCACCAGCGTGTCGAGCTCGGCCCGCAGCGTCACGCTCAGGCCCGGCGAGGAGATCCCGTCGACGATCCCCAGCGTGCCGTCCTCCTCCACCGGCACGTTCATGTACCAGTTGATGTTGGAGACCAGGTCGCGCTTGCCCAGCCCCCAGCGCGCCCCCTCGGCGAGGAAGTTCTCCACGCACGCGTGCTGGTGCTTGGTGTGGTGGCCATAGCGCAGCGTGTTGGACTCCTTCGAGCAGGCGCCGCCGACCGTGTCGTGACGCCCGACGTCGTCGGCGACGATGGTCATCAACGGGCGGCCCGCGTTGGAGCGCAGCTCGCTGCCCGTGGTCAGGAAGAGGTTGCCCTGGGCGACGATCGTGTCCGGCGCCGAGTAGCGCTCGGCGGTGTCGTGGGCGTTGTAGAGCAGGCAGTCGACCGCCTGGTTGCCCTCGAGGTCGACGATCTGCAGCGTGTGCCCCGCCGGGACCACCGCCGACCACGGCGCGCAGGCCGGCACCGTCTCCGTGGTCATGCCCGCGCCTCCCAGTAGTCGGCGGTGTTGAGGTACGCGCGCTCGAGCTCCGGGCTCGCCGTCCACTGCGGGTCGTCGGGAGCGGTGGCCGCGCCCGGCCGGGCCAGGATCTCCAGCAGGCCGCCCGCCGGCTCGCGGTCGAGCGGGTGCGCGGCGTTGGCCACCAGCACGACCAGCGGCAGCTCGGCGCGCAACTCGACCGTCCCCGGGCCGCCGCCCGTGTGGATCAGCGACCCGTCCGCGTCCACGCGCACGCCCTCGAAGAAGGACACGCTGGGCGGGAGGTCGCGCGGCGTCAGCCCGTGCTTGGCCGCCGCGACCACGAAGGCCGGCTGCGCGACCCCGCAGAGGGCGTCGTGGCGGCCGGTGTCGTCAGCCACCACGGTGGCCAGCACCCGGCCCTGGTCAGACAGCAGCGGATGGCCCGTCCCCAGGTACGCCTGCCACGGGATCTTCACCGTGTCGGCGGCGTTCAGGCGCTCCCAGGATTGGTCGGCGTTGAAGAGCAGGACGTGCGCGCAGGCCCCGCCGGTGGCGTCGGTCAGCCGGATCGTCGTCCCCCGCGAGACGACCTTGGTCGCGTAACCGCCCCAGGCCACCGTCTCCGCCCAGGTGCACCCGGCGGGCGCGGGGACGACCGGCATCGCCTCCGCCGTCCGCCCCGCCTGTGCCCGCGCGTGGTCCCGCGCGCCGTGCGTCGTGCCGGTGGCGCTCACGCCTTCGCGCCGGCGGGCACGCGACCGCTGACGGACGCCGGCTTGCGCTGGACGAAGAAGGCAACCGCCCCGGCCACCAGGGCCAGCGCGATGAACAGCGGCGAGAAGTAGTGCAGGTACCAGTGCTCGCCGGCCGGGTCATAGACGCTGCCGCGCGGCCAGGCCAGGTTGATCATCATCGCCGCGCCGTAGACGACCGCGGCGACGTTGACCGGCACGCCCCAGCGGCCGAGCGAGAAGCCACCCTCGACCGGAGTGAACTCGCCGTTGAGACGCTTGCGCAGCAGCGGCACCGTGACCATCAGGTAGGCGAGGTAGAGCATCGCGATGCACACGCTCGTGAGCGCGATGAACATCGACGCCTGGCCGACGTTGACCAGCAGCACGGCCGCGGCCAGCACGCCGACGACGATCGCCGGCAGCAGCGGGGTCCCGGTCGTCGGCGACACCTTCGCGATCGCCGCCGAGCCGGGCAGGACGCCGTCGCGGGCCATCGAGAACATCATGCGGGTGGCGGCGGTCTGGATCGCCAGGGTGCAGACGCACACGGCGATGGCGACGTCGACGAGGAAGATGTCGCCGACGGTCTTGCCGAGGCTGGACTGGAGCACGTAGGGCAGGCCGATCGTCCCCAGGTCGCCGCTGGTCAGCGACGGCGCCGCCATGATCGCGGCGAGCAGCAGCAAGCCGCCGCCCAGCGCCGACGCGCACAGCGCGCGGATGATCGACTTCGGCGCGGTCCGCTTGGGATCGTGCGTCTCCTCGCTCAGCTCGCCGGCCGAGTCGAAGCCGACCATCACGTAGGCGGCCATCAGCGACGAGATGACGAAGGCGCCGAGGTAGGAGCCGCCGGGCGCCGCGCCCGTCTGGTGCAGGACCGCCTGCGGCCCGCGCTCGGCGTGCGCGAAGAGCAGGATGATGAGCAGGGTCACGCCGATCAGCTCGCAGGTCACCCCGATCGAGTTGATGGTCGACATCGCCTTGACGCCGACCGCGTTGACGATGGTGGTGGCGACGATCAGGATCGTGCCCAGCAGCACGGCGTTGGCGGCGCCGTCGCTGGAGGTCACCGCGGTGTCGGACCCGATCACCTGGAAGCCCGACCACAGGGTGGGCAGGACCACCTGCAGCGCGATCGCCGCCGCCGACACGGTCACGATCTGCGCGATCAGCATCGTCCACCCGGCGAACCAGCCGAAGGTCGGGTTCGACAGCCGCCGCGACCACTGGTAGATGCAGCCGGAGATCGGATAGCGCGACGCGAGCTCGGCGAAGCACAGGGCGACCAGCAGCTGCCCGCAGAACACGATCGGCCACGTCCAGAAGAACGCCGCGCCCCCGAACGAGAAGCCGAAGAAGAACAACTGGAAGACGGTCGTCAGGATGGAGACGAAGGAGAACCCGGCGGCGAACGAGGCGTAGCTGCCCAACCGGCGGCGCAGCTGCTGCTCGTAGCCGAACTCGGCGAGGTCGGACGCGTCGGCGTCCGCGAGGTGGCTGGTCATCTGCGCAGCTTCCTCGCGCCGCGCGGCCGGATCATCGGCCCGGCGTACGAACCGACTTCGACATCGCGGCTAGTCCCGCCTCAGGATGGAGAGCCGGATGAGCCGGTCGTCGACGGCCACCCGCGAGACGGCCAGGCGCTCGTGGTCGCGCGAGAAGTGCGTCTCCAGCAGCTCGAGGTAGGCGGTGCCGAGCGGGATCTCGAGCGCGTCCGGGACGTGCGCCCCGGCCGCCACCCGCGGCACCATCTCGGCGACCGTGTAGTCGACCGGGTCGACCCCGTTGCGGACCAGGAACTCGAAGCTCGTGTCGGCCTCGACGACCGCCTCCGGCCGGACCTTCAACCGGCGCACGGGCACCACGTCGAGCACCGCGATCACCGGCGTCCCGCCCGCGCGCAGCAGGCGCTCGACGATCAGGCACGGCGTGGCGGTGCTCACGCCGATCGCCTCCGCCGCGTCGGGGGAAGGCGCGCCGACGCGGTGCACCTGCGGGTCCACCGTGGCGACGTGGCCGCACTGCTCGATCAGCGCCGTGAACGGGACGAGGCGGTTCAGCCGCATCGAGTTGCGCAGCAACTGGCGGTTGACGAACGTGCCGGCGCGGCGGCGCCGCTCGATCAGCCCGTCGGCCTCGAGCCCGCCGAGGGCAGACCGCAGCGTGGTCCGGCTGACGCCGAGGCGCTCCGCGAGCACCGCCTCCGGTGGCAGGCGGTCCTCTGCGCTCGCGGCCAGGAGCGCCAGGAGGCGATCGCGGATCTGCTGCGGGAGCGAGCCGGGGACCTCGCGAAGCCTACGTATCGGCGCAACCCTCAGGCCGTCCCGACCGTTGTCTGGACATGCGACGCATCCTCCTGGCGGTGATGGTGGCCGCGACCTTCACACCCGGCACCGCGAGCGCAGCGTGCCTGAGCACCACTCCCGGCGACTGGACCGTGCCGGATCCCGCGGGCGATCAGACGACGGCGGGCGACACGGACATCGCCGCGCTGCACGTCCTGCTGGACGCCAGCTGCCGGCTGACGATGTCGCTCGACGTCAACGGAGCGGTCGACGAGAACGCCAACGACGTGCTGTACGACCTCGACACGGACGCCGGCCCCGGCTTCGACCGCGGCGCCGCCGTCGTGCTCGAGCGGCCCGGCCGGCCCGGCTCGGTGGGGCGGGGCATCGGCGGGCCCGGCGGCATGAGCTACTTCTACGACGGCGTCCTCCAGCCGTCCGGGCCGCTCGGCTGGACGGGGACGCTCGACGGCCTCGAGATCGCCAAGCCCGGCACGACGGTGGTGCGAGCGTACGTGTCCGAAGACCCCCCGCGCGGCGGAGACGACGCCGTCGGCCCGTTCACGCTGCCGATCCAGGCCGTCACCACCGACGACGTCCCCGACAACGCCGCCGCCCCGACGATCGCCGGCCCGGCCGAGGCGGGCGGGACCCTGAACTGCGCGCCGGGCAACTGGCACGGGCTCCGGCCGATCACCTTCGCCTACCAGTGGCTGCGCGACGGCGCCCCGATCGAGGCGGCCACGACGCCGCTGTACGCGACCGGCGCCGACGACGTGCGTCACCTCGTCGCCTGCTCGGTGACCGCCGGCAACGCCGCCGGCACGTCGACCGCGCCGAGCGCCGGCATCCTCGTCGCCCCCGCCCGCGCGCCCGTGGTCCGGTTCGTGGTCGTCCGCACCGGCGCGCGGACGACGGTGCGCTACCGGGCCTCGGAGACCGCCCGCGTCGTGTTCACCGTCAAGCGCGAGCGCACGACCGTCGGCGCCTTCGCGCGGCGCGCGCACCGCGGCTTCAACCGCGTCCGCCTGGCCCACACCGGACGGTCGGGCGATTACCAGCTGCTGGCCCGGCCGCGCGACCGCGCCGGGCACGTGGGACGGCTCGCGCGGGTGCGCTTCCGGGTCAGCTGACGGGGCGGTCGAGCAGGGTCGAGAGGACGACCTGGCTCTGGGTGCGGATGACCCCGGGCGCCTCGCGCAGGCGCTCGAGGGTCCGCTCGAGGTGGACCGTGTCCCGCGCGCGCACGTGGAGGATGGCGGCCGCCTCGCCGGCCACGGTGTAGGCGGCCGTGACCTCCGGCAGGCCGGCCACGGCGGCGAGGACGTCGGATCCGCTCATGCGTCCCTCGCAGATCAGCTCCACGATCGCGTGGGTCGGCCAGCCGACGGCGGCCGAGTCGAGCACGGCGGCGAAGCCGCGGATGACGCCGCGCTCCTGCAACCGGTCGACGCGGCGCTTGACCGCCGGCGCGGTCAGCGCGACGTGGGCGCCGATGTCCTGAAACGATCGGCGGGCGTTCTGCTGCAGCAACGCAACGATTCGCTGGTCGACCGTGTCCATGGCGACACAGAATACGTGCGAACTCACAACATTTCCGTCTTGTCCTGCGACGGGTAGCGCGCGACCATGGACAGCATGAGCGCCGAGACCCTCCCCACGCCAGTCGGAACGGACGACTACATGCCGCTGCACGGCATCGACCACGTCGAGCTCTACGTCGGCAACGCGCTTCAGGCCGCCTACTACTACGCCCACGCGTTCGGCTTCACCGAGGTCGCCTACCAGGGCCTGGAGACCGGGTCGCGCGAGAAGGTCTCCCACGTCCTCAAGTCCGGCCGCATCCGCCTCGTCCTCACGGGCGCGCTGCACTCGGACTCCGCCATCGCCGCCCATCAGCGCAAGCACGGGGACGGCGTGAAGGTCATCGCGCTCGGCGTGCCCAGCGTCGACGCCGCCTTCCGCGAGGCGACGGCCCGGGGCGCGCGGCCGATCGCCGAGCCCAACGACGTCACGGACGAGCACGGCACCGTCCGCCTGGCCTCCATCGCCACCTACGGCGAGACCGTCCACACCTTCGTCGAGCGGGGCGAGTACGACGGCCCGTTCCTGCCCGGCTTCGTGGCCCGCGACGCGCCCGGCGGTCACGACATGCTGCTCACCGTCGACCACATCGTCGGCAACGTCGAGGACATGAACCCGTGGGTGAAGTTCTACGAGGACGTCTTCGCGATGAAGGAGATGATCCACTTCACCGACGGCGACATCTCCACGGAGTACTCCGCGCTGATGAGCAAGGTCGTCACCAACGGCAGCGGCTCGGTCAAGTTCCCCATCAACGAGCCCGCCGACGGCAAGCGCAAGTCGCAGATCGAGGAGTACCTCGAGTTCTACGAGGGGCCCGGCCCGCAGCACCTCGCGCTGGCCACGCGCGACATCGTCGGGACGGTCGCCGAGCTCCGCCGGCGCGGCGTCGAGTTCCTCACCATCCCCGACTCCTACTACGACGAGGTGCCCGGCCGGGTGCCCGAGGTGGCGCCGCAGATCCACGACCTGCGCGAGCAGGGGATCCTGGTCGACCGCGACGACGAGGGCTACCTGCTGCAGATCTTCACCAAGCCGATCGGCGACCGGCCGACGCTGTTCTTCGAGATCATCGAGCGCCACGGCGCCCGCGGCTTCGGGGACGGCAACTTCAAGGCGCTCTTCGAGGCGCTCGAGCGCGAGCAGGACCGGCGGGGCAACCTGTGAGGTACACCAGCCTCGGCGACGTCCCAGCCAAGCGTCACGCCCAGGTCTGGCGCGACGAGAAGCTGCTGGTCGAGGAGGTGCTCGGCTACGAGGGCTTCTCGGGCAACGAGTCGCTGCTCTACCACCTGCAGTCGCCGTGCCGGCTGGCCGAGGTCGGGTCCTTCACCCCGATCGTCCGCGACGAGTGGGTCCCGGACACGCACGTCCACCGGCTCGCCGACGTCAACGCCGTCGCGCCCGGCGGCGACCCGGTCACCGCGCGCCGGCTGCTGATGTTCAACGCCGACATCGAGGTCTCGATCGCCAAGCCGACCGACGCGCTGGACGGCTTCTACCGCAACGGCGAGGGCGACGAGGTCGTCTACGTGCACCGCGGCGGCGGCGTCCTGCGCAGCGTGTTCGGGTCCGTCCCGTTCCGCGAGAAGGACTACCTGGTCATCCCGCGCGGGACCACGCACACCTACGACCTCGTCGCCGAGGACCAGTTCTGGGTCTGCTTCCACACGCCGGGCGAGATCGAGACGCCCAACCGCTACCGCAATCGCTACGGCCAGCTGCTCGAGCACGCGCCGTTCTCCCAGCGCGACTTCCACGGCCCGGCCGAGCTCGAGACGGTCGACGAGACCGGTTCGTTCTCGCTCACCCTGCGCGTCCGCGACGGCCATCAGGTCTATGAGCTCGATCGCCATCCCTTCGACGTGGTCGGCTGGGACGGCTACGTCTACCCGTACACGTTCAACGCCGCCGACTTCGAGCCGCGCACCGGTCGCTTCCACCTGCCGCCGCCCGCCCACCAGACCTTCCAGGGCCCGAACTTCGTCATCTGCACGTTCGCGCCACGCCTGGCCGACTGGGACGAGACCGCCGTCCCCCTCCCCTACCACCACTCGAACATCCAGTCCGAGGAGGTCATGTTCTACGCCGACGGGGACTACCAGGCCCGCAAGGGCGTCGACATCGGCTGCATCACCCTGCACCCGTCCGGCCTTCCCCACGGCCCGCAGCCGGGGACGGTCGAGCGCGCGCTCGGCGTGCGGCGCCTCGACGAGCTCGCGGTCATGTGGGACACGTTCCGCCCTCTGCGGCTGACCACGCTGTGGCGGGAGGCGGACGACCCGAGCTACGCGTACTCGTGGAGCGAGGCGCGGGCCGGCGTGTGACGCCGGCCGGAGGCCCGAGCTGGCGAGGCCCGTAGGACGAATATGTTTTGCGGCATGCGCGCCGTCGTCTGCCAGAACGCCGAGCTCTCTGTCCAGGACGTCCCCGCGCCCGACCCCGGCCCGGGCCAGCTGCGCCTGGAGGTCCTGCGCTGCGGGATCTGCGGCTCGGACCTGCACGCCCGCCACGGCATCGACGACTGGGCGGACATGACGGCCAAGGCCGGCTACCACCGCTTCGGGCGCTCCGGCGAGCCGATCGTCTTCGGCCATGAGTTCTGCGGGACGGTGGCCGAGCACGGGGTCAAGACGCGCACGACGATCCCGGCCGGGACGCCGGTCGTGTCCCTGCCCATCATGCGCGCCCGCGACGGCTCCGGCGTCGACACCACCGGCCTGTCCGTGCACGCGCCCGGTGCCTACGCGGAACAGGTCATCGCCGAGGCGTCGCTGACGCTGGCGGTCCCCAACGGCCTCGATCCCGACATCGCCACGATGACCGAGCCGATGGCCGTCGCCTACCACGCGGTGCAGCGCGGCGAGGTCGGCACGCGCCAGGTCGCCGTCGTGATCGGCTGCGGGCCGGTCGGCCTCGGCGTCATCCTGATGCTCAAGACCCAGGGCGTGAAGACCGTCGTGGCGTCCGACTACTCCCCCGGCCGCCGGGCCCTGGCCGCGCGCTGCGGCGCCGACGTCGTCGTCGACCCCGCCCAGCAGGAGCCGCTGCGGGCGGCCGGCGCCAAGAAGCACCTCAACTCGATCCCGGAGACGCTCGAGCTGGCGGTCGGCTCGACCGAGAAGCTCGCGCGGGTGCCGGGCGGGCCCTGGCGGCTGTTCCGGCTGGCCGACCGGCTCGGCGTCGAGCCCAAGCGTCCCGTCGTCTTCGAGTGCGTCGGCGTGCCGGGCGTCATCCAGTCGCTGCTGGACAGCGTGCCGATGTTCTCCCGCATCGTGGTGGTCGGCGTGTGCGTCGGCGAGGACCGGTTCACCCCCGCGATGGCGATCAACAAGGAGATCGACCTGCGCTTCGTGATCGGCTACACGCCGCTCGAGTTCCGCGACACGCTGCACCTGCTCGCCGACGGCAAGGTCGACCCGCGGCCGCTGCTGACCGGGACGGTCGGCCTGGGTGGCGTCGACGCCGCCTTCACCGCGCTCGGGGATCCCGAGGCGCACGCGAAGATCCTCGTCGACCCGCGCAGCAGCGTCACCTCCGCTTAAGACTCGCCCGCAAGGGTGGCGCGCGTGCGCCGCATGATCCCGCTCGTGTGCCTGCTCGCCGTGGCGGGGTGCGGTCACCACCGACCGCGTCCGCCCCGCGCGACACGGCCCAACGTCGTCTTCGTGCTCACCGACGACCTCTCCACCGACCTGCTGAGCCACCTGCCCGCCGTGCGCCGGCTGCAGCGGGAGGGCACGACCTTCACGAACTACTTCGTCAGCGACTCGCTGTGCTGCCCGAGCCGCGCGTCCATCTTCACCGGCCGGCTGCCGCACAACACCGGCGTCTTCACCAACGTCGCCCCGGACGGGGGCCTGTACGCGTACATGCGCCATCACGACTCGCTGCTCAGCTTCGCCCGGCCGCTGCGCGAGCGCGGCTACCGGACCGCGCTGATGGGCAAGTACCTCAACGGCTACGCCGCCTCCCAGGGGGTGGTCCCGCGCGGGTGGACGGACTGGGCGGCGACCGCCAAGGGGTACCTGGAGTTCGACTACACGCTCAACGACAACGGCCTGCCCACGTTCTACGGCGCGCAGCCCAAGGACTACCTGACCGACGTCATCGCCGCCCGGGGCGCGCGCTTCATCGGGACCTCGGCGGCCGCCGGCCGGTCGTTCTTCCTCGAGCTGGCCACCTTCGCGCCGCACCGCCCCGCCATCCCCGCCCCGCGCGACGCCGCCCGCTTCCCGTACGCGCGGGCGCCGCGCACCCCGGCGTTCGACCGCCAGCTCGTCCACGCGCCGTCGTGGCTGGCTCATCGGGCGCCCCTGTCCCGCGCCGTGATCGCGCGCATCGACCGCGACTACCGCCACCGGGCGCGGTCGGTCCTCGCCGTCAACCGTCTGCTCGGCACCATCGAACGCGAGCTGCAGCGGACCGGCCAGGCGCGCAACACCTACGTGATCTTCAGCTCCGACAACGGCTACCACCTGGGCGAGCACCGGCTCTATCCCGGCAAGCTGACCGCGTTCGACACCGACATCCGCGTCCCGCTGGTGGTGGCCGGGCCGGGGGTGCCGGCGGGCTCGCGCGTCGGGGCGGTCACCCAGAACACCGACCTGGCGCCGACCTTCGACGCGCTCGCCGGGGTCCGGCCGCCCCCGGGCGTCGACGGGCGCAGCCTGCTGCCGCTGCTGCGCGGGCGCGCGCCGCGCGACTGGCGCCGCTTCGCGCTGGTCGAGCACCACCACCCCCGCCACTCGCACCGCGACCCCGATCGCCAGCCGGGCCTCAGCGGCGATCCGCCGACCTACGTGGCGCTGCGCAGCCGGTCGCACACCTACGTCGAGTACACCCACCACGCCGACCGCTCCGAGTACTACGACGATGTCACCGACCCGTTCCAGCTGCGCAACCGCTACCCCGGGTTGTCGCGGCGCGGGCGGGAGCGGCTGCACCGGCGGCTCGTCGCGCTCACGCACTGCCACGGCGCGGCGGCCTGCGCGACGTCCCGTCGCCGCTGACCGCTCGCCCGGGTCGGATAGGTTCTCGGGGCGTGATCGGCCGCGGCGCTCATCCGTTCCGGGCCCGGCGCGAGCGGCGCAAGCACGACGCCGAGATCGCCTGGTGGACCAACGAGTTCGACGCCGTCGTCCGGGCGGGCGGCCTGTATCCGGGCGACGTCGCCGAGTTCATCGACGACGACTCCCCGGCCGGGGACTATCACGACCGGCGGATGCAGATCGGCCGGGCCGAGGTGCGCCGCGTGCTCGTCGAGGCCGGCATCGAGGACGACGCCTTCTTCGACGGCAAGGTGGTCGTCGACATCGGCCCCGGTGCGCTCGGCTTCCCCGACGCCTGCCCGGCCCGGGTCTCGATCGGGATCGACCCGCTCGCCCAGCGGTTCTCCGACTGCGGGCTCGCCATCGACTCGCACGCGATCTACCTGTCGGTCGGCGCCGAGCGCGTCCCGCTCGTCTCCGGGAGCGTCGACGTCGTCATCGCCCGCAACAGCCTCGACCACGTCGACGACCCGGCCGCCGTGATCGCCGAGGCCCGGCGGCTGCTCGGGCGCGGCGGGACGCTGATCCTCAACTTCGACGTCGGCACCAAGCCGACGAAGACCGAGCCGCACGTGCTGACGGAGCCACTGGTCCTGTCGTGGCTGGCCGGGATGGACGTCCAGCGGCACATATCCGGGTCCGCCGCCCATGGCGAGGACGGTCACGCGGTCGTGATCGTCGCCGTCAAGGCAGAGGGAACGGAGCGCAGGGCGAGCTAGGTTGGCGGGCGTGTCCCGGGTCGCCGTCGCTCTTGCCATCGTCGCCGCCCTGGCGGTGCCTCCCGCCGCCGGTGCCGCCAGCTCACCTACGACGCCGGCAAACGTCACGGTCACGGGCGCGGCGGAGGCGAACACCCTCGTTGCCGTCCAGTGATCGGAGCGGTACCCAGCTCGTCGGCGGGGACACCGGGACGGTCAGCGGCGGCGACGGCGACGACACGCTGGTCACGCGGGTGAAGCTGAGGATCCGCCACCGGTGACCACGCTCCTCGAGCTGCTCATCGCCCCGGCACTGGTCGGGCTCGCCACGCTGGCGGCGACGCGCTTCGACGACGGCGTCGGCGGGCTGGTCAGCGCGTTCCCGGCCATCGTCGGGCCGACGCTGCTGATCGCCGCCGACCAGCACGGCGGGGCGTTCGCGGCGCGGGCGGCGACCGGGACGCTGCTCGGACTGACCGGGCTGGCGGCGTTCGCGGTCGCCTTCGGCTGGCTCGGCCGCGTCCGCCCGTGGCCGGTGGCGCTGGCGGGCGCGTGGGTGGCGGCCACGGCCGTCACGCTGGTCGCCGCCCGGGCCGAGCAGCGGCTGCCGATCGCGCTCGCCCTCGCCGTCCTCTCGCTCGCCGCCGCCTGGGCGACCCTCCCCGCGACCCAGGCGCCAGGCCCGGCAGTCGGGCCCTCAGTCGCCGGAAGGATGGTGGTGACGCTTGTGCTCGTCGCCGCGCTGTCGGCCGCGGCCGGGCGGGTGGGCGCCTTCGCCGGTGGCATCCTCGCGGCGCTGCCCGTGCTGGGCTCGGTCCTCTCCGTTGCCACCCTGCGGGCCGGTGGCCCGGACGCCGCGGTGGGGTTGCTGCGGGGCATGCTCGCCGGGATGGGCTCGTTCGTGGCATTCTGCGCGGTGGTCGCCCTGGTCGCCGCGGGGAGCGTCGGCGCCGCCTTCGGGCTGGCCCTCGTGGCCGCGGTGTCGGCGCAGGCGCTCGCCTACCGGGTGACGCGGCCGACGATGGCGACCGCGTCGTGCGGCGTCCCGTCGACCTGACGGCGGTGCACGTACGTGTGGCGGCTGATCTCCCCGTCGCCGGCCAGCAGCCGCCGAATCAGCTCGGGGTAGCCGGTCGCCTGCCCCACACGGTCCCGGCTGCCCGGCAGCAGGGCCGGCGTGACCGCGAACGCGAACAGGCCGCCGGGCTCGAGCACGCCGAGGACGCGCTCGAGCGCCGCCGCGGGCAGGTGGCCCACGCCGACCGCCGACAGCGCGACGATCGCGGTCAGGCGCTCGGCGCGCAGGCCGGCCAGGTCCATCGTCATGAGGTCCCCGATCAGGTAGTCGTCGTAGACGCCGGGGCGATCGCGCGCCGCCGCCGCCCGCGCCTGCGGCTCGAGGTCGATGGCCACCAGGCGCTCAGGGCCGAGCGCGCGCAGGTGCTCGCCGCCGATCCCGTTGCCCGCGCCGACGTCGAGCACGCGCAGTGGGCCATCCACCGCCGGAGCCAGTCGCTCGACCACGACCTCGGCGGTGCACATGCCCAGCTCGTCCAGGAAGACGCGCTCGTAGAGGCCGGGCACGGCGTAGATCGTCTTGTAGTCGTGGAAGCCGACCCGCCGGCGGAGCGCGCCGGCCTGGTACTCGAACGCCGTCTCGCCGTCACCCGGGAAGCTGATCGGGCCCAGGTCGTGGGTCACTCGTCGTCGTCCGGATGCACGTGCATCGCGACCACGGCGCTGGAAGCGTCGACGAAGTGCTCGATCTTGTAAGTGCCGGGCACCGTGGCCTCGAAGGCGACGGCGAGGTTGACGACGAACCCCTGCAGCCAGTCGTGCTTGTCGGGCGGCGGGCCGTGGCCCTCGACCTCGAACTCGCCCGCGACCTCGCTGACGATCTCTCCGTCCGGTCCGCGCACGACGGTCCGGGTGGTGTGCTTGAGGCCGGCCTCGAGCTCCGCGGGCAGGCCGGTCAGCCGCACGGCGGTCGTCACCTGCACGCCCGCCGGGAGCGTCGGCGGCGTGAGGGTGTCGATGCCGGCGCCGATCATGGTCGCGAGGTTCTCGTGGATCTCGACGTAGCGGCAGGGGATGATCCAGTCCACAATCATGTCGGCGTCGAACCTACCCGAGGTCACCGTGCAGGGCTTCCATGCCCTCAAGCACGCGCTGCGCTTCGGCGCGGAGGTGCTGTCGGCGACGGGGGACCGGGACGCGTTCGCGCCGATGGCGGCGGCGCTGGCGCCCGACGTGGACTTCGGCGTGGTCGCCCACGTCGCCGGGGCGCCGCTGGTGGCGGTCGCGCGGCGACCGTCGCAACCGGACCCGCTGGGGCGGCCGGGCCCGATCGTCCTGCTGGAGAACCCGCGCCACCTCGGCAACCTGGGCGCGTGCGTGCTGGTCGCGGCGGCGGCGGGGGCAGCGGGCGTGCTGGTCACCGGCACGAGCGACCCGTGGCATCCCGATGCGATCCGCGGTGCCGCGGGCCTGCAGTGGGCGCTTCCCGTCGCCAGAGTCATGGGCGTCCCGGACAGCGACCGGCCGCTCGTCGCCGTCGATCCGGAGGGCGACGAGGAGCGCGTGCCGGCGGGCGCGATCCTCGCCTTCGGCTCCGAGCGCCACGGGCTGTCGGACGGCCTGCTGGCCCGCGCCGACCGGCGCGTGCGGATCCCGATGGCGCCCGGCGTGTCGTCGCTGAACCTGGCCACCTCGGTCGCCGCGGTCCTCTACGGGCTGCGTGGGTAGGAGGTCGGCATGGGATTCGTCATCGTCGCCGGTGGTCACGGCCAGATCGCGCTCAAGCTCTACGCCAACCTCGGCCGGGACGCCCGCGGGCTCATCCGCGATCCCGGGCAGGCCGACGACCTGCGGGCGGCCGGCGCCGAGCCTGTCATCTTCGACCTCGAGAAGGACGACGGCCTCGCCGACCGCGTCGAGGGCGCCGAGGCGGTCGTGTTCGCCGCCGGGGCCGGGCCCGGCAGCGGCAACGCGCGCAAGGAGACCGTCGACCTCGGCGCGGCGGTCAAGCTCATCCGCGCCTGCGAGAAGGCGGACGTCCGGCGCTACCTGATGGTCAGCGCGATGGGCGCCGCCGATCCGTCCGCCGGGCCGGAGTCGATGCGGCCGTACCTGAAGGCCAAGGCGGGCGCCGACGAGGCGCTGCGCGAGAGCGACCTCGAGTACACGATCGTCCGCCCCGGCCGGTTGACCGACGCCGGCGCGACCGGCTCGGTCGAGGTCGGTGAGGGCCTCGACTACGGCGAGGTGACCCGCGCCGACGTCGCCCTCGTCCTCGCCGGGTGCCTGAACGAGCCGAACACGATCGGCAAGACGTTCGACCTGATCGGCGGGGAGACGCCGATCATGGAGGCGCTCAGGTCGCTTTGAGGGCGAGCACGAAGCCGTCGTGGCCCTTCACGCCGACGGTCTGGATGCCGGTCGCGTCGACCTCGGGTGACGCGGCCACGACCTCGTGGAAGCGGCGCGCGCCGACGGCGCTGGCGTCCTCCCCGTCGACCACGCCGCCGGCGCGCACCGTGTTGTCGCCGATGATGATCCCGCCGGGCCGGACCAGCGGCAGCACGGCGGCGAAGTAGTCGGGCATCCCGCTCTTGTCGGCGTCCAGGAAGGCGAGGTCGAAGGGGCCGTCGACGTCGTGCAGGGACGCGATCGCCGGGCCGACGCGGATGTCGACGCGGTCGCCGACGCCCGCCCGGTCGACGTTCGCGCGCGCGGTGCGGGCGTTGCCGGGATCCAGCTCGAGCGTGACCAGCTCGCCGTCGGCGGGCAGCGCCCGGGCCAGCCAGATGGCGCTGTAGCCGTGCAGCGTCCCCAGCTCGAGGACGCGCCGGGCGCCGATCGAGCGGGCCAGCAGATGCAGCAGCTTCCCCTGCGCGGGCGACACGCCGATCCCGCCCGCGGCGATCTCGAGCGCCTCGTCCTGCGGCACCAGGTGGCCCTCGATGAAGGCGTCGATCTCGTCGGGGCTCGCGGTCATCCGTCCGGCTCCCACCGTACCGTCGCGAGCGTGCCCGTCCTTCCCACGTGCCCGAGCTGCGGCTCGGACCTCGTGCAGCCCCTGCGCTCGGAGAAGCAGAAGGGCGGCGACCTGCTGGTGGAGTTGCGCTGTCCCGAGTGCTTCGTCGTGATGCAGGCCTGCCACACCGCCGCCGAGATGGCGGACCTCGACCGGCGCCAGTCCGCGTCGCGCGAGCAGATCGTCGCCGCCTACGAGCAGTCCGTCGCCGAGTCGATGGAGCACCTGGCCGACACGCTGGCGGAGGCGTTCGCCCGCGATCTCCTCGGTCCGGACGACTTCGCGCTCCGCCGAGCGGCCTAGGGAAGGTCATCCGCCGGGGCTAGCACGAATCACCTCTGGGGCTGATGACCCCCGACGGGCGGAGCGGGAGGGTTCTCGTATCACCCCCCCTCCCTAAGGAATTCCCGTCATGGCACACGCAGGTCAGATCATCGAGAACCCCGTCAGCGGCGAGCGCATCACCTTCCTGCGCACGTCGGCCGACACCAACGGCGAGCTGCTCGCGATCGAGCTCGAGCTCACCCCCGACGGTCATGTCCCCGGCATGCACGTCCACCCCCGCCAGACCGAGCGCTTCGAGGTGCTCGAGGGCACGATGACGTTCCGCATGGGCGCCCGCAAGATCAAGGCCGGCCCCGGCGAGGTCGTCGTCGTCCCCGCCGGCAAGGCGCACAAGTTCGCCAACGGCGGCGACACCACGGCCAAGTGCCGCGTCGAGGTCACCCCGGCCCTGGACATGGAGCAGCTCTTCGAGACCGCCTGCGCGCTCGCCGAGGAGGGCAACGTCCTCAAGTCGGGCATGCCCAAGCCGCTGCACCTCGCCCTGTTCGTGCACCGCTTCCGCAACGAGGTCAAGGCGCCGTTCCCGCCCGCCTGGATGCAGCGCGCGTCGCTGAAGCCGCTGGCGCTGATCGCCACCCGCCGCGGGCACGCGATGCCCGCCGTCGCCTAGCCGCACGCGCCGCCCGCCGGGACCGTCTCCCGGCGGGCTAGCCGCGCCCTTCGAGCGAGAGCAGGAGCGTGCGCAGGAGGTCGGCCAGCACGTCCTGCTCCGCCGCCGTCAGCGCCGACAGCAGGGCGGCCTGGCGCTCCAGGTGCGCCGGCACGACCGTGTCGACCAGCTCGCGGCCCCGCGGGGTCAGGTCGACGTTCCCGTCGCCGTCACGCGCGGCGATCCCGTCTTGGACCAGCCGGTCCACCCGGCCCGCGACGGTGGCGGCCGTCAGCCCGATCTCCGCGGCCAGGGCCGCGTCGGTCACCACCGCGCCGGTGCCCCGCAACCGAGCCAGGGTCACGAGCGTGACGAAGGTCGGGCCGGTCAGGCCGAACTCCCCGAAGAGGGCGGCGCTGTGGCCCTCCAGGTGGTCGCGGATGCGCCCGAGGCGCGTCGTCACCGCCACCGGGGTGACGTCCAGGTCGGGCCGGCTCTGCGCCCAGGACGCCATCAGCTCGTCGACGAAGTCGTGGGTCATGTGGCCGGCTTCAGCGGACGGGCGGGGACGCCGGCGAGGACCGTCCCCGGCGGGTGCTCGCCCGGGCCGACCACGGCGCCGGCGGCGACGACGCTGTTGGCGCCGATCCGGGCGCCGCGGCGGATGACGGCGTTGGCGCACACGAAGACGTTCGTCCCGATCAGGACCGGATCGACGCGCAGCGGCTGGCCCAGGAACGGGGCGGTGGAGCCGTCGTGGGTGTGGTCGGAGTCGACGACGGTGACCCGCTCGGCCAGGCCCGCGTCGGCGCCGATCTCGATGCGCTCGACGCAGTGCACGGTCGTCCCGTAGGAGATCGGGACCCGGGCACCGACGACCAGGTCGCCCTCGGACTTCAGCACCGCGCCGTCGCGGACGTTGACGTGCGGGCCGAGCCGGATGGCGCCGCCGCGCAGCTGGAGCCGGGCGCCGTGCATGAGGTAGGCGCCGTCCCCCAGCTCGAGCACGCCGTCGCCCGCCTGCAGGTCGAGATGGGTGGCGCGGCCGAGCTTGACGCCGTGGCCCAGGCGCAGCGTGAACGAGCGCACGCCCGGGCTCACGTCGACATGGGGCCACGAGTCCAGCCGCGCGCCGTGCGGCGCCTCCACGACCAGCCGCGCCCCGCGACGGCGCAGCTGCACGAGCAGCCACGCCGCCCACAGGCGGAAGGCGAGGCGATGGCGGGCCTCGTTGACGGCGGTGATCACGCCGGCGGGTGGAGCGGTGGTCATCGGTTCGAGCGCAGTCTGCCCGAGTCGCGGGCGTAGAGCGAGAGCACGTCGAGGACGCCGTACGCGGAGGGGTCGCGGAGGAGCATCCGCGGGCGCCCGAGCAGGTCGCGGGCTCGCGGCGGTGGGAACGCGCCGGGCCAGCGCGCGTCGAGCCAGGCCATCCCCCGCCCGTGGCGGTGCAGCTGGCTCAGGTAGGCGCGCAGGGAGGCGCGGTTGCGGTGGCGCACCCGCGCGGCCGGCCGCGCCTCCATCCGCCAGCCCGCCCGGAAGAGTCGCCAGCACAGGTCGGCGTCGCCGCCGGAGACGATCGCCTCGGGCCAGCCGCCGACGGCCTCGAAGGCAGACCGCCGCACCGCGCAGTTGGCCGTCTGCGCGTAGTCGGCCGGCTGCGCGAGCTTGGCTCGGTCGCGGAGGTAACGGGCGACCAGCGTGTCCTCGACCACCTCGTCCTCGATCCCGCCCGCGAGCACGCCCACGTCGTCGCCCGGCACCGGGTCGAAGAAGGCGTCCAGCCAGCCCGGCGCGGGCGTGCAGTCGGCGTCGACGAACACGAGCCACTCCCCCGTCGCCCGCCGCGCCGCGCGGTCGCGCGCCGCGTAGGAGGACCGGCCGGGGTTGTCGTCCTCCAGGATCAGCTCGGCGGCGAGCGGCCCGAACGCCGGCGCCGGCCCCACGTACGGGCACACGACGCTGACCCGCGGCCGCTCAGACGTCGCCACGGAACGTGTCGCAGTCCGAGTCCGGGTTCACGCGCCGGCCGGCCTGCTTCTGCAGCCGCTCGTCGCCGATCGCCTGCGACCCGCCGCCGCCGCCCTGGACCTCGATCACATCTGAGTCTCGGCCCCGCCCTCGTACGCGCACGGGGCCGGAGACTACGTCAGCCGCCCGCCACCGCCGGGAGGATGGTCAGCTCGGATCCGTCGGCCACCGGCGTGGCGAGGCCGTCGAGGAACCGGATGTCCTCGCCGGCCAGGTAGACGTTGACGAAGCGCCGCAGCTCTCCGTCGTCGCCGGCGATGCGGTCGCGCAGCTCCTCGTGCTCGCGGTAGAGCGACTCGAGCACCTCGCCCACCGTCGCCCCCGCGCCGCTCGTCTCCGCCGCGCCGCCGGTGACGGCGCGCAGCTGGGTCGGGATCTTGACCGTGACCGGCATCAAACCGCCGCGAAGGCGTCGTCGAAGCTGTCGACCGTCGCGTCGATCTCGGCGACGTCGAAGGTCCCGCGAACCGTGTCGATCGTCTTCAGGCCGTCCCCCGTGATGAGCAGGACGACGCGCTCGTCGCGGCCGATGTCGCCGCGCTCGGCCAGCTTGGCCAGCGTCGCGGTGGTGACGCCGCCGGCGGTCTCCGTGAAGATGCCGGTGGTCTCGGCCAGCAGGCGCACGCCGGCGCGGATCTCGTCGTCGGACACCGCGTCGATCGAGCCGCCCGTCCGCTTGGCCAGGTCGATGGCGTAGGGCCCGTCGGCCGGGTTGCCGATGGCCAGCGACTTGGCGATCGTGTCCGGCTTGACGGGCGTGCAGAAGTCGCGGCCGGCCGCGTAGGCCTGGGCGACAGGCGAGCAGCCCTCCGCCTGGGCGCCGTTGAAGACGGGCTGCGGCGCGTCGAGCAGGCCGGCGTCGCGGAACTCGTTGAAGCCGCGGGCGACCTTGGTGAACAGGGAGCCGGACGCGACCGGGCCGACGACGCGGTCCGGCGCCTCCCACCCGAGCTGCTCGACGATCTCGAAGGCGAGCGTCTTCGAGCCCTCGGCGTAGTACGGGCGCATGTTGATGTTCACGAACGCCCAGCTCTCGTGCTCGCCGCTGAGCTGCGTGCAGAGGCGGTTGACGTCGTCGTAGTTGCCGCGCACGCCGACCACGTTGGTCCCGTAGGCGCCCGTGGCGAGGATCTTCTCCTCCTCCAGGTTGGAGGGGATGAAGACGTAGGACGGCAGGCCGGCCGCGGCCGCGTGGGCGGCGACGGCGTTGGCCAGGTTGCCCGTCGACGCGCAGGCAATCGTCTCGAAGCCGAGCTCCACCGCGCGGGCGAGGGCGACGGAGACGACGCGGTCCTTGAAGGAGTGCGTCGGGTTGGCCGTCTCGTTCTTGACCCAGACCTCCTTGAGGCCGAGGCGCTCGGCGAGGCGGTCAGCGCGCACCAGCGGCGTGAAGCCGGTGTGCAGCGAGCGGGCGGGCACGCGGTCGAGCGGGAGGAAGTCCGCGTAGCGCCACAGGGTGAGCGGACCCGCCTGGATCCGGCGCTTGAGCTCGGCGGCGTCCGCCTTGGGCACCGCGTAGCTGACTTCGAGAGGGCCGAAGCACCGCTCGCACACGAAGCGCGCCTCGAGGGCGTAGGTCGTGTCACATTCCTTGCACTTCAGGGCATCTGCCGGCATGGCGTCTGTCTGTCCTTCCGCCCGGGTGATGTGCGGAGGAGTGCCGTGCCTTCGAAGGGAGCGCCCCACCGCATCTCCCAGGCTCATATGTGTTTGCCTGTTGGAGTTGCCACCTTGTCCCTTGCGGGCCGGTTGGCGGGGTTTCATCGGGCCAATCCCTCCACCCCTCTTGATGCGATTCGGTAAAGAACCTACCAGGTAGACTTCCCCACTGTGATGCCGGCCATGCCTGAGGAGCCTCCGAGTCGCCGCGATGCCCTCGCTTCCGAAGCCACGCATCCGGCGTCTGCGCGCCAGCGACGCCCCTGAGGTCACCCCGCGGCCGGACGAGCCGCGCGCCGAGATCGTCGAAAACCCCGGCCTGCGCTGGATCAACATCGAGCGCCCGCGCGCGGCCGACCAGGCCTGGATCGAGGAGCGCTACGAGTTCCACCCGCTCGACTACGAGGACATCTTCAGCCGCAACCAGCGGCCGAAGGTCGACGAGTACGACGACTACCTGTTCATCGTCCTGCACTTCCCGCGCTTCGACAAGCGCGTCGGGCGCCTGAACGCCGCCGAGCTCGACGTCTTCATCGGACCGGACTTCGTCATCACCATCCCCAACGAGGAGCTGCGCCCGGTCGAGTTCCTCTTCGAGCGCTGCCGGACCAACGAGGAGGCGCGCGAGCAGCACTTCGACAAGGGCGCCGGCTACCTGCTCTACCGGATCCTCGACTCGTGCGTGGACGCCTCCTTTCCCATGCTGCGCAAGATGGGCAACAAGCTCGAGCGCATCGAGGAGGACATCTTCGAGGGTCGCTCGGAGGACGTCGTCCGCGACCTCTCCAACGTCAAGCAGGAGATCATCAACTTCCGCAAGATCGTCCGCCCGCAGCGGGCCACCTTCCGCGACCTCGAGCGCAACAAGGCGCGCTACATCCCCGACGACCTCGACATCTACTTCGACGACATCAACGATGCGTGGGAGCGGATCTGGGACATGCTCGAGAACTTCAAGGAGGTCGTGGAGGCGCTCGAGTCGACCAACGAGTCGGTGCTCGCCCACCGCTCCAACGACTTTTTCCGCGTCCTGACCGCGGTCAGCGTGATCCTGCTGCCGCTGACCCTGATCGCCAGCGTCCTGGGCATGAACGTCAAGCTGCCCGTGCACTCGTTCTGGGAAGTGATCGCGGTCATGGGCGTAACCCTCGTGGGCCTGGTGATGTACTTCCGGCGACGTGGGTTCCTCTAGCGGCTTGACGGATGACTTCCAGCGCCTGGAGCACGCGGCGTCCCTGACCGACCCGGCGGCCACCAAGCGGATGCTGGTCATCGTCAATCCCTACGCGACGACCGTCTCGGACCGGCTCAAGCACCTCGTTGTCTCCGCCCTGCGCGGTCGCTACGACGTCGAGGCGATCGACACCCAGCGCTCCGGGCACGCCACCGAGCTGTGCCGCGAGGCGGCCGGCGAGGGCTACGACGTCGTGGTCGCCTTCGGCGGGGACGGGACGATCAACGAGGCCGCCAACGGCCTGGCCGGGTCGGACACGCCGCTCTCGTGCCTCCCGGGCGGCGCCACCAACGTCTACCCGCGCATGCTCGGGATCCCCAACGACGTCGTCGACGCCACCGAGCACCTGCTGCGCGTCGCCGACGACTGGCACCCGCGCTGGGTCGACCTCGGCGAGGTCAACGGCCGCCTGTTCACCTTCGCCGCCGGGGCCGGGCTGGACGCCTCCGTCGTCCGCCGGGTCGACGCGCACCCGAAGCTCAAGGCCCGCTACGGGCCGACGTTCTACACCGCGTCCGCCATCGGCGTGTTCATGCGCCGCTACGTGGTCAAGCCTCCGAAGCTGGTCGCCGAGTGCGGCGGGGTCGCGGTCGAGGGCGTCTCCGCCTTCATCCAGAACGGCGACCCGTACACGTTCTTCCGCGACACGCCGATCGAGCTTGTCGACGGGCAGACGCTGGACTCGGGCGACCTTGGCGGCGTGGTGCTGGAGCGCGCGGCTGCCGTCGATGTGCCGACCGTCATGTTCCGGGCGCTGTCGAAGCGCGCGAAGGTGGCGCGACACCGGCGGGTCACGCCGTTCCCCGGGTTCTCGGCGATGAGGGTCAGGAGTGCCGACGGTCGCCAGGTCCCCGTGCAGGTGGACGGCGACTACGTCGGTGCCTTCGACGAGGCGGAGTTCCGCATCCGCCCGCGCGCCCTCCGCGTCGTCGCCTGACCCTGCACGTGTAAGACATCCATGGGATGTCGAAGACGTGCCGCGCTGGTTTCGCAATAGGCTTGCGTTATGGCCCGCCCCTCCCACGTGCGTGACGCGGTGGCGCGGCTGCTCGGCGACCGCCACGCCTGGACCGTCGACCAGGCCCACGCCTCCCTCATTGCCACGGGGACGGCCGCCGATCGCGCCTCCGTGCACCGGGCGTTCACGTGGCTCGTGGACAACGGCGTGGCGAGGTCGTTCGACGTGGGCGGAAGAAGGTGGTTCGAGACTGAGGGCGACCACCACGAGCACGTGGTGTGCGAGGACTGCGGGATCGTTGCGCCCGTCCCCGGCTGCGTCGTTGACGAGAACGCGATCGCGCGGAGCACCGGATTTGCCATCACCGGTCACTCGGTGACGGTGCGCGGGAGGTGCGGCGCATGCTCGCCATAGCCCTCGCGATGGCCGCCGTCGTCCCCCGGCTGGCGGGCGGCATCAGCGTGCTGCGCCGCCACGACCGGTTGCACCTGGTCATGGGGTTCGCGGGCGGGGCCCTGATCGGCGTCGCGCTGTTCGAGACCGGGCCCGAGGCCTTCGACCGTGGCGGCCCCTGGGTGTGGGCGGTGATCGCCGGCGGCGTCGTCACCTTCGCTGCGCTCGAGCGCAACGTCTTCCGCCACGTCCACACCGAGGACGCGGCCTGCACCCCGCGGGCGGGACAGCTCGGGGCCGGGGCGATCACCACGCACGCCTTCCTCGACGGCCTGGCGATCGGGACGGCGTTCCAGGTCAGCGACGAGGTCGGCCTGCTGGTCGCCGCGGCGGTGCTGCTGCACGCGTTCGCCGACGGGATGAACACCGTTTCGGTGCTCGTGCGCCACGGCAACGCGCGCCGCACGGCGAAGGCGTGGCTGATCGCCGACGCCACGGTGCCCATCGCCGGCGCCGCGCTCGGGCTGCTGATCGACCTGCCCAACGCGGTGTTCGCCGTGCTGCTCGGGTTCTTCGCGGGGATGTTCCTCTACCTGGGCGCGGGCTCGCTGCTGCCGCACGCCCATCGCTTCGGCCGCGACCGAGCCATCGTCGCGGCGGCGTCCGTGGCCGGGATCGCCCTCGCCTTCGGCGCGGCGCGCCTCGGGTAGGCTCGCGACGTGCGTTCAAGGGCAGTGGACGGATGACCGATACGGTCGCTGTGGACCTTGCGACGCACGGACGGCCGCGGGCGGGCGAGGTCATGGCCATCCTGGCCGCCTGCGCGTTCGTCCTCGTCGTGCTCGTGCACTTCGACGGGGCCGCCGCCCGCGACGAGGCCTCCCGCGCCCGCACGGCGCTCGCCGAGCGCGCCGCCGCGGCGCGCAAGCCGAAGCCGGCCACGCCGACGCGCCGCCGCGGAGACCAGTCGCTGGGCGGCGCCGGGCCGATCACCGTGCCGGTGGGGTCGGCGTGGAGCGCCGGGACGTCGCCGGCCGCCGGTCACAACCGCGCGGCGGGCGCGTTCGACCCGCCGGGCATCGTGCTCGTCGTCCTGGCCGGGCTGGGTGCCCTGATGGCCCTGACCGGGTCGACCCTGATCGCGCGGACCCGGCGATGAGGCGGCTCGCCTGCACGCTGATCGCCGTCGGCGCCCTGCTGGTCGCCATGACGGCGGTGGCCTTCGCCCAGGACCCGACGCCCACGCCGTCCCCGACCCCGACGCCGACGCCGACCCCCACACCGACCCCGACCCCTTCGCCCGAGCCGGTCCCCGCGGTCCCGACCGCGACCCCCACACCGTCCCCGTCGCCCGCCCCGTCACCGACGCCGAGCCCGTCGCCCTCCCCCAGTCCCTCACCGAGCCCGTCCCCGAGCCCGACGCCGACACCCACGAAGAAGGTGCGCGAGTCGCCGACCCCGCCGCCCGACCCCACCCCCACGCCCCCGGACAAGTTCACCGGCGCGTCGCTCACGATCTGCCATCTCACCGACAGCGGCTACGTCGCCGTCACGATCACCGCCGACCAGTACTCCGGCTACTTCGACGACCCCGACGACATCATCCCGGCGCCGTCGACCGGCTGCGACGGCGCCGAGCCCGCCACCGCCAAGAAGCAGAGCGTCACCGTCTGCCATCTCAAGAAGAACGGCGGCTACACGCTGCTCGCCTATCCGCCCGGCGACCTCGGCGGCCACGAGAGCGACAAGGGCGACCTGATCCCCGCGCCCAACGGCACCTGCCCCGGCCTCGTCGCGGGCGCCACGCCGACGCCGAGGCCCTCCCCGGCGCCGACCCGCACCGCCGACCCGGAGGACGGTGACGGGGCCGCCACCGCCACGCCCGCCCCGACGCCGACGCCGGCGGCCACCCCCGCGCCCGTGACCACCACGGAGTCCGGCGCCCCATCGAACGAGCTCCCCTTCACCGGCCTGGACCTCGGGCTGATCGCCGGCCTCGGCCTCGCCTTCGTGCTGATGGGCGCCGGCCTGCGGCTGGTCGCCGCTCAGCCGCCAGTCGGCGTCACGCGGTAGGCGTCGAAGACCGACTCGATCGCCCGCAGGCGCGTCACCACCGCCTTGAGGGTCTGCGCCTCCGGGACCTCGACCACGAAGCGGTTGCGGACCATCGGGTGCGCGACGGTGCAGCGCGCCTCGAGGATGTTGATGCCGGCCTCGGAGAAGCAGCGGCTGAGGTCCTCGAGCATGCGGTGGCGGTCCCAGCCGTCGACCTGGAGCTCGACCCGGAAGGAGGTCTCGTTGTCGCCGTCCCAGTCCACGGGGACGAAGCGCTCGGGGTCCTTGCGCAGGGCGATCGCGTTGGGGCAGTCGTCGCGGTGGATGGTGATGCCGCGCCCGAGCGACACGTAGCCGACGATGCCGTCCCCGGACACCGGGCGGCAGCACTTGGCCAGCCGCAGCGGCACGTCGTGCATCCCGTCGACCGTGATCCCGTACTGCGAGGACGCGCGCGTGACCTTCGCCTGGGTGTCCGAGCGGGAGCGCAGCGACTCGATCGCCGTCGGCTCGTCGACCGCCGCCTCGCCCTGCTTAAGGCGCTGCATGACCTTGTTGACGACGGTCTTCGGGGAGATCTTGGCGGCTCCGAGGGCGACGTAGAACTCCTCCGCCTTGCGGAAGCCCATGTCGCGGATGACGTCGGCCAGCAGCGACGAGCCCGAGATGCGCTGAGCGGGCAGGCCGGCCTTCTTGAGGTGCTCCTGCAGCAGCTCGCGCCCGGTGTGCTCGGAGTCCACCCGGGACTCCTGCTTGAACCAGTGCTTGATCTTGTTGCGCGCGCGGCTGGTCTTGACGACGCCGAGCCAGTCGCGCGAGGGGCCGCGCTCGCGCTTGGAGGTCAGGACCTCGACGATGTCCCCCGATTGCAGCTGGTAGTGCAGCGGCACGATCTTGCCGTTGACCTTCGCGCCGACGCAGCGGTGGCCGACGTCCGTGTGGACCTCGTAGGCGAAGTCCAGCGGCGTCGCCCCGAAGGACAGGCGCTTGACCTCGCCCTTGGGGGTGAAGACGTAGACCTCCTCGTCGACCAGCTCCTCCTTGAGCGACGCGGCGAAGTCGTGCGCGTCGAGGTCGCCCTCCTCGTCGAGCAGCGATTTCAGCCACTTGAGCTTGACGTCCTCGAAGTCGGGCTGGCCGGCGCCGTCCTCCTTGTAGGTCCAGTGCGCGGCGACGCCGTACTCGGCCCGCTCGTGCATGCCCCCGGTGCGGATCTGAATCTCCAACGGCCGCCCCTCCGGCCCGATCACCGTCGTGTGCAGCGCCTGGTACATGTTGAACTTGGGCATGGCGATCATGTCCTTGAAGCGCCCCGGCAGCGGCTTCCACAGGGAGTGGATGACGCCGACCGCGCCGTAGCAGTCCTTGACGGACTCGACGATCACCCGCATGGCCGTGAGGTCGTAGATCTCGTTGAACTCGCGGCCCTTCTTGGTCATCTTCGTGTAGATCGAGTAGAAGTGCTTGGCGCGGCCGGAGATCTCGGCGTGGATGCCGAGCGCCTCGAGCTCCTGGGCCAGGTAGCCGCCCGCCTTGGCCACGTAGCGCTCGCGCTCGTCGCGCTGCTGGTTGACCAGCTGCTTGATCTCCTGGTACTTGCGCGGGTGCAGCGTCTGGAAGGCGAGGTCCTCGAGCTCCCACTTGATCGCGTGGATGCCGAGCCGGTGCGCGATCGGGGCGTAGATCTCGAGCGTCTCGCGCGCCTTCTCGATCTGCTTCTGCTTGGTCATCGCGCCGAGCGTGCGCATGTTGTGCAGGCGGTCGGCCAGCTTGATCAGGATGACCCGGATGTCCGTGGCCATCGCCACGAGCATCTTGCGATAGTTCTCGGCCTGCGCCTCGTCGCGCGACTGGAAGACGACGCCGGTGAGCTTGGTGACGCCGTCGACCAGGCCGGCGACCTCGTCGCCGAAGACCTCCTGGACCTCGGCGAGGCTGGCCGACGTGTCCTCGACGGTGTCGTGCAGCAGCGCGGCGCACAGCGTTGCCGTGTCCAGCCGCATGCCGGCGCAGATCTTGGCGACGTCGACCGGGTGGACGATGAAGTCCTCCCCCGACTTGCGGCGCTGGTCGGCGTGGTGCTCGCAGGAGAAGACGAACGCCTTCAGCAGCTCGCCGCGGTCGACGGGGGCCGCCGTGTCGTCCGCGTGCTCGGAGACGATCGCGTACAGGTCGGCGAGCAGCTCCTGCTCGAGGGTGGTCAGGTCGGCCGGGGCCTCGGCGACGGCGACGTGCTCCTCCGTCTCCTCGGTGCGCCCGACCTCGCGGCGGTCGACGAAGTGCGCCAGCGTCTCGGCGTCCGGCTCCTCGGGGGTGGTCAGGCCGCCCGCGTCCTGGCTGCGGTCGTCAGCCACGCGCGCCCCTCCTCCAGGCAGCGGCGGTACGCGACGAAGGCCGGCGAACGCTCCGGTGCGATGCGCTCGGCGGGGCCGGGACACAGGGCGAGGCCGTCGAGCAGCCCCCATTCGGTGAGGACGCGAACCAGGCGACCGGCGCGGGTCGCCGTGTTCGGCTCGGCGCGCAGAAGCGCCTCGGCGGCGTGCCCGGCGCGCAGGCTGCGGTAGAGCTCGCGGAGTGGGTCGAGGAGGTCGTAGTCCCAGGCATGGATGACCTCCGCAAAGCGTAGCTCAGCATCGCCGTAGAGGAGGTGGGTCACGCCCAGGCCGGGGAGGTGGGAGGGGTCATCGAGGAGGGGTGGGTCGAGGGCCACCACGTGGTCGTAGCCATCGGCGAGCGCCGGTGCCGCCGACCAGTCGCAGAGGTCGAAGCCGCCGACGCGCAACGCCTTGAGGCGGTGGCCGGCGTGGGCGCAGACGACGAGGACCGATTCGCCGGTGGCGACGAGGTCGGTGAGGGTGGCGGTGATGCCGGCGCCCCGCACGTCCCGCACGGACCGCGCTGCCTGACTTCCGGTCGGCGGCAACCGCGCTGCGCTGCTTCCGCTTTCCGGAAGCAACAGAGCGCGGTTGAGCTCGGCGGCGACGCCGGCGTCGAACTCCGGCTCGCCGACGACGGTGATCGGCGCCGGCGCGCACGGCCGCGCCCGCCGCAGCAGCACCCGCGGCTCGACCGCGCCGTTGAAGCGGTTGATCTCGAGCCGGACGGCGGCGTCGACGGGGTCGGTGGGCAGCGACGTGCCTTCACCGAAGCGGACGCCGCGCGCGCTCGCCGCGCCGGCGTGCAGGCGGAAGCCGACGTGGCGCTTCTCCTCCCCCAGCGGCCGCGGGTCGGTCAGCGACGCGGACGGGACGAGCAGGGAGACCGCCGGGTTGGCGGCCCCGAAGGGCTCGAGCCGGGCGAGCTCCTCGGCCAGCCCGAGGCCGAGCGCGTCCCCGCTCACCACCGCGTCGAGGCGCTCGACGCGGGCGTAGTCCTCCGGTCCCAGCGTCGCGGCGGCGTGGGCGCAGAACGCCTCCCGGAAGCCGTCGACGCTCTCGCGCGCGATGGTGCAGCCGGCCGCGGCCCGGTGCCCGCCGTGGCGGAGCAGGTGGCGCCGGCCCGCCTCCAGCCCGGCCAGCAGGTCGAAGGCGGGGATGGAGCGACCGGAACCGGTGCCCTCGTCCCCGTCGAGGGCGATCAGGACGGTCGGGCGGCAGCGGCGCTCGGCGATGCGTGCGGCCACGATGCCGATCACGCCCGGGTGCCAGCCCTCGCCGGCGAGGACGTAGGCGGGCTGATCGCCGAGCTCACGCACCATCCCCTCCGCCTCGAAGAGCATGCGCGTCTCCACGTCGCGGCGCTGTTGGTTGAGGTGATCGAGCTCGGCGGCGACCGCCTTCGCCCGCTCCTCGTCGCCGGTCAGCAGCAGCTCGAGGCCGGCGTCGGCGCGGGCGATCCGCCCCGCCGCGTTGATGCGCGGCGCCAGGCGGAAGCCGATCGCGGTCGCGTCCAGCCCGCTCGGGTCCACCCGGGCAACGTCCATCAACGCGCGCAGGCCGGGCTTGCGCGTCGAGCGCATCGCCTTCAGGCCCGCCCGCACCAGCGCCCGGTTCTCGTCGTGCAGCGGGACCACGTCGGCGACCGTGGCCAGTGCGACCAGGTCCAGGTCCTCGTCGGCCAGCGCGGGGTCGTGCCCGGCGGCGGCCAGCAGGGCGCCGGCCAGCTTGTAGGCGACGCCCGCCGCGCACAGGTCCCCGCACGGGTTCCCGCGGAGATCGCTCGCGGCGCCGCCGACGGGCCGCGCCTCCCCGAGCCGCGGGGACGCGGCGCGGCCGGCGACGGGCCGCGCCACCCCGAGGCGCGGGTGCACGATCGGCGCGGCCGGCAACCGGCCGTCCGCGCGCGGCGCGTGATGGTCGGTGACGACCACGTCCATCCCGGCGTCGATCGCCCGCTGGACCTCGTCGACGGCGGTGATCGCGCAGTCGGCGGTCAGCAGCAGCTTCGTCCCGCGCGCGGCCAGCGTGTCCACCGTCGCCGCGGCCAGGCCGTAGCCGTCCTCCGTCCGCGACGGCAGGTACCAGTCCACCGTCCCGCCCAGCGTGCGCAGGACGCGCACGAGGATCGCCGTCGAAGCGACGCCGTCGACGTCGTAGTCCCCGTGCACGGTGATCCGGGACCCGTCGCGGACGTGCCCGAGCACGATCTCCGCCGCCACCTCGAGACCCCCGAAGGCCGACAGTGGATGGCGGACGTCGGCGGCCAGGAACGCCCGCGCCGCCGCCGGGTCGGCCAGCCCCCGCCGCACCAGGATCTGGCTCAGGACGTGGGAGATCCCCAGCTCGGCCTCGAGCGCCGCGGCGGCGCCGAAGTCATAGGGGGAGAGCTCGAAGCGCGCCTCGGCCACCGCGCCAAACTACGCGCGGCACCGGACGGAACGCGCCCGCTGATCACCGCCTGACGCGCGCGGCTACGCGATCTGCGGGCGGCCTACTTGCGCGGGGTCAGACCGCCGCGCGACTGCTCGTCGAGCCGCTCCTGGCGGACCCCGACGAAGTAGACGAGCGCGATGCCGATGACGGCGCCGGGGATCGACTCGACCGCGGTCACGAGGTCGGTGTCGTCCTTGCCCGGGACGGAGAAGCCGCTGATCAGCAGGCCGAAGATGAAGCTGCCGGTCAGGGCGCCGAGGAAGGCGCCGACGATCCCGGCCCAGAAGTGGTCCGGGAGGAAGATCGTGAAGTGCCAGATGGCCAGGCCGACCATGATCCAGACGAGCGCGCCCATCAGCGCGGTCGTCCGTGACGGGTGTTGCGCGGCTTACGGGGCTTGCCGTCCGCGTCCACGTCGCCGTCCTTGGCGGCGGCGCGGCGGCCGCCGGCGGGGCGCTGGGTCGCGCGCGGGGGCGCAACCGCGGGCTTGGACTCCACGCCGAGGTTGGCCACGAGCTCGTCGAACTCCTCGCGGGACACGCCCTCCTCCGGGGTCGCGGTGCGCCGCCGGCGGCGCTGGGTCGGCGCGACGTCGACCGACTGGCCCTCCGCGGTGACCGCGTAGGCGGGGATGGAGCCGTGCTCGGAGAGCACGCGGGCGATGCGGGCGCGATAGACCGGCTCGCGCTCTTTCCAATGCGTCAGCACCGGGCTGGCGATGAACACCGACGAGTACGCGCCGGAGGCGACGCCGACCAGCAGCGCGAACGCGAAGTCCTTCAGCGTCTCGCCGCCGAAGAGCAGCAGCGCCAGCACCGGCAGCAGGGTGCAGAAGGACGTCGCCAGCGAGCGGACGATGACCTCGGACATCGAACGGTTGACGATCTGGGAGAACGTCGCGCTGGGCATGCGCGGGATGTTCTCGCGCACGCGGTCGAACACGATGATCGTGTCGTACAACGAGAAGCCGAGGATGGTCAGCAGCGCGGCGATCGTCGACGCCGTCACCTCCCTCCCGACGAGGGCGTACACGCCGCCGGTGATGAGGATGTCGTGCATCAGCGCGATCAGCACCGGGACGGCGAACTTCCACTGGAAGCGCAGGGCGATGTACATGCCGATCACCAGCAGCGAGGCGATGATGGCGACGATCGCGGAGTTGGCGATGCTCTTGCCGAAGGTCGGCCCGACCGTCTGGTCCGACGACGACGTCAAGCCGAACTTGCTGCGCAGCACGCTGGTGACGTTGCTGACGTCGGTCGGCTTGATCTTGCCCTTGATCTGGACGAGGTTCTTGCCGACCTTCGAGTCCTCGACGGCCTGCACCTCGACGCCCTGGTAGCCGGCGTTCTCGACCGCCGACCGCACCTGGTCCACCGACGCCGGCTGCGCGAGCGCGGCCTCGATGCGGGTGCCCGACTCGAAGTCGATGCCGAACTTCAGGCCGCGTCCGGCGATCGCCAGCGCGCCGATGAGCAGGATCATGCCCGACGCGGAGAAGAACCACTTGGAGGCGCCCATGTAGTCCAGGCGGAAGCGCTGCTTGTCGGCCGTCCGCGCGCCGAGCGCCGACTTGGAGCGCAGCAGATTCGACGTGCGCAGCGACAGCAGGATCGCCTGGGTGGCCAGCACGGCGGTGAACAGGGAGACCAGGGTGCCGATGCCGAGCGTGAAGGCGAAGCCCTTGACCCCGGCCGTGGCCAGGATGAACAGGATGAACGCGACCAGGAAGGTGACGACGTTGGCGTCGAGGATGGTCGCGATGCCCTTGCGGTAGCCCTCGGCGATGGCGGCGCCGGTCGATCTGCCGCGTCTGATCTCCTCTTTGACGCGCTCGAAGATGACGATGTTCGCGTCCGCGGCGACGCCCAGCGTGAGGATCAGGCCGGCGATGCCCGGGAGGGTCATCGTGATCGGGATCAGCTTGACGATCGCGTAGAAGTAGAGCGCGTAGATGGCCAGGGCGCCCACCGCGATCAGGCCCAGCACGCGGTAGAAGAAGAGCAGGAAGAACGCGACGATGACGAATCCCGCGATGCCCGCGTTGAGGCCCTGGTCGAGCGCCTGCTTGCCCAGCGAGGCCGACACCTGCGAGCGGCTGATCAGCTCGAGGCGGATCGGCAGCGCGCCGATCTTGAGGAAGTTCGCGAGGTCCTGGGCGGACTGGACGGTGAAGGACCCCGAGATCTCCGCGCCCGTCTGCCCGTCGATGCCGTCCGGGTTCTCGTTGTAGTCGATGTAGGGCACCGAGACGAGCTCGTTGTCGAGCACGATCGCGAAGTGCTGGGACTGCTGCGCGGGCGCGATGCCGATCTGCGCGTTGTCGGCCCCGCGTTCGGCGATGGCCCGCGTGACCCCCTGGAACGCCTTCCTGCCCTGGTCCGTGAAGTCCATCGTCACGTTGGGCTCGTTGGTGTCCGGGTCGAAGTTCTGCTCCGGGTTCTTGATGTCCTTGCCGCCGAGCCCGGGGTTGTCGCGGAGGATGTACCACTGGTCGGGCTTGTGGCCCTTGTCGTCGGCAGCCTCGCGCACGATGAGGATGCCCTCGGGGACCTTGATCGCCTCGGCGCCGGCGGGCTTCTCGCCGCTCGGCTGGTCCTCCCACAGCTCGCCCGGAGTGGTCTCGGGCAGGCCCCCGTTGACGGGCTTGTGGTCCTTGAGGAAGCCGTAGAAGCGGGTCTCGGACGCCGACGTCGTGTTCGGGTTGTTGTACGGCGGGCACTTCGCGGCCTTCTTGACGGTCGCGTACAGGCCGGACGTCGACTGGATCCCGCCCGACGCCGTGTACGGCGTGTCGGGGTCCGTCTTGCAGTCGTCGTCGAGGAGGTTCTTCTCCCAGTCGTAGAAGTACAGCTGGGCGGTGGTCCCGACCCGGTCCTCCGCGCGCGCGGCGTCCTTGACCGCCGGGAGGTCGACCTCGATCTGGTTCTTGCCCGCGCGGCTGATGGATGGCTCGGCGACGCCGAGGGAGTCGACCCGCTCGCGGATGATGTCCACCGCGCGGTCCAGCGACTCCGGCGTGATCGTCTTCTGCTGCTTGGTCGGCTGGCCCTGGTAGACGAGCGAGACGCCGCCCTGGAGGTCGAGCCCCAGCTTGGTCGACTTCGTCGCGATCACGGCGACCGACCCGGCGATCAGGCCGAGGACGAGAAGCAGGACGAAGAGGTTGCGGCGGCGCTCTGACACTTAGCGGGGCTTCTGCGGGGTGAGGATGACCAGCAGCCCGCCGTCCTCATCGTACGCGGGGAACAGGTCGGCACGGGCGCTTGCGGGGATGTCTCCCTCCGCGTGGAGCTGCACCGGCTTGTCGAGCTGGCGGACCCCCCATTCGAGCGCAGTCGAGATGGGGTCGTCGCCACCGTCGAACTCGAGGCCGAGGACGTCGTTGATCCCGCGCCCGATGGTCTTCTCGTCGCTCAGCCCGGTCAGCTCCTTGGAGCCGCGCCCGCAGGCGATGATGCGGCCCTGCTGGTCGCAGGTGAAGAAGGCGGCGTTGGGCGCCGGGTAGTAGTCGTCGAGCAGCTCGAACAGGAAGCCGAAGCCGCAGTTCGAGCAGCCCTTGGGCAGGTTGCGGAAGCCCTGCGTACGGTCGGACTCGGTGGTCCGGCGACCACAGTTGGGGCAGATGAAGAGGTGCGCCATTTTGCGGTCGTAACTCTAGGGAGACGTCCGTAACGCTTCTTCAGACGTAGAGACGGCGAACACGCATGGAGTTCGTCCTCGCCTCCCTCTTCGCCGTGGTCGCCGGCTTCGGAACGGCCTTCTCGCCGTGCGTGCTGCCCGTGCTGCCGCTGCTGCTCTCGGGCGGGGTCTCCGGCGGGCGGCGGCGGCCGGCGGGGATCGCGGTCGGCCTGGCGGCGTCGTTCGCCTTCGCGACGCTCGCACTCGCTTACGTGATCGCGGCGCTGGGACTGCCGGCGGACCTGCTCCGCGACGTCGCGATCGTGGTCCTGCTGGTCTTCGGGATCTGCCTGGTCGTGCCGGCGCTGGCGGCGCGCTTCGAGGTTCTGCTCTCCCGCGTGGTGCCCGCGCGCGGGGTCTCGCGGGGTGGCGAGGGGTTCGGATCCGGCCTGGTCGTCGGCGCGTCCGCGGGGCTGCTCTACGTCCCCTGCGCGGGGCCGATCCTGGCCGCTGTCCTGACCGTGCAGGCGTCGCAGTCGCTGTCGGCGCAGCGGCTGGTGACGGGGATCGCGTACGCGGTGGGGACGGCGGCGGGGACCTACCTCGTCCTCATCGCCGGCCGCCGCGTCCTGCGGCGCAACGCCGGGCGCCTCCAGATGGGGATGGGCGTGGTGATGATCGTGTTCGCGGTCCTCACCCTGACCGGCGCCGACAACCGCTTCCGCACCGACATCGCGAGCGCCCTGCCGTCGTGGCTCGTCTCCCCCACCGAGAAGCTCGAGAAGACCGACACGGCCACGCGCGCGCTCGGCCGCAAGGTCCGCAAGTCGGGCCTGCAGGACGCCGGGCCGGCACCGGAGTTCGCCGGGACGCAGAAGTGGTTCAACTCCACGCCGTTGACGATGAAGGGCCTGCGCGGCCGGGTCGTACTGA
This sequence comes from uncultured Solirubrobacteraceae bacterium, assembly GCA_964242305.1. Taxonomy (GTDB): domain Bacteria; phylum Actinomycetota; class Thermoleophilia; order Solirubrobacterales; family Solirubrobacteraceae; genus DATLGB01. The sequence goes on from CAXTBB010000028.1 coordinate 51,675, forward strand.
TCGACTTCTGGACCTACACCTGCATCAACTGCATCCGCACCCAGCCGCACCTGAAGGCGTGGGACGCGAAGTACCGCAAGGACGGGCTGACCATCATCGGCGTGCACTCGCCGGAATTCCCGTTCGAGAAGAGCGCGGCGAACGTCGCCCGGGCGGTGCGCGACGACGGGCTCAAGTACCCGGTCGTGCAGGACAACGACCTGGCGGTGTGGGGTGCGTACGGCAACCAGTACTGGCCGGCCGAGTACCTCGTCGACGCCAAGGGCCGCGTCCGCTACGCGTCCTTCGGCGAAGGGGACTACGGGAAGACGGAGGCGGCGATCAGGGCGCTGCTGCGGGAGGCCGGACGCTCGGCGACGCCGGCGGCGCAGGGTCCCGTGAACGCCGAGACGCCCTCGCGGGGCATGTCGACGCCGGAGACCTACCTCGGCTCGGCGCGCGCGCAGCGCTTCGTTCAGGACCGCATCCGCGCGGGGGCGCACGCCTTCGGGCCGCTGCCGTCCGTGAAGGCGCTCGGCCAGGACACGTTCGCCTACGGCGGCGACTGGCAGGTCGAGTACGAGGACGCGATCGCGGGGGCCGATGCGCGGGTGGCGGTCCGCTTCGGGGCGCGGCGGGTGTACCTGGTGCTCGGGTCACCCGGTCGTCCGCGGCATGTCCAGATCCGCCTGTACGGAGCCAAGCCGCGGACGATCACGGTCGACCACCAGGGCCTGTACACGCTCGTCGACCTCCCCAACGTGCAGTCGCGGTACCTCGAGCTGCGCATGGATCCCGGGATCCACGCGTATGCCTTTACCTTCGGGTAGGTGCGGCGCGGCCTCCTCGTTCTCGTCGGCGGCGCCTGGATCGTCGCCCTCTGCGCGGGGAGCTACTTCACCACCGACGACCACGTCTTCTTCGCGCAGGCGCGGGAGCTGCCGTTCGGCTGGTCCTTCCTCTCTGCCCCGATCTACGACCACTTCTCGCCGTGGCACCGACTGGCCGACCAGGTCGTGTCGTCGCTGACCCATCAGGGCTGGTGGCTGGCGATGGTGATCTCGCTGGGCTGGTATGCCGGGTGCGTCGCGGTGTTCGCGCTGGTGGTGCGCCGGCTCGGCGGGCACTGGGTCTTCGTCGCCGTGTTCGCGCTGTCGCCGGTGTGGGTGCAGGCGACGCAGTGGTGGGCGCTCTCGGCCCAGATCTACCCGGAGCTGTTCTTCGCGCTGCTGGCCGTCTACCTGACTCTGACGTCCCGTCTCGTCCTCGCCGTGTTCGCCTACGCGCTTGCGCTGTGCGCGTTCATCAAGGCCCTGCTGGTGCTGCCGGTGGTGCTCGTGCTCGGGCGGGACCGGCGCTTCGCGGGCGCCGTCGGCGTCGTCACGGCGGTCTACCTGGTGGTCATCTCCGGCGACCGCTACTACCGGTTCATCGGGGCGGGGCCTCGGCCTGGCTTCGTTCTCTGGCTCAAGTACCTGGTGGCGGGATGGGGCGAGGGTGTCGCACCTCTGGCATTGAACGGGTCAGTCGGGAGGCAGTTGGGACTCGGGGTGCTGATCGTCGTCGTGGCCAACCTGTCGGTGTTCCTCCTCGTTGCCAGGTTCCGGGACCGGGTGTGGGTGCTCGCCGGCGTCGTGGTGGTCGGCGGGCTGGTCCTCTCCGGCGGCGCGCGGCTGGGCACGGAGGGCGTGGAGACCGTGGCGCTGGACCCGCGCTACAACGCCGAGGGCGCGATCGCGCTGCTGCTGGCCGCCGCCTACGTGCTGCGCGACCGGCGGCTGTCGCCGCCGTGGCTGCTGGTCGTGCCGGTGGCGTTCACGGTGATCGCCGGGCTGCGGCTCGAGCGCGACTGGATCGGGCCGGTGCACCGGCGCTACTTCGACGCCTTCGCGGACAGCTACCACGGTCAGAAGATCGTGGACGGGGTGGTGCCTCAGGTGATCGTGGCGGCGCAGATCGCGCCGTACAACGCGTTCTCGCGGGTGTTGCCGGATCGGGAGCCCTCCGTGTCGGTCGGCGCTCCGGACGCCTCGTCGTACCTGGATGGGTCGGGTCGGGTTCGTCCGGTGCGGTTGCGGCGGGTCGGCTCGGGTTCGTGCCCGGTGGTGGACGTTGGCATCGAAGGAGGGGACGACCTCGTCGTCGCCACCATCTCCGGCCGCGGCCCGGCCACCGTCGTCGCGAACTCGGGCGTGCCCGGCGGGCCCGTCGTCTCGGGCTTCCATCTGGCTCCGACCCTCACCACCTCATTGCCCCGCCTGCCGTACCGCGCGGTCGTCGGGGTCGGGCCGGTGCGGACGCTCACCGTGAAGGGGGACTGCGCCTCCGTCACCGTCGACCGCTTTCCGATCCCACGCGGCACGAGTTAGACACCCCCTGGGTGTCAAAGCCGTGCAGGGTGATCAGAAGAGGGGTGCGGCGGCCTCGGGGACCGGGAGCCCGAGGTGGCGGAAGGCGTGCGGGGTGGCCGTGCGGCCGCGGGGGGTGCGCTGGAGGAAGCCGCGCTGGAGCAGGTAGGGCTCGTAGACGTCCTCGATCGTGTCGGCCTCCTCCCCCACCGTGACCGCCAGCGTGGACAGCCCGACGGGACCGCCGCCGAAGTGGCCGCAGATCGCCTGCAGGAGCTCGCGGTCGAGGCGGTCGAGGCCGAGCGCGTCGACGCCCATCAGCTCGAGGGCGGCGTGGGCGCAGGCGGCGTCGATCGCGCCGGTGCCGCGGACCTGCGCGTAGTCGCGCACACGCTTGAGCAGGCGGTTGGCGACGCGCGGGGTGCCGCGGGCGCGGTCGGCGATCGCGCGGGCGCCGGCGGCGTCCACCTCCACCTCGAGGACACGGGCGGAGCGGACGACGATGCGGGTCAGCTCGGCGGGGTCGTAGTGCTCGAGGCGGTGCTGGATGCCGAAGCGGTCGCGCAGCGGGGTGGTCAGCAGGCCGGCGCGGGTGGTCGCGCCGATGAGCGTGAACGGCGGGAGCGGCAGCGTGATCACCTTCGCGCCGGCGCCCGTCCCGACGGTCATCGGCAGCTGGCGGTCCTCCATCGCCGGATAGAAGATCTCCTCCACGGCGCGCGGCAGGCGGTGGATCTCATCGATGAAGAAGACCGACCGCGGCTGCAGCGAGGTCAGGAAGGCGGCGATGTCGCCCTTGCGCTCCAGGGCCGGGCCGGCGGTCTGGACGAAGGGGACGTCGAGCTCGGCGGCCACGATCTGGGCCAGCGAGGTCTTGCCCAGGCCGGGCGGGCCGGCGAGCAGGACGTGGTCCAGCGCCTCGCCACGGGCGGAGGCGGCGTGCAGGGAGACGGCGAGCTGCTCGCGCAGCGCCTCCTGACCGACGAACTCGTCCAGGACGCGCGGGCGCAGCGTCACGTCGAGATCCTCCGGCCCCTCGTCCGCGTCGTGGACGAGGTCGAGGTCCGGCGTCCGGATGCCGGTCATGACCGCCGTGCCCCGGTGCCGGCTCCCGCGTGCGTCATCGGCGCGCCCCGCGGAGCGCGTGCGCGATCAGGTCCTCGGGCGCGCCGTCGGGGGCGTCGGCCAGCAGCGACTCCGCCTCGGCCAGCGCGAACCCGAGGCCGACCAGCGCGTCGCGGGCCTCCAGCCGGGGGTCGTCGGCGCGACGGATCACGATCGGGTCCTCGGCCGGCGCGAGCGGCGCCAGCTTCTCCCGCAGCTCGACGACGATGCGCTCGGCGGTGCGCTTGCCGATGCCGGGCACGGCCTGCAGGCGCGCGGTGTCGCCGGCGATGACGGCGCCCGTCAGCTCGCGCGGCGGGCCGCCCGACAGCACCGCCAGCGCCACCTTCGGTCCCACCCCCTGGACGCCGATGAGCGCCAGGAACAGGTCCCGCTCCTCCTCGGTCGCGAAGCCGTAGAGGTGCATCCCGTCGTCGCGCATGATCAGGTGGGTGTGCAGCGACACCGGCGATCCGGCGGCCGGCACGCGACCGAGCGTCTCCGCCGACACGTTGGCCCGGTAGCCGACGCCGCTGCAGGAGACGACGACGTGGTCGGCGCGGCGTACGGCCACCGTCCCGTCGAGCAGGGCGATCATGTCAGCGCGAGGGCCGCGCGCATGGGCGCGGCGTTGGCGTGGCAGATGGCGACGGCGAGCGCGTCGGACGCGTGGTCGGGCGTGGGCAGCTCGGCCAGCGAGAGCACCGACTGGACCATCCGCTGCACCTGGTCCTTCGCCGCCCGTCCGGTCCCGCAGACGGCGCCCTTGACCTGCTGGGGCGTGTAGCTCGCACAGTCCAGGCCGGCCTGGCCGGCGGCGAGCAGGACGACCCCGCGCGCCTGCCCGACCGCGAACGCCGAGTGCGCGTTGGTCCCGAAGTAGAGGTCCTCGACGGCGACCGCGTCGGCGTCGTGCTCGGCGATCAGATCCGTGACCCGCGCGTGGATGACGGCCAGCCGGTGGTGCAGCGGGGTGCGGGCGGACGTCTCCACGACGCCGCCGTCGAGCGCCACCAGCCGCCCGCCGCGCCGCGCGACGACGCCGTAGCCGGTGTTGGCGGTGCCGGGATCGATGCCGAGGATGACCACGTCCACCCGCCCCATTCTGCGCGGGGCATCGGACGCCTCCTACTGAGAGCCGGCCAGCCGGGCGCCCATGGCCTCGGCGACGGCGATCAGACCGCTCAGGGGCCGGATCATCACCACGAGCTCGGTGACGAGGCCGTCGTCGCCGACCGTGAGGTAGTCCCAGCCCTGGACCTCCTTGTCGCCCACGTGCGCCGCGAAGACCAGCCCGTGCGTCCCCTCGCCGTGCAGCTCGTCGGTGTAGCGGAAGTCCTCGAGCACCTCGAGGACGTGGCGCAGGATCCCGATCACCGCCTCCCGGCCCTCGTAGGGCCGGAAGACGGCGGGCGAGGCGAAGCGGACGTCGGGATGCAGCGCGTCGTGCATCGCCTCGACGTCACGGGCCTCGACGGCGGCTCGGAAGCTCATCGGGCCAAGCCTAGATCGAGACGGCCCTCCGCGCGGCGGGGCCACCACCAGTTCGCCTCGCCGAGCAGGGTCATCGTGGCGGGCAGGAGCACCGCGCGGATGACGGTCGCGTCGATCAGGACGGCGGCGGCGAGGCCGATGCCCATCTGCTGCATCTCGATCGAGTCGACCAGCCCGAAGGCCCCGAAGACCGCGACCATGATCGCCGCGGCGCTGGTGACCACGCCGGCCGTGGCGCGGATGCCGCCGCTGACGGCGTCCGCCGTCGAATGGGGGTGGGCGGGATCGAATCGCAACTCGCGGATCCGGCTGACGATGAAGACGTGGTAGTCCATCGACAGGCCGAACAGGATCACGAACAGGAACATCGGCAGCCACGCGGTGATCGGCTCGCTGAAGGCCAGCGTCAGGACGCCGTAGGCGGCCCCCACCGACAGCAGGTTGAGCACGATCGCCTTGAGCGGGATCACGACGGAGCGGAACGTGACCAGCAGGAGCAGGAACGCCAGCCCGAGCACGAACGCGAACACCAGCGGCGCCCGGTCGCGCATGAGCTGCGCGAAGTCGGCGTCCCCGGCCGTCCAGCCGGTGACGTCGGCACGCACGCCGGGCAGCCCGGCGGCTTGGTGACGCAGCTCGTGCAGTGCGCGCTCGGAGCGCGGCCCGTCGCCGTCGCCGGGCAGCGGGACCTTGACCGCCGCGATCGTGCCGTGGTCGGCGTAGCGCTGCGACGTCCCGTGCAGCGAGGCGACCGCCTCCCGGACGGCGCCCCGGTCCCCGCGGACGACCACGGTGGCCGGCAGGCCGCCGCCCGGGAAGGTCGCCTCGATGCGGTCGTAGGCCTGGCGCACCGGCAGCGTCTCGGACACCGTGGCCATGCTCGGCAGCGACGTCTTCATCCCCAGCGCCGGGATCGCCAGCGCGAGCAGCAGACCCCCGGCGACGACCACGGAGACGACCGGGCGCCGCAGCACGCGGTCGAGCACGAACGGCCACACCCGCGACTCGCGACGGCGGCGGCGGGCCTTCGGCGCGCGCCGGCCGAGCACGGCGATGAGCGCCGGCAGGACGGTCAGCGACGCCAGCAGCGCGACCGCGACGACGATCATGGCGCCGTAGGCGAGCGCGGCGAAGATCGGGCTGCCGGCCAGGAACATGCCGGCCATGGCGATCATCACGGTGATGCCGGAGACGAGCACGGCGTGTCCCGAGGTCGCCGCGGCGGCCGCCAGCGCGGCGTCGGCCGACCGGCCCGCGGCCCGTTCCTCGCGCTCGCGGCGCAGGTAGAACAGCGAGTAGTCGACGCCGACCGCGAGGCCGACGAGCAGGACCACGGAGTTGACCGTGTCCACCATCGGGACGACGTGGCTGAGCAGCGACACCAGCCCCATGGCGCTGACCACGGACGTCAGCGCGAGCCCGAGCGGGACCAGCGCGGCGACGATGGAGCCGAAGGAGAGCAGGAGCAGGACGAGCGTGATCGGGATGGAGACCGCCTCCGCGCGCCCCATGTCCGATCCGGTCTGCGCCGATGTTGCGACGTCGAGGCTGTCCTCGCCGAACTCACCCACGTAGGCGGTGGGATGGGCCTTCGCGGCGTCCTTCGTGGCGGCGAGGATCGGATCGACGCCTCCGGAATAGCGGACGGCCAGCAGCGTGGCGTCGCCCGTGCGCGCGGTGACGGTGACGGCGTCGACGCCCCGGGCGGCTCTGAGCCGGTGGGCCACGTCTACGGCACCGCCGCCTTGGACGATGACGTTCTCGGTCGGGGTGTCGGGGAAGGACGTGTGCAGGATCTGGTCGGCCCGCCAGGACGAGCCGGTTCCCGTGTCGGCGTCGTCGCCCTGGGTGAAGCCGACCATGCCGCCCACGACGACGGCGGCGATCACGAAGCCGAGCCAGCCGAGGATGGCGACGCGGCGGTGCGCGGCGCTCCAACGGCCCGCGCGGGAGGTGAGGGAGGACAGGTGAGAGGTCATGCCTCGAAGCCTCCCGAGCGGGCGGGGGCGTTCCCAGGCGGTCTCCCGGCGTCCCTATGTCGGGTTATCCATAGCCTCGATGGTCATGATCCCGACACGCACGCTCGGCACCGACGGACCGGAGGTCGGCGCCATCGGCCTCGGCTGCATGGGCATGAGCTGGGCCTACGGCGCCCGCGACCGCGACGACGAGGAGTCGGTCCGCGTGATCCACCGCGCGCTGGAGCTCGGCGTCACCCTGATCGACACCTCCGACGCCTACGGTCCCTTCACCAACGAGGAGCTGGTCGGGCGCGCGCTGGCCGACCGCCGCGACGAGGCCTTCCTGGCCACCAAGGGCGGGCTGATCGGGGAGCTGGTCGCCGGCAAGCCGAAGATCACCAGGAACGGCCGGCCGGAGCACCTGCGCAGCGCGATCGACGCCTCGCTGCGGCGGCTGCAGACCGATCACATCGACCTCTACCAGCTGCACCGCACCGACCCGGACGTCCCCGTCGAGGAGAGCTGGGGCGCGCTCGCCGAGGCGGTGCAGGCGGGCAAGGCGCTGGCGATCGGGATGAGCGAGGCCACCGTCGAGGAGCTCGACCGCGCGAACGCGATCCACCCGGTCGCGACCCTCCAATCCGAGCTGTCGCTGTGGACGCGCGACGCGCTGGCGGACACGCTGCCGTGGTGCGAGGCGCACGGCGCCGCCTTCATCCCCTTCGCCCCGCTCGGGCGCGGCTACCTGACCGGCACCGTCAACGCCCAGTCCTTCGACGACAAGGACTTCCGCGCCGCCAACCCGCGCTTCACGCGCGAGGCGCTGCACGCCAACCTGGACATCGTGGAGAAGGTCAAGGCCGTCGCCCACGAGCACGACGCCGAGCCGGGCCAGATCGCCCTCGCGTGGATCCTCGCCCAGGGCGAGCACGTCGTCCCCATCCCCGGCACCAAGCGCACCGCCTACCTCGAGGAGAACGCGGAGGCCGCCGAGCTCACGCTGACCGCCGACGACCTCGCCGTCTTGGACGACCTCCCCAAAGCGGTCGGCGACCGCTACTAGATGGACGAGCCGGCGAAGAGGAAGAACCAGATGCCCATCGCCAGCCCGGCGAGGGACACGGAGAAGATCATCACGACGTCGAGGACCTTCCAGTTGCTGCTGTTCGCGGACTTGGACTCGCCGCGCAGGGACTTCGTCCACCCCGCTCGGTAGCGCTCCTGCATCCCGCCCGTTCTGCGGATGTAGTAGCGGTCCAGCGAGCCGAGGCCCTTGCCGATGATGGTCATCCCGATCGGCACCCCGAACAGGATGATCATGTACGGGCCGAGCGTCGGCTGCGTGCTCGAGACCATCTTGGAAACGGCGTAGATCAGGCCGATCGGCACGCCGAGCCACATGGCGATCGACCCGATCCCCATCAGCAGGATGACCGCGACGCGGAACAGCAGGCCGGCGGGGCGCGGGTGCGCGCCCGTGGCCTCAGCCGGCGACTCGTTCGAGGACGTCTGCGTCGACATCGAAGTTGGCGTGGACGGTGTCGACGTCATCCTGCTCCTCCAGCGCGTCGATGAGCCTCAGGACCTTCGTGGCGGCGTCCTCGTCGAGCGGAACCCGCACCTGTGGAAGCTGGGAGATCTCGAACGTCTCGACCTCGATGCCGGCCTCGTCGAGCGACGCGCGGACGGCGGTCAGGTCGGACGGGTCGCAGAGGATCTCGAAGACGTCGTCGTCCAGGGCGATGTCCTCCGCCCCGGCGTCGATCGCGATGATGAGGTCGTCCTCCGAGTACCGCTCGCCGTCGACGACGATCAGGCCCTTCTTGTCGAACAGGTAGGCCACCGAGCCGGGCTCGCCGAGGCTGCCCCCGTTGGACTTGAGCATGTGCCGCACCTCGGAGCCGGTGCGGTTGCGGTTGTCGGTGACCGCCTCGATGAGCAGCGCGACGCCGCCGGGCCCGTAGCCCTCGTAGAGGACGTCCTCGAGCGCGTCCGCGTCACCGCCCTCGCCGGTGCCCTTGGCGATCGCGCGCTCGATGTTGTCCTTGGGCATCGAGGCGTCCTTGGCCTTCTG
>CAXTBB010000029.1:0-59852 GCA_964242305.1 uncultured Solirubrobacteraceae bacterium
AGCTGTCGCCCGACGAGGTGCGCGGCTTCTACCCCGGCGTGACCTACTAGCTCGGCAACCTGCTCGCCGCGTTCAACCTGCCCATCCAAACCTCGCTGGCCGACTCGCACTCCGGCGGCTTCGCGCTCGCCGCCGTGATCGTGCCGACGCTGTTGATCGTCATCCTCCTGACCGCGCTCGGCTCGGAGAAGCATTCGGCCGACTTCGGCTCGCAGGAGACCAGCCAGGCGGCCGACATCGATCCCGACCGTGATGCGGTCAGCGGCCGCTTCACGCGGGAGCGGAGCCCGACAGCCGCAGCGCGCTGACGCTCAGGCGAGAACGGAGATGGCCGCGCGGCCGTGGACGTCCTCCGCGCGGTGCAGCGGCTTGGAGAGCACGAGTTGGAGCACGGAGATGCGGCGCTCGCTGAAGCCCGCCTCGCAGTAGGCGAGGTACAGGCGCCAGATGCGGCGGAAGCGCTCGTCGTAGCCGAGCGACTCGAGCCGGTCGGCGTGCGCCTCGAAGTTGGCCCGCCAGCGCCGCAGCGTCTCCGGGTAGTGGCCGGAGAGATCCTGCAGCCCGGTCATGCGCAGGTCGGTGCAGCCGGCCAGGCTGCGGGCGATGACCTCGACGGACGGCAGGCAGCCGTTGGGGAAGATGAACGTGCGGATGAAGGAGCGCGACGCCTTCTCGACCTCGTAGGCGCGGTCGTCCATCGTGATCGCCTGCAGGAGCATCGCGCCGTCGGGCTTGAGCAGCGACGAGCACTTCGCGAAGAACGTCCCGAAGTCGCGCCAGCCGACCGCCTCGATCATCTCGATGGAGACGAGCTTGTCGTACTGGCCCTCCAGCAGCCGGTAGTCGCGGTCGAGGACGTTGACCAGGTGCTCGACCCCGGCGGCGCGGACGCGGTCGCGGGCGTAGTGCAGCTGCTGGTCGGAGATCGTGGTGGTGGTGACGCGGCAGCCGCGGGTCGTGGCTGCGTGGACGGCGAACCCGCCCCAGCCCGCGCCGATCTCGACGACGTGGTCGTTCGGCCCGAGGTCGAGCTTGGCGCAGATCAGCTCGAGCTTGGCCGTCGACGCCTCCTCGAGGGTCATCTCCGGCTCGGCGAAGTAGGCGCTCGAGTAGCTCATGGTCGGGTCGAGCATCAGTTCGTAGAGGTCGTTGCCGAGGTCGTAGTGGGCTGCGATGTCCTGCTTGGCCTGGGTTTTGGTGTTGCGCACGGACCGCAGGCGCTGGAAGGGCTCGCGCAGCGGGGTGAGGCGGTGGCGCCAGGTGTCCAGCTCGGTCGTGTTGCGAGCGGCCACGCGGATCAGCGCGGTCAGGTCGTTGCAGTCCCACAGGCCGCGCGCGTAGGACTCGCCCAGGCCGCTCGAGCCCTTCAGCAGCAACGGCCACGCCTCGGGGGAATGGACGACGACGGTCGCCTCCGGGCCGGGCCGGTCGTGGGAGAAGACGGTCTCGCGGCCGTTCTCGAGGACGGTCAGCGAGCCGGTGAGCACGCGGGAGAGCAGGCCGTGGACGATGGTGCGAGCGATCATGCGGGATGGGGGTGGCCGGGGACGCCGCGCAGGCGCAGGACAAGGGCGTGGGCGTAGATGAGCGGCAGGACGCGCACGGCGGAGCCGCGCAGCAGCGGGCCGATCGCGAACGGGCGGCGGCGCAGGTTGAGCGTGGCGTCGAAGGCGCGCGCGCCGTTCTCGCTGGATTCGATGTGGACCGACAGGGTCGGCCCGGGCTCGGGCGCGACGAAGCGGTAGGTCTGGTCCATCCCCATCAGCGGGGACACGTGCAGCTCCTTGGCGATGCCGGCGCCGGCGGTGTAGACGTGGCGCTCGCCCCACGGCGTGTTGGTCACCTCGGCCAGCACGGTGCGCAGCGCGTCCCCCTCGAAGCAGTAGTAGAAGGAGACCGGGTTGAAGATCAGGCCGAACGCGCGCGGCGTGGTGAGCAGGCGGACCGGGCCGGTGGTGCCCGCGCGGGCCCGGGCCGCGTCGGCGGAGAGGTAGTCGGCCGCCCGGAAAGAGATGACCCCGCCCACCCCCCGGCCGCGGGGCAGCGCGTCGAGGTCCACGTAGGCGTACGCGACCCGGTGGGTGAACTCGTTGTCCCTGGTCTGGAAGCGGCGGTGGCGGACCGTGCCGGCGTAGACGGCGGTCGCGGTCATGCGGCCACCGGCTCACGCGTGCGGGCGGCGGCGCGGGCCGCGCGCAGGCCGCTCTGGACGCCGTCCTCGTGGAAGCCCCAGGCCCAGTAGGCGCCGGCGTAGTGGATGCGGTCGGCGCCGGAGACCTCGGTCCAGCGGCGCTGGGCGCGCATGCCCTCGCGGGTGTAGACGGGGTGGGCGTAGGCGATCGTGCGGATGACCTTCGCGGGGTCGATCGCGGCCGTGCGGTTGAGGGTGACGAAGTACTGCGCGTCGGTGTCGAGGGACTGCAACCGGTTCATCCAGTACGTCACGGCGGCAGGCCCGTCCTGGCCGAGGTGGAAGTTCCAGCTCGCCCACGCGCGGTGACGGCGCGGCATCACCGACGCGTCCGTGTGCAGGACCGCCTCGTTGGCCTGGTACGGGATCGCGCCGAGGACGTCGCGCTCGGCGTCGCTGGGATCGGCCAGCATGGCCAGCGCCTGGTCGGAGTGCGCGGCGATCACGACCTGGTCGTAGGCGTCGCCGTCGACCTCGACCCCGTCGGCGACGCGCTCGACGCGCTCGACCCGGGTGCCCAGCCGGACGTCGAGGTCCCGCGTGAGGGCACGGACGTACTCGCGCGAGCCGCCGGTGACCGTGCGCCACTGGGGCCGGGAGCGGAACCCCAGCATCCCGTGGTTGTCGAAGAACTCGACCAGGAAGCGTGCTGGGAACGTCCACATCTGGTCGGGGTCCGCGCTCCACACCGCGGCGGCCTGGGGGACGATGAGCTTGTCGACGAAGGCCTGGCTGAAGTGCTGGTCGCGCAGCCACTCGTTCAGCGACGGGTCCGCGTCGGAGGCCAGCAGCACGCGGGCGGCGCGGTTGAAGCGCACGTACTCGCCGACCATGCGCTGGAAGCCGCGGTCGATCAGGTGGCGCGGGTTCGCGTACAGCGCCCCGGGCGAGTGGGCGGCGTATTCGAAGTCCGCCCCGTCGCTGACCCCGAAGGACATGTCGGAGGGCTGCGTCGCGACCCCGAGCTCGTCCAGCAGCGCGGTGAAGCCCGGGTAGTTGCGGTCGTTGAGGACGATGAAGCCGGTGTCGACCGCCAGTCCGTCCACCTCGACCGTGTTGGTGTGACCGCCCGCGTAGGCGCCCGCCTCGAGCACGACGACGTCGTGCTCCTGAGTGAGCTTGTGGGCAGCCACCAAGCCGGACACACCGGCGCCGATCACGGCGATCCTCATGTCCCTAGTTTCGCTGATGCGCGGCATCCGGATCACGCCCGGTCTGCGTAGGAAGGGTCCACATGCTCCGTTACCAGCTGCTCGATGCCGCGCTCCAGCGCGATCTGATCCCCGACGCGGTGCTGCGGGCGGGGTCACGCTTTGGCGCGGGAGCCCGTGTCCGGCGGGAGGGCAAGGGCGGCGTCGAGGCCCAGGAGCAGCGGCTGCGCGCGCTGGTGGCGCGGATGTCGTCGGGCCCGATCGCGGAGGCGACGGACACCGCCAACGACCAGCACTACGAGCTGCCGGCGGAGTTCCTCGGTCTGATCCTCGGCCCGCGGCGCAAGTACTCGGGCTGCCTGTGGAGCGAGGGCGTCACCGACCTCGCCGGCGCCGAGGACGCGATGCTGGCGCTCACCTGCGCCCGGGCCGGCATCAAGGACGGGATGGACGTCCTCGACCTCGGTTGCGGGTGGGGGTCGCTGTCGCTGTGGCTGGCCGAGCACTACCCGAACGCACGGATCCTCGGCGTCTCGAACTCCAATGGCCAGCGCGAGTTCATCGAGGCCGAGGCCGCCCGGCGCGGCTTCGAGAACCTGGAGGTCCGCACGCAGGACGTCAACGACTTCGAGCCCGAGGAACGGTTCGATCGCGTGGTCTCCATCGAGATGTTCGAGCACATGCGCAACTGGCAGGAGCTGCTGCGTCGCGTCTCGACGTGGCTGAAGCCGGACGGCAAGCTCTTCGTCCACGTCTTCTCCCAGCGCCGGCTGCCGTACCTGTTCCAGGGGACGTGGGCGGCCGAGCGGTTCTTCACCGCCGGGCTGATGCCCTCGCACGACCTGATGAGCTTCTTCCAGCGCGACCTCGTGCTCGAGGAGCGCTGGGTCGTCCCCGGCACGCACTACGCGCGGACGCTGCAGGCGTGGCTGGCCAACCTCGACGCCGGTCGCACGGAGGCGCTGCGCATCCTCGGCCGCGCCAATCCGCCCAGCGAGGCGCGGCGGCTGTACGCCACCTGGCGGCTGTTCCTGCTGTCGACGGACGAGATCTGGAAGTGGCGCGGAGGCAACGAGTGGCTCGTCAGCCACTATTTATTTGGCCCACCCACCCGCCAGGGGATGAAGCCGCTGGTGCGCTCGACGTACTCCTTGTAGCCCGGGCGTGCGGACATCGACTTCTCCAGCAGGTCCTTGCCGGACACGCGCGTGAGGAGCAGGGTGATGACGATCGGGCCAGGGATGGACCACCAGGCGCCGCCGTCCAGCGCGACGAGGTAGAGCCCCCACCAGACCGCGAAGTCGCCGAAGTAGTTGGGGTGGCGCGTGTAGCGCCAGAAGCCCCGGTCCATGACCTTGCCCTTGTTGGCGGGGTCGGCCTTGAAGCGCTGGAGCTGGAAGTCGCCGCCGGCCTCGAAGACGAAGCCGACCAGCCACAGGACGATGCCGGCGTAGGCGAGCGGGCCGAGACCGTCGTTGGTCGACGCGGACGCGCCCTGGACCGGCAGGGAGACGACCCAGGCCACGACGGCCTGGAACAGGAAGATCGTGAACAGGCTCTTGCGGACGAAGCGGTCCGGATCACGCTCGCGCATCTTCGTGTAGCGCGGGTCCTCACCCGGGTGCCTGGCCTTGCGGTAGCCGATGTAGAGCGCCAGCCGCAGTCCCCACACCGTGACCAGGACGAGCGCGAGCGTGGTGCGGGCCCCGTCGCCGTCGGCAATCCAGGCGCTCACCCACGCGATGTCGACGAAGGCCAGGCCCCAGGCCACGTCGACGATGGACACGTCCTTGATCGGCACGGACAGGACGAAGCTCGCCAGCAGCAGGAGCAGGGCGGCGCCCGCGGACACGGCCATGGCGGTGCCGAGATCGGCCATTACCGTGCAGGGTATGGATCCGCACGCGGTGCTCGGCGTCTCCGTGGACGCCGACGACGAGGCGATCAGCGTCGCCTACCGCAAGCTGGCCAAGCGCTTCCACCCGGACACGAGCCCGGGTGACGAGGACGCGGTGACGCGCATGGCCGAGATCAACGTCGCCTACGCGCTGCTGCGCGACGCGATGGCGGACGTGCACGCGCGCCAAGTCCGGGCGGCCGCCCCGCCGCCGCCGGATCCGCAGCCGTTCCGTGACCTGCTCGGCCGCGAGCTGGCGGCGGCGATCGAGCCGGGTGAGACCGTCGTGGTGGTCACGGACGCGGCGACGTGGGACTCGTTCCGGGTCCGGCTGACCGTCACCGACCGGCGGCTGCTGTGGCTGCGCGACGACGCGCCCACCGATCGCGTCCGCTTCCTGCGCTGGCGTGACGTCGCCACGCTCGACGGGCGCCTGCGCGGGCCGCGCCGCCGCGTCGGCGAGCTGCGCGTGCAGCCGCGCACCCGCAAGCGGCTGTCCTTCTCCGAGCTGGACCCCGACGCGCTGCGACTGGTGCTGACCGCGGCGCGCAAGCACGTTCCCGCGTGATCGATCTGGACGACGTGCGGGCCGCGGCGCGGCGCCTCGAGGGCGTGGCCGTGAGGACGCCGGTGATCCCGCTGCGCGGCGCGGCGCTGAAGGCCGAGAACCTGCAGCGCACCGGGTCGTTCAAGTTCCGGGGCGCCTACAACGCGGTCGCCCAGCTCGGCGAGGTGGCCGGGGTTGTGGCCGCCTCCTCGGGCAACCACGCGCAGGCGATCGCGCTGGCCGCGTCGCTGCACGGGCTGCCCGCCACGATCGTGATGCCGCTCGACGCGCCGCGGGTCAAGCGAGCGGGCACGCTGGCGCTGGGCGCCGAGATCGTCGACTACGACCGCTACGCCGAGGACCGCGAGGCGCTGCTAGGCGAGTACGCGGCCGAGCGCGGCCTCGAGCCCGTCCATCCGTTCGAGGACCCGCGCGTCATGGCCGGCCAGGGCACGGTGGCGCTCGAGCTGCTCGAGCAGGATCCGGGGATCGACGTCCTCATCGTCCCCGTCGGCGGCGGGGGCTTGATCTCCGGCTGCGCCACCGTCGCCGCCGCGGCCGGCGTGCGCGTCGTCGGCGTCGAGCCGGAGGCGGGCGACGACACCCGCCGGTCGCTGGCCGCGGGCGAGCGCGTCACCATCCCCATCCCGCGCACCATCGCCGACGGCCAGCAGGCGCCCGCGCCCGGCGTCAACACCTTCCCGATCGTCCAGCGACTGGTCTCCGAGGTCGTCACGGTGAGCGATGACGAGATCCGGGCGGCGATGGTGATCGCGCGGGACGAGGCGGGGTTGGTCCTGGAGCCGTCCGGCGCCACCGCGCTGGCGGCGTGGCTGGAGGGCCGCGTCATCGCCGACCACCCCGGGATCGTCCTCTCCGGCGGCAACGCCGACCCGGCATGATCGCGCGGGTCGCGGTCATCCTGGGCGTCGCCGCCCTCGCGGTCGTCGGCGTCATCGCCCTGCTGGGCGGCAAGAAGGAGTCGACGCCCGTCCCCCTGGAGCCGGACGTCGTCCCGATCGTCTCAGGCAAGCCGTTCAAGGACCCGTTCAGCTACACGGTCAAGCGGCGGGCGGAGTTCGAGGCGCGGGCGGCGGCCGGGAACGCGCACGTCCTCTACGCGCTCTCGCCCGGCGGTGCGGTGGCGACGGCGACGCGGGTGGCCCGGCTGCGGCCGGCGATCGCGAGCGCGGCGAAGGCTGCCGACGTGTCGCCGTCGATGCTCGAGGCGCTGGTCTTCCTGGAGAGCGCCGGGCGGCCGGACGCGCTGACCGCCAACGGGACGGAGGGCGCGGCCGGGCTCACGCAGATCGTCGCGCAGACCGCGACCGGGCTGCTCGGGATGCACGTCGACGTCGCCCGCTCGCGCACCCTCACCAGGCGGATCGCGCGGGCGCAGCGCCAGTCGGTGGCCGACCGCCTGGCCCGCGAGCGGCGGGCCGTCGACGACCGCTACGACCCGCTCAAGGCGCTGGCCGGGACAGGCCGCTACCTCAAGCTCGCCGAAGATCGCCTGGGCAGCGAGGAGCTGGCCTTCGTCAGTTACCACATGGGCATCGGCAACCTGGAGGGCGTCCTGTCCGCCTACGCCGGCGGCGACATCCCGAAGCAGCCGCTGCGCTACGCGCAGGTCTACTTCGACTCCTCCCCCGTCAGCCACCCGGCGGCCTACCGCAAGCTCTACGCACTCGGCGACGACTCCTCGAACTACCTGTGGAAGTTGCGCGCGGCGCGCGAGATCATGCGCCTGTACCGGACCGACCCGGAGAAGCTCGCCGCGACGGCGGCGGCCCAGACCGCCAAGAACTCCGCCGAGGAGGTCCTGCACCCGGCCGCGACGACGCCCGCGTACGCGACCCCGCAGCAGCTCAAGGCCGCCTACGACGCCGGCGACATCACCGCCCTGCCCGTGGACACGAGGGTGACGGGCCTGCGCATCGACCCGAAGATGGGCGTCCTGGCCGGGAAGGTCGGCGCCAAGCCGAGCCTCTACCGCGGGCTGCGGCCCGAGGCGCTGGCCATGGCGCTCTACATCGGCGCCCAGGTCCGGGCCGCGTCCGGCGACACGCGCAGCGCCTTGACGATCACCTCGACGGTCCGCGACCAGCGCTATCAGGCCCAGCTGATCAAGACCAACATCCAGGCCACGCGCAACTTCTCGCTGCACACCACCGGCTGGACCTTCGACGTGCTGCGCCGCTACAAGACGCCCAAGCAGGCGCTCGCGTTCCAGGCCGTGCTGGACCGCCTCACCTCGCTGAACCTGATCGCCTGGGTGCGCGAGCCGGCCGCCATCCACATCACCGTCTCCAGCGATGCCGTCGCGCTCAAGGGGCTGCTGAGTAGGGTCCGCTGAATGGACGCGATCCGGACCCCCGACGAGGTCCTGCAGGGCCTCCCCGACTTCCCGTTCGAGCCGCACTACCGCGAGGTCGACGGCCTGCGCCTGGCCCACATCGACGAGGGCGACGGACCGCCCGTGGTCATGTGGCACGGCGAGCCGACGTGGTCGTTCCTGTGGCGCCATGTCCTCCCGCCGGTGCGCGACGCCGGCTACCGCGTCATCTGCCCGGACCTGGTCGGCTTCGGACGCTCGGACAAGCCGGTCGACCGGGACTGGTACACGTTCGACCGCCACGCGGCGATGGCGGCCGCGCTGCTGGAGGACCTCGATCTGCGCGACGCCACCTTCGTCGTCCACGACTGGGGCGGGCCGATCGGGCTGCGGCTCGCCGTCGAGCACGCCGAGCGCGTCACGCGGCTGGTGTTGATGGACACCGGCGTCTTCGTCGGCACGCCGATGGGCGAGGAGTGGCAGCGCTTCCGCGCGTTCGTGGACCGCACCGAGGACGTGCCGATGTCCCCGATCCTCCAGGGCGGGACGGAGACCGAGCTGTCCGACGCGGTGCTCGCCGCCTACGAGAAGCCGTTCCCCAACGCCGCCGCGAAGGCGGGCATGCGCGCCTTCCCCGGGCTGATCCCGCAGACGCCGGACGCCCCGGGCGCCGAGTGGGGCCGCCGCACGCTCGAGCACCTGCAGTCCGACGGCCGCGACAAGCTGGTGCTGTGGGCCGAGGGGGACTTCGTCCTGCCGCCGAACATCGGCGACGCGATGGCCGCCGCGGTGGGCGTCGAGAAGGTGCCGATCCACGGCGCCGGCCACTTCCTCCAGGAGGACAAGGGCGCCGAGATCGGCGCGACTATCGCCGACTGGCTACGAGCGAGTCGATGAGCTCGAGCTTCGCGATCACGGGCGGCGTGAGCACGTAGGGGTACAGGTCGCCGTGGCCGAGGCTGCGGTTGACGGCGTTGAGGGCGTAGGACAGCTCGATCCAGAGGTCCACCAGCTCGCCGATCGGCGCCGACGGGTCCGCGGTCGTCAGCCCCCACGCCGACGCCGTCTGCATGACGTCGCGGATGTGCAGGAAGTGCGCGAACGTCTCTGCCCAGTCCTCCCACGGGTGCATGGTCGCGTAGGCGGACACGAACGACGCCTCCCACCCCTCGGGGGCGCCGTGCTCGTAGTGGCGGTCGAGCGCCGCCTGGTAGTCGGCGCGCTCGTCGCCGAAGCGCGCGCGGACCTCGTCCTCGCGCCCCTCCATCAGCGTCGGCTGGTAGAAGTGGCCGATCTCGTGGCGGAAGTGCCCGAGGACCGTGCGGTAGGGCTCGTCGAGCTGGTCCTTCATGCGGGTGCGGTGGACGTCCTCGACCTCGCGCAGGTCGAGGGTGACGACGCCGTCGGCGTGACCCGTCATGGCGCCGTCGGAGAAGTCGAAGATGAGATCGCTCCCACCCACCTCCCACGGCCACAGTCCCAGCTCACCCAGCTCGAAGAGCAACCGCCGCTTGGCCGTCTCCGCCTCCGCCCAGCGCGCGTCGTCCTGCGGGCGCCCGCGGGTCAGCGCACAGGACTCGCAGACGTCGGCGCGGGTGGCCGAGTTGCAGTCGGGCGTGGGACAGCGCCGCGCTGGCGGGCGCAGCGCGACGAGGTCACGCAGCGGCCACGAGAACGCGACCTCCGTCCCACAGTGCAGGCAGCGCGAGTTCTCGAAGAACAGGCGCTGCGTGCACACCGGACATCCGAACGCCCTTATGCGGTTGCCTTCTCCCGCGCGGCCTCTTCGGCGGCGGGAGTGGACTCGGCGGCGCGCTTCTCGTAGGCGGCGCGCTCCTTGCCGTGGGCGGCGTCGATCAGGACGCGGTCGGCCTTCAGGAAGACGGAGATCTTCTCGCGCACGCTGCGCGGCCAGATGGCCATGAACTGCGTGATCGGGCCGGTCACCTTCGGGACGTAGACGTCGAAGGAGGGGACCTCGAGCGCGCCGACGATGGCACCGGCGACGTCCTCCGGGGTGATCTTCTTGACGAAGCGCGCGTCCTCGAGGCCGGCCGCCAGCTCCGTGTTGACGATGCCCGGCATGACGCAGGACACCTCGACGTTCGTCCCGCGCAGCTCGAAGCGCACGGCCTCCGAATAGCCGACGACGCCGTGCTTGGTCGCGCAGTAGGTGGCGCCGCCCGGGAAGCCGCCCTTGCCGGCCACGGAGGCGATGTTGACGATGTGGCCCGCGCCCTGGCGCTTGAAGCGGGTGATGCCCTCCTTGGTGCCGTGGATGACCGCGTGGAGGTTGAGCTCGAGCTGGCGGAAGACGCTCTCGTCGCTCTCCTCCTCGGCGGTCGTCAGCGGCATGATGCCGGCGTTGTTGACGATCACGTCGAGGCCGCCGAGCTCGCTCGTGACCTCGTCGAGGAACGCGGTGAAGGCGGGGCGGTCGGTGACGTCCAGGCGACGGGCGATGGTGCCGCCGCCGATCTCGGCGGCGGTGCGCTCGGCCGTCTCGACGTCGACGTCGCCGATGGCGACCTTCGCGCCCTTGGCGACGAGCGCGCGGGCAGTCGCGGCACCGATGCCGCGGCCCCCGCCGGTGATGACGACGACCTTGCCTTGCAGTGAACGGGGCGGTGACTTGGCCATCCGGCCAATCTACAGATACGCGCCGCTGGGGATGTAGGGGCGCATCGGCCCCACGGCACCGCGGACGCAGGTGGCGCCGGCGGGGACGAGCTCGAGGCCGGCCCCGAGGGTGATGTCGATGGCCCAGTCCTGGAGGGCGTCGAGGAAGTCGACCTTCGCGGTGGCCATGTCGCTGAGCGCGGTGCGCAGCAGTGCCGCGGCGACGCGGTCGTCCCGCGCGGCGACGACGAAGACCTTCGTGTCGTCGACCATCGTGAACCCACCGCCGTCGTGCACGAGCAGGCGGCGGTTCTGGCGCAGCATGGCGTCGATGTCCGGGCCGTGGGCGGCGCCGCGGACGTCCCGGCTGACTCCGTCGACGAGGTCGCGATCGGCGGGCCAGCGGGCCTCGCGCACCGCCGGATCGGCCGGCGGCCGGGTGCGCACGGTCCCGCTGGCGTCGAAGACCGGGCGCAGGGCGTAGCCGGCGCGCCAGTACGAGCGGATCGCGCGCGGGTCCTCGGAGCTCATGATGATCCCGGCCGCCGCGTCCGCGCCATAGGCGGTGGCGGCGCGCATCAGCTCGCCGCCGCGGCCGGCCGACTGGCGGTCCGCGCGCACGATCAGCAGCGACAGGCCCCACAGATCCTCGCGAACCAGCGCGAGCGCGGCGCCGTCGACCCCGCCGTCATCGTCGGTCGTCACCCAGGCGCCGCCGGGATCGGTGGCGATCAGGTGATCGACGCGGACGCGCATGGACGGACGGTCTCGCCCGCCCCAGGCCGCGACGGTGAGGTCGATGACGGCGTCCGTGTCGGCTGTCGTCATGGGCCGCAGCACTTAATCGCAGCCTACGAACTCTCCTCTAGCCTCATCCGCCGCCATGGCCAGCCGTCAAGAGGAAAAGGAAGCGCGCCGCAAGGCCCGGCTCGAGCAGGAGGCGGCCGAGCGCAAGGCGGCCTCGCGCAACCGGCGCCTGCAGCTGCTCTTCGGCGGCGTGCTCGGCGCCGGCATCCTCGTTGCGATCGTGCTCGTCTTCGTCGTCGGTGGCAGCGACAGCGACAGCGACGCGAAGGTGAAGCAGGCGTCCAGCACCGGCGTGAAGCTCCCGGCCGTGAAGATCACCGACGAGAAGACGGCGGCCAAGGCGGCCGGCTGCACCCTCGCCAACCCGCCCGACGAGGGCCGCACCCACGAGAACAAGGTCTTCACGGAGTCCGATTACAACACCAACCCGCCCACCAGCGGCAACCACTTCCCCCAGTGGGCGCAGGACGGCATCTACGACCCCGGCAACGAGCCGCAGCTCGGCGAGCTCGTGCACACGCTCGAGCACGGCCGCATCGACGTCCAGTACAAGCCGGGGACGCCCAAGAAGGTCGTCGGTCAGCTGGAGGAGTTCCTGTCCGAGAGCGACTCCGGCTATCACATGCTCCTGTTCCAGAACCCGACCGGCATGGACGCGCAGATCGCCGCCACGGCGTGGGACCACTCCCTCACCTGCCCGACGATGAACGACAAGGTCTTCGACGCGCTGCGGACCTTCCGCCAGGCCCACATCGACCGCGGGCCGGAGAAGGTCGCCTAGCGCCACCCTCCCGTCTCGCCGCGATACAGGCCGCTGCCTGTCAGGGCCATGCGGATCGTGGTGAGGAGGATTCTGAGGTCCAGGCGCGGGGTGGCGTGCTCGATGTAGTGCAGGTCGAGCTCGATGCGCTCCGCCCACGGCAGCGACGCGCGCCCGTTGACCTGCGCCCAGCCCGTCAGCCCCGGCTTGGCGGCCAGGCGCAGGCGCTGGCGGTCCGTGTAGCGGTCGACCTGGACCTGGACGGTCGGGCGCGGGCCGATCAGCGACATCTCCCCGCGGAGCACGTTGACCAGGTTGGGCAGCTCGTCGATGGACGTGCGCCGGATGAAGGAGCCGACGCGGGTGATGCGCGTGTCGCCGGCGTCGACCGCCAGGCCGGCGCCCATCGACTCGGCCCCGCTGACCATGGAGCGCAGCTTGTAGAGGTCGAAGCCGACGCCGTCCTGACCGACGCGGTGCTGGCGGAAGACGGCGGGCCCGTGCGTCTCCAGGCGGATGGCGAGCATGGCGAGCGCGACGACGGGCGCAGTGACGAGCAGGATCGCCGCGGAGACGAACACGTCGAGCGCGCGACGCAGCGGGGAGCGCAACCAGCGAGAGACCACCGGGGGGCCCGGCTCGGCCGGCGAGGGTCCGTGCGATGGGCCTCGCCACCCCTTCATCGGGTCCCCTCCGCCTGTTCCCAGCTCTCCGGCGTTCCGTGGCGGAGGTGGTCGGAGAGGCCGGCGGCGAGCGAGGCCTGGGTGAAGACGTAGTAGCGCGCGACCAGGAACGGGCGCTCGCGGCGGCCGGCGAAGGCGGCGGCCAGGAGCGCCGCGTGGGCGAGCCTTGTCAGCCGTCCGCCGGTGAGCACCGCGACCGCGTGCAGGAAGGGCGCCGCGTAGCGCAGCACGCGGTGGGAGACGATCATCAGGGCGTACAGCGGCGGGAACCCGCGCGGGTCCAGCAGGCCGCCGCGCAGGACGATCCGCCACGCCTGGGTCATCATCCGCCGCTTGCGCTCCCACTCACCCTCGATGGTGGGGACCATCTTCTCCGTCGCCCGCGCCGCCGGCGCGTAGACGGCCCGGCGGCCGCGCTTGACGAGCGTGAACGGCAGGAACAAGTCGTGGCCCATGGGGACGTCGGGGACGACGTAGTCGGCCGTGCGGACCGCGTAGATCGCCCCGTTGCCGCCCGTCACCGAGGCCAGGCCGGACTCCTTCGCGCGCAGCCACATCTCGTAGCGCCAGTACAGGCCCTCCTGGTTGGTCCCCGCGTCGGTGACGAACGCGACCTGACCGCACACGTAGGCGACGTCCGGGTCCGCGAACGGCGCCACCAGCTCACGCAGCGCGTCGTGCGCCCACATCGCGTTGGCGTCCGAGAAGGCGAGCAGGTCGCCCGTGGCCCGGGCGACGGCGGCGTCCTGCGCGCGCATCTTCCCGCCCCGCGGCAGCTCCAGCACGACGTCCGCACCCGCCGCCCGCGCCCGCGCCGCCGTCGCGTCCGCGGATCCGTCGACGGCGACGATGATCTCGAGCCGGTCCCGCGGCCAGTCCAGCGCGAGCGCGTTGGCCACCTTGTCGGCGATCACGGCCTCCTCCGCATACGCCGCCACCACCAGTGAGACTGAGGGGACAGTCCCCTGAGTCCCGCGCGCGAGACTGAGGGGACTGTCCCCTGAGTCCCGCGCGAGGAGGGCGAGGAGGAGGGCGTAGCCGGCCTGGGCGTAGCCCAGCAGGCCCGCGGAGATCCAGAAGAGGACGCGGCGCATCGCGGCGGGCAAAGCTACCGTGCCGCGAGTGGACCGTCCGGTGCTGATGCTGCTTCCCGAGCCGCTCGAGCGGTTCGTGCACCGGCCGCTGGCCGACGAGCTGCTGGCTACGGGGCTCGCCGTGGTGGCCGATCCGCCGAAGACGTCCTACCGGCGCCAGGCGCGCTTGCCGGACGCGATCAGCGTGGGCGTGGCGCACAAGCAGGCCCGGCGGCTGCGCAAGCGGCTGCGCGAGGATCCGCGCGTGCTGGTCATCTTCGACCCGGCCCAGTACCCGCTCGCGCGCGGCCTGCTCCAGCTGCTGCCGCACTGCGAGCTCTGGTACGAGCACTCGGCGCCGATCGCGCCCGGGGACGCGCGCACCGCCGAGCTGCACGGCATGGCCGCCGAGCGGGCCAAGGTGCGCTTCCTGGCCTCGGAGCGCGACGTCCTCGAGGCCGCGCTTCAGCGCTTGCTGGCCACGAACGAGAGCGGGACCGAGCCGGCGACGTGATGCAGGTAGGCGCGGTAGGCGCGCCGCAGCCGGGCTCGGCGGCGGACGAACGCCAATGCCGCGAGCTTGACCCGCGCCTGCGGTGAGTGCGGGCCGGGCGGGAACGGCCTGCCCGACAGCACCCAGTGGTCGGCGGGGTCCTGGACGGCGACCGCGAAGCCGGCCAGCCGCGCCGCGCCCAGGTAGGTGGCAGCCAGGTAGGCGTGCTCGTTGCCCTCGAACTCGGCCACCTCGGCGCCCGGGCGCAGCTGCAGGTTGAGCGGCGCGCGCAGCGTCTCCCGGATCACCGACAGCTGCCCGCCGGGACGCAGGACGCGGTGGATCTCGCGCAGCGTCCGCGCCAGCGTCGACGGCGAGTTGTGGTGCAGCACCTCGCAGCAGAAGACGTGGTCGAAGGAGCCGCTCGCGAACGGCAGGTCGAACATGACGCCGAGCACACGCTCGAAGTGGGTGCCGTCGCGCTCCATCCACCAGCGGCCGGTGTCGAGGCCCTGCAGCTCGTGGCGGGCGATGTCGAGCGCGGTGACCGCGAGGCCCTCGCGGGCGAACGCCGCCGACGCCCAGCACGAGTTCGCACCGACGTCGAGCAAGCGGTCGCCGGGTCGGAAGCGCCTGCTGCCCAGCAGCTCCGCGAACGCGGCGCGCTGGCCGTGCCAGTACGGGCTCGGCTCGTCCGGGAGGTTCAGGATGCGGTCGCGGTCCCAGCCGTCGGCGCGCATCAGTTCGGCGAAGCGGGCCAGCCCGGCCGCCTCGCGCACGACGGCCTCCGGCGGGTCGTAGAGCGCGTCGACGACGCCGTCCGCGACCGGTGTCCGGTGCCCACAGGCTTCGCAACGCAGCACACCGTCGAGCGTCCCTTCGCGCCGGCAGCGCGGGCAGCGCAGCAGCATCAGCCCTGCGCGGTGCGGGCCTTGGGCTTCACGCCGCGGAGCAGGTCGACGATGTTCGCGGTCAGCTGGACGACCGGCGCGTCGCGGTGAGCGAGGTGCACGCCCCAGCCCGGCAGGCCGATCCGCATGACCAGCCCCTTGCCGAGCGTCGCGGCACTCACCGTCGGGCGCAGCTTGTCGGTCGCCTCGCCGACGCTGGTGATCACCTTCGCGCCCGGACCGGCGCCGAGCAGCTCCTCGATCGACCCGAAGCCGCCGAGCGTTCCCGAGAACCCCTCGAGCAGACCGAGCTTGGGATCCTCGTCGAGGACCGTCAGCGTCTTGGAGAAGCCCCGCACGTCGGCGAGGCGGGCACCCAGGGCGTCGACGTCCGTGACGGGGGACGGGGGAGCGAGGACGTCGTCCCCGATGGACACGGTGGCGCGGAGCGCGTCCGGCCCGAACAGCGCCAGCCGCCCGCCGGCGCTCACGTACGTCCGCAGCCGCGCGGCCAGCTCGCGGCTCACCCAGGTCGGCTCGCCGGCCATCAGGACCCCGCGCTGCTTCCCGGATGGCGCCGACGAGAAGGCCAGGTCGAGGTCCGTGGCCAGGTCGTAGCGGATGCCCTCGTCGTCGAGATAGGTGAGCAGCGGGGCGATGTCCGAGAGCAGGCCCGGCGGCAGGCCGCCCTCGTAGGCGAACAGCCGCGGGAAGCGGACGACGGTCCCCGACCCGAACACGTCCGGCACCCCGTCCTGGGTGGCGTCGATCGGATCGCGACCGAGCCAGGTGACCATGGGCAGGACGACGAGCGGGCCGACCGGGTTGCGGGCGCGCACCGCGATCGGGACCGTGGCGGCGTGATGGTGGGACTCGACGCGCAGCAGGTAGATCCCGGACGGACCGCGCGGCGCGCGCAGCACGAGGCTCGTCTGGCCCGCTTTCGCGAGGCCCGACTGCACGGGCCTGCGAACCCCGAGGCGCCGCAGCGTCCAGCTGAACGCGCGGCCGCGCGAGTCCACCCGCGGCCGGAGCGGGTCGCCCGCGCGGACGGCGCGGATGGGCGGCTGGACGGCGATGTCGCGGACGGTGACGCCCGGCCGGCCGTCAGCGACCGCCCGGGGCGGGTTGTCGAGCGGCAGCTTCGGCCCCTCGCCGCGGTTGCGCGCCTTGTCGTAGGCGGTGACCGCGATCAGGTAGACCCCGTCGGGCACGGGGACCCCGAGGTCGTTGCGGCCGTCCCAGTCGTAGGTCATCTTGCCGATCGCCCCGGTGAAGGTGCGCACCGTCTGGGCCGGGCTGACGTCCGTGCGCAGGACGCGGAACTCCGGCGCCGTGTCCGCCCCCGCGCCGCGGACGCGGAACGTGACCGGGGCGCCGGAGCGGACGATCGGCGTGTCGGAGGCCACCACCACGGCCGGCCGCGGAGGCGTCGTGTCCACGTAGAACGGGCGCGGAGCGAGCAGCGCGCGGCCCTCGTCGAGGATGAAGCGCAGGCGGTACTCGCCGTCGGGGACGACCTTGCCGTCGTCGTCACGGCCGTCCCAGGTCACGCGGCCGCGGCGGCCCCCGCGCAGCTGCTGGTGGTCGGTGATCCGCCGCACGCGCACGCCGTCGGCGTCGACCACGTCCACCTTCGCCCGGTCGTTGAGCGAGACCATGTAGACGATGGTGTCCTTGTCGCGGACGCCGTCGCCGTTGGGCGAGAAGAACGTGTCGCGGCGGATGACCTTGATCTCCGGCGGCTTGGACTTGAGCCGGTTGGCCAGGAAGAAGGCGCCGATCGTGGCGGCCATCAGGACCCCGAACGCGACCGCCGCAAGCCGCGTCGGCGGGCGGCCCGTCGCGGCCATCTACGGGGTCTGGTCCGCGCCTGTGACGACGACCACGTCCGCCCCCGGGGCCAGCTGGGCGGCCGCCGTGTCGATGGGCCGGCGGTCGGTGATGTCGAGCAGCTTGCCGATCTCGACCGCCGCCGTGCGGTTCTCGTTGCCGTTGTAGAAGACGATGGAGGCCGACCGGGCCTGGTCGGTGTAGTCGTCCGGCTTCTGGCTCTCCGTGTAGCCGGCCTGGGTCAGGGCCGTGTCGACCTGACTGGCCAGCCCCGTGACCGTGGTGCCGTTGAGGACGGCGACCTTGGTGTCGGCGCGCGAGGCCGGCCCCGTCGCCTTCTTGCCACTCGACGTCGCGGAGGCCGACGCCGTGCTCGCCGGCGTCTTCTTCGCGGCCGGGGTGGCCGCCTTGTTGGGCGAGTCGTCACCGCCGGTGAAGATGGCCAGCAGGCCGACGACGATCAGGACGAGGCCCGCGGCGATGCCGGCCACGATGATCGGCGTGCGGCGGCGGCCGCGCGGCTCACGGATGGCGGCCACCGCGGCGGGACGCCGGCTGGGGGGCTGGGTGGCGCGCAGCGGCTGCGGGGCGGGCACCGGGCGCTTCGGGGTGACAGGCGAGGAGGGTGGGCCCTTTGTCGCGCGCGGGGGGAGCTTGGGCGGGATCTCACCCGACGCGCCGTTGGCCGGTGTGGCGGCGGGGACGGCGGGCGTGACCGCGGTCGCGGCACCGGCCGGCACGGCCTCCTCCTCCTCGTCCTTCGCGGGCTCGTCCACCGCGGGAGCCTCGGCGGTGTCGGCGGGCGCGGCGGCCACGATCTCGTGCTCCGCAGCGGTCTCCTCCTCCGCGACGACCGGCGTCTCGGTCTCCGGCTCGGCCTCGGTCTCGGACTCGACGGCCGGCTGCGCGGTGGTCTCCGCTTCCACCGCCGCAGGCTCGGCCGCAGGCGTCGCGACGGGCTTGGCGACGACGCCCTGCGCCGCGGCGGTGGCGGGCTCGCCCGGGCGCCGCGACGGCGTGGCCACGACCCGGCGCGCCTGCTCGGCCTGCTCGATCACGCGCTGCTCGAGCTCCTGCGCGCGTTCGGGCGCACGGCCGGCCCAATCGCGCAGGCGACGGATCTCGCGCGCTTGCGCGAAGGCGAGGACGGAGAGGACCGCGAAGCCGAAGAACGCTGCGAGCCCGGCATAGGCTCCGCCCTTCTCGATCAGGTCCGACAGGGTGACCGCATAGGTGACCATGTGGTGAAGGCGGGCAGTCTAGGCGGACGCCCGGACCGCTTCCGCGGCCTGGGCGGGCACCCGCACCAGCGCCAGCTCCGACACCGTGGCGGCCAGCCGTGCCGCGTCGCCCTCGCGCGCGAGCGCCGCGATGTCGTGGAAGGTCTGGTCGACGAACTCGGGGTTCAGCGGCGGGCGGTCGGCGCGCTGGATGCGCGCCGCCTCCGTGGCCACTGGCGTCTCGTAGGCGTTGAACAGGTCCTCGTGGACCTTCTCCCCCGGGCGCGCGCCGATCTCCAGGATCGCGATGTCCTGCTCCGGCTCCAGGCCGCTCAGGCGGACCATCTGGTGGGCCAGCGCCCAGATGTTGACCGGCTCGCCCATCTCCAGCACGAAGGTCTCCCCGCCGCGGGCCAGCGACCCGGCCTGCACGATCAGCTGGACCGCCTCCGGGATCGTCATGAAGTACCGCGTCATGTTGCGGTCGGTCACCGTGACCGGGCCGCCCGCGGCGATCTGGCGGCGGAAGATGGGGACGACGGAGCCCGAGGACCCGAGCACGTTGCCGAAGCGCACGGAGGTGTAGACCGTGGCCGGGTAGGCGTGCCCGGCCGCCTCCACCTGCCATTCGGCCAGGGCCTTGGACGCGCCCATGACCGTGGCCGGCGCCACCGCCTTGTCCGTGGAGACCAGCACGAACGTCTCGACCCCGGCCGCGCCCGCCACCCGCGTCATCACCCGCGTGGCGAGCGAGTTGTTGCGGACCGCCTCGATCGGGTTGGCCTCCATCATCCCGACGTGCTTGTAGGCGGCGGCGTGGAAGATCACCGCGGGCCGGTGCTGCGCGATCACCTCGCGCATCCGGTCCTCCTCCTTGCAGTCGGCGATCACGGCGACGGCGGTGAGGACGTGGCGGTCCTGCTCGAGCTCGCGCTGGATCTCGAACAGGTTGTCCTCGGCGTGGTCGACGAGGATCAGGCGGCTCGGGTTCACGCGCGCGATCTGCCGGCACAGCTCGGAGCCGATCGACCCGCCGGCGCCGGTGATCATGACCACGCGGTCGGTGAGATAGCCGCCCACGCGCTCGATCTCCATGCGGACCGGCTCGCGCCCGAGGACGTCCTCGACCTCGACGCGGCGGACTTGGCGGACCATGCGCCCGCCGGTCTGGAGCAGCTCGAAGACGGTCGGCAGCGTGCGCACCTCGACGCCGCGCGCGCGGCAGTCGGCCACCACCCGACCGCGCAACCGTCCGGAGGCGGACGGGATGGCGATGATGACCTCGTCCGGCTCCACGTTCTCGAGCACGCGCCCGAGCCCGGCGACGTTACCGAGCACCCGCGAGCCGCGGATCTTGAGGTCGAGCTTGCCGGGGTCGTCGTCGATGAAGCCGACCGGGCGCAGGTTGAGGCTGGGGTTGGCCAGGATCTCGTTCTGGACGAGGCGGCCGCCGTCACCGGCACCGACGATCAGCACCGTGCGGGCGTTGCGCAGCGCCCGGCCGCCTACCGGTCGATCGAGAAACATCCGCACGGCGAAGCGCGCGCCCAGGGTCAGCATCAGGGTCAGCAGGAAGAACAGGCCGATGACGCCGGCGGGCGGGCTCAGCCCCTCGAGCCCCTCCGGCGTCGTCACGTACGCGGGGTCGAGGATCGCGATCAGCCCGACCATCATCAGCGTCGCCACGATCACCGCCTGGGGGACGCGGACGAAGACGTCGCGGTCGGCGAAGCGCCACGAGTGCCGGTAGAGCCCGAAGGCCCAGAAGACGATCAGCGTGCCGCCGACGCTGATGGTCAGCGAGTGGTCGCGCAGCGCCTGGTAGCGCTCGGGGACGCCCTCGTCGAAGCGCAGCCCGTAGGAGAGCAGGTGGGCCAGGGCAACCAGACCCCCGTCCAGTGCGATCTGCGGCAGCGCCTGGCGGTGGATCGGGACAGCCAGCGACACGAGGCGGCGGCGCATCGCGGTCAGTTTACGGGCGCGAGCAACAGGTCGGTGAAGTCGGACGGGTTCCTGCGGATGCGCTCCGGGGCGGGCTCGAGCGGGGTGTCGAGGTCGATGTCCTGCGCGCGGGTGAGGCGGCGCAGCCGGCCCTCGGCGATGAGGCGCTCGTCGACGGCGCCGAGGCGGCCCTCGAAGGTGGTGTAGACGGGCGTGCCGAGGGCGACGGCCTCGCGGTTCATCGTCCCGCCGGCGGAGACGACGAGCTTCGCGCGCGCGACCAGGGTCTGCGCGTCGACGGCCCGCTCGGGGACGACGAAGCCCTTGCCGCTCAGCTCCGCGCGCTGCTCCTTGGTCCGCGGGAGGACGACCACCTGGCCGAGGTCCCTGAGCCGCTCGAGCACCTGGCCGAAGAGCGGGTTCTCGAAGCGGTGATAGAGCGAGACGTCGGGCGGCGTGCGCACCACGAAGAACTCGCCGTCGAGAGCGAGCTCGCGGAGCACGGCGTCGTCGGGCTCGAAGTCGGAGAGGTAGTACTCCTCCTTCAGGCCCGCGTAGCCGTGGATCTTCCCCTTCGCGCCGTAGGGCTCGAGGCGGTCGACCGGGATCACGTCCGGGACGACGACGGCCTGGGCGAGGCGGCAGTTGACCGTGTGCTGGACCCGGGCCCACTCGTAGTCGAAGGTCGTCGTGGACGGGACGCGGCGCAGGCGCGCGGCCACCGTGACGTCGTTGGAGCCGTGCCCGAGCGCGATGTCGAAGCGGCGGCCCTTCGCCCACCGCGCCAGCGTGAAGGAGCGGTCGAACAGGCCGACCGCCTTGGCTCCCAGGCGACCGCCGCGATGGTGGCCGATCGCCTCGTGCGCGATGCCGAAGCGCTCGCACAGCGCCAGCGTCTGCGCGAAGTCGCGCGCGGTCACCGTCACCTCGTGCCCGCGACGCTCCAGCTCCTCGATCACCGGCCGCATGACGAGGACGTGCGGCGAGTTGGTGAGGTCGACCCAAACGCGCATTTATGGCGTGAAGCTACTGTCGCCGCCCGATGATGACCCTTTCCGCAGCCGTCACCGACGGCCTCGTCGACTTCGCCGTCAACGTGATCGACGACCTCGGGCTGCCCGGGATCTTCGTCCTCATGCTGCTCGAGAGCGCCTGCATCCCGATCCCGTCGGAGGCGACGATGCTGTTCGCCGGCTTCAACGTCAGCGACGGCCGCTTCTCCCTGATCGAGGTCGTCCTGGTCGGCACGGCGGCCAACGTGGTCGGCTCGTGGATCGCCTACGCGGTCGGGTACTACGGCCGCGTCGACGTGCTCGAGAAGCACGGCCGCAAGCTGCACATCAAGCCCTCGCACCTCAAGTGGGCCGACGACTGGTTCGCGAAGTACGGCTCGGCCACGGTCTTCTTCGCGCGCATGGTGCCGGTCGTCCGCACCTTCATCTCGCTCCCGGCCGGCGTGGCCCGGATGCCGTTCTGGCGCTTCACCGCGCTGACCGTGGCCGGCTGCCTGCCGTGGGTGTTCCTGCTCGCGTTCATCGGCGACCAGGCCGGGGACAAATGGGAGGACTGGAAGGACGGCCTGCACTACGTCGACTACGCCGTCGCCGCCCTGATCGTCCTGGGCGCCGTGTACCTGTTCGTGCGGTGGCGGCGCCAGCCCAAGCCCTCCTCGGCCTGATCCAGGGCCCCGCCGAGCTGCTGCCGGTGTCCTCGTCCGGGCATGTGGAGGCGGCGCGGCGGCTGTGGGGACTGGAGGGGGACGAGGTCGCCCTCCACGCGGGGTCGCTGGCGGCGCTCGTCATCGGCTGCCGTTCCGAGATCGCCCCGATCCTCCGCCACTTCTCGTGGCGCCGGCTGCAGCTGCACCTCCTCGCGGGCGGGATCCCGGCCACCCTCGGCTACGCCCGCGAACGCCAACTGAGAAAAAAGGGACAGTCCCCTCAGTCTCAATTGTTCGGAACACTGCTGGTGGGGGGTGGGCTGCTGCTGGTCGCGGATCGGGCGCGCGGGGAGCGGTCGCGGTGGGACGCGGGGCCGGCGGACGGCCTGTGGCTGGGGCTCGCGCAGGCGGCGGCGCTGTGGCCGGGCGTGTCGCGCAACGGGGCGACGCTGGCGGCGGCCCGGCTGCGGGGCTTCGCGGCCGACGAGGCCAACCCGCTGTCGCGCGAGGTCGGCGTGCCGGTGACGCTCGGCGCGGTCGCGATGCGGTGCGGGAGAGACCGCAGGGGCGCCCGGCGCGGCCGGCGAGGGCGCCGACGATGGGCCTCGCCACCCCTGGACATCGGGCCGGTGACGGCGTTCGCGAGCGCGCTGGCCGCGCTGCCGGTGCTGCGGGTCGTCGACCGCGGCGGGCCGCTGTGGCCGTGGGGGGCCGAGCGGATCGGGCTGGCGCTGGTCCTCCTGCGACAATCGCGCCCATGAGCCTCGACGCCGAGCCCCGCGAGTCCGCGCGCCCATGAGCCTCGACGCCGAGCCCCGCGAGTCCGCGCGCCCGTGAGCGACGCGTACGCCGCCGCCGGTGTCGACACGCGCCTCGCCGACGCGGGCGTGTCGGCGATCGTGCGTGCGCTCGGAGCCATCGAGACCGGGTCGCCCACGCGGTCGGTGGCGCCGCCCGGCCACTACGCCGCCGTGCTCAAAATCGCCGACAACCTCGGCATCGCGATCGGGACCGACAGCGCCGGGTCCAAGGTGATCGTGGCCGAGCAGACGGGGCGCTTCGACACGATCGGGATCGACTGCGTGGCCATGAACGTCAACGACGTGGTCTGCATCGGGGCCGAGCCGATCGCCCTGGTCGACTACCTCGCCGTCGAGCACGCCGACCCGGACATGCTCGCCCAGATCGCCGCCGGCCTGGCCCGCGGCGCCGCCGACGCCGGGGTGGAGATCCCGGGCGGCGAGCTGGCGGTCCTCCCGGAGGTCGTCCGCGGCCACCCGTCGCCCAACGGCTTCGACATCGTCGGCACCTGCTTCGGGACCGTGGCGCTGGACGCGATGGTGACCGGCGAGCGCCGCCAGCCCGGCGACGCCGTCATCGGCCTGCCCGCGTCCGGCATCCACTCCAACGGCTACACGCTCGCCCGCCGCGCGCTGCTCGAAGACGCCGGCTGGACGCTCGACTCGCGGCCGGACGCGCTGACCGGCGACTCCGTGGCCGACGTCCTGCTGGAGCCGACCGTCATCTACGTGCGCGCGGCGCTCGACCTGCTGCGCTCGGACATCGACGTCCGCGCCCTGGCTCACATAACCGGCGGCGGCGTGACGAACCTGCTGCGCTTCCCCGGCGACGGCGGCTGGACGATCGACGCGCCGCTGCCGCCGCAGCCCGTCTTCGGCGCGATCGCCGCGGCCGCCGGCGTCCCCGTCGAAGAGATGTACGACGTCTTCAACATGGGCTGCGGGTTCGTTGCCGTCGTCCCCGACGCTGACGCCGACGCGGCCGTCGAGCTGCTCGGCCGCCGCCACCCCGGCACCGCGCGCATCGGCACGATCAACGACTCAGTCGGACGGGTGGACCTGCCCGGCCTGAGCATCGCCGCCACGCGCGAGCGCGGCGTGCACCGTACGGCCTAGTCGTCGTCCTCGGACCCACCCTCGGGGGTGACGTCGTCATAGTCGCCGCCGCCGGGCGTCTCGTCGGAGTCGTCGAGCTGGTCCTCGCCGCGCTCGCCGCCCGAGCCCAGGTCGAGATCGCCCAGCCGCTTGTCGACCGACTCGCCGATCGTGTCCGGCTCGGCCTCCTCCGCCGCCTTGGCCTCCTCCTCGGCGTCCTGCTCGGCCTTCAGATCGGCGTTCGAGGGGACCCGGTGGCCGGGATCGTCCTGGCCCAGGGACTGCGGGATCATCGCGTCGCCGCGCGCCGACTCGAGCTTGGACCGCGCGTCGTCCGCGTGCTGCGCGACGCGCTCGCTCTCCCGCTCCAGGCGGTCGGCGGTCTTCTCATGCTCGTCGGCCAGCTCCTCGTGATCGCTCATGGCCACGACGTACCCCTATCGCGCCACGATCAGCCGCAGGCCGGCGTCGTACTCACTGCGGGTGCGCAGCTCCCCGTGGCGCGCGTCCCACGTGCCGTCCTCGAGGTCGCGCCCGACGGCGGCGACGGCGCGGTCGACGACCGCGGCGGGCATGCGCGAGAAGCCGGAGGTGCCGTCGCGCGCGACGGGATCGAGCACGCGTTCGGGGTGGGCCCAGAACGCGGCGAAGGTCCAGTCCGGCGTGTCGCGGTGGACAGGCACGGTCTCGATCGAGACGTCGCCGCCGAGCCAGCCGGCCACGAGCTCCGGGTCCGGCATGATGTCGCCGTCCAGCGCGTCGACCTCCGGCAGGTACTCGCGCGGCAGCCACATCTCGCGGCTGACGCGGACGTCGAAGGTGAGGATCGCGACCGGCCCGCGGGCGACGCGCCGCAGCTCGCGCACGCCGGCCTCGCGCTCGTCGTCCCAGTGGTGGATGGTGATGACGGCCATCGCGGCGTCGACGGCGTCGTCGAGCAGCGGCAGCCGGCCGGCCGACCCGACGACGGCGGGTACGCGCTCCGGTCCGCGCTGGGCGATCATCACCGCGCTCGGCTCGATCGCGATGACGTGGCGCTCGGCCGGCTCGTAGGACCCGGCGCCCGCGCCCACGTTGACCACCGTGCGGGCGTCGCCGAGCGCCTCGGCCAGCCGTGCGGCGACCCGCGGGTCCTCGCGGCGCGTCTGCGCGTACGTGGTCCCGATGGAGTCGTACCGGGGAGAAGAAGGGGCCCCACCTCCGGTCACCGCAGGGCCAGGAACTCCGAGCGGGTCCGGGCGTCGTCGCGCAGCCGGCCCCGCAGCGCCGAGGTGGTGGTGCGCGCGCCCGGCTTCTGGACGCCGCGGATGGTCATGCAGAAGTGCTCGGCGTCGAGCACGACGCCGACGCCCTTGGGCTCCAGCTCGGCCTCGATCCAGTCGGCGATCTGGACGGTCATCCGCTCCTGGACCTGGAGCCGGCGGGCGAAGTGCTCGACGACCCGCGCCAGCTTGGACAGCCCGACGATGCGATCCCCGGGCAGGTAGGCGACGTGCGCGACGCCGACGAACGGGATCAGGTGGTGCTCGCACAGCGAGTGGAACGGGATGCTGCGGGCCACGACCATCTCGTCGTAGCCCTCGGCGTTGGGGAAGGTGGTGGCCGCGAACGGCTGCGGCGTGAGCAGCTCGGCGTAGGCGGCGGCGACCCGGCGCGGCGTCTCGCGCAGGCTCTCGTCGGTCAGGTCGACGTCGAGCGCCCGCAGCAGCTCGGCGACGGCGCGCTCGGCACGGTCGGCGTCCACCCCGAAGACCCTACGAGGCCGAATGGAAGTCGCCGTCGCACCGGGCGACGACGCCGCCGTCCGCCCTCCGCGCGGCCGCCCGGTAGCGGGCGACGCGCCGGAACGGGCGGTCGAAGACGTACACGGACGCCCAGCCGCGCCGGACCATCGTCTCCCCCAGGTCGACGCCGCTGCCGCGCACGACGACGTAGGCCAGGCGACGGCCGTAGCGGTCGCGCGCGTCCTGCGTGGGGTCCCCGACGAGCCTGACGCGGCGGCCGTCGGCGAGCGCCTCGAGCGCCCGGGCCGCGCCGCGGGCGCCGCACTCGACCGGCGTGGCCGGGCGATGCAGCTCGGGCGTGTCGATGCCCAGCAGCCGGACGGTCACGTCCCGGCCGCGCACCTGGACGTGCACCGTGTCGCCGTCGACGACGCGGGTGACCGTGCCGTCGGCACGCGACGGTGGGGCCTGCACGACGGCCCGGCCGCTGAGCAGCGCTGCGGCGGTGAGGAGGAGGACCAGGAGGAGCCTGCGCACGACGTTGACAGGGTCGCAGGGCGGGTAGGTTTCCTGACATGGCTCGACTCTTCAGCGCTCGCACCCTCATCCTCGGCGGCATCGCGCTCGGCGCCGCCTACGCCGCGAAGAACAAGCGTGCCGTGAGCGGGCTCCTGACCGACACGCCCCGCGCGACCGAGCCCGCCCCCTCGCCCGCCGCCGCGCCCGTCGGCACCGCCGCCACCACGCCCGGCCCCGCCCCGGCGCCTGCCGTCGCCAACGTCGACGTCGACGGCCCGCCCGAGAACACCGCCACCCACGTCCCCGCCCCCGACCCGGCCGTCCACGAGCCCGAGGGCGGGATCGACGAGGAGGCCGAGGAGGCTGCCGCCGCGGCCGAGGCGGCCAACATCGGCGGCGTTCCCGAGGACTACCCGGACCCGGAGGACCCCTCCCTGGAAGCCGACGAGGCGATGCGCCCGCTCGAAGAGGCCGGCGAGGGCTACAACGAGGGCCAGGAGCTGGCCGAGAGCGACCTGATCGAGAACACGGAGTCGTCCGGCGGCGACCCGATCGAGGCCGAGCGCCAGATCGACGAGATCATCGAGGCCCAGGACGACCCGTTCAGCGGCGAGAGCGGCGAGGCCCTCGAGCAGCTGGACCTGAGCGACGAGGCGGAGACGGAGGTCGTGGCCGGCGACCTCGGGGAGCCGGCGCCGACCGAGGTCATGGACGTGCCCCCGCCGCCGACCGGCGCGCCGATCGCCGACGTACCCCCACCGGAGACGGAGACGGCGGCCGGCGAGAAGGGGTCAGCCGTGTGGCGCACCGACGAGCCTGGCCCCGCCAAAACCGAAGACGGCGCGTAACGCTCTGCGAACATAGGCGGCGGACATGAGCCCGCTCGTCGGCACCCTGCTCTCCGGGCGCTACCGCCTCGACGCCCAGATCGGCGCGGGCGGGATGTCGACGGTGTACCGCGCGTTCGACACGACGCTCGAGCGCGTGGTCGCGGTCAAGCTCATGCACCGCGAGATCGCGTCGGACTCCGACCAGCTCGAGCGCTTCCGCCGCGAGGCCCGCGCGGTCGCCCAGTTCTCCCACCCGCACATCGTCGGCGTCATCGACGCGGGCGAGGACGACGGGCGTCCCTACATCGTCTT
The DNA here is from genome assembly GCA_964242305.1 of uncultured Solirubrobacteraceae bacterium. Classification (GTDB taxonomy): domain Bacteria; phylum Actinomycetota; class Thermoleophilia; order Solirubrobacterales; family Solirubrobacteraceae; genus DATLGB01. The sequence continues at coordinate 27,381 of CAXTBB010000029.1, forward strand.
CGAGTACGTCGAGGGCGAGACGCTCAAGGACCGCATCCGCCGGGCCGGTGAGCTGCCCGTCGACGAGTCGCTCGCCTACGCGATCGAGATCACGCGCGCGCTCGGCGCCGCCCACACGCGCGGGATCGTCCACCGCGACATCAAGCCCCAGAACGTCCTCATCGACGAGGAGGGGATGGCCAAGGTCACCGACTTCGGCATCGCCCGCTCGCTCGAGGAGGACGGGCTGACGGCCGACGGGCGGGTCCTGGGCACCACCGACTACGTGTCCCCCGAGCAGGCGCTCGGCCACCCGGTCAACGGGCAGTCGGACATCTACTCGCTCGGCATCGTGCTCTACGAGATGCTCGCCGGGGACGTCCCCTTCCACGGCGAGAACCAGGTCGCCGTGGCGATGAAGCACGTGCGTGACGACATCCCGGACATCGCCCGCCTGCGGCCCGAGGTCACCGCCAGCGTCGCCGCCGTCATCGACCACATGACCTGCAAGAACCTCGACCGCCGCTACGCCGACACCGTCACGCTGGAGGACGACCTCGAGGACGCGCTCGCCCACGAGGCCGCCCGCCGGGGCCGCGCGACCGGGGAGGCGACGGCCGTCCTGCGCACCCTGCCCGCGCGCAGCGTCCCCTTCCGCCTGCGCGTCCGCCGGCCGCTCATCGCCGCCGCCATCGTCACCGTGATCGTCGGCGTCGTGGTCGCCCTGATCCTGCTCGTGGACACCGGCAACCCCATCCGCAAGGGGACCGGCGCGCCGCGCGGCGCCGCGCCGAAGGGGACCAAGAACGTCTCCGTGGCCCGTACGTCCGCGCACGACTACGACCCCGAGGGCGACAACGAGGAGCACCGGCCCAAGACGCCCCTCGCCGTCGACGGCGACCCCGCCACGGTGTGGGACACCGAGACCTACAGCGACCATCAGATCGCCGGGGCCAAGGGACCCAAGTCCGGCGTCGGCCTCTACATCGACGCCAAGCCGTCCGTGCGGGCCACGGCGCTGCGCATCCTGTCGCCCACCCCGGGCTGGAAGGCGACCATCTACGGGGCCCCGCCCGGCGCCGTCCCCAGCGACATCGGCGACGGCTGGACGAAGGTCGGCGACGCGACGGTGGGCACGAAGAAGACGATCAAGCTCCACACGGCCGGCCACAGCTACCGCTACTACCTGATCTGGATCACCCAGCTGCCGCCCGACGACGACCACGTCGACATCGGCGAGGTCTCCCTGTTCAAGTCGAGCTGACCGCGAGCGCCAGCAGGCGGTCGCAGAGCGCCTCGAAGCCGACGCCGGACGCCGCCCACAGGGACGCGTAGACGGAGGTCGGCGTGAAGCCGGGGAGCGTGTTGAGCTCGTTGACGAGGACGCGGTCGCCCTCGACGAAGAAGTCGACGCGGGCCAGGCCGCGGCCGCCGACGCGGACGAAGGTGTCGATGGCCAGCCGGCGCACCTCTTCGACGGCGGCGGCGGGAAGGCGCGGGGGGATGACGAGCTCCATCCCGCCTTCGGCGTACTTGGCCTCGTAGTCGTACCAATCGGCGCCGCCGGTCAGCACGATCTCGCCGGGGACGCTCGCGTCGGGCCTCGCGTTGCCGAGCACCGCGCACTCGACCTCGCACCCGTCGGACATCGCCTCCACGATCACGTGCGAATCGAAGCCGAAGGCGGTCGCCAGCGCGGCGTCGAGGTCGGCGAGGTCGGTCACCTTGACGATGCCGATCGACGACCCCGCCCGGGCCGGCTTGACGAACACGGGCAGGCCGAGGCGCTCGACCCCCGTCGCCGCGTCGCCGGGCCGCAGTGCCACGTAGTCGACCTGCGGGACGCCCGCGGCGGCCAGCACCTCCTTGAAGACGACCTTGTCCATGCACAGCGACGAGGCCAGCACGCCGGCGCCGACGTAGGGGACGCCGAGCAGCTCGAGCAGGCCCTGGACGGTGCCGTCCTCGCCGTAGGGGCCGTGCAGGACGGGGAAGACGACGTCGGCGCCGAGCAGCCCGTCGCCGGGCGTCAGGGACACGGCCTGGCCGTCGAACAGCCACGGCCCCTCCCGCGTCAGGTGCACGTCGAGCACCTCGTGTCCGGCGGCCGCGAGCCCGCCCCGCACCGCCGCGCCGGACGTCAGCGACACGTCGTGCTCGGAGGAGCGCCCGCCGCTGAGGACCGCCACCCTCACGGGGTCGGCGACGGCGTCGGCGACGTGGTCGGGGCCGGCGTGGCGGTGTCGTCGGGCTCCGGGTTCAGCGCCGAGTCGTCGAAGGCGCCGACCACGATCGTCACGGTCTCCCCCTTCTTGAGCTTGCCGCCCGCCGGCTTCTGCGCGAGCACGAGCCCGTCCTGGTCGGGGGTCGTCACCGCGCGCCGGCGCTGGCGCGGCCGCAGCCCCGCGTCGGCGAGTTCGCCGAGCGCCTCGTTGATGGTGTCGCCGCGGACGTCGGGGACGTCGACCTCGGCGGGCTCCTTGGCGAGGGTCAGGGTCACCGTCTCGCCCTTGCGCAGGCGCTCGCCCACCGACGGCGAGGCGGCGATCACCGTGCCCGGATCCTCGTCGGACTCCTTGGTCGTCGTGGCCACCTCGAAGCCGGCGTCCTGCAGGGCGGCGGTCGCCGCCGCCTCGTCCTTCCCGATCACGTCGGGGATCTCGGCCTCCTCGGGACCCTTGGACACGAGCAGCGTGACGGTCTTGCCGAGGTCGATCTGCGTCTGCGCCGACGGCAGCGTGTCGACCACCTTGCCCGCCTTGACCGTCTCCGAGAACTCGGTCTTGACCTCGGCCTTGAAGCCGGCCTTCTCGATCGCCTTGCGCGCCGCCTTCTCGGACCGGCCGACCACGTCGGGGACGTCGGCCTGGCCGGGGCCGGAGGACACGTAGATCGTCACCGTCGACCCTTGGTCGACCTTCTCGCCCGGCCCGGGGCGCTGGCGGCTGACGATGTCCTCGGGCACATCGGGGTTGCGCAGCTGGGTGAGCTCGACCTCGAAGCCGAGGTTGTTCAGGCGCGTGGAGGCGACCCGCGAGGTCTGGCCGACCACCTTGGGGACCTTGACCACGTCCGGGCGCAGCAGCAGGTACGCGCCCACGGCGATCGCGGCCAGCGCCAGCAGGACCAGGACGAGCATCGTCCAGAACCGCCAGCCGCGCCGGCGCCGCTCCTCCTCGACCTCCTCGCTGAGCAGGCCGAGCGCGGGGTAGACGCCGGTGAGGTCGCCGGTGCGCTGCGCCAGGTCCGGCCGCGCCGGGTACTCGCGAACCGCCTCGAGCGCGCCGATGAACTCGTCCGCGTCGGCGAAGCGCCGCGCGGGGTCCTTCTGCAGCGCGCGCAGGACGACGTCCTCCAGCTCGGGGGAGACCGCGGGATTGAGCGACCGCGGCGGGGCAGGCGCCTCGCTGACCTGCTTGAGCGCGATGGAGACGGCCGATTCGGCGTCGAACGGCGGTGCGCCCGTGAGCAGCTCGTAGAGCAGGATGCCGACCGAGTAGAGGTCCGAGGAGGCGCTGACCGCGTGGCCCTGGGCCTGCTCGGGCGACAGGTAGGCGGCCGTGCCCATGATCGCGCCGGTCTCCGTCATGTCCGACGCGCCCGCGCGGGCGATCCCGAAGTCGGTCACCTTGACCCGGCCCTCGTTGTCGACGATGACGTTGTGGGGCTTGAAGTCGCGGTGGATGACACCGCGCTTGTGCGCGAAGCGTGCCGCGCGCAGGACCTGGACGGTGATGTCGATGGCGCGGCCGGGATCGAGCGGGCCCTCGTCGCGGACCAGCTGCTTGAGCGAGCGGCCCTCGAGGAACTCCATCGCGATGTAGTAGGTCCCGTCGAGCTCGCCGCGGTCGAAGACCTGGACGACGTTGGGGTGCTGCAGGCCGGCGGCGGCGCTGGCCTCGCGGCGGAAGCGCTCGACGAACTCCGTGTCCGAGGCGAAGCGGCGGTGCAGGACCTTCAGCGCGACGCGGCGGCCGAGCTGCGCGTCCTGGGCGCAGTAGACGTCGGCCATCCCGCCCGAGCCGATGCGCTTGACCACCGTGTAGCGCGCGTCGACGATCTCGCCGTTTGTGAGGCTCTCCTTCAGTGGATCGCGCTGGTCAGTCACCCATCGCCTCCAGCATCGCCTTGGCGATCGGGGCCGCGACGGTCCCGCCCGTCCCGCCCTGGACGCGCTCGACCAGCACCGCGACGGCGTGCTCGCCCGTGAAGCCGATGAACCACAGGTCGTTGAGGCCGTTGTTGTTGAGCTCGGCGGTCCCGGTCTTACCGGCGAGGTCGACGCCGCTCAGCGCCGCCGCGGTGCCGGTTCCCTCTTTGACCACCTGCTGCATCATGCCGGTCACGGCGGCGGCGGAGGCCTCCGACATCACGCGCCCGGCCTCCTCGGGGTCGCGGTCGAGCGTGGTGCGGCCGTCGTCGTCGAACGCCTTGGCGACCAGGTAGGGCTTCATCCGCACGCCGCCGTTGCCGATCGTCTGGGCGACGGAGGCCATCTGGAGCGGGGAGACGAGCAGCTTGTCTTGGCCGATGGCCATGCGACCCACGTCTACGAACCGCGACGTCGGCTGGATCAGCCTGCCGTTGCGGCGCTCGCCCGAGCGCGGCAGCTGGGACTCCGGCAGGTCGATCGGCGGCGCCGCGTCGAAGCCGAAGCGGTCCATGTAGCGCTTCATGGTCGACTTGCCGAGCTTCTCGCCGATCTCCCCGAAGACCGTGTTGACGGAGTTGGTCAGTGCCACTGTGAGTGAGATCGGCCCGAAGTCCTCGCCGCCGAAGTTCTGGAGCGGGACACCGGAGATGACCTTCCCGTTCTTGCCGGAGATGGTCGACGTCGGCGTGTAGTCGCCGCTGTCGATCGCCGCCACGGCCGTGACCGCCTTGAACGTCGAGCCGGGCGGGAACAGGCCCTGGACGGCGCGGTTGACCAGCGGCGTGCGGTCGTTGTCCGTCGACAGGCGCGAGAACGTCTTGCCGTTGTCGAGGTCGTTGGGGTCGAAGCCGGGGGCGGACACCATCGCCCGCACCGCTCCCGTCTTGACGTCCATGGCGACGGCGGCGCCGCGGCCGCTCGGGCTGGCGGCCAGCCCCTGCTGGGCGACCCGCTGGACCTTCGCGTCCAGCGTCGTCTTGAGGTCCTGGCCGACGCGCTTGCGCCCGAGCAGGGAGTCGAAGACGCCGACGAGCTCCGTGCGGCGATCGACGAGCCGGTCCTCGTAGTAGTCCTCCAGACCCGACGAGCCCAGGTTGGCGAACGAGTAGCCGACGGGGTGGCCGAACAGCGCGCCGAGCGGATAGCGGCGGCGGTAGGTCTTGTCGGGGCGCTTGACCGAGCGGGCGATGACCTCGCCGTCGGCGGTGCGGATCGCCCCGCGCGGGATGCGCTGCTCCTGCAGCTCGTCGCGGTGGTTGAGCGGCTGGTCGCGGATCGCCTCGGCGTCGAAGACCGACCACCACGACGTGAAGCCGATCAACACCGCGAACAGCAGCGCGAAGAAGCCGTACAGGCGCAGGATGGGCGTGTTCACGACGTCCTCGCCTCGCGCCGTGCGCGGTCGGAGACGAGCAGCAGCAGCGCCAGCAGGACGAAGTTGGCGAGGATGGAGGACCCGCCGTAGGAGACGAACGGGAGCGTGACGCCGGTGAGCGGGATGACGCGCGTGACCCCGCCGACGATCACGAAGACCTGCAGGGCGAAGACGCTCGCCAGGCCCGCCGCCAGCAGGGTGGAGAACGAGTCCCGCGCGATCATCGCCGTCTTGAAGCCGCGGACCACGATGAGCAGGTAGGTGAGCATCAGCCCGCAGGCGCCGGCGAGGCCGAGCTCGTCGACGATCACGGCGTAGATGAGGTCGGTCTTCGGCGCCGGGGTCAGGATCAGCGACCCGCCGAGGCCCGTCCCGAACAGCCCGCCGTCGGCCTGGGCGAAGATGCCCTGCGCGACCTGGTAGCTGCCGCCCTGCTGCTCGTAGAGCCGGTGGTTGAAGGGGTCCAGCCACACGTCGACGCGGTCCTGGATGTGCCCGGTCGCCTTCGTCATCACATAGGAGCCGATCGCGAAGGCGACCAGGCCGACGAGGACGAAGCCGAAGCGGTTCGTCGCGACGTAGAGCACGGCCAGGAACGCCCCGAAGAACATCAGCGAGGACCCGATGTCGCGGATGTAGAAGAGCAGGAACATCGAGGCGGCCCAGATCAGGACCAGCGGCCCGAAGTGCTTGATCGGCGGGAAGGTCAGCCCCAGGAAGCGCTTGGCGTCCATGACGAGCACGTCGCGGCGCTCGCGCAGGTAGGCGGCCAGGAAGATGACGATGCCGATCTTCGCGAACTCGGCGATCTGGAAGGAGCCGATGATCGGGAACTTGATGCCGAGGTAGGCGCCGTTGACGGGCGCGCGCAGGCCGGGGACGCGGGGGAGCAGCAGGCCGGCCAGCGACACCGCCGCGATCACGTACTTGTACTCCTGCAGCGCGCGCACGTCCCGGCGCAGCGCGATGATCGTCGCCGAGAAGAGGACGAGGCCGAAGACGAAGAAGCCGGCCTGGCTGCGGGCGCTGTCGGCGTCGAGGCGGTAGATCATGACCAGCCCGAAGCAGGCCAGCACGGCGACCAGCGGGAACAGGTACGGGTCGGCGTCGGGCAGGGTGAAGCGGATGACGACGTGGGTGGCCACGCACAGGCCGAGGAAGATCGCGCCGTAGGTCAGCGAGACGTTGGTGAGGACCTGCGAGCGCTGGATGAAGATCGCCGCGAAGCCGGCCGCCACCAGCAGGGAGGCCGGGACGAGCGCGAGCAGCTCCCGGTTGCGGGCGCTCACTGCACCTTGCCCGTCTCGAGCTGCTTGACGAGATCGGTGGCGTCGTCGAGCGAGCGCAGCTTGTGGTTGGTGAACGTCTTCCGGCGGGCGGCGGGGACCTGGTCGATGCGCACGCCGGACGTGTAGTTGCGCGTGTAGAGCTTGATGCCGCCGGGGCCCGTGTAGGGCAGGCCGCGGTAGATCGTCACGGTCCGGTTCTTGTCCAGGCCGACGAAGAAGACGCCGCGCATGGCCACGAAGCCGGCCACGCCGAACAGCACCAGCAGGACGGCGATGACGATCAGCGGCTTGACGACGCGCCGCCAGCCGGTCGCCGGCGGTGGTTCCGCGGGCGTGGTCCGGCGCGGGGGTGGCGGGGCCACCGTGCGGCGCGGGGGCGCGGCGGTCTCGACGACGGGCGCCGACACCGCGGTCACCTGCGTGTCCGGCTCGACGTACGGCTCCGCCCCGCCGACCTCCTCGAGCCGGAACAGGATCACGGTGATGTTGTCCCGCCCGCCCGCCGCGTTGGCGGCGGCGATCAGGTTGCGCCCGGCCTGCTCGAGCGACTGGACCGCGGTGAGGATGCGCTGCACGTCGCGGTCGCGGACCATGTCGGTGAGGCCGTCGCTGCAGAGCAGGAAGACGTCGCCGGCCCGGGCGGCGACGCGATCCGCGTCGACCTTCACCGTCGGCTCGGGGCCGACCGCGCGGGTGATCACGGAGCGCTGCGGATGCGCGAGCGCCTCCTCCTCGGTGACCTTGCCGCGCGCGACCAGCTCCCCCACCAGCGAGTGGTCGACGGTGATGCGGGTCAGCTCGCCGTCGCGGAGCAGGTAGCAGCGCGAGTCACCGACGTGACCGACCAGGACGTCGTCCTCGGCGACGTAGGCGACCGTGCAGGTCGTGCCCATGCCGTGGTATTCGGGCGTCTGCACCGACGAGTCGTGCACGCGCGCGTTGGCGGTCTCGATGGTGGCGACGAGGCCGTCCTGGTCGGCGGGCAGCGCCTCCCGGAACGCCTGGATGGCGATCTCGGAGGCGACCTCGCCGGCCTGCGCGCCGCCCATCCCGTCGGCGAGCACGAACAGCGGCACCTGCACGAACAGGTTGTCTTCGTTGCCCGTCCGCTGGCGGCCGACGTCCGACCCCTGCCACTTCTCGCTGACCCGTAACACGCTTATCGCTCGAAGGAGAACTCGGAGTCGCCGATGCGGATGCGATCGCCGTCGTGGAGGGGCTGCGGGCCGCCGAGCGGCTCGTCGTTGAGGTAGGTCCCGTTGGTCGAGCCGAGGTCCTCGAGCACGACCGCGTCCCCCTGCGGGATCAAGCGCGCGTGGCGGGAGCTCGAGAAGGAGTCCTCCAGCACGATGTCGGCGTCCGCGCCGCGCCCCAGCACCGCGCCGTGGGTCAGGTCGTAGGCGGCGCCCGCGCGCAGGCCCGGCGCCGACTCCACCCGCAGGCGCGGCATCCCGCCGTGAGCGTCCAGCGCGCTGCCGGCGCGGTGCATCGCCGTCGCGTCCTCGTAGTCAGGCGCCACCGACTCGCCGGTCTCCGTCCGGCGCAGGTCGCGCAGCGCCGAGCGGCTCACCCACAGCAGGAACAGGTAGAGGACGGCGATGAAGCCGAACTTCAGGGCCACGGCAAGGGGATCCAGTTCCACTTATCCCTCGAAGCCGATCTCGGAGAGGCCGATGGTGATGACGTCGCCGTCGTTGAGCGGCTGCGCGGCCTGGATGCGGCGACCGTTGACCTTGACGCCGTTGGTGGAGCCGAGGTCGCGGACGATCCAGGCGCTCCCGCTGGGGCGCACCTCGGCGTGGCGGCGGGAGGCGTTCTCGTCGGAGATGACGACGTCGCAATCCCTGGAGCGGCCGAGCACGGCGCCGCCCGAGCCGAGGATGACGGCGCGGCCCTCGTAGCGCAGCTGCGCGCGGGTGCGGCGGGCCTCGGTGGCCTCGGCGAGCGGCTCGGCGATGCGCTTGGCGGTCGAGTAGACGGAGGTGTGGCCGGCCTCGCCCCGGATCGGCTCCTGGTCGCGCCCGCGGGACTCGACGAGGCGGGCCTGGATGCCGAACTCGCCCAGCCGTAGCCGGTCGTCGGTCTCGAAGCCGATCTCCGGGCGGGTGAGGAAGGCGACCCGCTCACGGCGGGCGTGCTCGAGCAGGTAGGCGCTCAGCTCGTCGCGCAGGTCGGCCTCGTAGCCGCGGAACTGCTCGCGGTCGCGCGGGGACAGCCACACCGTGTACTCGTTGGGGACGTAGGTCCGGGAGACGGAGGCGACTTTGTGCTGGTCCATCTCGCGCGCGAGCTTGCGGGCGATCTCCACCGGGCGCACTTCGGACTTGAAGGCACGGCTGAACGTCCCCTCGACGAGGTCGGCCAGCTTGGACTCGAGGGCGCGCAGGACGCTCACTCGTCCGAGTATCGCGGACTCACGACCGCGATCAGCCCGGCGACCACCGTTCCGGCCACCAAACCGCGTGGTTGAGCCAGATTCAGGGCCTGAGCGACGGTCGCGGTGGCCGATGCGAGCGCCGCCGCCCACATCGTGGCGGCGATCACGTCGAACAGCAGGTACCGGCCGCGCACGACCCACGGGAGGATGGCCGCCGCGACCGCCCAGACGCCGATCACCGGCAGCCGGTGCGGGTCGACGTCACCCGGGTGCTGGGCGAGCTGGAGCCACCACGCGCCCAGCGCCCCGGCGGCCGCGCGCTCCGGGAACCCGCGCAGCTGACCGGCCAGCGCGGGGAAGGCGCCCTGCGCTGCGAGGGCGAGGACGGGAAGCGACCACGCGCGGGGGGAGCGGATGAGCAGGGCGGGCACCGGGAGCGCGGCGAGCGCGAGGGCCAGCGCCCGGTTGGAGTCATAGTCGGCGAAGAGCACGACGACGGCACCGACCATCGCCGCCAGCCAGCCCACCCGCGGCAGTGCCAGCACCAGGGCGAAGGCGCCGGCGGCGGCAGCCGGCCAGGGCACGACCGTCTGCTCGAACAGGGCCACGGCCACGATCGCGGCGGCGCCCGCGGCGTGCAGCGCGCGGCCCGTCCCGCGCGGGATCCGCACGGGCGTCTCGGCCGGATGGCGGGAGATCACGCCCCCGTCGTCGTCCACCTCCACCAGCGCCAGCTCGAGCGCGTCGGCGAGGTCGTCGAGCGTCCCGCGCTGGGCGGGGGCGACGTGCAGCGCCGTGTCGATGGCGGCGACCAGCTCCGGCGGCACGTCCGGCCGCGGCTTGCCCAGGCTGGCCACCGGCTTGCCGATCTTGCCCGCGGTGGCGGCGGGCGTCGCGCCGCGGTTGGGGTTGGCGCCGGCCAGCGCCTCGTAGAGGACCAGGGCCAGCGAGTACAGGTCGGCGCGGTGGTCGACGCGCTTGCCCGCCGCCTGCTCCGGGGCCATGTAGGCCAGCGTCCCGACCACGTCCCCCGTCACCGTGAGCGGGTCGTCGCCGGCCAGCATGGCCACGCCGAAGTCGGCCAGCTTGGCCGCACCGCGCCACGTCCGCGGCCGGTCGGGGACGAGGATGTTGGCCGGCTTGAGGTCGCGGTGGATGACCCCGCGCTCGTGCGCGTGGATGAGCGCGTCGCAGAGAGCGAGGCCGACGCGCAGCACGTCGCGGTCGGTCAGCTCCTCGGCCTGCGCGAGCTGGCCCAGCGTCCGTCCTTCCACCAGCTCCGAGATCAGGTAGCGCGCGCCGTCCTCCTCCCCGGCGTCGTAGATGGCCACGATGCCGGGGTGCTCGAGGCGGGCGGCGGCGACCGCCTCGCGTCGCGCGCGGACGGGCGTCTCGGCGTCCGACGGGATCACCTTGACCGCCACCCAGCGGTCCAGCGCCTCGTCGAGCGCCTCGTGCACGGCGCCGAAACCGCCCGCGCCGAGACGGCGACCCATGCGATAGCGCCCCAGCACCAGGCCGGTGGTCTCGAGCTCCTCCGTGATCACGCCTTACAGGTTCGTGAACTCGGCCCCCGAACCTTGCAGGGAGAAGCGGAGTTATGGCGAACGACCGGTCACGCCGGGTGGACCGGCATACTTCGTTCTCGTCCGGCCAGATCTCGCAGGCTCGATCTTCTGGACGACGTCACGAGCCGAAAGGCCAATTGGGTGTCCTTCTTCGACGAAGACGATGAGCCAACACGCCGGGCCCCCCGGCCTCGCCGCACCGCCCCTGCGGGCGGCCCGAGCGCCGACGCGCAGACGCTGTGGACGCGGCGCGCCGTGGCCGCCGGCGTCGGCCTGCTGCTGATCATCTTCCTGGCCGTTGTCATCAACGCCTGCCAGGACTCCCGCCGCAAGAACGCGCTGCGCAACTACAACCGCGAGGCCGGCCAGATCATCACCCAGAGCGACACCGACGTCGGCGCGGCGTTCTTCCAGGCGCTCGGCCAGGGTGCCAGCCAGTCGCCGGAGGACCTGCAGACGCAGATCTCCTCCCTGCGGGCGACCGCGGACACGAACCTCAAGCAGGCCAAGGACCTGTCCCCGCCAGGTGACCTCACGGACGCGCAGGAGTCGCTGCTCATCGCGCTCGAGCTGCGCCGCGACGGCCTGCAGTACGACTCCGAGCGCATCGCCACCGCGCTCGGCAACGAGGGGGACGTCGCCGATCAGGCCATCAACGGGATCGCCGGCCAGATGCAGGCCTTCCTCGCCTCCGACGTCCTCATCCGCACGCGGGTGACCACCCAGATCCGAAGCATCCTCAAGGACAACGACGTGGTCGCCGACCCGGCCAGCACCAAGGGGTTCCTGCCGGGCTTCTCGTGGCTGCAACCCGCGTTCGTGGCCGGCAAGCTCGGGACGCGGCTGTCCAGCGGAGGGTCGAGCTCGGGCTCGGGCTCGAACGGCAAGCCCGCGCCGGGCACGCACGGCGACGGGCTCGTCTCCACCAAGGTCAACGGCGTCACGTTGACGCCGGGCGAGAACGGCAGCAACAAGGTCCCGTTGAGCGGCGACTCGAGCTTCGTCGTCTCCTTCGCCAACCAGGGCGAGAACCCCGAGACCGACGTCAAGGTCAACGTCACCCTCTCCGGCGGGACCGGCAAGGACATCACCGGCAGCAAGACCGTGGACGTGATCGCCAAGGGTGAGACCGCCGAGGTCACCATCCCCCTGTCCCGCAAGCCGGCGGCCGAGGTGTACACGGTCAACGTCGAGGTCAAACCCGTCCCCGGCGAGACGAAGACCGACAACAACAAGTCGACGTACAACGTCCTGTTTGAATAGGGGTCGTGAGCGACTTCTCGACCGGCCCCGGCGTCGTTGCCCTGGCTGCCGCCGGCGTCGCCGTCGTCGCCCTGGTCGGGGTGCTCGTCCTCAGCCTGCGCATCCGGCGGCTGCGGGCCGACCAGAAGGTCGTGCTCGGGCCGGACCGGACGGAGGACCTGGTCGAGCACGCCTCCCGGCTGCACCACGCCTTCGAGACGCTCCAGGCCGGCATTCAGGAGACCGCCGCGCAGCTCGACGCCCGCATGGGGTCGGCGGAGCACCGGCTCGACGGCGCGCTGGCCTACCGCGCGCTGGTCCGCTATGACGCCTACGGCGAGCTGTCGGGGCACCAGTCGACCACCGTCGCGCTGCTCGACGCCGAGCACAACGGCGTCGTCCTGAGCTCCATCGCCCATCGCGAGTCGGCGCGCCTGTACTGCAAGCAGGTGGTGGCGGGGGAGGGCGAGCTCGAGCTCTCGCCCGAAGAGGCGGAGGCGGTGCGCCTGGCTCTGGCCGGCGAGCTCGGCTCCCGCGTCTTGGAGATCTGAGTGCGGGCGGCGTTCCTGGGGCCGGAGGGGACGTACTCGCACGCCGCCCTGCTCGCCGACCCCCGCGCCGCGGACTGGGACGCCGTCCCGGCGCCGACCGTCTTCGACGCCGTGCTGGCGGTCGAAGCCGCGGCCGTCGACCGCGCGCTCGTCCCGATCGAGAACTCGACGGAGGGCGCGGTGGCGCCGACGCTCGACGCCCTCGCGGTGGAGACCGCCGACGTCCGCATCATCGGCGAGGTCGTCCACGCCGTCCGCCACGCGCTGATCGCGGCGCAGCCGATCGACCTCGACGAGGTGACTGCGGTCCTCTCGCACCCGCAGGCCAACGCCCAGTGCGCCCGCTTCGTGCGCTCCGCCATGCCCCAGGCGGAGGTGATCGCCGTCTCCTCCACGGCCGAGGCGGTTCGCATGGTGGTCCAGAGCGGCGACGCGGCGGTCGCCCTCGGGCCCGCGCTGGCCGCGGAGCTGCACGGCGGCGTCGTCCTGCGCGACGGTGTCGAGGACGCGGAGGGCAACGAGACCCGCTTCGTGTGGCTGGCGCCCGCGGGCACGCCGCCGCTGGGACGGCCGACCAAGACCTCCGTGGTCTGGTGGGGCGACGGGGACGAGTCGGCCGGCTGGCTGGCCCGCTGCCTGGGCGAGTTCGCCGCTCGCGACGTCAACCTCACGCGCATCGAGTCCCGGCCGCGGCGGCTTGGCCTCGGGCACTACATGTTCTTCGCCGACCTGGACGGCGGCGCCGCGCCCGGCGACGACGGTCCGGTCACCGCCGCCATCGAGGCGCTGGCCGAGTCCGCCGAGACGGTCCGCGTGCTCGGCTCCTATCCCGCCGGTCGCCCGGAGTAGAATCCGAGCCGAACCCATGGCCACTGCCGTCCCCCCAGGTCCACTGGGGTCCGTGTCGCTCCTCGGAGATCACCGGCGACACGGACCGGTCTCCGGCGCCTCCGCGCGCTGGTCAGGTGGTCGTGTGCTGGTCCTCAACGCGACGTACGAGCCCATCAACGTGTGCACGGTGCGGCGCGCGACGGTGCTGCTGCTCAAGCAGAAGGCGGAGGTGCTCGAGCGCGGGGAGGCCGAGCTGCACTGGGCGACGGGCGCACTGCCGCGCCCGCACGTCATCCGCCTGCGCCAGTACGTGCGCGTCCCGCGCGACCCGCACCGGCGCAAGATCACCCGCCGCGCCGTCTTCGCGCGCGACCAGTGGGAGTGCCAGTACTGCGGCGCCCGCACCACGCTGACCGTCGACCACGTCATCCCGCGCTCCAAGGGCGGCGGCTCCACATGGGAGAACATCGTCGCCTCCTGCGCGCCCTGCAACCGCCGCAAGGGCGACCGTCTTCCGCACCAGATCAACATGCACCCGCGCATGAAGCCGCGCGTGCCGTCCTCGCACGTCTTCATCCAGCTCGCCTCGCCGACCATCCCGGCGACCTGGAAGCCGTACCTCCAGGCCGCCTAGAAGATGTTGAGCAGGCGCGGGGCGAGCTGCTTCTTGCGGCTCATCACCCCCGGCAGGTCCACAACGCCGTCGATCTCCGAGTCGCCGAGGGCGCGCTCGACCCGGGCCTCCTCGCCCGAGATGAGCAGCGTCGTGCCCTGGGTGGCGATGTCGGTGATCATCAGCGCGAAGCAGACGTAGTCGCGGCGCTCGCGCAGCGCGTCCATGGCCGCCTTGAGCTCGTCGCGGCGCTCGAGCACCTGCGTCCCGACGGTCTCGATCTGGGCGATGCACAGCGTCTGGCCGTCCTCGACCTCGTAGTGCTTGGCGTCGCGCGTGACGACCTCCTCGGCGCTGACGCCGGACAGGTCGGCGGTGGCGGCGAACATCTCCTGGCCGAAGGCGCGCGCGTCGATGCCCAGCGTTCGCTCGAAGTACTCGACCACGGCGTGGTCGCGCGGCGTCGTGGTCGGGGAGTTGAGGATGACGGTGTCGCTGAGGACGGCGGCGAGCAGCAGGACGGCGGTCGGGCGGCTGGGCTCCATGCCGTTCTGGCGGAAGCGCTCGACGACGAGCGTCGAGGTCGAGCCGACGGGATCGAAGGTCGCCCGCACCGGGACCGTCGTCTCGATCGAGCCGATGTGGTGGTGGTCGAGGATCTCGGTGATCTCGGCCTCCTCGATGCCGGGGACGCTCTGGCCCTGCTCGGCGTGATCGACCAGGGCGACCCGGCGGCGGCGCGGGTTGACCAGGTCGGTGCGGGTGACGAGGCCAATCGGGCGGCCGGCGGAGTCCACCGCGACGGCGGCGCGGTAGTGGATGTCCTTGACCGCCTCGGCGATGTCGCTGACCAGGTCGTCGGGCCGGACCGTGAGCGGCTCGGCGTCCATCAGCGAGCGGCACGGGGCGGCCAGCGTGATCATGCGGCCGGTGACGTAGCTGTCGAGCGGAGAGACGACGAAGGCGACGTCGTGCTCGCGGGCCATGACGAGGACGTCCTCCGTGGGCGCGACGCCGTTGCTGGCCACCACCAGCGCGGCCCCCAGCTCGATCGCCCGGCGCTGGGCGTCGGGGCGGTCGCCCACGACGACGACGTCGCCCGGGCCGATGCCGCTCGGCGCGTTGGCCTCACGCGCCTGCACCCAGACGCGGCCGGCGACCTCGTGGCCGGCGCCGAGCAGCGCCTCGCCCTCCAGGACGTCGACGATCGCCGCGACGGCGGTGGGGGTGTCGACCAGGGTGGAGGTCTCGCGCGACTCGCGGATGTAGCGGCGGGCCAGCGCGCGCTCGGTGACGACGCCGGCCAGCACACCGTCGCCGTCGACGACCGGGACGATGTCGGCGTCCTCGCGGGCCATGGCCAGGCCGGCGGCGCGGACCGTGTCCGTGTCGCGAGCGCTGACGAAGGTCGTGTGCATCACGTCGCGGGCGCGGATCATGATGTGCGGGAGCAGCTGCGGCTCGCGGGCGCCGGCGCGGTCGAGCACCCAGCGCGTCTGCGCGTTGATCTCGCCGAGGCGGACCGGGACGTGCTCCGTCCGCGGGTCCATCCGGGTGAGCAGCTCGGCGTAGCCGATTGCCGACGCGATCGAGTCCGTGTCGGGATTGCGATGCCCGGTGACGTAGACGCGGCCCGGCACGCGGTCAGTCCTCGCCGGTCACGGTCGCGAGCTGCTCCTCGAGGCCGTCGTCCGGGACACCGGCTCGCACCCTACCCAGGATCCGCTCGCGCCACTGCACCTCGACGTCCACCTCGAACTCGCCGCTGAACGCCTGCACCGCCGCGCAGAACGCGCGCGCGTCGTCGCCGTCGGCTGTCCCCGCCTCCACCCGCAGGAACGCGCCGGTCGTGCGGGGCGAGCCAGGAGCGGGCGCGGCGTCGTCGAAGAACCCGGGCGGCTGGTCCCTCCACGCACGACCCCCGGCGAGCCTGCGCGTGCGGCCGCGCACCGACTCGGCGAGCGCGTCGTCGACGGCAGAGGTCACGAAGAAGACCAGGTACTCCGGCACCCCCCGCACGTTAGGAAGACGCATGAGAATCCCACTGCTCGCGACCCTCGTCCTGCTCGTCCTCGCGGCGCCCGCGGAGGCGAAGCGACCGTTCTGCGACACGCGCCCCGGGTACACGCTGGTCAGCGACGGCTCGCACCGGATCTACGAGACGATCATCCCCGTCAAGGGCGATCCCGACGCCGACGTGACCACCGTCTACGTCTGCCGCGACGGCTCGCGGAAGCGGTCGCACCGGCTGGACCGCTTCAACAACACGCTCGACGGCGCCGGGCGACCGCAGTCCGGGAAGCTCGCCGGCCGGTGGCTGCTGCTGGACGTCGAGGAGGAGACCGGCGTGACGGACGGGCACGGGCTGGAGCTGTTCGACCTCCGCAAGGCCCGCCTGCGGGCCAGCCTCTACGCGGACGGTTCCGACGCGCTCGCCTACGCGCTGACGAGCAGTGGTGCCTTCGCGGCGTCCATCCCCTTCTCGGGCGGCCTCATGGCCTTCGACGCCGCCGGGACGCGCCCGCTGGCCGGGGAGACGGCGACCGAGCTGGCCGCCGCCGGTAGGCGCGTCTACTGGGCGGACAAGGGCGTCAGCGCGAGCGCGGTGCTCGGCGGCGCACCGAAGGGGACGCTCGGGGACTTCGAGTAGCGCATCATGCGCACCCGGCCAGCCGGCGCTTGACGCGCAGGGTGTGGCCGTTTCGCTTCTTGGCGGTGATGCGGACGGTGTGCGTGCCCGCGGTGAGGATGCGCACCCGCACCGACCGGACGTGCTTGCGGCGCACGACCTTGACGAGCTTCCCGTCCACCGTGACGCGGGCGCGGACGTAGTTGGAGGCGCGCTTGGCGAAGCGGACGCGGTAGCGGCGGGCCTTGCAGGTCGCCTTGGGCAGCGTCGGGTTGGTGAAGGCGGTGCGCTCGGTGCTGGAGGCGCCGGCCTTCACCGTCGGGATCGTCACCTTCGCGTCCTTGACGTCGATCACGGCCGGCTGGCGGGCCGCGAAGTACAGCGACGTGCCGCCCGTGATCTGGAGGCTGTAGGTCGAGCCCTTGGTCACGTCGACGGCGATCGCCTCGAGCGGAAGGGAGACGGAGTGCTCGGCGCCGTCGAGGGTGACGCGGACGGGCGTGACCTGGTTGCCGATCGCGAGGTTGCGCTTCTCGTCGACGAGCTGGGCGTAGACGACGCCGTCGGGTGAGGCCGCGGTGCCGGAGTAGCGCAGGTCGAGCTGCGGTTCGCCCAGCAGCTGCGCGCCCGGCGTGGTGGGGAGCGGCACCGTCAGGGCGTTGGCGGCCGGCATCGCGGCGATGAGCGCACCGGAGGTGTCGCCGGCCGCGACGGCGAGCGTGCCCTTGCCGTCGGCTGTCACCGGCGTCCCCTGCGGGACCGGCCACGCCTCGGCGTAGTGCAGCGTGCCGGTGTCGGAGACCCAACGGAACCCCGGGCCGGTGTCGACGGAAGGGTCGCGCTTGACCCAGCGCTGCATCCAGTTGAAGGCCTCGTCGACGGCGATCCCGGGCTGCGGGCCCTTCGGCGTCGAGCAGACCCCGTGGGCGATCGACGGGTCCGTGAGGCCGCCGCAGAACCAGTCCATCGCGATCGGGACGCCCGCCTTGCGCCCCGCCTCGTAGTTCTCGATCGCCTCGTGGAGGGTGAACAGCGTGTCGTCGGTCCCCTGGGAGAGGAGGGTCGGGACCTTGATCTGAGAGATCAGCTCGTCGCCGGGGCCGCGGGCCTTGAAGTAGTCGATGTCGGCTTGGTCGAAGTGGCCGGTGGCCAGGCCCGTTTGGATGGCGTGGGTCGTCTGCGGGTCCTGCTGGCGGCCGAACTGCGCGTTGGGCAGGCCCTGGAGCGTCGACCCCTGCGCACCGGCGCCGTACAGGGCCACGCCCCAGCCGCCCTTGGGCGTGTCGTTCTTGTAAAGGCTGGTGATGAGGGAGTGCCAGGCGATCTGCGGGGCGATCGCGTCGACCCGCGGGTCGATCGCCGCGAGCACGTTCTGGATCCCGCCGCCGTAGCTGGCGCCGACCATGCCCAGGCGCGGGTCGCCGGGCTTGTCGAGCTGGGCCTCGGGCTGCTTGGCGATCTCGTCGATGAGGATCTGCGCGTCCTTGCCCTCGAAGTCGGGCGAGTCGGTCTCGACGTTGCCACCGGAGGCGCCGAACCCGCGCGGGTCCCAGGTGAGGACGTTGTAGCCGTGGTCGAGGAAGCGCGCGACGAAGCCGTCGTCCTCCGACGCGCCGCCCGACGAGTACCCGGGCCCGAACATCAGCGTCGGTGCCTTGGCGCCCGCGGCCAGCCCGTGGGCCGGATAGAAGTGGTACGCGATCTTCGTCTGATCAAACGACGTGATGGAGCCGTCGCGCGCCTGGGCCGGCGCGGCGACAGCGACAGCCGCGAGCGCCGCCGCGGCCCCTGCCCAGCCTCTCCTCATCATCCTGGGAAGGGTAGGGAAAGCATGTGGCTTGACGACGAAGGGCGGGAGTCGACGCTCCCGCCCTTCGCACAACTGCTGGAACAACACCACGCCGGTCTATGCGTCAACTTCCGCCGGTGGGACGAATCCCGGCACCGACGAAGCGGGTGTCACGGTCTGGATTCCGCTGGCCTTTCCAGCGGCGCGGGCCCTGACCAGGGCCCAACTCCGGCTAGCGGCCGGACACCTCCAGGGTCCCACAAGAACTGTCACTCAACTTTGGACCACCTCCTTTCTCTGGTCCGGCAAGAGTACAGGAGCCGGAGGCGATCCGCGAGTTCGTGAGCGCCGTTATGGCGACGGATGGTCCCCTGGGGCGGGCTCGTCCGGCGGTAGGTCGATCGCCGGACCGGTGTCCTCGCCGTTGCTGCCCTCCACGACGAGGGCGACGGCGCTGACACGGTCGTCCTCCTTCATGTTGACCACGCGGACACCGGTGGCGTCGCGGCCCTGGCGGCTGATGCCGCGCACCGACTGGCGCACCACCATGCCGCCCTCGGAGATGAACACGAGCTCCTCGTGCTCGCGGACGACGAGTGCGCCGGCGAGGTTGCCCTTGTGGCCGGCCGCCTTGATCGCGCGGACGCCCATCGCGCCGCGCTTGGTCAGGCGGAACTGGTCGACTCCCGTGCGCTTGCCGAAGCCGGCGTCGGTGAGGACGAACAGCTCCTGGTCGTCGCGGGCGACGTCCATCGACAGGACCCAGTTGTCCTTCGCGGAGACGTTCATGCCGGCCACGCCGCTGGTGTCACGGCCCATCGAGCGCACGTCGGACTCGTGGAAGCGCACGGCCTGGCCGGCGCGCGAGACCATGAGCACGTCGTCGTCCCCGCTCGTGCGGCGGACCTGGATGAGCTCGTCGTCGTCGCGGACCTTGATGGCGATGATGCCGTCCGCCTTGATCGGCGTGTTGTAGGCGGTGAACTCGGTCTTCTTGACGATGCCCTGCTTGGTGGCGAAGAGCAGGAACTGACCCTCCGTGAAGTCGCGCGTGGCGATGACCGACTGCACCCGTTCGTTCTCGCGCAGCGGGAGCATGTTGCCCAGATAGCGGCCCTTGGCCTGGCGGCTGTCGGGCGCCGGCAGCTCGTGGACCTTCTTGCGGTAGACCTTGCCGCGGTCGGTGAAGAAGAGCAGGAAGTCGTGCGTCGACGAGACGAAGAGGTGCTCGATGTAGTCGTCGTCCTTCATCCCCATCCCGGCCACGCCCATCCCGCCGCGGCGCTGCGAGCGGTAGGTGTCCAGCGGCAGCGCCTTGATGTAGGAGGACTGCGTGATGGTGATGACCATCTGGCGCTCGGCGATCAAGTCCTCGACGTTGAAGTCACCCTCCGACGGGGCGATGAAGGTGCGTCGCTCGTCGCCGTAGGTCTCGGCGATCTCCGACAGCTCCTCCTTGATCAGCTCGAGGACCTTGCCCTCGTTGCCGAGCAGCTCGCGCAGCTCGCGGATGCGCTCCATCGCGTCGGCGTGCTCGCGGCGGATGGTGTCCGCCTCCAGCGCGGTCAGCTGCTGCAGGCGCAGTTCGAGGATCGCCTGCGCCTGGATGTGCGTAAGCCCGAAGTTCGCGATCAGGCCCTCGCGGGCGGCGTCGCGGTCGCGGCTGGACCGGATCAGGGCGATGACGGCGTCCAGGTTGTCCAGCGCGATGAGCAGGCCCTCGAGGCGGTGGACCCGCGCCTCGAGCTGGCGCAGCTCGTGCTTGGACCGGCGCACGATGACCTCGCGCTGGTGCTGGACGTAGTTGTGCAGCACCGAGCGCAGCGGCAGGGTGCGCGGCACGCTGTCGACCAGCGCGACCATGTTCACGCCGAACGTCGACTGCAGCGCGGTGTGCTTGTAGAGCTTGTTGAGGACGACGTCCGGGTTCGAGCCGCGCTTGAGCTCGATCACCAGCCGCATGCCGGTGCGCCCGTCCGACTCGTCGCGCAGGTCGGAGATCTCCGAGATCTTCTTGTCGTTGACCAGGTCGACCATCTTGCGGATGACGCCGGTGTCGCCGCCCTTCTTCACCTGGAACGGCAGCTCGGTGACGATGATCGCCTCCTTGCCCTGGCCGATGTCCTCGATGCCGGCCTTGCAGCGCACCCGCACCCGGCCGCGGCCGGTCTCGTAGGCCTCCTTGATGCCGTCCGAGCCGAGGATGATGCCGCCCGTCGGGAAGTCCGGCCCGGGCAGGTGGCGCATCAACCCTTCGGTGGTGATCTCGGGGTCGTCGATGTAGGCGACCGTCGCGTTGATCGTCTCCCGCAGGTTGTGCGGCGGGATGTTCGTCGCCATGCCCACGGCGATCCCGCTCGACCCGTTGACGAGCAGGTTCGGGAACCGCGACGGCAGCACCGTCGGCTCCTGCGTCTCGTTGGAGTAGTTGGGGACGAAGTCGACCGTGTCCGCGTCCAGGTCGCGCAGCATCTCCCGCGCCAGCGGCGCCAGCCGCGCCTCGGTGTATCGCATCGCGGCAGCGGGATCGTCGTCGACGGAGCCGAAGTTGCCCTGGCCGTCGACGAGGACGTTGCGCATGGAGAAGTCCTGCGCGAGGCGGACCAGCGTGTCGTAGATCGCCGAGTCGCCGTGAGGGTGGTAGTTGCCCATCACCTCGCCGACGATCTTCGCGCACTTGGAGTAGGGCCGGTTCGGGTTCAGGCCCAGCTCGTTCATCGCGTACAGGACGCGGCGGTGGACGGGCTTGAGGCCGTCGCGGACGTCGGGCAGCGCGCGCCCGACGATGACCGACATGGCGTAGTCGAGATACGACGAGCGCATCTCCTCCTCGAGCCCGCGGGGCTCGATGTTGCCGCCGGAGATCACATCTGACGAGCCCATTCAGTCCTTCCTAGATGTCGAGCGAGGCCGCGCGGGCGTTCTCTTCGATGAACTCGCGGCGCGGCTCGACCTTGTCGCCCATCAGCATCGTGAACAGCTGGTCGGCCAGCGTCGCGTCGTCCATGGTCACCTGCGCGAGCGTGCGTGTGGCGGGGTCCATCGTCGTCTCGCGCAACTGCTCGGCGTTCATCTCGCCGAGGCCCTTGAAGCGCTGCAGGCGGACGCGCTTGCCGGCCACCTCGAGCACCTTGCGGCGCAGCTCCTCGAAGGAGAGCGCCTCGTCGCCGTCCTCGCCGAGGGTGATGGTGAACGGCGGCTCGCCGGCCAGGCCGACCATCTCCGTGTGCACGCGCAGGAACTGGCGGTACTCGTTGGACTCGAGCATCGCGTCCGTGACCGTGTAGGTACGGGCGAGGCTGGTCTTGCGCTCCGTCGCCTTGATGCGGGCGCGGCCGTCGACCCGGTCGACCAGGTCGGTGACGTAGGGCTCGCCCTCGGCATCCTGGCCCTCGACCAGCGTGACGAGCTCGTCCAGCGTGACGATGCCGCGGTCGAGGACCTCCGACTCCGACATGAAGGTGACCACGTCGTGGCCGAACTCGGCGCGCAGTGCCGAGCCCCAACCCTCGTACTGCTTGAGGAGGCGCGTGTAGCGCTGCCAGCGGGCCTCGGTCAGCTTGAACGGCTGCCCCTCGCGCGGCTCCACCACGAACTTGTCGAGCTTGTCGCCGAGCAGGATCTCCTCCAGCTCGGAGTCCTTCTCGATGTAGCGCTCGCGCTTGCCCTGGGTGAGCTTGTACAGCGGCGGCTTGGCGATGTAGACGTAGCCGGCCTCGATCAACTCGCGCATCTCACGGAAAAGGAGGGTGAGAATGAGCGTCCTGATGTGCGCGCCGTCGACGTCAGCGTCCGTCATCAGGACGATCTTGTGGTAGCGCGCCCTGCCGATGTCGAACTCTTCGCGGATGCCTGTTCCGAGGGCGGTGATGAGCGCCTGGATCTCCTGGTTCTGCAGGACCTTGTCGATGCGCGCCTTCTCGACGTTGAGGATCTTGCCGCGGAGCGGCAGGATCGCCTGCGTGTTGCGGTCGCGGCCCTGCTTGGCCGAGCCGCCGGCGGAGTCGCCCTCGACGATGAAGATCTCGCTCAGCGCGGGGTCGCGAATTGAGCAGTCGGCCAGCTTGCCCGGCAGGGCGGAGTTCTCCAGCGCGGACTTGCGGCGCGTGAGGTCGCGGGCCTTGCGGGCGGCGGCGCGGGCCTGGGCGGCCGACACCGACTTGCGGATGATCCGCACGCCCTCCTTGGGGTTCTCCTCCAGGAACTCCGCCAGGCCGGCGTTGACGATCGACTCGACGAAGCCCTGCATGCCCGGGTTTCCGAGCTTGGTCTTGGTCTGGCCCTCGAACTGCGGGTCGGCGAGCTTGGCCGAGATGACCGCGGTCAGCCCCTCGCGGACGTCCTCGCCACTCAGCGCCGGGTCCTTCTCCTTGAGCTCGCCCTTGTCGCGCGCGTACTTGTTGAGCGTGCGGGTGAGCGCGCCGCGAAAGCCCGAGAGGTGCGAGCCGCCCTCGTGGGTGTTGATGTTGTTGGCGAAGGAGAAGATCGACTCCTGGTAGGAGGAGTTCCACTGCATCGCGACCTCGCAGGACCCCTCGGGACCCTCCGCCTCGAAGTAGATGACCTTGTCCTGGACGGCGTCCTTGTTCTCGTTGAGGTAGGCCACGAAGTCGCGGATCCCGCCCTCGTAGTGGAACTCGGCCTTGTGCCCCTCGCCGCGCTCGTCGGTGATGTTGATCTGGAGGCCCTTGGTCAGGTAGGCCGTCTCCCGCAGGCGCGTCTCGAGCGTGCCCCAGTCGAGCTCCATCTCCTCGAAGATCTCGCCGTCGGCGAGCCAGGTGATCTCCGTGCCCGTCTCCTTCGTCGCCTCGCCCTTGACCAGTGGGCCCTCGGGGACGCCGCGCACGTAGTCCTGCGTCCACGTGAAGCCGTCCCGGCGGACGACGATGTGGAGCTTCTCGCTCAGCGCGTTGACGACGGAGACGCCGACGCCGTGCAGGCCGCCGGAGACCTTGTAGCCGCCGCCCTCGCCGAACTTGCCGCCCGCGTGGAGGACGGTGAGCACGACCTCGACGGCCGGCTTGCCCTCCTTCTCCATGACCTGGACGGGGATGCCGCGGCCGTTGTCGCGGACCGTGACCGAGTTGTCCGGATGGACGTGGATGTCGACCGTGTCGGCCTGACCGGCGAGCGCCTCGTCGACGGAGTTGTCGACGACCTCCCAGACCAGGTGGTGCAGGCCGCGCGGACCCGTCGACCCGATGTACATGCCGGGTCGCTTACGGACCGCCTCGAGTCCTTCGAGGACGGTGATGTCCTGTGCGTCATAGCTGCCCTGGTCGGCCACGGAACTCCTCTGTCTACACACGACGCCCCGGCGGCGGAACGTCTGGCGGACGACCGAAACCGGGGCGACGACTTGTGTTCATAAGTCTAGCAGGCAGGGCCGTCGGAACCACCTCGCAGGTTGGAACAAAACTGCTGCAAATCAGCGTAAATTGCGCGGCGGGACAGCCTGGGTGCGCAGCCGTTTGACGGCGGGTCGTCCGAGGGCGCGATTGAGCGCCTCGACGACGTGCGCGGCAAGCAGGTTCAGTTCCTGCGCCACGACCCCGGATCCGCACGCCACGGTCACCTCGCCGCCGCGCTCCGAGACCGGCTCGGCGGCCGCGAGCACGGGCGGGATGACGGCGGGCCAGGCGCGCTGGACCTCGGCCAGCAGCGTCGCCGGCATGACCGCGTCGGCCGCCCGTTCGAGGGCGGGTGCGAAGGTCCGCGGGGCGGGGCGGCGCCTCACGCCGCCTGCGCTGCGGTGGTCTGCATCACAGCGCCGTCGACGATCGCGATCCGGGTGACGTCGGCCGCGTCTGCACCCGGGACGAGCCCCAGCTCCGTCGCCGCGATGACGCTCTGGCCCCCGCGGCGCAGGACATCGACGAGGCGCTCGCGGCGACCGGCGTCGAGCTCGGACATCGGGTCGTCGAGCAGCATCAACGGCGGCGTCCCCCGCGCCTCGGCCAGTTCCTCGCGCTCGGACAGCAGCAGTGACAGCAGCGCGAGCCGCTGCTGTCCCCGCGAGCCATAGGCGCGCAGGTCGCGACCGTCGAGGGTGAAGGCGATGTCGTCGCGGTGCGGGCCGTGGCCGGTGAACCCGCGCTGGAGGTCGCCGTCCACGCGCTCGCCCAGCTCGGCGGCCAGCGCCTCGGCCGTGGGCGCCTTCGACCGCGGCTTGTAGGTCAGCTGCGCGTCACCGTCCAGGCCGAGGCCCTCGGCGTGCTCGGCGTAGCGCGGGCGCAGGCGCTCGACGGTGGCGGAGCGATCCCCCATGAGCGCGATCCCGTGGCGGGCCAGCTCCGCGTCCCAAGCGGGAAGGGAGCCGCGACCCGCCCGGCCGGCGCGGATGGCTGCGACGAGTGCGTTGCGCTGGGCGAGCGCAGCCGCGTAGGACCGGCGCGTCCCGGCGCGGGCCGGCCACAGCGCGGTCACCACCTGGTCGAGGTGGGCGCGGCGCAGCGACGGCGTCCCCGCGATCAGCTCGAGGCGATCGGGGAGGAAGACGGAGACCAGCGGTCGCACGGAGGCGTCCGCCAGGCGCTCGACCGGCGCACCGTCGACC
Organism: uncultured Solirubrobacteraceae bacterium; assembly: GCA_964242305.1. Lineage (GTDB taxonomy): Bacteria > Actinomycetota > Thermoleophilia > Solirubrobacterales > Solirubrobacteraceae > DATLGB01. The sequence continues at coordinate 52,333 of CAXTBB010000029.1, forward strand.
GTGAACCGCTTGGACTCCCCCGGTTGGAAGCCTGTGCACAGCTTGTGCACACCGTCGTCTTCATCCGTCACCGACATCTCCAGCCGCAGCACCCCACCACCGAAGCGCACGCACTCGCGCTCGTTGGACGTCCGGCACGACCGGCCCGTGCAGGCGAAGTAGACCGCCTCCAGCAGGTTCGACTTCCCGGCCCCGTTGCGGCCGGCCACGACGGTGATGCCCGGGCCCAGCCGCACCTCCGCCCGCTCGTAGGAGCGAAAGGAACGCAACGACACGACGGAAACGATCACCCCTTGTGGGCATCCGGCCCACAAAGACATGGGAACGGCCCCATCCGGGGGTCCGATGGCATCACACGTTCAGACGAATGGGCATGAGGAGGTACTGGAAGCCCGAGTCGTCCGCCGACCCGAGCAGGCCCGGGCGCAGCGGCGAGATGAGCTTGAGCAGCACGTCCTCGCCGTCCATGGACTCCAGCCCGTCGCGCAGGAAGTCGGGGTTGAAGCCGATCTCGAGCGGCTCGCCGCTGAACGGGACGGGCACCGTCTCCGACGCCTCGCCGATGTCCGGCGTGCGGGCCGAGACCGTCACCTCGCCCTCCGTGAAGGCCAGCCGCAGCGGCGCGTTCTTCTGGGCCAGCAGCGAGATGCGGCGGACGACATCTCCGACCTCGCCGGCGGCCAGGCGCAGCTCGTGCTCGTAGGCGTCGGGCAGCAGCTGGCGGTAGTTGGGGAACTGGCCGTCGATCAGGCGCGAGGACAGGGTCACGCCGCCGACCTCGAACACGACCTGGTTGGTCTTGACCGACGCGGCCAGCGACTCGGCGGCGGCGGCACCGACGATCCGGGCCAGCTCGCCGAGCGCGCGAGCGGGGACGTTGGCCTCGAGCGTCCCCTCCAGCGGGGTCTCGAGCTTGGTCTCCTTGACCGCCAGCCGGTAGGAGTCCGTAGCGACCATGCGCAGCTCGTCCGCGCTGGCCGACACGTAGATGCCGGTGAGGACGGGGCGGGTCTCGTCGCGGGACGCCGAGCGCTGCACCTTGTTGAGCGTCTCCACGAACGCCGCGGCCGGCACGACCACGCGAGCGCCGTCCTCGGCCTCCGGGAACGGCGGGAAGTCCTCTAGCCGCAGCGTGCGGATGTGGAAGGTCGCGTTGCCGCCCTTGATCTCGACGTCCTGCTCGGCGGCGCGCACCTCGATGGTGACGTTCGAGTCGCCCCGCCCACCCAGGGCGCGGACGACGTCGACCAGCAGGCGGGCGGGGAGCAGCGCGGCGCCCTCCCGGACGACCTCGCCCTCCAACGGCACGCGCAGGCCGATCTCCGTGTCCGTCGCGCGCAGCTCGAGCGTCCCGGACTGGGCGATCACCTGGACGCCGGACAGCGCCTGGTTGGGGACTCGCGTCGACGCGGCGCGGGTCACGGTCTGCAGTTGGGTGAACAGGGCGTCGCGGCCCGTCGAGAGCTTCATCGGCTCGGCTCCCTCAAAGAACTGATCATCTCCACTAAGAAGAACTTAGGAGAGGTAGGGGTTGTGGATAGGTGCATAACGGCTCGTCTCGCCCGCTCGTTGCGGCAAAACGCGTTGTGGAGAAGCTGACGAAGACTGTCAGCAACCCCGGACGTCGAGCTATTCGCCGATCTCCATCGACAGGAAGCGCACAGCCTCGTAGGCGGCCGGGTCCGCAGCCATGCGCGCGGCGGTGCGCTTGCACGCGTGCATGACGGTGGTGTGGTTGCGGTCGAAGGCCCTGCCGATCGCCGGCAGGGTCGCGTCCGTCAGCTCACGGGACAGGTACATGGCGACCTGCCGGGGCCAGGCGACGCGGGCGACGCGCGAGGACGAGCGCAGCTCCTCGAGGGAGACGCCGAAGGCCTCGCACGTGCGGACCTGGACGTCCTCGACGGTGTGCCGGACCGGCATCGCGGTGGCCTTGGCAGCCGGGTAGAGCGTCCCCAGGACCTCGTCGGCCAGGCCGGCGGTGAGCTCGCGCCCGGTCAACGACGCGAAGGCGACCACCCGGATCAGCGCGCCTTCGAGGGCACGGACGCTCTCCTCCACCCGCGACGCGATCAGCTCGAGCGCGCCGGGGTCGACCTCGCCGATGTCGTCCTGCGCGACGCGCTTGCGCAGGATCGTCATCCGGGTGGCGACGTCCGGACGGCCGAGCTCCGTGACCAGGCCGGCCTCGAAGCGCGCTCGCAGCCGGGCCTCGAGGCCGCCGAGGTCGCGCGGCGGCTGGTCCGAGGTGAGGACGAGCTGGGCGCCGGCGGCGTGAAGCGCGTTGAAGGTGTGGAAGAACTCCTCCTCGGTCTTGACCTTCTGCGCGAGGAACTGGACGTCGTCGACGAGCAGGACGTCGACGCCGCGGTGCATGCGCTTGAACGTGTCCATCGCGGCGCCGTCGTTGCGGGCGCCGACGAAGGCGGTGGTGAAGGCCTCGGCGGTCGTGTAGCGCACCACGAGGCCGTCCCCGTACGCACGGACGTAGTTGGCGATCGAGTGCAGCAGGTGGGTCTTGCCCAGGCCCGGGTCCCCGCAGATGAACAGCGGGTTGTAGGCGAGGCCGGGGAGCTCGGCGACCGCGAGCGCCGCCGCGTGGGCGAGGCGGTTGGTGTCCCCGATGACGAACTGGTCGAAGGTCAGGCGCGGGTTGAGGTCCGAGCCCGGGAGGGCCGACCGCTCGGTGCGCTCGGCGCCGTCCCCCGGGGCGACCAGCTCGACCTCGACGTCCGGTCCGAGGACGGCCGCGGCGCAGGCTTGGAGGAGGCGGCCGAAGCGATCGCCGACGTAGGCGCGGACCCGGTCGGAGGCCTCGATGACGAGCGTCCCGCCGACGATCTCCCGCGGCGCGAGGCTCTCCAGCCACAGGTGCCAGGTGGTGTCCGTGACGGCGCCGCGGAGCTCGTTGCGGATGGCCTTCCAGGGCTGGTCGAGGGTCACGTCGGGCACGGTGGGCAGCGAAACGTAACGCGGCCCCGGCGGTGATCCGGAGGGGTCCCCGCAATGCGCGGACAAAGTTCTGTCCGGCCGGTGTGCAGGGCCCGCGCTAGTCTTCTCGCTCGCATGAAGCGGACCTACCAGCCCAAGAAGCGCAAGCGTGCTCGCACCCACGGGTTCCGCAAGCGCATGGCCACTCGCGCGGGCCGCGATGTCCTCAAGCGCCGCCGCGGCAAGGGCCGCAAGCGGCTCACCGTCTAGGCGAGCTCCGTTGGCCGCAAAGCGCCGCCGCTTGTCGCGCAGCGCTGAGTTCGAGCGCGTCTATCGCCAGGGCCGCTCGAAGGGCAACCGCTTCCTCGTGCTCTACGCGTTCCCGCGGTCGAGCGAGGCCACCGGCGAGGACGACTCCCGCCTCGGGCTGTCCGTGTCGCGCAAGGTCGGCAACGCCGTCGACCGCGCGCGCGTGAAACGGTGCCTGCGCGAGGCGTTCTGGGCCGAGTCCGAGCGGTTGCCGGAGGGCTCTGACTACGTGGTCGTCGCGCGGCCGGACGCCCGCGAGCTGGCCGAGCGCGACGGGATGCCGGGCGTCCGCGCCGCGCTGGCCGAGTTAGTGGACCAGGTGGCGTGAGTGCGGGCGATCGTGCTGGCCCCCATCCGCCTCTACGCGCGCTTCGTCTCCCCCGCCCTGCCGCCGCGTTGCAAGTACTACCCGAGCTGCTCCGCGTACGCTGTCGGATCGATCGAGCGCTTCGGCATACTGCGCGGGCTGGTTCTCGCGGTGTGGCGTGTCCTGCGCTGCAACCCGTGGAGCCACGGCGGGTACGACCCACCTGAGGCTCAGACCCTCTTCTCATGACCTCCGTCTTCGCCTCCAATCCACTCCAGCCGCTGATCGACCTCTTCGAGGCGGTGCTGTCGTTCTTCCACGACTCGGTCGGCATCGGCTGGGGCTTCTCGATCGTCATCCTGACGCTGATCGTCCGCGTCCTGCTGCTGCCCCTGACGCTCAAGCAGTTCAAGTCCATGCAGTCGATGGCGCGCCACCAGCCGGAGATGAAGAAGCTCCAGGCCAAGTACAAGGACGACAAGGACCGGCTCAACCAGGAGCTGATGAAGTTCTACAAGGAGAACAAGATCAACCCGCTGGCCTCCTGCCTGCCGCTGGTGGCGCAGATCCCGGTGTTCATCTCGCTCTTCTACATGCTGCGCCACGATCTGCGCGTGGACATCTGCCCGTCGGTCAACGCGGACCACCTGAGCAACCCGATCCCGTGTCCGGACGGCGGCAACGCGAGCTTCCTCTTCATCGACAACCTGACCACGCGGGCGACGGGCGGCGTCCTTGTCGCGCTCATCATCCTCTACGTCGGCTCGCAGCTGGTGTCGACGGTGATGTCGACGGTCAGCGCCGACAAGACGCAGAAGTACCTCATGTACGGCCTGCCGTTCTTCTTCGTCACCTTCGTCTTCCGCTTCCCGGCCGGCCTGCTCCTCTACTGGATCACCACGAACCTGTGGACGATCGTGCAGCAGCTGATCGTGCGCCGGCGCCTCGGCCCGCTCCGCCCGCCACCCGATCCTGACGCTCCACCTGAGGAGAAGGGTCCGGGGCTCCTGGAGCAGCTGGGCCTGGGTGGATCGCGTGAGCCGGCCGTGGCCACGAGCTCGCCCAAGGGCCGTCCCACCGGGCCTCCGCCCGCACCGCCGCGCAAGAAGAAGAAGCGCTCCGGGCGGCGACGATGACCGCCGAGGAACGCGTCCGCGACCTGGTGGAGGAGATCCTCGACGCGCTCGACCTCGACGCTGAGGTGGAGGTCGAGGCTGCGGGCGAGGAGATCGACGTGCGCGTGGAGGGTGACGACCTCGGCGCCTTCATCGGTCGCCACGGGTCGACCATCGACGCCGTCCAGCACCTGGCCTACAAGATCGCCGGCGGCGGCAAGGCCTCCGGTCCGCGCGTGAACATCGACGCGGCCGGCTACCGCGAACGCCGCCGCGAGGTGCTCGAGCGCCAGGCCGAGGAGGCCGCCGAGCGCGTCGAGCGGACCGGGCAGCCCGTCGCGCTGGACGCGATGAGCGCGATCGAGCGCAAGGTGGTCCACGAGCACCTCAAGGAACGCGGCGGGGTGGAGACCTTCTCCGAGGGCCAGGAGCCCGACCGCCACCTCGTTGTCGCCCCGTTGGCCTGAGGCCAACCGTTCATCGATGGCCTCAGGCCTAGCTGAGCTCGCGGCCGCGCTCGCGGAGCCGACGGCGCCGACGGCGCTGCACGACGGTCGCGCGCACATCGACGACGCGCTGAGCGGTCTGGTCGCGGTGGGGGTGCCGGCGTCGATCGCCGACCTCGGCTCGGGCAACGGGATCCCGGGCCTCGTCCTGGCCGACGCGCTGCCGGACACGCGCGTCGTCTGCGTCGAGGCGGCGCGCAAGAAGGCCGACTGGATCGCCGCGACGGCCGCCCGGATGGGGCTCGAGAACGTGGCGGCCGTCTGGTCGCGGGCCGAGGAGTGGGACGGGCGCGTGGAGGTGGTCGTCGCGCGCGCCCTCGCCGCGCTCCCGGTGCTGTGCGAGTACGCCGCGCCGCTGCTGCTCGAAGGTGGGCGGGCCGTGTTCTGGAAGGGCGCCGTCGACGCCAGCGAGGCGGCCGACGGCCGCTTTGCCGCCGGCGTCCTGGGCCTGGCCTCGCCCGAGGTGATCCCGGTCCCGGGCAGCCAGCGGCGGTCCCTATGGGTGTTCGCGCGCGAGGGCCCGTGCCCGGACCGGTTCCCTCGCCGGGCGGGCATGGCCGTGAAGCGTCCGCTCGTCGCGGTACCTTCGCACTGAGATGGGGACCGTCTACGCGATCGCCAACCAGAAGGGCGGGGTTGGCAAGACCACGACCGCCGTCAACGTGGCCGCCTGCATCGCCGAGGCCGGTTACCGGACCCTGCTCGTGGACGTGGATCCGCAGGGCAACGCGACCACCGGCCTCGGCTTGGAGCGCGTTCCCCCCGGCCTCTACGACGTCCTCAGCGGGGACGTCGCCCTGGCCGACGCGGTGCGCCCGTCGGCGATCGAGCGCCTGGACCTGCTCGTCTCGACCCCCGACCTCGCCGGCGCGACGATGGAGTTGCCGCGCCTGCCCGGCTCGGAGAACCGGCTGCGGGATGCGCTGGGCGGCGTCCGGGAGGACTACGCCTACACGATCCTCGACTGCCCGCCGTCGCTCGGGCCACTGACCGTGAACGCACTGGTCGCGTCCGACCGGGTGATCGTGCCGGTGCAGACGGAGTACTTCGCGCTCGAAGGGCTCGCAGGGCTGCTGGACACCCTCGACCTGGTTCAACGTGAGCTCAACCCGAGGCTGACGGTTGCCGGAATGCTGCTCACCATGCACGACGCGCGCACGCGTTTGGGCCAGGACGTGGAGGCTGAGGTGCGCAGGCACTTCCCGGCGCTCGTGTTCGACACCGTGATCCCACGCAACGTGCGACTCGGCGAGGCGCCCAGCTTCGGCCGCCCCGTCATCCACCACGATCCCGACTGCGCGGGGTCGGAGGCGTACTTCGAGCTCGCGAAGGAGGTGGCTGCCCGTGGCTGACACCCGCCGACGCTTGCCGGGGGCTCCGATCGGGAGCAGCGGTCGCGGCATGGGTCGCGGTTTGGCGGCGATCCTGACCGCCACGGCGCCCGCCGGTCAGATGCCGGGCCCGATTGCCGCTGACCTGCGCCAGATCCCCGTCGAGCTGATCACCCCGAACCCGCACCAGCCGCGGCGGACGTTCAACGCCGGCTCGCTGCAGGCGCTGGCCGACTCCCTGTCCGAGCGCGGCGTCCTGCAGCCGATCCTGGTCCGCCCGGTGGCCGGTGGGACGTACGAGCTGATCGCCGGCGAGCGTCGCTGGCGCGCTTCGCAGATCGCGGGCGTGGAGACCGTGCCCGCCGTGGTCCGGCCCCACGACGACCGCGAGTCGCTCGAGCTCGCGCTGATCGAGAACATGGCCCGGGAGGACCTGAACCCGGTCGAGGAGGCGCGCGCCTGCGCGCTGCTCACCGAGGAGCTCGGGCTCACCCGCGAGGAGCTGGGCCGCCGCGTGGGCCGCTCCCGCGTCGCCGTCTCCAACCTCGTCCGCCTGCTGGACCTGCCCGACGACGTCCTCGACCTGCTCGAGCATCGGCGTCTGTCGGAGGGCCACGGCCGGGCGCTGCTGATGACGGGCGACCACGACGCCCGCCGCCGCCTCGCCCGCCGCGCTGTGGAGGAGAGCTGGAGCGTCCGCCGAACGGAGGACGAGGCCCGCGCGCACAGCGAGGCGGCGCAGCCCATCCGCGCCCGCCGCGGGACCCGCGGCGCCCATCCGGACCACGTCGCGGCCGCCGCCGACCTGGCCGAGACGCTCGGCCGCGCGCTCGGATCCGCGGTCCGCGTGACCCCCTCGGGCGAGGGCTACACGGTCACGCTGAGGCTCGACGACCACGCCGCCGCCGAGGCGCTCGCACAGCGCTTCCAGGCCTGAGACGCAGCGCTATCATCGCCGGTCCCTCCCGGGCGATTAGCTCAGTCGGTTAGAGCGCTTCTCTGATAAGGAAGAGGTCCCAGG
>CAXTBB010000030.1:0-9398 GCA_964242305.1 uncultured Solirubrobacteraceae bacterium
CTGGACTTCGAGGACTTCCAGGTCGTCGGCGCGTCGCCCGAGCCGCTGGTCACGGTGACCGGCGACCGCGTCGCCACTCGTCCGGTCGCCGGCACCCGGCCGCGCGGGAAGACCCCCGAGCAGGACGAGGCGATCGCCGCGGAGCTGCTCGCCGACGAGAAGGAGCGCGCCGAGCACGTGATGCTCGTGGACCTCGGCCGCAACGACCTCGGCCGCGTGTCCGAGTACGGCAGCGTCACGGTCGAGCGCTTCATGGCCGTCGAGCACTACAGCCACGTCATGCACATCGTCTCGGAGGTCGCGGGAACCCTGCGCGAGGACGTCTCCGCCATCGGGGCGCTGCGGTCCGTCCTGCCCGCCGGCACCCTGTCCGGCGCCCCCAAGGTCCGGGCCATGGAGATCATCGAGGAGCTCGAGCCGGTCAAGCGCGGCGCGTACGGCGGCGCCGTCGGCTACCTCTCGTACACGGGCGATCTGGACACCTGCATCTGCATCCGCACCGTCGTCGTCAAGGACGGCACGGCGCACATCCAGGCCGGCGGCGGCACCGTCGCCGACGCCAAGCCCGACCTCGAGTTCGCCGAGTCCGAAGCCAAGGCGCGCGGGGTCGTCCGCGCGCTCGAGCTCGCCGCGCGACAGCCGGAGTGGCCATGAGGGTCCTGATGATCGACAACTACGACTCGTTCACCTACAACCTCGTCCAGTACCTGGGCGAGCTGGGAGCGGAGCTGACGACGGTGCGCAACGATGCCGCCACGGTGGACGAGCTGCTGGAGACCGAGCCCGACCGCGTCGTCGTCTCGCCCGGCCCGTGCACGCCGCGCGAGGCCGGCATCTCCGTGGAGGCGATGCGCCGCTTCCCCGAGGCGGGTGTGACGACGCTGGGGGTGTGCCTCGGTCACCAGTCGCTGGCGGTCGCGTTCGGCGGGACGGTCGTCCAGCACGAGCCCGTCCACGGCAAGACCTGCGAGATCACCCACGACGGCGACGGGCTCTTCGAGGGCCTCCCGGACCCGCTCACGGTCGGCCGCTACCACTCGCTGGTGGTCGCCGAGCCGGGCGACGGGCTGGTCGAGACGGCGCGCGGCGGCGGCGTCCTGATGGCCATGCGCCACACCGAGCTGCCGGCCTACGGCGTCCAGTTCCACCCGGAGTCCGTCCTGACGCCCGACGGCAAGGCGATGCTGCGAAACTTCCTCGCCCATTCCTAATCGGGTCCTCACCGACGCCGTCGACGCGCTCGCGTCCGGCCACGACCTCCCGGCGGACGCGACGGCCGCCGTGCTCGCCGAGATCATGCACGGCAACGCGTCCGAGATCGAGACGGCCGGGTTCCTGATCGCCCTGCGCACCAAGGGGGAGACGGTCGACGAGCTGGCCGGCCTGGCCCGGACCATGCGCTCGTTCGCGACGCCGGTGGAGGTGGCGGGCGACGACCTGGTCGACACCGCCGGGACCGGCGGCGGCGCGCTCACCTTCAACGTCTCCACGACCGCGGCGCTGATCGCCGCCGCCGCCGGCTGCGCGGTCGCCAAGCACGGCAACCGCTCGGCCACCAGCCGCTCCGGCTCGGCCGACGTGCTGGAGGCGCTGGGCGTCGCCATCGACCTCGAGCCCGCCGCGATCGCCGATTCCATCGAGCGCCACGGCTTCGGCTTCATGTTCGCGCCGCGCCACCACGGCGCGACGCGCTACGTCGTGCCCGTGCGCAAGGAGCTCGCCGTCCGCACCGTGTTCAACTTTCTCGGCCCGCTGACCAACCCGGCCGGCGCGCGCCGCCAGGTGATCGGCGTGTCCGATTCCCGCTACCGCCACGTCGTGGCCGGCGCGGCCGCCGCGCTGGGCGCCGAGAAGGTCATGGTCTGCACCAGCGCCGACGGGCTGGACGAGCTCGCCATCACCGCGGCGACGCACGTGGTCGAGGCCGACGGGTCCGAGTACGACGTCACCCCGGAGAGCGTCGGGCTGCGCCGCGCCACGCTGGACGAGGTCCGCGGCGGCAGCCCGGAGGAGAACGCCGACGTCATCCGCCGGATCTTCGCGGGGGAGACCGGGCCGCGCCGCGACCTGGCCGTCCTCAACGCCGGCGCTGCGATCTACGTGGCCGGCCGCGCCGATGACCTCGAAGCCGGCGTCCGCGCCGCCGAGGCCGCCCTCGACGACGGCCGCGCCACCGCCACGCTGTCGGCGCTCCAGGCGGGGGTGCCCGCGTGACGATCCTCGACGAGATCATCGAGCAGACCTGCGTCGACGTCGCCCGCCGCCGCGAGGCGCTGCCGCTGTCCGCGCTCGAGCAGTCCGCGGCCAACCGCGCCGAGCCGCGGCCGTTCGCCGAGGCGCTGACCGCGCCGGGCGTCGCCGTCATCGCCGAGCACAAGCGCTCCTCGCCGTCCAAGGGCGTGATCGGCACGGGCGCGCCGCTGGAGACGATCGTGGACGCCTACGAGCGCGGCGGCGCCGCCGCGCTCAGCGTCCTCACCGAGGGTCACTGGTTCGGCGGCTCGCTCGACGACCTCCGCGCCGCCCGCGCCGCCGTCGAGCTGCCCATCCTGCGCAAGGACTTCATCGTCGACCCCTACCAGGTCTACGAGGCCGCGGCCGCCGGGGCGGACGCCCTGCTGCTGATCGTCGCCGCGCTGCATCCGGAGGACCTCAAGGTGCTCTTCCGCGAGGCGCGCGGGCTGGACCTCGACGTCCTCGTCGAGATCCACGACGAGGAGGAGCTCGAGATCGCGCTGGACGCCGACGCCGAGGTGCTCGGCATCAACAACCGCGACCTGCGCGACTTCAGCGTCGACCTCCAGCGCACCTTCGAGCTGCTCGCCGACGTCCCCGCCGGCAAGATCGTCGTCTCCGAGTCCGGCATCGCCACCCGCGAGCAGCTCGACGAGCTCGAGGAGGTCGGCGTCGATGCCGTCCTCGTCGGTGAGATGCTGATGCGCGCCGACGACGTCGAGTCCGCGCTGCGCGACCTCGCCGGCCGCGAGCTTTAGTCGAAGTTCAACGGCGCCGACGACTCTGAGCAGCGTGCGCAAGCTGCTGGCCACCCCTGTCGTCTCCGCCGTCATCGGCGGCGGCGTGACCGCCGGCGTCCTGCTCGGCGCGGGCGTCGTCGACCACGAGCGCACCACCACGGTCTACCGCCAGAGCGCGCTGTCGTCGGGCGACGCCGCGCTGACCGCGCGCGACATCTACAAGCGCGACGCGCCCGGCGTCGCCTACATCCGCGCGCGCACGCTGGCGGACTCCGCCTCGCCGTTCGACCCGTACTCGACCACGACGCAGGACACGGAGTCGACCGGCTCGGGCTTCGTGCTCGACCAGGACGGCCTCGTGCTCACCAACGCGCACGTCGTCGACGACGCCACGCAGGTGACGGTCACCCTGTCGGGGAACACGACCCGCGACGCGCACGTGGTCGGCAAGGACGAGTCGACCGACCTCGCGCTGCTCAAGATCGACCCGGGCCACCTGAAGCTCACGCCGCTCGCGCTCGGGGACTCCGGCTCGGTCCAAGTGGGGGACCCGACGGTCGCCATCGGCAACCCGTTCGGCTTCGACCGCACGCTCACCACCGGCGTCGTCTCCGCGCTCCAGCGCCGCATCACGGCGCCGGACGGCTACACGATCGAGAACGTCATCCAGACCGACGCGGCCATCAACCCGGGCAACTCCGGCGGGCCGCTGATCGACGCGGGCGGGCGGGTGATCGGCATCAACTCGCAGATCGCCACGGGCGGGACGGGCACCGGGTCGGTCGGCATCGGCTTCGCCGTCCCCATCGACACCGCCAAGCGCGTCGTCAAGCAGCTGTCCGCCCACGGCCGCATCGAGCGCCCGTGGCTCGGCCTCGAGTTCGTGGCCATCACGGACTCCATGCGCAGCCTCGACCTCGGCGACGACAACGGCCTGCTCGTGCAGCGGGTGATCGACGGCGGCCCCGCGGCGACGGCGGGCATCCAGGGCGGCAGCCGCTCCGTCGGGCTCAACACGGGCGAGGAGCTGCGGCTCGGCGGCGACGTGGTCACCGCCATCGGGGGCACGTCCGTCGACAGCGCCGACGACCTGCGCCGCGCGCTCGAGGGGCGCAAGCCGGGCGACACGCTCGAGGTGGACCTCGAGCGCAACGGCCATCCGATGAAGGTCACGGTCACGCTCGGCGACCAGCCCGCGGGCCGTGTCGACGGATGAACGACTAGGGGGACCCCTGGGGCGAAGGGCGGGAACCGGGCGTAGCTTCGCGCCCATGACCACCCTCAGCCCCACACCCCCGCTCGACGAGGCGAAGGTCGGCGCGTTCGTCGGCCAGATCGTCGGCGAGCTCGGCGCCACGCTCAACGCCGCCCTCGTCGTCATCGGCGACGAGCTCGGCCTGTACAAGGCCATGGACGGCGCCGGCGGCGTCACGCCCGGTGAGCTCGCCGAGCGCACCGGCACGTCGGAGCGCTACGTGCGCGAATGGCTCAACGCGCAGGCGGCCGGCGGGTACGTCACCTACGACCCCGAGCGCCGGCGCTACACGCTCCCGCCCGAGCACGCCATCGCCCTCGCCGACGAGTCGAGCCCGTACTTCATGCCCGGCGCCTTCCAGCTGATGACGGCCAGCGTGCGCGACGAGCCGCACATCCGCGAGGCGTTCCGCAGCGGCGCCGGCGTCGGCTGGCACGAGCACAACGACGGCGTGTTCGAGGGCTGCGAGCGCTTCTTCCGGCCGGGCTACGCGGCCAACCTCGTGCCGAGCTGGATCCCGGCCCTCGACGGCGTCGAGGCGAAGCTCCGGGCCGGCGCGAGCGTCGCCGACGTCGGCTGCGGCCTCGGGGCGTCGACGATCCTGATGGCGCAGGCCTACCCGGCGTCGACGTTCGCCGGCTTCGACTACCACGCGGAGTCGATCGAGCGGGCGCGGATCCGCGCCGAGGCCGCCGGCGTCGCCGACCGCGTCTCCTTCGCGGTCAGCCCCGCGGCCGGCTACCCGGGGACGGGCTACGACCTGGTCACGACGTTCGACTGCCTGCACGACATGGGCGACCCGGTCGGCGCGGCCCGTCACGTGCGCGCGTCGCTGGCCGACGACGGGACGTGGATGGTGGTCGAGCCGTTCGCGGGCGACTCGGTCGAGGAGAACCTCACCCCCGTCGGGCGCGTCTACTACGCGGCGTCCACGCTGCTGTGCACACCCGCGTCGCTGTCGCAGGACGTCGGGCTCGCGCTCGGCGCCCAGGCGGGCGAGAAGCGGCTGCGCGACGTCATCACCCACGGTGGCTTCGGGCGGTTCCGCCGCGCGAGCGAGACGCCCTTCAACCTGGTCCTCGAAGCGCGTCCGTAGGTACGATGACGACCATGTCGGCAGTCGGCACCGCGATCGGGCCGAGCCGCGAGCAGTCACGGGCTCGCCACCCGGACGCGTCGGGCCACGCCGAGCGCGGCGGCGTCCGCCTCTTCTACGAGGTCTACGGGGAGGGCAAGGAGCCCACCGTCCTGCTCATGCCGACGTGGTCGATCATCCACTCGCGTCATTGGAAGGCGCAGATCCCGTATCTGTCGCGGCACGCCCGGGTGGTGTGCTTCGACGGGCGCGGCAACGGGCGCTCGGACCGGCCGAGCGGCGCGGCTGCCTACGCCGACGCCGAGTTCGTGGCCGACACGCTTGCGGTCATGGACGCCACCGACACGCAGACCGCGGTGCTGGTGGCCCTGTCGTGCGGCTCCGGATGGGCGACGCAGCTGGCCGCCGACCATCCCGAGCGCGTGGGCGCGGTCGCCTACATCGGCCCGGCGGTGGCACTGGCGCCCGGCCATCCCGAGCGGGCGATCGTCGAGCGCTTCGACGACGAGCTCGACACCGACGAGGGATGGGCCAAGTACAACCGCCACTTCTGGCAGCGTGACTACCGCGGCTTCCTGGAGTTCTTCTTCGCCCAGATGTTCGTCGAGCCGCACTCGACCAAGCAGATCGAGGACTGCGTCGGCTGGGCGCTGGAGACGGACCCGGACACGCTGGCCGACACCATGTCCGGGATGGCCTTCTGCGGCCTGGAGTCCTTCGCGGACACCTGCGCGCGCGTGCGCTGCCCGACGCTCGTCATCCACGGCGACCGCGATCTGATCCGTCCCCATGCGCAGGGCGCGGCGCTGGCGGAGGCGACGGGCGGGCGCCTGGTGACGCTGGAGGGCGGCGGGCACGGCCCGCACGCGCGCGACCCGGTCACGGTCAACCTGCTCCTGCGCGACTTCCTCGTCCCGCGCGACCCGACGGTCTTCCGCCGCGACGGCCGCCCGCGCGCGCTGTTCGTCTCCTCGCCGATCGGCCTCGGCCACGCGCGCCGCGACGTGGCGATCGCGCGCGAGCTGCGCACGCTCGTCCCCGACCTGCAGATCGACTGGCTCGCGCAGGACCCCGTCACCCGGGTCCTCGTCCGCGAGGGGGAGCGCGTGCACCCCGCGAGCCGGTCTCTCGCGAGCGAGTCGGGTCACTTCGAGGCGGAGTGCGCCGAGCACGACCTGCATGCGTTCCAGGCCATCCGCCGCATGGACGAGATCCTGTGCGCGAACTTCATGGTCTTCGACGACCTCGTGCGCGACGAGCCCTACGACCTGTGGATCGGCGACGAGGCGTGGGAGCTGGACTTCTTCCTGCACGAGAACCCGGGGCTCAAGCGCGCCCACTACGCCTGGTTGACGGACTTCGTCGGCTGGTTGCCGATGCCTGACGGGGAGGATCGGGAGGCGGCGCTGACCGCCGACTACAACGCCGAGATGGTCGAGCACGTCGACCGCCACCCAGCTGTGCGCGACCGGGCCATCTTCGTGGGCAACCCCGAGGACGTGGTGACGGACCGCTTCGGCCCCGGCCTCCCGGCCATCCGCGACTGGACGGAGCAGCACTTCGCCTTCGCCGGCTACGTGACCGGCATCGACGCGGCCGGCGAGGACCGCGAGCGCCTGCGCGCGGAGCTCGGGTACCGCCCCGACGAGGCCGTCTGCCTGGTCACCGTCGGCGGCTCGGGCGTCGGCGCGGACCTGCTGCGGCGGGTGATGGCGGCGTTCCCGGCGGCGCGCGCGCAGGTGCCGGGCCTGCGGATGATCGTCGTGGCGGGGCCGCGCATCGACGTCGCGACGCTCCCTGCCCACGCCGGGCTCGAGGTGCGCGCCTACGTCCACGACCTCTACCGCCACCTGGCCGCCTGCGACCTCGCGGTGGTGCAGGGCGGGCTGACGACGGCGATGGAGCTGACGGCGAGCAAGCGGCCGTTCCTGTTCTTCCCGCTGCGTCACCACTTCGAGCAGAACTTCCACGTGCGCCACCGGCTCGAGCGCTACGGCGCCGGCCGCTGCATGGACTTCGCGACGGACGGCCCGGCGGAGATCGCCGCTGCGATCGCGGCCGAGATCGGACGCGAGGTCAGCTACCGCGACGTGGAGACCGACGGGGCCGCGCGAGCAGCGGGAGCGCTGGCCGAGCTGTTGCGCTGATGCCCCTGTTCGGGCGCGAGCGCGAGCAGGGGCGGCTCGACGGCGTCCTCACCGACGCGCGCCTGGGCACGAGCGCGGCGGTCGTGCTGTGGGGTGAGCCCGGCATCGGCAAGACGGCGCTGCTGGAGTGGGCCGCCGACCGGGCCCGCGCCGAGGGGATGGAGGTGCTGGCCGCGCGCGGCGTCGAGTCCGAGGCGGAGGTCCCGTTCGGCGGCCTGCTCGAGCTGCTGCGAGGGACCCTCAACGCGCTCGACCGCGTCCCCGGTCCCCAGGCGGAGGCACTGCGCGGCGCCCTCGGCCTCGAGCTGGGGACGGTGGTCGAACGCGACCGGTTCCTGATCGGAGCGGCGGTCCTGAGCCTGCTGTCGGCACGCTCGGAGGGGGCGCCGCTGGCGGTGGTGGTCGACGATGCCCACTGGCTCGACGACTCGTCCCTGGCCGCCGTCCTGTTCGCCGCGCGGCGGATGCTGGTGGACCCGGTCGCCGTGATCCTCGCGGCGCGCAGCGACGAGGCGCCCGCGCTCGCCGCGGTCGGGTTGCCGTCCGTGGTCCTGGACGGCGTCGACGCTCGCGCGGCCGCCAGCATCGTCGCCCTGCACACCTCGGCGCCGGGAGCGCTGGAGCGCATCGCGCGCTCCGCGGCGGGCAACCCACTGGCGCTCGTGGAGCTGGCCGCCGGGGCCGGTGAGCTGGGGCCGGGACCGGCCGAGGGGCCGCTGGCGATCGGGACGACCATGCTCGACCGGTACGCGCGGCGGGTGGTCGGGCTGCCTGACCGCACCCGGCGGGTGCTCGCGCTCGCCGCCGCCGAGGCGACCGGGCGACTGGCCTGGATCGAGGCGGCGGTCCGCGAGCTCGACGTCGCCGTCGCCGACCTGGCGGCCGGGGAGCGCGCCGGCCTGCTCGAGATCGCGTTCGGGACGCTGACCTGGCGGCACCCGCTCGCGCGCTCCGCCGCCTACCAGGGCGTGGCCGCCGACGAGCGCCGCGCCCTCCACGCCGCGCTCGCCGCGGTCCTGCCCGCCACGGAGCCCGACCGCCGGGCCTGGCACCGCGCGGCGGCGGCGCTCGGTGCCGACGAGGAGGCGGCGGCGGGGCTCGAGGCGTCGGCGGCCCGCGCCCGCGCCCGCTCCGCCTACGCCGCGGCCGCCACCGCGGCCGAGCGCGCCGCGCAGCTGAGTCCGGGCGAGGCCACGCGCGCGCGGCGGCTGTTCGTGGCCGCGGAGGCGTCGTGGCTTGGCGGGCACGCGAGCCGGGCGCGCGAGCGGTTGGAGGAGGCCCGCGCCCTCGGTCCGGAGCCGCGGCTGCGCGGGGAGATCGACCACCTGCGCGGACAGGCGGCCATCCGCGCGGGGGCGGTCATGGCCGGGTACGACGTGCTCGTCGCCGGCGCCGAGGGGGTGGCGGCGGCCGATCCGGCGAAGGCGGTCGTGATGCTGGCCGAGGCGGCGGAGGCCTGCGTGTACGCGGGCCGGCCGGCGGCGATGCTGGTCCCGGCCCGGCGTGCGGCGGAGCTGCTGCCCGACGACGCGGGCCAGGGCGCCCGGTTCTTCGTCGACCTCGCGCTCGGCATGGCGCTCATCTATGCCGACGACGGGGCCGAGGGTGCGCGCCGGCTCAAGTCGGCCGAGACCCGGCTGGCCGGGTCCGACGACGTCGCGGGCGACTCGCGGCTCGTCTCCATGGCCGCGCTGGCGCCGCTGTGGTTGCGCGAGGGCACGCACGGCCGCGACCTGATCGACCGGGCGATCGACGTGGCCCGACACGCCGGCGCGCTCGGTTCGCTCCCGCTCGCGCTGACCCTGGCCGGGCGCGAGGCGGTGGCGACGGACCGCTGGGCGCACGGCCGCGCGCTCTACGAGGAGGCGATCGCCCTCGCGCGCGAGACCGAGCAGGCGATGCCGCTCACGGGCGCGCTCGCCGGG
>CAXTBB010000030.1:9408-59651 GCA_964242305.1 uncultured Solirubrobacteraceae bacterium
TGGAAGCACTCGCCTCCCCAGGGCACCGTCGGCAACGAGTCCGGGCTGGCGCTGCTGCGCGGTCGCACCGGAGAGCACGAGGCGTGCGTCGCCGGAGCGGAGGAGGCGCTCGCGCTCAGCGCCCGTCACGGCCTCGGCATGTTCCGGCTGTGGGCGCTCGACGCGCTGGCGGAGGCGGCGCTGGCGACCGGCGACCACGCGACGGCGACCGGGCACCTCAACGCGAAGCAGGCCACGCTGGACGAGCTCGGCCTCACCGATCCCGACCTGTCGCCGGTGCCCGACCTCGTCGAGGCGCACGTCCGGGCGGGGGAGGGCGGCGGGCTCGACACGGCGCTGGCCGCCTTCGCCCGGGCGGCCGAGGTCAAGGCCCAGCCGTGGGCGCTGGCCCGGCTCGCGCGCGCCCGCGGGCTGCTCGATGGCGGCGAGGCGGAGTTCGCAACCGCCCTCGGTCATCACGCCGCGACCCCCGACGCGTTCGAGACGGGCCGCACCCAGGTCTGCTTCGGCGAGTGGCTGCGGCGCGCCGGGCAGCGGGTGCGGGCTCGCGAGCAGCTGCGGGCGGCACTGGCGGCGTTCGAAGCGCTGGGCGCGGAGCCGTGGTCGGAGCGTGCCCGCGCCGAGCTGCTGGCTACGGGCGAGCGCGCGCGGCGTCGCGATCCGAGCACGCTCGACGACCTCACCCCGCAGGAGCTGCAGATCGGCCTCGTCCTGGCCAGCGGGCACACGACGCGGGAGGCCGCCGCCAAGCTCTTCCTGAGCCCGAAGACGGTCGAGTACCACCTGCGCAACGCGTACCGCAAGCTCGGCATCCACTCGCGCGACGAGCTGGCGGCGGCGCTCGCCCAGCCGGCACGGCTGGGGTAGCGTGGGGCGGCATCGGACCGCTCCTGCGCGACCCGGGTCCGCTGGGACCGCGACTCGCCCGCCGGACGAAGGCGGCGGCGATCGAGCTGGCCGCCTTCCTCGCGATCACGGTGACGGCGCCGGTGGTGCTGCTGGCCGCGGCCGCGGTCGACCTCGTCCTGCTGGCCGTCCGCCGCAAGCCGATGATGGCGGTGCGGCTGGTCGCCTTCGCGTGGGTGTTCCTGGCCGGCGAGCTGCGCGGCATCGCGGCGCTGCTGGCGATCTGGACCGTCTCGTTCGGGCGCGACACCCGCACCCGCCGCTTCCGGGTCTACCGGCTGCGCCAGCGCTGGGCGGCCGGGCACCTCGGCGCGGTCCGGCGCCTGTTCCGCCTGCGCTTCGAGATCGAGGGGCTCGACGACGTGGCGCCCGGACCCGTCGTCATCCTCATGCGCCACGCCAGCATCATCGACAACACGATGCCCGACGCCGTGGTGGGCATCCGCCACGGCCTGGGCCTGCGCTTCGTCCTCAAGCGCGAGCTGCGCTCTCTGGCCACGATCGACATCGGCGGCGGCATGGTCCCGACCGCGTTCGTCGCCCGCGGGTCCGGGGACACGGAGCGCGAGCTCGAGCTGCTGCGCCGGCTGCCGGTCGGGATGGCGGCCGACGAGGGCCTGCTCATCTACCCCGAGGGGACCCGCCACACCCCGGCCAAGCTCGCCCGCGCGCAGGAGATCATCCGCGAGCGCCAGCCCGACATCGCGCCCCTGGCCGACCGCGTCCGCCACACCCTGCCGCCGCGGCTGGGCGGCCCGCTGGCTGTGCTCGACGCCGCCGAGGGCGCCGACATCGTCTTCTGCGGGCACGTCGGCCTGGACGGGTTCGAGTACATCCGCGACATCTGGGCGGGCGGCCTCGTCGGAACGACCGTGAAGGTCCGCTTCTGGCGCTATTCGCGGGCGGAGCTGCCGGCGGCCCGCGCCGACCGGGTGCGCTGGCTCTACGAGCGCTGGCTGGTGCTCGACGAGTGGGTCGGCGCGGCCCGCGCCGCGTAGCCTCAGGGGTGCCGGAGGCGGCCCCGTGGGCCGCGCCGCGACGGTGGTCGTAATGGGCCGCCGTAGGCGGGCCCCCATAGCCTCTTCGTCGTGACGAAGGTGAAGATCTGCGGGCTCACGCGGCCCGAGGACGCGCAGCTCGCCGTGGAGCTGGGGGCGTGGGCGCTCGGGTTCATCCTGTGGCCGCAGTCGCCGCGCGCGTGCGACCCCGCCGTCGCCGCCGGCCTGGCCGGCCGCTACCGCCGCGCCGCGCTCTGCACGGGCGTCTTCGTCGACCCGACCCTGGACGAGGTCACGCACGCCGTCGACGGCCTCGGCCTCGGCGCCGTCCAGCTGCACGGGACGGTCGGCGCCGCGTTCTGCGAGGCGGTCCACCGCCGCACCGCCGTCCCGGTCATCCGCGCCTTCGCGGTCACCTCCAACGCCGACGTTCAGGCCGCCGACGCCTACCGCGAGGTCGCCTTCCACCTCTACGACACGCGCACGGTCGGGGGGACGGGGGAGGCGTGGGACTGGTCGCTGGCCACCACCCGCCGCTCGCACGTCCCGCTGATCCTGTCCGGGGGCCTCACGCCGGAGACCGTCGCCGGCGGCATCGCCGCCACCCACCCGTACGCCGTCGACGTCGCCTCCGGCACCGAGGCATCGCCGGGCGTGAAGGACCCGGAGAAGCTGGCGGCCTTCTTCGCCGAGGCGGAGCCCGCCCCCCTGGAGGCAACCCGATGAGCGTCCTCGAACACCGGTTCGGCCCGTACGGCGGCCAGTACGTCCCGGAGACGCTGATGCCGGCGCTGGCGGAGCTGGAGGCGGCGTGGCTGGCCGCCCGCGACGACGCCGGCTACCGCGCCGAGCTGGACGCGCTCCTGCACGACTACGTCGGCCGGCCCAGCCCGCTGTATCTCGCCCAGCGGCTCTCGGACGCCGCCGGCCACCCGGTGTGGCTCAAGCGCGAGGACCTCAACCACACGGGCGCGCACAAGATCAACAACGCGCTCGGCCAGGCGCTGCTGGCCAAGCGGATGGGCAAGACGCGCATCATCGCCGAGACGGGCGCGGGCCAGCACGGCGTCGCGTCGGCCACCGCCTGCGCGCTGCTCGGCCTGGAGTGCATCGTCTACATGGGCTCGGAGGACATCCGCCGCCAGCTCCCCAACGTCCAGCGAATGGGCCTGCTCGGAGCGACGGTGGAGCCCGTCGAGTCCGGCGCGCGCACCCTCAAAGAGGCGGTCAGCGCCGCCATCCGCGACTGGGTTGCCAACGTCGGCGACACGCACTACATCATCGGCTCGGCGGTCGGCCCGGCGCCGTTCCCGGCCATCGTGCGCGACCTGCAGCGCGTGATCGGCGACGAGGCCCGCGCTCAGATCCTCGAGCGGACCGGGCGCCTGCCCCAGCGGGTCGTCGCCTGCGTCGGCGGCGGGTCCAACGCGATCGGCATCTTCGCCCCCTTCTACGACGACGCCGGGGTCGAGCTGGTCGGCGTGGAGGCCGCCGGGGACGGGATCGAGACCCCGCGCCACGGCGCCCCGCTGACCGTCGGCGGCCGCGGCGGCGTCCTGCACGGCTCCTACAGCGCGATCATGCAGGACGAGGACGGCCAGATCCTGGAGGCGCACTCCGTCTCCGCCGGCCTGGACTACCCCGGCGCGGGGCCCGAGCACGCCTGGCTGCGCGACAGCGGCCGCGCCCGCTACGAGGCGGTCACGGACGCCGAGGCACTGGCCGCCTTCCGCCGCACCGCCGCGCTGGAGGGGATCATCCCCGCGCTCGAGTCCTCCCACGCCATCGCCTGGGTGCTCGAGCACGGCGGCCCCTCCGCGCTCGACCTCGTCTGCCTGAGCGGCCGCGGCGACAAGGACCTCGCCGAGGTGCTCGCGCAATGACCCAGGCGGGGCCGCGCTCGGCCACCGGCGCGGCGCGGGCGCCCGGGCACGACCGCATCGCGGCCGCCTTCGCCGGCCACGGCAAAGCGGCGGCCCTGATGCCCTACCTGATGGGCGGGTTCCCCGACGTGGACACCTCGCGCGCGATCGGGACGGCCTGCGTGGACAACGGAGCGGACCTGCTCGAGGTCGGCATCCCCTACTCCGACCCGCTCGCCGACGGCCCCGTCATCCACGACGCGGGCACGCGCGCGCTCGAGCGCGGCGTCACCACCACGCAGGTCCTCGACGTCATGGGGGACCTCGCCGAGCTCTGCCCCGTGGTCTGCATGTGCTACGCCAACCTCGTCTATGCGCGCGGCGTCGAGCGCTTCGCCGCCGACCTCGCCGCCCGCGGCGTCAGCGGCCTGATCGTGCCTGACCTCCCCCTGGAGGAGACGGACGAGTTCGCGGCGGCCACCGACGCCGCAGGGGTCGCGCTCGTGCCGCTGGTCGCGCCGACCACCCCGCCCGACCGCCTCGACGCGATCGGCGCGAAGGCGCGCGGCTTCGTCTACACGGTCGCCGTCAGCGGGACGACCGGGGAGCGCACCGGAACATCCGGCTCGCTCCCGGACCTGCTGTCCCGCGTGAAGGCCGCCACGGACGTCCCCGTCGCACTCGGCTTCGGCATTTCGACGCCCGACGACGCCGCCGCGGCCGCCAGCGCCGGCGCCGACGGCGTCATCGTCGGCTCCCGCCTGGTCCGCGCCGCGGCCGAGGCGGGCGCCGACGCGCCCGCTGCCGTCGGGGCGGTCGTCGCCGGCCTGTCGCGCGGCCTCGCCCGATAAGGTCCCGGGCGTGATCGTCGTCCTCTCCGTCGCCGTGGGCCTGATCCTGTGGGTCGTCTCCTGGAGCCTCGGGCTCAAGGGCTTCGACGGCGGGATGCTCTTCCTGCTCGTCGTGCTGTTCGCGGCGACGGCGAAGGGTGTGTTAAGCCTGCTTCCTGGGAATCAGGACGCTGACGAGGCACAGCCCGACGCAGCGCCGTTCAACTAGCCATCGCGCACGCGGAGGTGCGAGGCGCGGTTGCCTTTGGGAGGTCGGCCCCTCTAGGATGCCGCCAACGCGTGCTTCCTGCACGCGGCGACATTGGCTTATATCCCTGAGGAGGGACCCTTGCGAGGACGTTGGATTGCACTATGGGGCGCGCTGGTCGTAGCCCTAGCGGGAACCGTTGCCGCCTGCGGCAGCGACAGCTCGAGCAGCGGCGGGGGAGGCGGCAGCAAAGCCGACTCCAGCGGCGGCACGCTCAACCTCTACTCATCCCTCCCCCTGCAGGGCGCCTCGCGCCCGCAGTCAGAGGACGTCGTCGACGGCATCAAGCTGGCGCTCAAGGAGCACGGCGGCAAGGCCGGCGGCTACAAGATCGACTACAAGTCGCTCGACGACTCGACCGCGGCCGAGGGCAAGTGGGACGCGGGTCAGACCAAGTCCAACGCACGCCAGGTCGCGCAGGACAAGAAGGCGATCGCCTACATCGGTGAGTTCAACTCGGGCGCCTCGGCGAACTCGATCCCGACGCTCTGCCAGGCCGGCATCCTCCAGGTGTCGCCGTCCAACACCGCGCTCGGCCTGACCAAGAGCGGCGACGGCGCGACGGCCGGTGAGCCGGGCAAGTACTACCCGAACTGCACCCGCAACTACGGCCGCGTCGTCCCGATCGACACGATCCAGGGTGCCGCCCAGGCCCAGTACATGAAGGACGAGGGCGTCAAGAGCGTCTACATCCTCAACGACCAGGAGGTCTACGGCCTCGGCGTCGCGGCGAACACCAAGAGCGCCGTCGAGAAGCTCGGCATCAAGGTCGCCGGCGAGGACGGGTGGGACGGCAAGGCCGCCAACTACCGCGCGCTCGCCTCCAAGATCAAGGCCACTGGCGCCGACGCCGTCTTCACCGGCGGCATCATCGACAACAACGGCCCGCAGCTCTACAAGGACCTGCACGCGGCAATGCCGACGGCCAAGCTGTTCGGCCCCGACGGCGTGGCCACGGGCGACATGACCAAGGAGCTCCCGGCTGACGTGCAGGCGGTGTCGTACTTCACGGCCCCGACCGTCTCCCCGGACGAGCTGCCGCCGGCGGGCCAGAAGTTCTACAAGGACTTCGAAGCCGCCTACGGGCAGTCCCAGAGCGACATCGACCCCTACGCCGTGTACGGCTACGAGGCCGCGGACGTCGTGCTGGACGCGATCGACAAGGGGAAGGCCGACCGCGCCGCGGTGATCAAGGCCTTCTTCTCGACCAAGGACAAGCAGTCCGTCCTGGGCACCTACTCGATCGACAAGGACGGCGACACGACCCTCACCACCTACGGCGCCTACATCGCCAAGGGCGGCAAGCTCGTGTTCTCCAAGGCGATCAAGGCCGCGAAGACCTAGTCGCGACCGACCGGCACTAGGACCGGCCGTGCGTCCATCCGCACGGCCGGTCTCCGCCGTTCTTCCCCACATCTAGATGGAAGCCTCAACCGCCGCCGTACCCAAGACCCGCCGATCGCGCGGGGAACTCCAGGACCAGGTCGCGAAGTACGCGCTGATCGTCCTCCTGCTCATCATGCCGGTCGCCTTCGGCATCAAGGACATCGTCAACGACGGCTCGCTGGCGCCCCTGGTCACGAACATCAAGGACGGCCTGTCCAACGGCGCGATCCTCGCGCTGGTCGCCATCGGCTACACGCTCGTCTACGGCATCATCGAGCTCATCAACTTCGCCCACGGCGACGTGTTCATGCTCGGCACGTTCGTCACCTACGGCCTGTTCGGGACCCTCGGGCTGGACGCGGCGACCGGGACCTTCGGCACCGTCTTCGGCATCCTCGTCACCCTGATCGTCGCGATGGCGGCGATGGGGGCGCTGAACGTGATGATCGAGCGCGTCGCCTACCGGCCGCTGCGCGGCGCGCCCAAGCTGGCGCCGTTGATCACCGCCATCGGCTTCTCGTTCATCCTCCAGAACATCGGCCTGCTGTGGCTGGGCGGCGAGCACAAGAGCGTGCCCGACGTCATCCAGTCCCAGCACCACCTCTTCACGGTCGCCAGCGTGACCTTCACCAACGGCGACATCCTCGCCGCGGTGGTCACGATCCCGCTCGTGATCGTGCTCGTGAACTTCATCAGCCGCTCACGGGCCGGCCGGGCCATGCGCGCCACCGCGCAGGACCCGGAGGCCGCCCGGCTGCAGGGCATCAACGTGGACACGACGATCGGCCTGACCTTCCTGCTGGGCGGGATGATGGCCGGCGCCGGAGGCCTCGTGTACGGGCTCTACCAGACCGACGCCTGGTTCTTCCAGGGCTTCCAAAGCGGTCTGCTGGCGTTCACCGCCGCGGTGCTCGGCGGCATCGGCAATCTCAAGGGCGCGGTGGCCGGCGGCCTGATCATCGGCATCATCCAGCAGCTCTCCGACAACCGCATCGAGACGAAGTGGACGCCCGCGATCGTGTTCGCCTACCTGATCCTCATCCTGGTCTTCCGACCACAGGGCCTCTTCGGGGAGAAGGGACGGGAGGCCGGATGAGCTCGCCCCGCCTGCGTGCCCAGGCTCCGCGCATCGCCACCGTCCTGGCCATCGCCGCCGCGGCGCTGTTCCCGCTGTTCTTCGACACCGGCTCGGACATCATCGACGTCGCCAACTACGCGCTGGCGTACGTGATCATGGCGCTCGGCCTGAACATCGTGGTCGGCTTCGCCGGGCTGCTGGACCTCGGCTACGTCGCGTTCTTCGCGATCGGGGCCTACACGATCGGCTGGTTCGCGTCGAGCTTCTTCGATCCCAAGGGCGACGCCTTCATCAAGAAGACCGTCCACGTCGGGACGAACGACTTCATCAACAACCTGCCGGGCATCCACCTCAACTACATCCTCATCATCATCCTGGCGGCGGTCCTGGCCGCCGCGCTGGGCGCGATCCTGGGCTTCCCGACGCTGCGCCTGCGGGGCGACTACATCGCCATCGTCACGCTCGCGTTCGGGGAGATCATCGGCCGCGCGGCCATCAACGGGCAGGACATCGGCGGCACGAACTTCACCAACGGCAAGATCGGCATCAACCCGATCGACGCGCCCGACCTGCCCATCCTCGGGCAGTTCACCACGCTGGAGCTCAGACCCTGGTACTACCTGGCGCTGATCCTCGTCCTGATCGTGCTGTTCATCAACTTCCGGCTGCGCGACTCGCGGCTGGGCCGGGCCTGGATCGCGGTGCGCGAGGACGAGGTCGCGGCCGTCTCCATGGGGATCCCGACCGTCAAGGTCAAGCTGCTCGCCTACGCGATCGGGGCAGCCATGGGCGGGGTGTCGGGCACCTTCCTGGGCGCCTACATCGAGCAGGTCAACGCCGACCAGTTCGCGTTCTCGTTCTCCATCTTCGTGCTCGCGATGATCATCCTCGGCGGCCTCGGATCGATCTGGGGCGTGGTCATCGGCTCCGTCTCCCTGACGCTGATCAACCGGTTGCTGATCCCGAAGCTCAACGGCGTGCCGGAGAAGTTCGGGCTGGACTTCGATCCCAGCCAGCTCGGCTTCGGCATCTTCGGCTTCCTGCTCGTGATCATGATGGTGCTGCGCCCGCAGGGCTTGTTCCCCGAGAAGCGAAGAGAACGCGAGCTCACCGAGGCACTCGACGAGGACGTCATCGAGGTGACCGCATGAGCGCCAACGTGCTCGAGGCGGAGGGCCTGACGAAGATCTTCGGCGGCCTCACCGCCGTCAACGACGTCACTTTCGCCGTCCCGGCGAAGGGCATCGTCTCCATCATCGGACCCAACGGCGCCGGCAAGACGACCTTCTTCAACATGCTCACCGGCCTCTACCAGCCGAGCTTCGGCACGGTCACGTTCGACGGCAAGGACCTGACGGGCGGCCGGCCCGACCGCATCACCAAGGCGGGCATCGCGCGGACCTTCCAGAACATCCGCCTGTTCGGGACCATGACCGCGGTCGAGAACGTCGTCGTCGGGCGCCACACGCGGATGCGCTCCTACGTCTTCGGTGCGATCTTCCGGCCGCCGTGGACGCGCAGCGAGGAGCGCGACGCCGACGAGATCGCCCGCGAGCTGCTCACCTACGTCGGGGTCCCGGCGCGGAACCACGACCTCGTCGCCGCCGAGCTCTCCTACGGCGAGCAGCGCCGCGTCGAGATCGCCCGGGCGCTGGCCTCGGACCCCAAGCTGCTGCTGCTCGACGAGCCGACGGCGGGCATGAACCCGGCCGAGTCCGCGAACCTGACCGCCTTCATGCACAAGGTCCGCGACGAGAAGGGCCTCGCGATCCTGCTCATCGAGCACGACATGAAGGTGGTCATGGGGGTCTCCGAGCAGATCACCGTGCTCGACCACGGCGAGAAGATCTCCGAGGGCGACCCGCAGACCGTGCGCAACGACAAGCGCGTCATCGAGGCCTACCTGGGGAAGCAAGATTGACCCCGCTCCTGGAAGTGGACGACATCCACACCTTCTACGGCTCGATCGAGGCGCTCAAGGGCATCTCCATCACGGTCAACGAGGGCGAGATCGTCACCCTCATCGGCTCCAACGGCGCCGGCAAGTCGACCACGCTGCGCTCCATCTCGGGCTTGACGCCGCCGCGCACGGGGGCGATCCGCTTCCGTGGCGAGGACCTGTCGAAGACACCCGCGCAGGAGATCGTCTCCCGCGGCATCTCGCAGTCGCCCGAGGGCAGGCGCTGCTTCCAGCGCATGACGGTGGAGGAGAACCTGACGCTGGGCGCGTACCTGCGCCGCGACGACGCCATCAACGACGACCTCGACCGCATCTACGACCTGTTCCCGCGGCTCAACGAGCGCCGCAAGCAGAAGGCGGGCACCATGTCGGGCGGCGAGCAGCAGATGCTCGCCATCGGCCGGGCGATGATGGCCTCGCCGTCGCTGCTGCTGCTCGACGAGCCGTCGCTCGGCCTGGCGCCGATCCTGGTCGACCGCATCTACGAGACGGTCGCCGAGATCAACCGCCAGGGCGTGACGATCCTGCTGGTCGAGCAGAGCGCCACCCACGCGCTCGGCGTCTCCAACCGCGGCTACGTGCTGGAGACGGGCAAGGTCGTGATCGCCGACGACTCGGACAAGCTGCGGGCGAACCCCGACGTCCAGAAGGCCTACTTGGGAATCTGACCATGACCGTGCTCGCGCTCCTGGGGGTCAAGGCCCTCTACCTCACCTACCTGTGGCTGGCGTCCGCGATCGCCGCCGCCTACCTGTCCCAGCGCAAGGGCTACGGCGAGCGGCCGGGCCTGGCCGCGGGGCTGCTGCTCAACGTCTTCGGCGTCGTCGTCTGGCTGCTGTGGCCGGCCAAGGACGAGTCGCTGTGGAAGACGGTCGGGTTCCGCGGCTCGAAGGTGCGCGGCGTCCCGCCCGACGCCGGCTACAAGGGCGACGGCTCCACCTCCTAGGCGCCGGGGTCCGCGCAGGGCTTCGCGACGCGGACGAAGGCGAGCGCCCTGCCGCCCTCGCCGGCGTGCGGCACCAGGCGGCAGTAGGCGTAGCGAGCCTTCCCGTAGTCGACGACCAGCCAGTAGGGGACGCCGATGACGCCCGTGCGCGCCTTGCCCTCCAGCTCGGAGAGGGGGAAGCGCCGCTCGTAGGCGAGGCACTCGTAGCGGCCCCTGGCGATCGCGGGGTCGTCCTCCTGCTGTCGCCGGGTGTCCGTGGTCGGGAACGGCGTGCACTCCGTGCCCGCCACCGGCCCGTCGACCGTGCCCGCCTTGACCCGGCGGCGCGCGTCCGCGGAGATGACGTTCGCGCCGGCGGCGACCAGGCGCCGGCGGTGCGCGAGCGCGCCCTCGCCGGGGCGCCGCGCCGGGCCGGCGGCGAACCGCGGCCGCTGCTCGCGGATGATGCGGGCGCGCTCGGCGGCCTCCAGGTGCGCCTGCGCCCGGTGGGCGGCGGCGCGGTCCGCCGCCGCGTGATCGCGCATCGCGGGGATGAGGACGGCCGCGCCGATCCCGATGACGGCGATCACGGCCAGCACGATGGCGGAGGTGCGGCGGCTGGGGCGGAACTCCCGCCGGCGGTCCTGCACCGGCCCGGCCGCGCGCTTGGCGAAGATCGCCGCCACCTCTTCCCGCTGGCGCTCCCGCGCCTCCTCCCACGGATCGTGTGACTCCGTCATATGTTGACGAAGATTACTCCTTGCCGAGGGCGGATCGCAGCGCGGCCTCGAGGTCGGTGAAGGCGAACGTGTAGCCGAGGTCCTCGGCCCGGTCGGGCACGGCGCGCTGGCCGTTGACGACGATGGTGGCCATGTCCCCGTAGAGCACCTTGATGGCGACGGCGGGCACGGGCGCGAAGGCCGGCCGCTTGAGCACCTTGCCGAGCGCCTTCGAGAACACCTTGTTGGTGACCGGCTCGGGGGCGGCGCCGTTGACGGGACCGGAGAAGTCGCTGCTGTCGAGCGCGGCCAGGTACAGGCCGACGAGGTCGTCGAGATGGATCCACGGCATCCACTGCTTGCCGCCCGCGACCGGCCCGCCGACGCCGGCCTTGAACGGGGTGATCATCGTCGCCAGCGCGCCGCCGTCGGCGTCGAGGACGATGCCGGTGCGGATCAGGGCGACGCGGCCGGCGTGGGCCTGGGCCTCGCGCTCCCAGGCGACGCAGACCTCGGCGAGGAAGTCGTCGCCGGCGGGCGTGGACTCCGGCAGGCGCTCGTCGCCGTGCGGGCCGTAGTAGCCGACCGCGGAGGAGGCGACCAACGCCTGGCCGCTCGTCATGGACGCGACCAGGTTGCGGGTACCGGCCTCGCGGGAGGCGCGGATCTTCTGCTTGACCTCGTCGCTCCAGCGCTGCGCGACGGGCTCGCCGGCCAGGTGGACGATCGCGTCGCGACCCTCGAGCGCGGCGGCCGGAGCCGGCGTGCCGGTGGGGTCCGCCCAGCCGACCGCCTCGACGCCGTCGAGCGCCGAGCGCGCCTTCTCGGGATTGCGCGAGAGCACGGTCACCTCGTCGCCGCGCGCCCTGAGCGCGCGCACCAGCCTCGGGCCGATCAGACCCGTCGCACCCGTCATCGTCACGCGCATTTGTCCCCCTGGGGTCCCGACACCATTGTGTCCAACCTACGGCGTCCCTCACACAGACGGCTTAAGCCGAACGGGCGATCGGCCGATCCTGGAGTCAGGCAATGGCGGGCCGGGACGACACGTACCGTGGGCTGGGACGGAACGCGAGGTGGTACCTCGCGGGCGTCGCCGTGGCGGCGGTGGCCGCGGTCGGCGCCGCCGACCTGATCCAGGCGGCGCCCCCGCCGGACTGGCCGCTGCTGCTCGTGCTGGTGGTCCTGTGCCTGGCGGGCAAGGCGCTGGAGACCTTCGCGCCCGGCCACTACGCCCTCCAGCCCAGCTACGCGGCGGTGGTCTGCGGCGGCCTGCTGCTGCCGGCCTGGGCCACGCCGATCCTGGCCTTCACCTGCTTCGCCCCGGACCTCCGCGACGGTGGGGTGGGTGGGGTGGCCGTCTACAAGACGATCTTCAACATCGCCAACTACACGCTGGTCGGCGTCCTGGTCGCCATCGTCGGCGGCGGGGGCGACGTGGTGGGGGTGACGGCAGCCACCGTCGTCGCGGCGGTCGCCAACCACGGCCTGATAGTGGTGGCCATCGCGCTGGCCGGCGAGCAGCCGCTGCGCGGGACGATCGGGCAGCTCACCGACGGCCTGCCGCTCAGCGTCGGCGTCGGGCTCACGGGCGGCGTCATCGCGCTGCTGTGGGGCGTGGGGCCGGAGTGGCTGGTGCTCGCACTCGGCCCGATCGGCCTGCTCTACCGCGCCCTGTGGGTGCCGATGCTCCAGCACCGCGCCGACACGGACCCCAAGACCGGGCTGTATCACTCCGAGCGCATCCGCGAGGAGCTGGAGACCCAGATCGGCACGGGCGCGCGCGTGGTGGTGGCCATGGTCGACCTCGACCACCTGCGCACGGTCAACTCACGCTGCGGGCACCTGGCCGGCGATCGCGCCATCCGGGCCGTCGCCGACGAGCTGGCGGCGCTGGCCGCCCGGTACGGCGCCGCGGGGCGCTTCGGCGGCGAGGAGTTCTGCCTGGTGCTGCCCGGCGTCGGCTCGGTGCGCGCCGCCGAGCTGCTCGACGGCGCCCGCGAGCGGCTGCGGTCGGTCGAGTTCCGCGAGGCGCCCGACCTGCGCGTCTCCTTCAGTGCCGGCCTGGCCGTCTTCCCCGACCACGGGGACAGCTGCGACGCCGTCCTGACCGCCGCCGACACCGCGCTCTACGACGCCAAGGCGGCGGGGCGCGACCGCGTCCGCATCGCCCTCTCGCCGGTCGCCCGGGAGATGCTGGCGCTGCCGCCCGTCCACCACGAGCCGGCCGTCCAGCCGTTGCCGGCGACGAGCGCCGCCGGAGCGCGGCTCGCCGCCGCGCTGGCCGGCGGCCGCCGCTCCGGCGACCGCGAGCTCGAGCGCGCCGAGCACGACCGCGACGACGCGCTCGCGCTGGTCGGCCGCATGCAGCGGACCTACCTGGAGACGATCACCACGCTCGCGCGCGCGCTCGAGGACAAGGACCCCTTCAGCGCCGGCGCCACCGCGCGGGTGACGGCCGTGGCCCTGCGGCTGGCCGAGGCGCTCGGCTGGGGGGAGGCGGACCGGCAGCAGCTCACCCTGGGCGTGTCCCTGCGCGACGTCGGCCGGGCCGGCACGCGCGACGCGCTCGTCCTCGAGAACGCCGAGCTGGACCCGCTCGAGCGCGAGGAGCTCAAGCGCCAGGCCGACCTGGCCGGGAAGCTGGTGGCCGAGCTCGAACTGCCGGCGGCCGTCAAGCAGATGGTCCGCAGCCATCACGAGCGCTGGGACGGCACGGGCTACCCGGACGGCCTGGCCGGGGAGGACATCCCCGTCGGCGCCCGTCTGCTGGCCGTCGCCGAGGCGGTCGACGGGATGCTCAGCCCGCGGCCGTGGCGCGACGCCCTGACGCTGGCGGAGGCCGTCGCGGAGCTCGCCGCGGGTGCCGGGCGCCGGTTCTGCCCGGACGTCGCCGCGCTCGCCGCCGTTGGCCTCGGCGAGACGTGGGGCGCTGAGTTGAACGTTGACGTACATGTGTCCAAACGGAGACTGGACGGTGCCGGCACCGTGCACAATGCGTCCAGTGAGAACGACGTCGCGGCAGGGGTGCCGGCGGCGCACTAGCCAAGGAAGGCAGGCGGGACCACGATGGCGGCAGACAGCCGGACGAAGGCGATCGCGACCCAGGGCACGCTCGTGCTGCTGGTCCTCCTGGCGACGGCGCTGCTCGTGTCCGTCCTGCCCGCGCAGGGGTCGGGCGCCGCCAGCCGCCGCGTCGACGTCGTCGTGCGCTTCGACGCGAGCGTCAGCCCGGCCCGCCGCGCCGACGTGGTCCGCGCCGCCGGCGGCCGTGACACGCGCGACCTGCACATCATCGACGCGGTCGGCGCTCGCCTGCCCGCCGACGTCGTGCCGGGGCTGCGCGGGGTCCACGGCGTTCGCTCGGTCGCCATCGCCGTGCCCGTCCACTCGCGCGGGACGGCGACCGCCGGACGCCCGCTCAACGCCTACCCGTCGGCGATCGGGGCCACAGAGCTGTGGGACCACGGCCGCGGCCTGACCGGGCGTGGCGTCGGCGTGGCCGTCATCGACACGGGCATCGACGCCGGCCTGCCGGACTTCGACGACCTGCGCGCCCGCAGCGGCTCGCGCGGCGACACCCGCGCCGATTCGCGCGTCGTGGCCAGCGCCGTCGTCAACCCGGACGCGACCGGCGACGCCGACGGCTACGGCCACGGGACCCACGTGGCCGGGATCATCGCTGGCAACGGCATCAACCGCGACGCCTGGCGGAACGCGTCGCAGTCCTCCATCGGCGTCGCCCCCGAGGCGCGGCTGATCAACGTCAAGATCGCCGACGACGAGGGCAAAGCCACCACCCTGGACGCCATCTACGGCCTCCAGTTCGCGGTCGACCACGCCAAGGAGCTCGGTATCCGCGTCGTCAACCTGTCGCTCGCGTCGACCGTCGCCGAGTCTCCCGCGTCGGACCCGCTCGACGCGGCCGCCGAAGCCGCCTGGCTGCACGGGCTCGTGGTGGTCGCCGCCGCCGGCAACGAGGGCGACGCCCCCGACGCGGTGGCCCACGCGCCGGGCAACGATCCCTATGTGGTCACCGTCGGCGCCGCCGACGACCAGGGCACGGCGTCCGACGACGACGACCGCCTCGCGGAGTGGTCCTCGCGCGGGGTCACCCAGACCGGCCAGGCCAAGCCCGACCTGCTCGCGCCCGGCGCGCACATCGTCTCGACCCTCGCGCGCGGGAGCCGCTTCGGCGAGCTGTGCCCCGACTGCGTGGTCGACGGCGACTACTTCCAGGCCGGCGGCACCTCGATGGCGACCGCGGTGGTGTCGGGCAGCGCCGCCCTGATCCTCCAGGCCCATCCGGACTGGACGCCCGATCAGGTCAAGGCGGCCCTCACGGACACGACCGAGGACGTGCCCGGCACGGGCCGCGAGGTGCGGGTCGACCGTGCCGTCGACGCCGCGCCCGACGACGAGGAGAGCGCGCAGCGCTTCCCCGTCAACCCGCTGGTGGACCCGGCCACGGGCGACATCGACTCCAGCGCCGCCAGCTGGCGTGCGGCGAGCTGGCGGAGCCTCGATTCGGCGGCGGCGAGCTGGCGCTGCGTGTGCGACGCGGACGAGGATGGCGCGGTCGATCCCTCCGCCGCGTCGTGGCGCGCCGCCTCCTGGCGTACCTCCTTCACCAAGTAGCCATCAGCCTGGATCCACCGATCCCGGCTCAGGCGTCGGCCTCGGCGTAGCCCATCTCGAACTCCGCGGTGGCCTGGCCGGAGGCGCGCGCCTCGCGGGCGACGGCCTCGGCGACCGCCGGGGCCACGTCGCGGTTGAAGACGGACGGGATGATGTAGTCCTCGCGCAGCTCGCCGTCGGCGACGATCGCGGCGATGCCCTCGGCGGCGGCGACCTTCATCGCTTCGGTGATCGCGCGGGCGCGGACGTCGAAGGCGCCGCGAAAGACGCCCGGGAAGCAGAGGACGTTGTTGATCTGGTTGGGGTAGTCCGACCGGCCGGTGGCGATGACGCGCGCGTACCGGGCGGCCTCCTCCGGCGCGACCTCCGGGTTCGGATTGGCCATCGCGAACACCATCGCGTCGGGGTTCATGCGGCCGAGCGCGCTGGCGTCGAGGTTGCGCGCGCCGCTGAGGCCCACGAACAGATCCGCCCCGTCGATGACCTCGGCCGGCGCCCCGGTGCGGCCCTCGCGGTTCGTGTGCTCGGCGAACCAGCGCTTGACGGCCGGCATCGAGCCGTCCTGGTAGTCGGCACGACCGGTGTGCACGGCGCCGCGCGAGTCGCAGCCGATGATGTCGGCGACGCCGGCCTCGAGCAGGATGCGCGAGACCGCGACGCCCGCGGCGCCCAGGCCGACCACCAGCGCCCGCACGTCGCTGAGGGCGCGGCCGGTGAGCTTGCAGGCGTTCATCAGCGCGGCCAGCACGACGACGGCGGTCCCGTGCTGGTCGTCGTGGAACACGGGGATGTCGAGCGCCTCCTTCAAGCGGTCCTCGATCTCGAAGCAGCGGGGCGCGCTGATGTCCTCGAGGTTGATGCCGCCGAAGGTGGGGGCGAGCGCTTGCACGATGGACACGATCTCGTCGGGGTCCTTGGTGTCCAGGCAGATCGGGAAGGCGTCGACGCCGCCGAACTCCTTGAAGAGCATCGCCTTGCCCTCCATCACCGGCATGGCCGCGGCGGGGCCGATGTCGCCCAGCCCGAGGACGGCGCTGCCGTCGGAGACCACCGCGACCGTGTTGCGCTTGATCGTGTACTGGAACGCCTTCTCGGGAGCTTCGTGGATGGCCATGCACACGCGCGCGACACCGGGCGTGTAGGCCATCGAGAGGTCGTCGCGGGTCTTCACCGGCGCCTTGTTGGTGACCTCGATCTTGCCGCCCAGGTGGAGCCGGAAGGTGCGGTCGAGGATGCCGATCACCTCGACCCCGTCGATGGCGCCGATCGCGTCCGTGATGCGCGTCCCGTGCTCGCCGCCGGCGGTGTCGACGGCGATGTCGCGCAGCGTGTGGCCGCGGTCGACCTCGATCAGGTCGATGGACCCGATCGTCCCGCCCGCCCGGCCGATCGCGGTGGTGACCTGGCCCAGGTACCCCGGCCGGTCCTCCAGGCGCACGCGGATGGTGAGGCGGTACTGGGCGGAGGTCGGCGCGGGGGAGGAAGATGCCAAAGCGGTGGGATCGTAGTCTCTCGCGCGTGGCTGAGCGGGTCCTGTACCTCATCGACGGAAACTCGCTGGCCTACCGCGCGTTCTTCGCCCTTCCGGAGTCGATCGCGACCTCCGACGGGCGTCCCACGAACGCGATCTTCGGCTTCGCGTCGATGCTCGTCAAGCTCATCACCGACCACGGCGTGCAGCCGACCGTGGTGGTCTGGGACGCGGGCTCGTCAGGCCGCAAGGAGGTCTACGCCGAGTACAAGGCGCAGCGCTCCAAGCAGCCCGATCTGCTGCGCGAGCAGTGGCCGTCGCTGGCCCCGCTGGTGGACGCGTTCGGCTACACGAACTACAAGGTGGACGGCTTCGAGGCCGACGACGTCATCGCCTCCCTGGCCGAGCAGGCCAAGCGGGCGCAGATCCCGACCATGATCGTCACCGGCGACCGCGACGCGTTCCAGCTGGTCGGGGACGGCGTGCGCGTCATGGCCACCGCCCGCGGGATCACCGAGACCAAGATCTACGACGCCCAGGCGGTGCTCGACCGCTACGGCATCGGCCCGGAGCTGATCCCCGACTTCTACGGGCTCAAGGGCGACACGTCCGACAACATCCCCGGCATCCCGGGGATCGGGGAGAAGACGGCCTCGGACCTGCTCCAGAGGTTCGGGGACCTGGAGACGATCCTCTCCAGCGTCGACCAGATCAGCGGCGCCAAGCGCAAGGAGAACCTGGTCAACCACGCCGACGACGCGCGCGTGTCGAAGGTACTGGCCACGGTCAAGCGCGACATCCCCGTGGAGGTCGACCTGACGGCCGAGATCGAGCGCGTCCCCGATCGCTCGCGGCTGCGCGAGATCTTCCGCGACTTCGAGCTGCGCGACCCGCTGCGCCGGCTCGAGGAGGCGCTGGAGGACCTGGGGACGGAGGAGGAGGTCCCGCGCCCGGAGACCAGCACCGCCATCGCGCTGCCGGTGCGGCGCGCGCCGGTCGCCGACGTGGCCGGCCTCCCCGGCGAGCGCCTGGCCCTTGCCGCCGAACCACCGGTGATCCCGGAGGGCGAGCTGTTGCCGGAGACGCCCGGCTGGCGCTTCGGCGCCTGGGGCGGGGAGGGCGCCGCGCTGGCCGGCGAGGTCCCCGATCCGCACGACCTCGTGGCCGCGGCGGGCGGACGGCCCGTCATCGCCCACGACGCCAAGGCCCTGCTGGCCGTCCCGGCGAACCTGGTCTTCGACACGGAGATCGGCGCCTACCTGCTCGACCCCGCGCGCCGCGGCTATCCGCTGCACGAGCTGGCCGAGGAGCGGGGCATGGCCGTCACGGCCGACGACGACGTGGCGGGGGAGGCGGCGCTCATCCACGCGCTGGCCGAGCGCCAGGCCGAGCAGCTCTCCGAGCGCGGGCTGGTGGACCTGATGAACGACATCGAGCTGCCGCTCGTGCGCGTGCTGCGCTTCATGGAGACCGAGGGCATCAAGCTCGACGTCGAGGCCCTCGAGGTCGTCGGCCGCCGCATCAACGAGCAGTGCGCGGTCCTCGAGAAGGAGATCTGGGCGCTGGCCGAGGAGGAGTTCGTGATCGGTTCCCCGCAGCAGCTCGGGCACATCCTGTTCGAGAAGCTCGGGCTGTCGCGCAAGCGCCGCGGCAAGACCGGGTTCTCGACCGACGCGCGCGTCCTGCAGGCGATCCGCGACGAGCACCCGATCATCCCCAAGATCGAGGCCTACCGGGAGCTGTCCAAGCTCGCGCAGACCTACTTCGACACGCTCAAGGCGCACATCTCGCCCGACGACGGCCGCCTGCACACGACGTTCTCCCAGGTGGTGGCGGCGACCGGGCGGCTGTCGTCCATCAGCCCGAACCTGCAGAACATCCCCATCCGCACGGAGACCGGGCGCGAGATCCGCCGCTGCTTCGTGGCCGAGCCCGGCAACCTGCTGCTATCGGTCGACTACGGCCAGGTCGAGCTGCGCATCCTCGCCCACATCGCCGGCGAGGACGTCCTGCGCGAGATCTTCCTGCGCGGGGAGGACGTCCACACCGAGACCGCCTCGCGCGTCTTCGACCTGCCCGCCGAGTCGCTCGACGTGGGCATGCGCTCGAAGGCCAAGATGGTCAACTACGGGATCGTCTACGGGCTCTCCGCCTACGGGCTGAGCGACCGCCTCGGCATCCCGCAGGAGGAGGCGCAGGCGTTCATCGACCGCTACCTGGAGCGCTTCCCCGCCGTCGCCCAGTTCATGAAGGACGCCGTCGAGCAGGCGGCCACGCACGGCTACGTGTCGACCCTGTTCGGGCGCCGCCGCCAGATCCCCGAGATCCGCGCGCGCAACTGGGGCGTGCGCAAGCTCGGCGAGCGGCTCGCCGTCAACACCGTCATCCAGGGCACCGCCGCCGACATCATCAAGCTGGCCATGGTCCGCTGCCACCGCGCCCTCACCGAGTCCGACCTCCAGACCCGGCTGATCCTGCAGATCCACGACGAGCTGCTCTTCGAGGGGCCCGCCGAGGAAATGGACGCGGCCAGCGAGATCGCCTGCCGGGAGATGGTCGCAGCGGCCGACCTCGACCCGCCGCTGGCCGTCGACGCCGGTGTCGGCCCGAACTGGCTCGAGGCCAAGTAGTGGACCGCGGGACCGCCGCGATCCTGACCGCCGCCGTCGGCGCGGCGATCGCGCTGCAGGCGCCCATCAACGCTGTGCTCGGGAAGTCGGTCGGCTCCATGCAGGCCACCTTCCTGAGCTTCCTGGGCGGGACGATCGTCCTGCTCGTGCTGGCCACGTTCGCGCGCGGCGGCCTCGGCCGGATCAGCCACGTCGACGAGGTCGGCGCCTGGTACTACCTCACCGGCGGGGTGCTCGGCGCGCTCTACGTGGGGACGGCCGTGGTGACGGTCGCGAGCCTCGGGGCCGGCGGGGTGACCGCCGCCACCATCATGGGGCAGCTGACGGCCTCGATGGTCGTCGACCACTTCGGCTGGCTCGGCGTCACCCAGGACCGCATCACCGTCGTGAAGGTCGTGGGGGTCGTGCTTCTGGCCGCGGGGACATACCTGATCGTCCGCGACTGAGCCAAGGTGGGCGCCATGAACGGCGACATCCGGCTCGGGTCCAACCAGTACGGCAAGGCGGAGGTGCGCCTGGTCAGGATCACCCGCGACACCCCGGTCCACGAGATCGAGGACCTCAACGTCACCTCGCAGCTGCGCGGCGACTTCGCCGCGGCCCACCTGCGCGGCGACAACGCGCACGTCGTCGCGACGGACACGCAGAAGAACGTCGTGTACGCGTTCGCCCGCGAGCATGGCGTCGGCGCGCCGGAGGCCTTCCTGCTCCGCCTCGGCCGCCACTTCACCTCCGAGTTCGACTGGGTGACGGGCGGGCGCTGGGCGGCGGAGGCCTACGCGTGGGCGCGCATCAACGACCACAGCTTCGTGCGCGCCGGACAGGAGACCCGCACCGCCGTCGTCGAGGCCGACGGGGACGATTGGACCGTCACCGCGGGCCTCACCGACCTCGTCGTCCTCAAGTCGACCGGCTCGGAGTTCCACGGCTTCCCGCGCGACCGCTACACGACGCTGGCGGAGACCGACGACCGCATCCTGGCCACCTCCGTGACCGCGACGTGGCGCTACGCACAGTCAGAGGTGGACTTCGACAGCGTCTACGCGAGCGTGCGCGGCCTGCTGCTGGAGACGTTCGCCGGCCTGCACTCGCTGGCGCTCCAGCAGACCCTGTACGCGATGGGGGAGGCGGTGCTGCGCGAGCACGCGGAGATCGCCGCGATCCGCTTCTCCATGCCCAACAAGCACCACTTCCTCGTGGACCTGGCGCCGTTCGGGCTCGACAACCCCGGCGAGGTGTTCGTCGCCGCCGACCGGCCCTACGGCCTGATCGAGGCGACCGTCGAGCGGGCGTGACCGATTGGCGACCAGATTCTGTCCATCGGGCCAAACACTCGTGCCCGAGGGCGATCTACGGTCGCCCTAGATGACTTCGGTCCTCCTCAGCGGCGGCTGCTCGGGTGATGGGCGTGCGCTCGCGCTGCGCCTCGACCCCGCGGCCGGAACGGTGCTCGCGGCCGCGCCGGCGCTCGAGCCGGCCGAGGGGGAGGACGTCGTCGACTGCACCGGGATGGTGCTGCTGGAGGCGCCGGTCGAGCCACACGCGCACCTGGACAAGGCGCTGACCGCGGGCCTGGCGCCCAACCCGCGCGGCGACCTGCTGGGGGCGATCGACGCCTGGCACGCGCTGGCGGCGACGCTGGAGGAGGACGAGATCCTCGAGCGCGGCCGGGCCGCCGCGCTGGAGCTGGTCGCCCGCGGCACGACCACGATCCGCTCGCACGTCGACGTCGGGTCGAGCTCGGGCGAGCGCGGGCTGCGGGCGCTGGTCCGCCTCCGCGACGAGCTGGCCGCGGAGGGCCTGGCCGTCCTCCAGCTCGCCGCGCTGCCGGCGATCCGCGACGGGGCCGACATGCGGGCGCTGCTGGAGGCCGCCGTGGCCGCGGGCGCCGACGTCGTCGGCGGCTGTCCCCAGATCCACCCGGACCCCGAGGACTGCGTGGCCGCCGCCGTGGAGACCGCCGCCGCCCACGGCCTCGCCGTCGACCTGCACATGGACGAGGCGCTCGCGCCCGAGCGCTCCTACCTGGGGACGTTCGTCGACGCGGTCTCGGACGCGGGCCTCGGCGGCCGCGCGGTCGCGAGCCACTGCGTGAGCCTGGGGACGATGCCCGAAGCCGACCAGGCCGACCTGGCGGCGCGCGCCGCCGCGGCCGGCGTCGCCGTGATCGCCCTGCCCCAGACCAACCTGTTCCTGCAGGCGCGCGACCGGCCGGTCGCGCCGCCGCGCGGGCTGACCGCGATCGCGGCGCTGCGCGCCGCCGGCGCCGTCGTCGCCGCGGGCGCCGACAATGTGCGCGACCCCTTCTGCACCATGGGGCGGTCGGACGCGCTGGAGACCGCCGCCCTGCTGGTCATGGCCGCCCACCTGACCCCCGAGGAGGCGTGGGCGGCGGTCTCCTCCGACGCCCGCCGGGCGATCGGGGCGCCCGCCGCGCCGCTGGAGCCGGGCGCGCCGGCCGAGGTGCTGGCCGTCCGCGGCACGTCGCTGGCCGACGCCGTCGCGCGCGGCAGCGAGGAGCGCATCGTCATCCACCGTGGCCGGGTGGTGGCGCAGACGTCCGTGGCCACCGAGATCCGTCATTCACCCCAACTGGCAGGACGTCCATGAGCACAACCGAACGGGCGACCGAGCGTCGCCTCACCTTCACCAACATCTCGAAGACCTTCCCGGACGGGACCGTCGCGATCGACGACGTGTCCTTCTCGATCGGGGCGGGGGAGTTCGTCTCCATCGTCGGCCCGTCGGGCTGCGGGAAGTCGACGCTGCTGCGGCTCGCGGCCAAGCTGGACTCGGTCAGCGGGGGCTCGTTCGAGGTCGGCGAGGGCAACCTCGGCTACGTCTTCCAGGACGCGACGCTGCTGCCGTGGCGCAACGTGCGCGCCAACGTCGAGCTGCTCGGCGAGCTGCACGGCGTCAGCCGCGCCGAGCGCAAGCAGAACGCCGCCGACGCGATCGAGCTCGTCGGCCTCACCGGGCACGAGGACAAGTACCCGCGCTCGCTGTCGGGCGGCATGAAGATGCGCGCGTCCCTGGCCCGGGCGCTGACCCGCCAGCCCAGCGTGTTCCTCTTCGACGAGCCGTTCGGCGCGCTCGACGAGATCTCCCGCGAGCGCCTCAACGACGAGCTGCTGGCCCTGTTCCAGTCCGAGCAGTTCGCGGGCCTGTTCATCACCCACTCGATCGCCGAGGCGGTGTTCCTGTCCACTCGCGTGCTGGTCATGAGCGCGCGGCCCGGCCGCATCGTCGCCGACTTCGAGGTCCCGTTCGCGTACCCGCGCGATCCCGACCTGCGCTTCGACCCGGCCTTCGCCGAGTTGTCCGGCCAGGTGTCCCACGCCCTGAAGGGAGCCCACCAATGAGCTTGAGGCCTTGGCAACGCGATTTCCTCATGGCACCTGATGGTGTTGCCATGGGTAGGTCGGCTGACCAGCCCGTCGCCGTTCCCACCAGCGCCGCCCCGCCCAGCGAGACCGCGGAGGGCGGCAGCCGCCTGCGCCGAATGGCCCGCGTCGTCGGGCCGCCGTTCCTGGTCTTCCTGTTCGTGCTGGCCATCTGGGCGCTGGCCTCCGAGGTCCTGCTCGACAAGGACAAGCGCTTCCTGCTGCCGCCGTGGTGGGACGTCGTCAACATCGGCTTCCTCGACTCGCAGAACGTCTCGGAGATCATGAGCGGGTTGTGGCTGACGACCAAGGCCGCGCTGCTGGGCCTGGGCCTGTCGATCGTGATCGGCATGGGGTTGGGCATCCTCATGAGCCAGGCCAAGTGGATCGAGCGCTCGATCTTCCCCTACGCGGTCGTGCTGCAGACGATCCCGATCCTCGCGCTCGTCCCGCTGATCGGCTTCACGCTCGGCTTCGACTTCACCAGCCGCGTGCTCGTGTGCGTGCTGATCGCGCTGTTCCCCGTGATCACCAACACGCTGTTCGGGCTGCTGTCGGTCGAACGCGGCCAGCACGACCTGTTCACGTTGCACGGCGCCAGCCGGTGGACGCGGCTGACCAAGCTGCAATTGCCCGCGGCGATGCCGGCGATCTTCACCGGCTTCCGCATCGCGGCGGGCGCGTCCGTGGTCGGCGCGGTGGTCGGCGACTTCTTCTTCAAGCAGGGCGAGCCCGGCATCGGTCAGCTGATCGACCTGTACTCGTCCCAGCTCGAGTCCGAGCGCCTGTACGCGGCCGTGATCGCCTCCTCGCTGCTCGGCGTCGTCGTGTTCGTCGTCGTCGGCATGGTCAACGACCGCGTCGTCGGCCGCTGGCACGAGTCCGGCGGACGCTGACCGTCCTTCCTCCCCATCCCTCGACCCCAATCAAGGAGCACAATGGCTCGCAGATCTGTCCCCATCCTCGCGTTGCTCGGCGCCGCCGCCGTGACCGTCGGCTGCGGTGACTCGTCCAACGACGCGCCGTCCGCGGCGCCCGCCTCGAACGCCGGTGGGGTGACCCAGGCGTCGTCGCTGAAGGGGGTGTGCCCGAAGACCATCGTCGTGCAGTCCGACTGGAACCCGGAGTCCGA
The DNA here is from genome assembly GCA_964242305.1 of uncultured Solirubrobacteraceae bacterium. Taxonomy (GTDB): domain Bacteria; phylum Actinomycetota; class Thermoleophilia; order Solirubrobacterales; family Solirubrobacteraceae; genus DATLGB01. The sequence continues at coordinate 33,595 of CAXTBB010000030.1, forward strand.
CCACTCCGAGCTCTACGAGCTGGCCGACAGCGGCGGGACGATCGACGCCGCCAAGAAGCGCTACACGGCGCCGCTGATCAGCGGTGGCAAGAAGACGGGCGTCAACATCGAGATCCGCGCCGGCGGTCCCGCCATCGGCTTCCAGAACCCGACCCAGCAGATGTACACCGACGACAAGATCATGCTCGGGTACGTCAACACGGACGAGGCGATCGACAACTCGGCCAAGAAGCCGACCGTCGCCGTCGTCGCACCGCGGGAGAACTGGGCGCAGATCCTCCTCTACGACCCCAAGACCTACGACTTCAAGACCGTCCAGGACGTCGGGAAGTCCGACGCGAAGGTGCTGACCTTCCAGGGCCAGTCCTACGTCTCGTACCTGGTCGGCGCCGGCATCCTCAAGAAGAGCCAGATCGACGCGTCCTACGACGGCAAGCCGGCGCGCTTCGTGACCGCCGGCGGCAAGCTCGTCCAGCAGGGCTTCATCACCGCGGAGCCGTGGCAGTACGAGAACGAGATCAAGCAGTGGAAGAAGAAGGTCAACACGCTGCTGATCTCCAAGACGGGCTACCCGAACTACGGCGAGTCGCTGGCCGTGCGCAAGGACAAGCTCTCCCAGTACTCGAGCTGCCTGAAGAAGCTCGTGCCGATGATCCAGCAGGCGCAGGTCGACTACGCCAAGGACCCGGCCCGCGCCAACGACCTGATCGTGCAGCTCGTCGGGCAGTACAAGACCGGCTGGGTGTACCCGAAGGCGCTGGCCGACTACGCGGCCAAGGCCCAGCTCGACGACAAGATCATCTCCAACGGCAACGACTCGACCCTGGGCAACTTCGACGACGCCCGGGTGGAGCGCATGATCAAGGTGATCACGCCGATCGCGGCCAAGCAGGGCATCGACATCAAGGCGGGCGTGAAGCCGTCCGACCTGGTCACCAACGAGTTCATCGACCCGAAGATCGGGCTGGCGAAATAGTCGAGCGCGGCCGGATGCCGCGCTGCTTCATCAGAACGCCGGGCCGGATGCCCGGCGGAGCACTTCCTTAGCGGCATTGCGTCCCGGCGCGCCGGAAACCCCGGCGCCCGGGAACGTGCCCGCTCCGGTCAGGAACAGCCCGGCGACGGGCGTGCGGTACCGGGTGAGCTCCCGGTCGCGGCCGATCAGCGCCGCGACCGGGCCGCCCGCGAACGAGGGGGCGTGGCCTCGGGCCATGCCGAAGTCGCGCTCGTAGTCCGCGGGCCCGACCAGCCGCATCTCCCGGACGCCCTCCAGGAACCCGGGTTCCATCAGGCTGGCATAGGCCTCGAGCCAGCGCTGCGGCTCCGCGCTGCCCGCCCAGCCCCCGTTCAGGTGGTAGGGCGTGAAGAGCACCTCCAGGCTGAAGACCTCGCCGCCGGCGGCGGGCGCCAGCGACGGGTCGAGGACGGAGGGGACGTTGTTGAGGAAGAGCGGTCGCTCGGCGACGGCGCCGTTGGCGGCGGTGGTGTGCGCGGCCTCGATCCCCGCGACGGTCGGGGCGATGATCCAGGTCGCGCGCAGCGGGTCGACCACGCCGAGGCGGGCGAGGTGGTCCGGGTTGATCGCCTTCGGTCGCGGGAGGACGTCGATGACGGCGTCCAGCTTGGACTCGTAGCCCTCGCCGGTGGTCTGCCTGCGGTAGCGGTCGACGAGCCGGCGGGCGCCGCGCGGCGGGTCGCCCAGCCACTCGACCAGGGCGGTGCGGGGGTCGCAGGCCGCGACGACGACGGGGGCGTGCAGCTCCTCGCCGCCGGCGAGCCGGACGCCCCGGACCGTCGTCCCCTCGCACAGGATCTTCTCCACGCGCGCGCCCGTGCGGAGGTGGCCGCCGTGGCGGACCACGGCGGCGGCCAGCGCGTCGGTGAGCCCGCCCGACCCGCCCACGGGGCGCCCGGTCGGGACGAGGTGGCGCATCGCGTAGTTCAGCGCGCCCAAGCCCGTGCCCGGCGCGGTCGGCGGCAGGCCCCACACGGCCGGGCCGGTGGTGGCCACGGGGCTGATCAGCGCGTCGTCGGCGAAGTAGCGGCGCAGCACGTCGGCCAGGCTCTGGCGGCTCAGGCGCAGCAGCTGGGCGACGCCGCGGCCGCGGGCGCGGGCGAGCGCGGCGGCGACGTTGGCGGCGGTCGGCGCGGAGCGGACGACGTCGACGAGCAGCCGGGCGGCGGGGGTCAGCTCGGTCAGGTAGCGGCGGTAGCCGTCGACCGCCTGCGGGTGGGCGAGGGCGAGCGACTCGAGCGTGCGCTCGGGCTCGTGGAAGAGCAGCCAGGGCGCGACCGTCGTGTCCCAGGCGAGGTTGAGGTGGTTGGGGTCGAGCTCGAGGTAGCGCAGGCCGTGGGCGGCGAGGTCGAGCTCCTCGACGATCCCCGAGCCGCGGACGAGCGTGTGGTCGCAGTTGCAGATGTTGACCCGCGCGCCGTTGAGCACCTCGACGGTGGACGCGCAGCCGCCGACGGTGTCGCGCGCCTCGACCACGAGCACGTCGAGCCCCGCGCGGGCGAGGTAGGCCGCGCAGGTGAGGCCGTTGTGGCCGCCACCGGCGACGATGACGTCGGTCATGCGGCGAGCGCTCCGTCGCGGACCACGACGCGCCCGCCGACGACGACGTCCCGCGGGCGGCGGCCGGGGTTCGCCCACAGCAGGCCGGCGACGGGGTCGGCCACGCCGAAGTCCAAGACGGTCGAGACGTCGTAGATCGCGAGGTCGGCGGCGGCGCCCGGCTCGAGGTGGCCGAGGTCGTCGCGGCCGAGGCCCTGCGCCGATCCCCGCGTGGCCATGGTCAGCGCGTCGAGCGCGGTCAGCGGGCGTCCCGTGAGCGGCGCCACCTGCATCGCCAACCGGGCGTCGGCGAGCAGGTGGCCGGCGTCGTTGGAGCCGCCGCCGCTGGTGCCCAGGCCGACGGTCACCCCCGCGTCGAGCAGCGCGCCGGCCGGCATCAGGCCCCAACCCATCGGCAGGTCGCAGCCGGGGGCGTGGGTGGCGGTGACGCCCGACGCGGCCACCGCGGCGACCTCCGCGGGCGTGATCTCGCACAGGTGGGCGACGGTCACGCCCGGCTCGAGCCAGCCCCACTCCTCCAGCAGGTCCAGCGGGCGGCGCCCGTAGCGCTCGGCGGCGACGGCGACATCGACCTGCTCGTTGGCCTGCGTGCGCCGGCGCAGCCCGTGCCTGACGGCGACCTCGCGCAGCGCCGCGAAGGTCTCCGGCCCGTCGCTGTGGACCCCAGCCGGGCCGACGGCGACGTCGATGCCGGCGCCGACCAGGTCCTCGACCGCGGCGGCGGCGACGTCGGGGTCGTCCCCCGCGGTGCCGCGGACGAAGACCAGCCGCGCGCCGAGCGCCTCGGCGGCGGCGACGGTCGCCTGGGCCATGGCCTGGTGGTCGGCGCCCGCGGGCCAGGTCAGGTGGTGGTCGGCGACGGTCGTCACCCCGTAGAGCAGCGCCTCGCTCAGCCCCGCGGTCGCCGCCTGGTGGCACAGCTCGGGGTCGACGCCGGCCTTCGCGTAGGCGGCGTTCATCACCGCCAGCCAGTCGCGCATGGGGACGTGGCGGGTGCCGGGCAGCGTGCGGAAGGCGCTCTGGAGCAGGTGGTGGTGGGCGTTGACCAGGCCGGGGACGACGACGCAGCCCGTCGCGTCGAGGATCTCGGCGCCGCCGGGCGGCGCGCCTTCGACCACGCGGCCATCGGCGCAGGTCAGTTCGGCGACGATCCGCTCGCCGGTCCAGATCGCGGTCGCGCCGCGGATGACCAGAGCGCCCGTCATCTGGCCAGCGGGCCGACGCGGCGCGCGGGCCGCGCGGGCATGATCACCGCATGCCCCGTCCCCATCGCCGGCTCGCCGACCTGCGTGCGTCCGAGCTGCCCGACGCCATCGGCCCCGGCTCCGTCCTCGTCCAGCCCGTCGGCGCGATCGAGCAGCACGGCCCGCACCTGCCGCTGTCCACCGACCTCGTCGTGGCCCAGGAGCTGTCCGAGCGCGTGGTCGCCGAGCGCGGCGAGGAGCTCGATTTGTGGCTGCTGCCGCCGCTGGCCTACTCCAAGAGCGACGAGCACGCCTGGGCGCCCGGCACGGTGTGGCTGAGCGCGACGACGTTGCTGGCGGTGCTCGACGACCTCGGCCGCAGCCTGGCCACCCTGCCGGCCACGCGGCTGGCGTTCGTCAACGGCCACGGCGGCAACAGCCAGCTGCTCGGGATGGCCAACCGCGAGCTGCGCCTGCACCACGGGCTGCTCACCTTCCTGCTGCACCCGCGGGTCCCGCGCGATTCCGGCGGCGGGGACAGCGACTACCCAACGGAGCTCGGCATGGGCGTGCACGCCGGGGCGGAGGAGACCTCCGTGCTGCTGGCGCTGCGCCCCGACCTGGTCGACATGAGCCTGGCCGCGCGCAACGTCCCCGAGCACCTGGCCGAGAACGCGCGCGTGCGCTTCGGCGGCGACGTCCCCTTCGGCTGGTCCAGCGACGACTTCGGGCCCAGCGGCGTGATCGGCGACCCGACGCTGGCGTCGGGTGAGGCCGGCGAGCGGCTGGTGGCCGGCATGGTCCGGGGATTGGGCGAAGCCCTGGCGGAGGTGGCCGGCTTCACGCACTGACGCCCGACGGTACCGGCCGTCGGGCCGGGGGCGCTTGGCCCGATGGCCGAACCGGTTCGGCCCCGCGGAACGGCCGTCCGGAATAGCATCCGCGCCCATCGAGCTCCTCGACCCCAGCCTGCCCGCGCGGCTTCATCACGCCTTCGACGAGCTGCGTGAGGACGACCCCGTCCACCCCCTCGGCGAGGGCCGCTGGCTGCTCACGCGCTACGAGGACGTCGCCACCGTCCTCAAGGACCGGCGGCGCTTCTCGACCGACATCCACGCCGTCCGCGACTACGACGCCACCCGCCCGTTCGGCGCCGGCAGCGAGCTCGAGACGGTCATGGAGGGCCTGCTCATCAACCTGCCCGACAGCCGCCACCGCGCGGTCCGCGGCGCCTTCACCAAGCCGTTCACGCGCGGCAGCGTCGAGGCGGAGATGACCGGCCTGGTCGAGGGCCTCGCCGACGCGCTGTTCGCGCAGCTCCCCGTCGAGGGCGAGGTCGACTGGGTCGCGTCCGTCGCGCGGGCGCTGCCCGGCCGCGTGTTCCAGGCGCTGTTCGGGCTGCCCGAGGAGGAGCTGGAGGAGCTGCTCGAGCTGCTGCACCAGGACACGGTCGCCATCGACGTCCTGCTCTCGCCCGACATCGTCAGCGAGGAGGCGCTGACCGCCGCGCGGGCGGCGTTCCTGACGCTGCGCCACCAGCTCGACGCCCTGGCCCGGACCCGGCGCGGGGGCGGCGGCGGGGACCTGCTCACCTTCCTGGTCGACCGCCACGACGCCGGCCGCCTGACCTGGGACGACGTGCTCACCCAGGCGATGGAGGCCCTCGCCGCCGGGACGAGCACGACCATGACGCTCCTGGCCGGCATGGTCGAGGCGTTCGCGGCCTTCCCGGAGCAGTGGGACCGCGTGCGCGAGGATCCGGATGTCGTCCCCGCCGCCGTCGAGGAGGCGCTGCGGTGGGTCAGCCCCGCGCTGGCCATGGGCCGCGTCGCGATGGAGTCCGTCCGCATGCACGGCCGCGACATCCGGGCGGGGGACGTCGTCCAGTGCGGCGTGCTGGCCGCCAACCGCGACCCGCGTGTCTTCCCCGATCCCCATGCGTTCGTGCTCGACCGTCCCCTGCGCCCGGCGCACGTGGCCTTCGGCGGCGGCCCGCACGTCTGCCTCGGCGCGCACGTCGCCCGCCTGGAGGCGCGCACGGTGCTGGCCCGCCTGCGCGAGCGCTACCGTCGCATCGAGGCAGAGCCGGGCGCCGCCGTCCTGCATCCGACCGTCCTCATCCGCACCTACCGGTCGCTGCCGGTGCACCTGCATGCCTGACGACCTGCACGCCCGCATCGCCGCGCTGGCCGAGATCGACTCCGACCACCAGGGCCGCGGCATCACCCGCGAGGTCTACACGCCGGAGTACGACCGCTCCGTCGAGTACGTCTCCGGGCTGATGCGCGACGCCGGGCTGGAGGTGCGCCTCGACGCGGCCGGGAACCTGTTCGGGCGCTGGGACGGGACGGAGCCGGACGCCGACCGCGTCCTGACCGGCTCGCACTTCGACACCACGCTGGACGCCGGCGCCTACGACGGCGTGCTCGGCGTGCTGGGCGCCATCGAGGCGGTGCGCACGCTGCGCGAGGAGGGCTTCGTCCCCCGGCGCACGCTGGAGGTGATCGGGTTCGCGGGGGAGGAGCCGCGCTTCGGCGCCGGCTGCACCGGGAGCCGCGCCATGCTCGGCATCCTCGACCTCGACGCGCTGATCGACCGCAACGGCGTCAGCTTCGCCGATGCGCTGGCGGGGGCCGGGTTCGACCCCGACCGGATCGGCGAGGCGCGGCTGGACACCGGGAGCGTGCACGCCTTCGTCGAGCTGCACATCGAGCAGGGCGCGGTGCTCGAGTCCGAGGGCGTCTCCATCGGCGTGGTCGAGCACATCGCCGCCCCGCACGACCTGCGCATCGTGTGGCGGGGGCGCGCCATGCACGCGGGCGCGACGCCGATGGACCTGCGCAAGGACGCGCTGGTCGGCGCGGCGGAGGCGGTGGTGGCCCTGGAGGGCCTGGCCCGCGACTCGCCGAGCCCGACGGTGGTCGGCACGGTCGGCGTCCTGGAGGTCAGCCCGGGGGCGACCAACGTGATCCCGGGGGAGGTGCGCATGGACGTCGACATCCGCGACTCCGACCTCGACGCGCGCACCGCCGTCGTCGATGCCTTCACGGCGGCGGTGGAGGCGATCGCGGAGCGGCGCGGGCTCGCGGTCGAGATCGCCACCGTCAACAGCGACGTGCCGGCGGCGTGCGATCCCGTCGTGGTCGAGGCGGTCCGGGCCGCCTGCGAGGAGACCGGCTTCTCGTCGCGAGCGATGATCAGCGGCGCCTTCCACGACGCGATGATCCTCGGGCGCGAGGTCCCGATGGGGATGATCTTCGTGCCCAGCCGCGACGGGCTCAGCCACCATCCGGACGAGTACACGGCCCCGGAGGAGCTCGACCGCGGCGTGGCCGTCCTGACGCGCACGCTCGCGCGCCTGCTGACGTAATGGATCTCGTCGTCCGGTGCGACGACCGCGACATCGGCGTCGTCGACGGCGTCATCGCGGCCGTCGAACCGGAGCTCGACGGCCCGGTCCTCGACGCGCGCGGGCAGCTCGTCCTGCCCGGCGGCGTCGACGTCCACGTCCACTTCAACGAGCCGGGGCGCACCGACTGGGAAGGGTGGGCGACGGGGTCGGCGGCGCTGGCCGCGGGCGGGGTGACGACGGCCTTGGAGATGCCGCTGAACGCCCACCCGCCGACGGTCGACGTGGCCGCCTTCGCGCTCAAGCGCGCCGCCGCCGAGCGGTCCTCGCTGGTCGACTTCGGGCTGTGGGGCGGGGTCGTCCCCGGGAACGTCGACGAGCTCGAGCCGCTCGCCGACGCGGGAGTGTGCGCGTTCAAGGCGTTCATGTCCGACAGCGGCACGGACGACTTCGGCCGCGCCGACGACGCCACGCTGCTGGACGCGATGGTGGTGATCGCGCGGCTGGGGATGCTGCTCGGCGTCCACGCCGAGAACGACACGCTCACCCGCACGCTGGCCGCGCGGGCGGTGGCGGCGGGCCGCGTCGGCGTGCGCGACTACCTGGCGTCGCGGCCGGCGGTGGCGGAGGCGGAGGCGATCGCGCGCGTGCTCGAGCTGGCCCGGGCGACCGGCTGCCGGCTGCACGTCGTCCACGTCAGCACGGGGCGGGGCGCGGCGCTGGTGGCGCAGGCGCGCGCGGACGGGATCGACGTCACCTGCGAGGTCACCCCGCACCACCTGTTGTTGAACGAGGAGGACGCGGAGCGGCTCGGCGTGGTGGCCAAGTGCGCGCCGCCGCTGCGGCCGGCGTCCGAGCCGGCCGCGCTGCGGGCCGCGCTGGACCGCGGCGACGTGTCGTTCGTCGCCTCCGACCACTCGCCGTCGCCGCCGGGATTCAAGGAGGGGGACGCGTTCGCGGCCTGGGGCGGGATCGCCGGCTGCCAGCACACGCTCGAGCTGCTGCTGACCGCGGGTCTCGATCCGGCCGGCGTGTTCGCGCGCGCGCCGGCGCAGCGCTTCGGCCTGGCCGGGAAGGGGCGGCTCGAGGTCGGCGCCGACGCCGATCTCGTCCTCGTCGATCCCGGCGACGAACGCGAGATCACGGAGGACGAGCTGCGCTACCGCCACCGGCTGAGCCCGTACGTGGGGCGGAGGGTCCGCGGCCGGGTGACGACGACGCTCCTGCGCGGCCGGCCGGTCGGCGGCACGCGCCGCGGCCGGATGGTTCAGATCGAGTCGCGGTAGACGTCCTTGTAGAGCAGGTACTCGGCGCCGGCGTCGCCGGCCGCGAAGCCCTGCGGGCAGTACGGCGCCATGTAGATGAAGTCGTGGGCGGCGACCGGATGGACGTCGTCGCCGAGCCGGTAGTCGCCGCCGCCCGCGGTCATGTAGAGGCCGTGCTCCTCGTCGTGGATCTCGACCTGGGGGAGGCCGACGCCGGGGTCGAAGCGCATCAGCGTCATGTTGAAGTCGAACGAGGGGTCGCGGGCCGGCAGCAGCTCGGCCCGCAGCAGGCCGGGCGTGCCGGTCGGCGTCGCCGTCACCGCGTCGCGATGGTTGCTGATCGGCTCGGGCGCAGCGATGCCCGGCCACGGCTCGTAGCGGCGCCGCAGCCACAGGACGCGCCCGCCCGGCTCGGCCTGGAGGCGGAAGCTGACCGTGTCCGGCCAGTAGGCGAACCCACCGGTGCCGAGGTCGTAGACGAAGTGCTCGAAGCCGGGCTCGATCGGCGTGTCGATCGGCTCGTCGCCGGCGGCGAGCAGGAACTCCGCGATCCGCGACGGCGCCAGGCGGGGGGAGACCAGCTTGTAGACGAGCGCGCCGGGGAGGCTCGGCAGCCGGCTGGCGAAGTGGTTGGCGGGGCGGATCAGCGTGTACACAGGCCGGCCCAGACGCGGTCGCGCTGCATGGGGAGGGTGGTGAAGCGCACGCCGGTGGCGTCGCGGACCGCGTTGGCCAGCGCCGGCGCGACCGGGTTGAACGGGCTCTCGCTCATCGGCTTGGCCCCGATCGGGCCGACCCGCGGATCGTGGGTCTCGGCGAACACGACCTCCGTCTCGCCGATGTCCGCCATGGCCGGGATGTGGTAGCTGCGCAGCGTCCGCGTGGTCACGCGTCCCCCCTCGTCGATGTCCATCCGCTCGTACAGCGCCGCACCGATCGCCTGGGCGACGCCGCCCTCGACCTGGCCACGGCACTGGCGCGGGTTGATGACCGTGCCCGCGTCGGCCGCGTGCACGCTGAACAGGATCCGCACTTCGCCCGTCGCGGGGTCGACGGCCACGCGGAAGCCCTGCACGTTGAAGGCGACCGCGCGCTGCAGGCCGTCCGTGGACGCCTCCGCTTGGTCGGCGCCGGTCTCGCGCAGCTTCGTCGCGGCCAGGTAGGTGGCGCCGCCGGCGATCACGGTCCCGGTCGAGCCGAACGCGCCCGTGTCGTAGGCGACGCCGTCGGTGTCGGCGGAGCGGACGGTGATGCGATCGGGCGTGGTGCCGAGCGCCGCCGCGGCCAGCTGGGCGTGCACGGTGGTGGTGCCGTTGCCGAACTCGGCCGTCCCGACGTGGAGCGTGTAGCCGTCGGTCGTCCGCGCGATGCGGGCGTGGGCGCGGTGGCCGCCCGGTGGCGTCGTGTCGAGCATCCCGACCGCGACGCCCTCGCCGACCTCCCAGCCCTCGGGCGCCGGCTCGCCGCGGCCCGACGCCAGCGCCGTCTGGACCGCGTCGAGGCACTGGTCGAGGCCGTAGGAGGAGATGACCACGTCGCTCGGCTCGCCCTCCAGGGAGACGAACGTGTCGTCGGGGCCGACCACGTTGCGGCGGCGCAGCTCGAGCGGGTCGAGGTCGAGCCGGCGCGCGAGCTCGTCCACCGCCGAGTCGACGGCGAACACGAGCTGGGAGAGCCCGTACCCGCGGAAGGCGCCGGCCGGGACGGTGTTGGTGCGGGCGACGCGGGCGTCGATGCGCTTGTTGGCGCAGCGGTAGAGGGAGACGGACTCGCCGCAGGCGTGGAACATCACCGCGGGGCCGTGGTTGCCGTACGCGCCGGTGTTGGAGAGGATGTCGACGGCCATCGCGGTCAGGGTCCCGTCCGCGTCCGCGCCGACGGCGACGTCGACCGTCATCGGATGCCGCGTGGTCGTGGCCGCGAACTGCTCCTCGCGCGAGAGCTCGAGCTGCACGGGCCGGCCGTCCAGCCGCAGTGCCGCCGCCGCGACGACGTCCTCCGTGAGCATCTCCTGCTTGCCCCCGAAGCCGCCGCCGACGCGGGCGCAGAACACGCGCACGTCCTGCTCGGGGAGGTCGAACAGCCGGGCCAGCGCGTTGCGGGTCAGGAACGGCGTCTGCGTGCTCGAGCGCACGTGCAGCCGCCCGTCCTCCGTCCACGCGATCGACGCGTGCGTCTCCAGGTGCACGTGCTGGACGCGGTGGATCTCGAAGCGCCCCTCGTAGACCGCCACAGACGCCGCCATCCCGGCCTCGACGTCCCCCAGCTCCGAGTGGACCTCGGCGAGCACCTCGCCATCGGCCGGGTCGAAGATGGCGGGGAGGACCTCGTAGTCGACGCGCACCAGCGCCGCCGCCCGCGCCGCCGTCCGGGCCGAGTCCGCCACCACCGCCGCCACCCGCTGCCCCTCGAAGCGCACGACCCAATCGAGCAGCACCGTGTCGAACGGGTCCTCCTCCGGGTGCTCGTGCCGCGCGCTGGAGTAGCGCACGTCCGGCGAGTCGTCCGGCGTCAGCACCAGCTCGACCCCGGGCAGCGCCAGCGCCGCCGACGCGTCCACGCCCGTCACCCGCGCGTGCGCGTGCGGGGAGCGGACGAGGACCAGGTGCAGCAACCCGGGCGGCGCCACGTCGAGCGTGAACGGCTCCGTCCCGTCCACGATCCCCCGGCTCGCCGGCGCGGGTGTGTCCCCTGAGTCCCGCCGGCGGGACTGAGGGGACTGTCCCTTTTTTCCCATGGCGTCGCGGATGGCCCGGTAGCCGGTGCAGCGGCAGAGGCTGCCCTTCATGGCGCGGGGGAGGTCGGCGCGCTGGGCGTCGGTGAGGGCGGCGGCGGTCATGATCATCCCGGGGGTGCAGAACCCGCACTGGAAGCCCTGGGCGGCGACGAAGTCGTCCTTGATCGGGGAGTCGAGGCCGGTGACGGTGATGACGTCGTGGCCGACGGCGCGGTGGGCGGGGTAGAGGCAGGAGTGAACGGGGCGGCCGTCGACGTGGACGGTGCAGGCGCCGCAGTCGCCGGCGTCGCAGCCCTTCTTGACGCCGAAGCGGCCCTGGGCGCGCAGGAACGTGCGCAGGCACTGCCCGGGTGCCGGCGTCGCGGCCGTGTCGGCGCCGTCTACGCGCACTCGGCCACCAGGCGTCTCGTCATGTGAGCCCGCCAGTCCGGGGAGCCGTGCGGATCGTCGTACCAGTCCAGATCGGGGACCTCGGGTGAGTCGAGGACGACCGGTCTCGGGACGGACGCGGTGACGGTGATGCGGTCACCGACGCGGATGACGAGCGCCGCCGACCGTCCCATCGGGGTCAGTGACGCCTGCCGCAGCGTCGCCGGCCGGCGAAGGGAGGCCAGTGGGACGCGGACGCTGCGCAGGTACTCGCCCGGCGCGAGCACGGTGCGCTGAGGACCGGTGATGAAGTCGACCGCGGGGATCGAGCGGCGCGACGTGACGCAGACCGCTTCCGTGGCGACGGCCAGCGCCGCCATCGGCGCGGCGGGGAGGGCCAGGCACAGGTTGCCCCCGACGGTGGCCGTGTTCCAGACCTTGAAGGAGCCGAGCAGGGCGTCGCAGCACCCGCGGACCAGCGGCGCGCCGGGCCCGTCCCACTCGGCGAGCTCGGCGATCGTGCACGTCGCGGCGATCTCGAGGACGTCGTCTTGCACCGTGAGCGCCGGCCAGCCGAACGCGTGCAGGTCGAGCAGCCGGCGCACGTCGGGTTGGGGCTCAGAGAACAGCCACGTCCCGCCCGCCAGCCACGCGTCCCCCGGCCGCCACTGCGCGCCCGGCGCTGCGACATGCTCCTCGACCGCGATCAGGTCCACGCGCCCGCCCGCGCGGTCACCGCGCCGCCTTGAGCGTCGCCGAGGCCTTCGCGGCGGCGGCGGCCAGCACCGGCTCGTCGGCGGTGAGCAGCGCGCCGCCGGCCACGAGGGGCCGTCCGCCCACCCAGGAGGCCTGGAGGGTCGGGCTCCCGAAGACGAGCGTGGCGACTGGGTCGGCGACGCCGCTGCCGGCCAGCCCGTCGACCCGCCACAGGCACACGTCGGCGAGCATGCCGGCCGCCAGCGTTCCGAGCTCCTCCGACCGGCCCAGGCAGCGCGCGCCGCCGGCCGTGGCCATCTGCAGCGCCTGGCGGGCGGTCAGCGCCAGCGGACCGTTGCGCGCCCGCGCGGCCAGCAGGGACTGGTGGAGCTCGGCGACCATCCGGCCGGACTCGTTGGAGGCGGCGCCGTCGACGCCCAACCCGACCGGCACCCCCGCCGCCAGCAGCGACGGCACCGGAGCGGTCCCCGCGCCGAGCCGCCCGTTGGACGTCGGGCAGTGGGCGACCCCTGTGCCCGTCGCGGCGAAGCGCCCGACCGCGTCCTCGGAGAGGTGCACGCAGTGGGCCATCCACACGTCCTCGCCCAGCCAGCCCAGCCGTTCCGCGTACTCGGCTGGGGTGCAGCCGAAGCGCTCGGCGCAGAAGTCGTCCTCGTCGGTCGTCTCGGCCAGGTGGGTGTGCAGGCGCACGCCGCGGCGGCGGGCGAGGTCCGCGGCGTCGCGCATCAGCCCCTCCGTCACGGTGAACGGCGAGCACGGCGCCACCACCACGCGCAGCATCGAGTCCGGCGACGGGTCGTGCCAGCGGTCGATGGCCGCGTCCGTGGCGACCAGGATCGCATCGCGCTCCTCGACGACGGAGTCGGGCGGGAGCCCGCCGTCGGACTGCCCGAGGTCCATGGAGCCGCGGGCAGGGTGGAAGCGCAGGCCGATCTGCTGGGCGGCGGTGATCTCGGCCTCCAGCACGTCGCCGCCGTCGCGCGGGAACACGTAGTTGTGGTCCATCGACGTCGTGCAGCCGGTCAGCGCCAGCCAGGCCAGGTTGGCGGCGGCGCTGGCGTGCACGGTCTCCGCGTCGAGGTTCGCCCACAGCGGGTACAGCGTGTTCAGCCACTCGAACAGCGTCCCGTCCTGGGCGAGGCCGCGCGTGATCCACTGGCACAGGTGGTGGTGGGTGTTGACCAGGCCGGGGGTGATGAGGCAGCCGCTGCCGTCGACGACCTCGCCCGCGCGCAGCGCCGGCGGCGGCGTCCCCTCCCCGACCGCGGTGATCCGCGTGCCGTCCCAGGCCACGTAGCCGCGCGCGAACTCTGCCCCGTCCCCGGTGGCGACGTAGGCGTCCTCGACGATCACAGCTCGAGCACCAGCCGCTCGCACGCCGCGCGGCTGACGCAGATCATCATGCGGTCCCCGGCCGCCTGCTCGTCGGCGGTGAGGACGGAGTCGCGGTGATCGACTGCGCCCTCCAGCACGGGCGTCTCGCACGTCCCGCAGGTCCCCTCGCGGCACGAGGACAGCACGATCCCGCCCGCGTCGCGGACCTTGTCGAGGATGGTCTCCTCCGGGTGCACGGTGAGCGTGAGGCCGGAGAGCAGCAGGTCGACGTCGAACGGGCGCGGCCACAGCACGTCGCCGACCTCGCGGGCCACGAAGCGCTCCAGGCGCAGCGCGCCCGGTTGCCAGGCGCGGGCGGCGTCCTCGGCGGCGCGCATGAGCGGCTCGGGCCCGCAGCAGTAGATGTCCGTCCCCGCGTCGGGCTCGGCCAGCACGGCGGCGACGTCCATCCGCCGCCCGGCGTGGATGCGCACGCGGTCTCCGAACGCGTCGCGCAGTTCGGCGGCGAAGGCCATGCGCTCCTGCGCCTTGCCGCCGTAGTCGAGCGTCCAGTCCGCCCCGGCGGCGGCCGCCGCCCGCACCATCGGGGCGATCGCGGTGATGCCGATCCCGCCGGCGATGAACCGGTAGCGCGGCGCGACCTCGAAGGCGAAGTGGTTGCGCGGCCCGCGGCTCTCCACGGACACGCCCGGATGCAGATGCTCGTGGGCGGCGACCGAGCCGCCGCGCCCGCCGTCCTCACGCAGGATCGCGACCCGGTAGCGCTCGCGGTCGGCGGGATCGCCGCACAGGGAGAACTGGCGCACGCGCTCGCCCGGCAGGGCGAGGTCGATGTGCGCGCCCGGCTGCCACGCGGGCAGGGGACCGCCGTCCGGAGCGCGCAGCGTCAGGCCCACCACCGCTTCCGCGAGGGGCTCGCGGGCGGCCACCTCGAGCGCGCGACCGTCGTCGAAGACACCCATGGTCCCGACGCTACGGGACGTTCCCGCCATCCGGTTTGGACACTCGGCCAAACCCGCGACCACGATGGGATGACAGGGTCCAGGCATGGCCGTGACCGAGCTGCCCGCCGCCGACCCGGACGCCGTCCGCGGCCTCGCCTCCGAGCTGCGGGTCCTGCTCGGTCCGCGCCGGGCCACGATCGAGCTGCACGCCCGCGAGAAGGCGTCCGTGGACGGGTCGACGATGTCGCCCGTCATCAGCGACCAGTACCCGCTCGGGCTGGCCGACCTGGTGGCCTTCCCGGCCGACGCCGACGAGATCGCGGTCATCGTCGCCGCCGCCGTTCGCCACGGCGTCCCCGTCACCGTGCGCGGCAAGGGGACGGGCAACTACGGCCAGGCGATCCCCATGCACGGCGGCCTCGTCCTCGACACCACGAAGGCGCAGGCGGTCCTGGAGGTGGGGGACGGCGTCATCACCGCCGAGTGCGGGGCGCGGATGATCGCCCTGGAGTCCAAGGCGCGCGCCACCGGCCAGCAGCTGTGGATGTACCCGTCGACCGCGCAGTCGACGATCGGCGGCTTCCTGGGCGGCGGGTCGGGCGGGACGGGCAGCCTCCTGCACGGCTCCAACGCCGACGGGTTCGTGTCCGCGCTGGACCTCGTCCACGCCAGTCCCGAGCCGCGGCTCGTCCACCTCGAGGGCGAGGAGACGACGCCCTACGTGCACACCTACGGCGTGGCCGGCGTGATCGCGCGGACGACCGTCCGGCTGGAGCCGCTGCAGGACTGGCGCTGCCTGTACGCGTCGTTCGCCGACGTCCACGACGCCTTCGAGGTCCTGCGCGAGATCAGCGCGCTGGAGCCCGTCCCGCGACTGGTCTCGGCCGACCCCGCGCCCATCGTCGCCCACCTTCCCGACGACCCGGCCATGCCGCGCGGCGCGGCCAGCCTGCGGGCCATCCTCGACGCCGCGACCCTCCCCGACGCCGAGGCGCTCGTGCGCGCACGCGGCGGGACGGTGGAGGACGCCCGCACCGGTCCGCAGGCGCCGCTCGCCCTGAGCATGCTCAGCTACAACCACCCCGTCTGGTGGCTGATGCGGGCGATGCCCGAGCCGTGGTTCCACCTCGAGGTGCTGGGGGACGCGCTGATCGACCGCCTCGACGAGGTCGAGGCCGTGCTCCCGGGCGGCCTGCTGCACCTGGAGGCGATGCACGCCGCCCCGGGCGGGATGCTGGCCGGCCGCTACACGCATCCCGAGCAGGTCTTCGAGGCGATGGACGCGCTCGACGGGCTCGGCGTCGCCTCCCACAACCCGCACCAGTGGTACATCGACCGCGACGTCGAGAACATCCGCGCCCTGTCGCGGCTGACCGACCCCGGCGGGCTGCTGAACCCGGGCAAGTGGGCCGAGGGGGACAACCCCGGCTCGGCGTTCGCCTACGACCCGCGGTAGACGGTGTAGGCGTAGGGGCTGAGCAGCAGCGGGACGTGCAGGCGCTCCTGACCGGCGACGGTGAACGTGATGACGACGTCGCCGAAGAAGTCGCCGCCGGTGGCGAAGGTGAGCGTGTGGACGCCGTCCCCGACCTCGCCGAGGCGGGCACGGCCGTCGGCGTCCGTCGCCGCCGGCGCGCCGCCGTCGATGCTCACCGGGATCCCTGCGGCGGGAAGCCCCGCGGCGGTGTCGAGTACGTGGGTGGAGAGGGCGGTCACAGCGCGGCCAAACGCAGCCGGGTGATCTTGCGCTGCTCGGCGGCGGCGTTGGCCAGCTCGACCTCGGGCGAATTGCCGATGCGCTCGCGCAGCGCGGCCAGCATCGTGCCCGCGTCCAGCCCGGTCGCGCAGATCAGGAAGACGTGGCCGAAGCGCTCCTCGTAGGCGACGTTGCCCTCGCGCAGCGCCTGCTCCTCGTCCGCCGTCGCGCTCGCCGCACCCGCCTGCTCCGCCTTCCCGCGCTCGTCGGCGCCGGCCCGGTCCCCGATGCGGGCGTGGCCGGCGAAGGCCTCCCGCCAGTCGTCGTCCGTCAGCGTGTCGAAGGCGCGCTCGGACGCCGCGAAGACGTCGTCGAAGGGTTGCGTGGCCAGCATCGCGTCCACCCACCGGCTCGAATGGCAACAGCCCAGCAGCGTCTGCGCGTCGAGGGTGCCGGCCACGGTCCGAGCGTACCCCGGGGTCCGCGCGGACGATGACAGCCGGCCCGCGACGGCTGCGGGCCTAGGCCGCGACGGGCTCGGGCTCGGGCTCGCGCCGGGACGCCGAGGGTGCGGCGTCGCGCACCAGGTCCGGGTGACAGACGTTGAGGTACTTGCCGAACGACCACAGCGACACCCGGCGGCGCCGGAAGAGCCTCGTCAGGCGGTCGAGCACCGGCCCGTGCAGGAAGCGGATCGACTGCTGCACGCGGTAGAGCGCCTCGAAGTCGAAGCGGTGGCCGTCGTGGAGCTTCGCGTAGGCGGCGCGGGCGGCGGTGGCGTCCTGGCGGCCCTCGACGACGCCGCGCAGCTCCGCGCCCAGCAGCGTGCCCAGGATCAGCGCGGGGCGGATGCCCTCGGCGGTGGTCGGGAGGCAGTGGCCGGCGGAGTCGCCCACGAAGAAGACGCCGTCCTCGACCGCGTCGCGAAGGCGGTGCGGGATCCAGTTGCCCTGGTAGCCGTCGGGGGTCTGGCCGACGTCGGCGACCAGCCGCACGGTCGGGTCCTTGACGTGCACGCGCGGGTCGAAGGAGCCGACGCCGATGCGGACCTCGTCGCGCGCCGGGAACGCCCACGAGTAGCCGGGGGTGATGTAGGCCTCATCCAGCCACAGCTCGAGGTCGTCGCCGGCACCCGCCGGGTGCACCTCGAGACCGCGCGACAGGGTGGCTTCGGGCGGCTGGATTGCCGGGCCGTGAGAGAGCACCCGCCGCCAGCCGAGCGCGTCCACGATCAGCGGCGCGCTGACCTCACCGCGGTCGGTGACGATCACGTCCCCCCGGCGGGCGTCCACCTTGGCGGTCTCGAAGTCGGCGTCGCACTGCTCCCACAGCAGCGCGCACAGCTGCGGGTAGTCGAACGTGGAGAAGGTGAAGGGCAGCGGCCAGCGGGCGTGGACCCTCGGGGTGTGGACGACGAGCGAGCCGAAGGTCTGGCGGACCGAGGCCTCCAGGCCCAGGTGCGCGAGCAGCTCCGTCGGCGCCGCGCACGCCGAGGTCTGGCGCTCCCCGATCTCGTAGCGATCGAGCAGCAGCACCCGCGCGCCGGACCCGCTGAGCGCCCGCGCGACCGCCAGCCCCGCGAACGAGGCGCCGCAGATCAGGACGTTCCATTCGCCCGACAGCGGCGTGCGGTCCGCCCCGCGCTTGGTGGCGCGAACGGGCATGCCGAAAGGGTAGGCGGACCGACGAAGTTGTCAGCGTCTTAAGGTCTGCTTTACGGTTCCGGCCATGCCTCGCGCCCGGACCATCGCCGCCGCCCTGTTGCTCTGCCTCGCCGCCCCTGTCGCCGCCTCGGCGGACCGGCTCGTCGTTCCCACCGGCGGTCCTCCGGCCGGCTTCAAGACCGTGCAGCCCGACACCAAGAGCTCGTTCGGCAACGAGCTCGTCGTCTTCGACGGCTTCCTCTACTTCGCCGCCAACGACAACGTCAACGGCAACGAGCTGTGGCGGACGGACGGCACGAACGGCGGCACCACGCTCGTCGCCGACCTGTTCCCCGGCGCCGCCGCCAACAACGGAGACCCGCACCGCCTGACGGTGGTCGGCAACCGGCTGTTCTTCAACGCGCGCCCCGCGAACGACCAGAGCTCCGAGACCGTCTTCTACATCGACGCCTCCGACCCGACCACCGCCAAGACCGCGAAGGCCCTCACCGCCCCGAACAACGGGAACCCCGGCACCGTGGTGACGGCGGCCGGCCCGGTCTTCGAGAAGGTCAACGGCAAGGCGCTCATCAGCCGGTTGCAGGGCGAGAACGCCAACGCCAACTACGCGCTCTACGTGCTCGGCGACACCGGCGACACGTTCACCAAGATCAGCAGCGGGCTCGAGACCATCGACGCGGGCAACACCTTCTCACCGGCCGCCACCGCCGGTGGGTGGGCCTACTTCACCCGCGTCAACGTCAACGTCTCCCCCGGCCAGGGCGGCGAGCCCTACCGGACCGACGGCAGCACCGTCGAGCCCGTCAAGGACATCGTCCCCGGCGACGGCGGCAGCGGGCCGGCGGCCTTCGTGGCGACGTCCCATCACGTGTACTTCACGGCCAACGACGGGACGCACGGCACCGAGCTGTGGGTCACCAACCCCGACGACAAGAACGACACCCACATCGTCCACGAGCACCACGCCGACGCCACCGGCACCTCCATCAACGACCCCGGCCAGGTCGCCAACGGGGACGTCCTCTACTACGTGCCGGCCGACGACCCGGTCACGGGACCCGAGGTGTGGCGCACCGACGGCACGGAGGGCGGCACGCGCGTCGTGAAGGACATCACCCCGGGCACCGGCGGGGTATCGGTCCCGATCCCCTTCGCGTTCAAGACCGGCATCGGCCTGCTCCGCGGCTCGGACATCTTCGCCTCCGACGGCTCGGAGGCCGGGACCCTGGGGCCCCTCCACACGGCCGACGGCGACGGCATCGGGCCCAACACCCCCGTCGTGCTGGGCGAGAAGGCGTACTTCGTCGCCGGCGCGTCGCCGTTCGGCCAGGCGCTGTGGCGCACCGACGGCAGCGCCCAGGGCACCTTCCCGCTGAGCGCGGCAGGCTTCGACGGGACGAGCGCGACGGGCGGGTGCCCCTGCGCGCAGACGCTCGCCGTGCTCGGCACCAAGCTGCTCTTCTTCGCCCGCGATCCGAGCACGAACACCACCGGCTACGTGAAGCTGTACGTGCTCGACACGGCGCAGCCGGACGAGCTGCGCACCGCGACCACGCCGCCGGTGATCACCACCGCCGAAGGCGCGACGCGGCTCGACGTCACGCAGGGCACGTGGTCGGGACGGCCGACGACCTACGCCTACCAGTGGCTGCGCAACGGCCAGCCGATCCCGGGCGAGATCGCGCAGCGCGCCTACTACTACCTGACCGCGGCCGACGCGGGGCAGACCATCAGCGCGCGCGTCACGACCACCGGCATCGGCGCGCCGCGGGAGGCGTCCGCGGAGTCGGCTGCCTACACCCCCGGCGGCGCCCCGGCGGGGACCCCGACGCCGACGCCCGGCCCGGGCACGAGCCCGACCCCGGCGCCGTCGACCACGCCGTCCCTGACGGTCAGGAAGAAGGCCAAGCTCAAGGGCAAGCCGAAGGTCGGCGCGAAGCTCAGGATCACGCTGCCGAAGCTCGCGCAGCCCGGCGTCAGGGTGAAGGTCGTGTGGGCGCGCAACGGCAAGCGCATCAAGGGGCAGACGACGTCCTCGCTGAAGCTCAGGAAGGCCGACAAGGGCAAGCGCATCTCCGCGACGATCACGATCACCAAGGCGGGCTTCAAGACGCTGAAGCTGAAGGTGGGACCGACCGGGAAGGTGAAGTGACGCCTATGCTTGGGCGTTGACCTATGAACGCAACTCTCGCCCCTGAAACCCCCAACGCCACCGTGGTCGAAGGCTCCGACGGACTGCTCCTGGAGATCGACGGCCGCATCGTCCCCAACTACGACGCCACGATCACCCCCTTCGAGGAGGGTGACGTGGTCACCGGCAACGTCGTCCGCATCGACAAGGACGAAGTCCTCGTCGACATCGGCTACAAGAGCGAAGGGGTCATCCCCTCGCACGAGCTGTCGATCCGCAAGTCCGTCAATCCCGCCGACGAAGTCGAGCTCGGCGAGGAGGTCGACGCCCTCGTCCTCATCAAGGAGGATCAGGACGGCCGGCTCGTCCTCTCCAAGAAGCGCGCCCGCTTCGAGCGCGCCTGGCGCCGCATCGAGGCCGCCGCCGACAGCGGCACGCCCGTCGAGGGCCAGGTCATCGAGGTCGTCAAGGGCGGCCTGATCATCGACCTCGGGGTCCGCGGCTTCCTGCCCGCCTCGCTCGTCGACATCCGCCGGGTGCCGGACCTCGACCAGTACATGGGCACGCCCATCGAGTGCAAGGTCATCGAGCTCAACCGCTCCCGCAACAACGTCGTCCTCAGCCGCCGCGCGGTGCTCGAGGAGGAGCGCAAGGAGCAGCGCCAGCAGATCCTGGACCGCCTGCAGCCCGGCCTCATCATCGAGGGCCAGATCTCGAACATCGTCGACTTCGGCGCGTTCGTGGACCTCGACGGCATCGACGGCCTCATCCACATCTCCGAGCTCAGCTGGTCGCACGTCAACCACCCGAACGAGATCCTCAACATCGGGGACACCGTCCAGGTCAAGGTGCTGGACATAGACCGCGATCGCCAGCGCATCTCCCTCGGGCTCAAGCAGACCCAGGAGGACCCGTGGCAGCGGGTCGTGGACACGTACTCGATCGGGGACGAGCTCGAGGGCGCGGTCACCAAGGTGGTCGCCTTCGGCGCGTTCGTGGAGATCCTCGACGGCGTCGAGGGCCTCGTCCACATCTCCGAGCTGGCCGCCCACCACGTCGAGAACCCGCGCGAGGTCGTCTCGCCCGGTGACGTCGTGAAGGTCAAGATCCTCGAGATCGACACCGAGCGCCGCCGCCTGTCGCTGTCCGTCAAGCGCGTCGAGGGCCAGGAGCTCCCGATCCGCTCGCTGGAGGGTGACGCCGGGGACCTCGACGACATGCCCGAGCTGGACCTCTCCGACGACGTCTTCACGGAGCCGGCGGCGGCGACCAACGAGGCCGAGGTGCCCGAGGACGTGTCCGAGCAGGTCGAGCGCGAGGCGTCCGTCCCCGAAGACGACACCTCCGAAGAGACCCCTGGCAGCACGGTCGACTAGCCCCCCGTTCGTCGGGCTGACCGGCGGCATCGGGTCAGGGAAGTCCGAGGCGCTCGCCGCACTGGAGCGCCTCGGGGCGGCGACCCTGTCCTCGGACGCGGTCGTCCACGAGCTCTACGAGGACCCCGAGATGATCGCGCTCGTGAAGGAGCGCTGGGGGGATGACGTCGTCCCGGACGGCGTCGTCAGCCGGCCCGAGATCGCCAAGCGGGCCTTCGCCACCGACGAGGACCGGCAGTGGCTGGAGGGCCAGCTGTGGCCGCGGGTGGGGGAGCGGATGGGCGCCTGGGTGACCGAGCAGTCGGCCGTCGATCCGGTGCCGCGCGCGCTCGTCGTCGAGGTGCCGCTGCTGTTCGAGTCCGGCCTGGATCGCGGCTACCAGGCCACCATCGCGGTGGTCGCCGACGAGGCGGTCCGCGCCGAGCGAGCGGGCGCGCGCGGCCACGAGGCCGTCGACGAGCGCACCAAGCGCCAGCTCTCCCAGGAGGAGAAAGCGCAAAGAGCGACGTACGTGGTCCGCAACGACTCGACGCTCGAGGCGTTGGAGGAGAGGCTGTCCGATGTGTTGGACAGACTGACGGAGCCGCCCACGTGAGTACCCGTACCGCCACCCGATCCACATCCCGCCGAGGGACCTCGCGTGCCGCGCGCCGCGCCGCCGTGCGCCGGCGCATCGCGCTGCTGATCGGCGTGGTGCTGGCCAGCGTCGCCGTGGTCGCCGCCGTCTCGCCGATGTTCAACAAGGCGGTGACGGAGCTGCGCCTGCCGCTGCGCCACGAGGACATCATCCGTCAGCAGGCCGCCGAGAAGGGCCTCGACCCGTCGCTGGTCGCCGCCGTCATCTACACGGAGTCGCACTTCATCGACCAGACCTCGGCGGCGGGCGCCACCGGCCTCATGCAGCTGCTCCCCTCGACCGCCGACTACATCGCCGGCCTCTCGGGCGGGACCCAGTTCGAGCACGGCGACCTCGCGACCCCGCAGATCAACATCGCCTACGGCGCCTTCTACCTCAAGTACCTGCTCAAGAAGTACGGCGGCAACGAGGTGCTG
Source organism: uncultured Solirubrobacteraceae bacterium (assembly GCA_964242305.1). Lineage (GTDB taxonomy): Bacteria > Actinomycetota > Thermoleophilia > Solirubrobacterales > Solirubrobacteraceae > DATLGB01. The sequence goes on from CAXTBB010000030.1 coordinate 55,990, forward strand.
GCGCTGGCCGCCTACAACGCGGGGGAGGGCAAGGTGGACGAGTGGCGGGCCGGCGCCGCCGCCGACGGGGAGACGTTCCAGGTCGCCAAGCACATCCCCTTCGCCGAGACCCGCGCGTACGTGGAGAAGGTGCTGCACGCGCGGGCCCAGTACCGCGAGCAGTACCACGACGAGCTTGGCCTCTGACGACGGGCGCTGGTGGCGCGAGGGCGTTCTCTACCAGCTCTACCCGCGGTCGTTCGCCGACTCCACCGGTGACGGCCACGGCGACCTGCAGGGGATCATCGACCGCCTCGACCACCTGGCCTGGCTGGGGGTCACCGGCGTCTGGCTGAACCCGACCTTCCCGTCCCCCAACGACGACTGGGGCTACGACGTCAGCGACTACACCGGCGTCCATCCCGACTTCGGGACGCTGGAGGACATGGACCGGCTGCTCGCCGCGGCGAGTGAGCGCGGCATCCGCGTCCTGCTCGACCTCGTCCCCAACCACACCTCGGCCGCGCACCCGTGGTTCACCGAGCACCCGGACTACTACACGTGGACCGACACGCCCAACAACTGGGTCTCGATCTTCGACGGCGGGCCCGCTTGGACGAAAATGGACTGGGGGCCCGCCTCGGCCGGCCAGGGTTCGAGCGATGGGCCTCGGCACCCCATGGACGGCCGGTCCTACCTGCACCTGTTCCTGCCGTCCCAGCCCGACCTGAACTGGTGGAACCCAGCCGTCCCCGACGCGTTCGACGCCATCCTGCGCTTCTGGCTGGACCGCGGGGTGGCGGGCTTCCGCATCGACGTCTGCCAGGCGATCGTCAAGGACCGCGAGCTGCGCGACGACCCCGGCCACTCCGAGCAGCAGCCGGAGGTCCACGACGTCCTCAAGCGCTGGCGGCGGGTGGCGGGGGAGGACGCCCTGCTGGTCGGCGAGACCTACGTCTACGACCTCGATCGCCTGGCCGCCTACTACGGGGACGGCCGCGACGAGCTCGACCTCGGGTTCAACATCCCGTTCGTCAAGTCCGAGCTGGCCGCCGCGCCGATGCGCGCGATCGTGGAGGCGATGGAGGTCAAGCTGCCGCCGTCCGCCTGGCCGGTGTGGACGGGCTCGAACCACGACGCCGGCCGGCTGGCCACCCGCTGGGCGGAGGGCAACCCCGCGCGGGCGCGCGTCGCCCTGGTGATGCTGCTGACGCTGCGCGGCACGCCGTTCCTCTATTACGGTGACGAGCTCGGCCTCACCGACGGTGACGTCACCGACCTGCGCGACAAGGCGGGCGGCCGCGACGGCGGCCGCACCCCGATGCCGTGGGGCGACGGCGCCTGGAGCGGCGACCCGTGGCTCCCGCTGCACGCCCCGACCACCGTCGCCGAGCAGCACGAGGACCCCGACTCGACGCTGCACCTCGTCCGCGACCTGATCGCCGCCCGCCGCGCCTTCGCGGACGCGCCCTACGCGTCCCTGCCCACGCCCGACGGCGTGTGGGCGTACGCGCGCGGAAACCATCGCGTCGCCTTGAACCTCGGGGAGGCGCCCGTCACCATCGACCTGCCGGGGGAGCTCCTTCTCTCGACGGACCGAGCGCGAAAGGCGTGGGACGGCAGCTTGCGTGGCTACGAGGCGGTGATCGTGCGGTGAGCGTGAGCGGCGGGTCCGGGTCCGCGCGCACCGACGCGTCGTACGACTTCAACAAGGCCCGCCGCCGCCAGGCGCTCAGCCGCCTCCGCCACGCGGTCATGCGCGGCTCGGGCGAGGTGCTGCGCTACGAGGACGTCATCGCCGCCGCCGGCTACGTGAGCGAGCAGGAGCTCGGCGTGAAGGTCATCGACCTTGACAGCGTCGTCGGCACGGTCGACCGCGGCCGGGACTTCGACCGCGCCTTCCGGCCCACGTCGGGCCGCAGCCGCGCGCGCTGGGAGCGGATCGCGTCCGCCTACCGCACGGGGCAGGAGCTGCCGCCGATCCGCGTGCGCCGGGTGGGGGACATGCACTTCGTCGTCGACGGCCACCACCGCGTGTCCGCGGCGCGCGCGCTGGGCCTGGGGACGCTCGACGCGCGGGTCACGGAGGTCCGTACGCACGTCGAGCCGGCCACCTCCGAGTTCGACCTGCGCACGCACGAGCGGCTGTTCGCCGAGCGCGTCCCGCTGCCCGCCGACGCCCACGCCCGCATCGAGCTCGCCGGCGAGGACCGCTACGCCGCGCTCGCCGAGGGCGTGGAGGCGTGGGGCTTCCGGCTCATGCAGAACGAGAACCGCTTCCTCGGCCGCGCCGAGGTCGCCCGGCGCTGGTTCGCCGAGGTCTATGTCCCGCAGGTCGAGCTGCTCAAGGAGGCCGACCTGATCGGCAAGGACGGCGAGACGGAGGCCTTCATCCGCCTCGAGACCCAGCGCTACATGCTGTTGCGCTCGCACGCCGCCGCCGACGAGGAGATGGTCAGGCGCCTGCGCGGCGACCTCTGACCGCCTCCCGGCGGCGCTCGGTCAACCGGCGGATCTTGACCTCCGTGCCGCAGCCCTCCATCGAGCACCAGCGGCGGCTGCCGTTGCGGGAGAGGTCGAGGAACAGCCACGGGCAGTTGCCGCAGACGTGCAGGCGGTCGGTGGGGCCGGTGGCGATCAGCTGCACCGCCGAGGCGACGATGGCGTCCAGCGGGGTGGCCCAGGCGAAGCCGCCGGCCCCGAGCGTGGCCCGGCCCGCGGCGCGGGCGTAGCGGGCTCTGAGCGCGGTGGTGTCGAGCGCGCCGCCGGTGGCCAGCGGCCGCAGCGCCGCGTCGATCGCCGTGCGCGCACGGCGCGTGTCGGCCAGCCGCGCCTCGCCGCCGAGGCCGACGTAGGCGAGCCACTCGGCCACGTCGGCGTCCGAGTTCAGGTAGTCCCCGTTGGGGAGGTCGAGGTCGTGGGAGTTGACGAGGTCGAGGGCGATGTCGCCGCCGACCAGGCGCGGGCGTGCTTCCATTAACAGTGAGTTTACCGGAAGCGCGGACTGGCTACCGTCTAACGCATGTTCGGTGGTAGCGAATTCCAGGAAGGCGCCCGGCGCATGGCGCCGCTGGCCGTCGCCGGCGTCCTCGACGGGACCGCCTTCGGCGCGCTCGCCGTGAGCGTCATGGGCCACGTGGCGCCCGTCGTCATGTCGGTGACGGCCTTCAGCGGGAGCGCCCAGTTCGCCACCGTGGCCGTCCTGCGCGACCACGGGACGCTGGGCACCGCGCTGCTGTCGGCGGCCGCCCTGAACGCCCGTTATCTGGCGATGAGCGCCGCCGTCTCCGACCCCGCCCACCCCGGGACACGCACCCGCCGCGCGCTCTCCTGCCTGCTCCTGACCGACGCCGCCTGGGCGGTGGCCGAGGGGTCGCGCGGCCGGATGATGGGCGCCGGGACGATGGACCTGCTCTCATGGACGGTCGGGACGATCATCGGCGTGCTGGCCGGCGGCGCGCTGGCCGACCCGCAGGCGCTCGGCCTCGACGCCGCCTTCCCGGCGCTCTTCCTGTGGCTGCTGCGCGACCAGCTCGGCCCGTCCGCGCTACTCGGCTTGGCGCTCGCGCTCCTGCTCACCCCGCTGCTCGCCCCCGGCCTGCCGATCCTCCTCGCCGGCCTAGCCGCCGGCGCCCTGGGGGCGCGGGGCGGGGGTTCCTCCCGCGCTGGCGCCCTGGGGGCGC
>CAXTBB010000031.1:0-51620 GCA_964242305.1 uncultured Solirubrobacteraceae bacterium
GATGGCACGCACCTCCGAGGCCGACTCCGGGTGCGTGATCAGGTGCAGGTCGACGTGGCGGTTGGCCCACAGCCTCAGCGAGGCGAGGTCGGTGATCGCCGAGACGATCGGCACCGGCAGACGACCGGCCCGACGCAGGCGGGCCAGCGCCTCGGTGACGACGGGATAGGTGGAGACGACGACCTCCGGCGTGGCGCTCGCGATGCGTCGCAGCAGGCCGCGGCCGCCGGCCGTCTGGACAAGCCGCCCCGCGAGGCGGCGGGTGGGCGCGAACTCGGAGCCGAGCGTGTGGGCGACGTCATAGGCGCGGTTGCCGAACGCCGAGTCGTAGTGCGTCCCGCTCATGATCGAGCGCTCGACGAGCGGCCCCAGGGCGGCGAGCCCGTCGACGATCTCCGACGTCACGCCGCGGCGCTGGAGGGCACCCGCCAGCAGCTCGGCCGGCAGGTCGTGGCCGGCGCCGATCGACGCTGAGAGGATGAGCACCTTCGCCACGCGGCCAGACTACGAGCGCCGCGTGGCAGCGGGGTCCGGCCCGTTTCCGGGCCGGACCTCAATGGCTGTCAACCATCGTGCAGGAGGAGGAGGACTGCACGGTGTCCCGGCGACGGTATCGCGGCCCCACGCATCGGTACGCCCCTTTTTATCCATTCAATACGGACTGGCTCGGAACACGGCGTCTGCGGTTGACGGGCACGCACCGTTTGTGAGAGTGTCGCGGCACGTACCCATCAGATCGTCAAGGAGGCCCCATGCGGGCTCGGCTCAGAACGGCAGTTCTCATCTCGGCGGCACTCTCCGCCCTCGGCGCAGGCACGGCGTCCGCGGCGACGCTGGTCGTCGACAACACGCCTGCGTCCGTGTGCAAGAAGGGCGGAGGCCCGTACAACACGATCCAGGAGGCGGTCGATGCCTCCGCCGCGAACGGGACCGTCGTCGTGTGCCCCGGCACGTACCGGGAGCAGGTCACCATCACCACCTCGGGTCTGAAGCTGCTGGCCAACACCAACGACACGGCGACGATCAGCCCGCCGGACCCGAGCGATCCGGCAGCCGGTCACGCGCTCGTCGACGTCAACGGGGCCAGCAACGCGACCGTCCGCGGGTTCGTCGTCCGGGGTCCCTCGGCCGACGGCCAGGACATCCGCTACGGGATCTTCGCCCACGGCGACGCGACCAACGTCCGTGTCACCAACAACCGGGTGCTGGACATCCTCACGGGGGTGCAAGATCCGTACGTCATCAACGGCACGGGCATCGTGTTCGGCGACCCCGAGGGCGGGCAGGGCACGGCGTCGGGGATCATCCAGGACAACAAGGTGTCGGGCTCCGCCTACGACAGCATCGGCATCTACAGCCCGGGCAGCGTCGTGAGCGTGACGCGCAACACCGTCACGGCCGCCAAGCCGGTCCAGAACCTGCCCGTCTACGGGGTGGACTTCTCCAGCGACACGAAGACCTCCATCGTCGGCAACGTCATCTCCGGCCAGGACGTCGGCATCTACCTCGGCTCCGCCGCGTCCGGCAGCACCGTCGGGAGCAACCGCCTCTCGAACAACACGACCGGCATCCAGAGCGAGTTCGCGACCGGCACGACGATCAAGTCCAACGTCGCCCAAGGCGGCGACATCGGGTTCGCGAACCTGGTGGGCGCGACCGGCAACGCCTGGCGCTCCAACCGCGCGTTCGACAACGCGACCTACGACTGCCGGGACGACTCCACGGGTGCCGGCACCGCCGGCACCGCCAACACGTGGGTGTCCAACCTCGGGCCGCTCGCGTCCCCGGACCCCATCTGCAACTGACGCTCGGCTAGCCGCCGTACTGCTCGTCGGTGACGTGCTCACCCCACGTCACCGGCGAGCCGCTCTCGTCGTTCTGCTGCATGGCCACGTGGACCATGAAACGGGTCGGCGCCGCGCCGTGCCAGTGGTTCTCGCCCGGCTCGAAGAAGACGCGATCGCCGGGGCGGAGCGTCTCGATCTCGCCGCCCTCGCGCTGGCACAGGCCCACGCCCTCGGTGACGAAGATGGTCTGACCGTGGGGATGGGTGTGCCACGCGGTGCGGGCGCCGGGCGTGAAGTGCACGAGCGCGGCGGCGAAGGTCGAGCTGCCGGCGGGCGCGGCGACGGCGTCGATGTAGACGTCGCCCGTGAACCAGTCGGCCGGGCCCTTCTGGGTGTCGACGCTCGAACGGGTGATCTGCACGGTGCCTCCTCAGGCTTCCGGGATGTCGCGGCCGAACGCTTCGAGCGTGACGGCCTCGGGCTCGGGCCCGCCGCGCTTGCCGGTGTCGAGACCGTCCAGGGAGGCCAGCTCGTCGGGCGTGAGCTCGAAGTCGAAGACGTCGAAGTTCTCGGCGATGCGCGTCGGGTTGGTGGACTTGGGGATGACGGAGCGGCCGTGCTGCAGCCCCCAGCGCAGCATCACCTGGGCAGGGCTCTTGCCGTGCGCCTCGGCAATGCCGACGATCGTCTCGTCCTCGAGCGCGGAGGTGTGGCCGCTGTCGCGATAGAAGGTGATGCCGCCGATTGGCGACCACGCCTGCGTGAGGATTCCGGACTCGGCGTCCGCGGCCTGCACGTCGGGCTGGGTGAAGAAGGGATGCAGCTCGATCTGGTTGACGGCGGGGACGGTCGACGCCGAGCTTGCCCGCGCTCTTCTCGAACCCGTGCAGCGTCTCGTCGTAGCCGAAGTCGGTGATCCAGATCTTCGTCTCGATGAACACCTCGGACCGGTCCAGGCCGGAGACGTGGACGGCCTCGCCGACCTCGCGCTCGTTGCGGTAGGCGGCGGCGGTGTCGATGTGGCGGTAGCCGGCGTCGAGGGCAGCGCGGACGGCGTCGCGGGTCTCGTCGGGCGGCGTCTGGAAGACGCCGAGGCCGATCGCCGGCATCTCGACGCCGTTGTTGAGGGTGAGCTGCATGGGTGTCCTCCTAAGACTCGACGGGGGCGGCGGACCAGCTGGCGAGCAGGTCGAGCGCCTGCTGCGAGGCCGATCCGGGTTCAGGGGTGAAGATCGCGATGCTCAGGCCGTCGTCGGCGCTCGGCGCCATCGACTCGTAGTCGAGCTCGAGCGCGCCGACGACCGGGTGGTGGATGCGCTTGGTGCCGGTGCGATGGAAACGAACGTTGTGCGCCGCCCAGCGGACGCGGAACTCGTCGCTGCGCGTGGACAGCTCACCGACGAGGTCGGTCAGCTCGCGGTCGTAGGGGTTGGCACCGGCCTCCGAGCGCAGGTGCGCGACGAGCTCGGTCGCGACGCGGTCCCACTCGGGGTAGAAATCGTGCGCAGCCGGATCCAGGAAGGTGAAGCGCGCGCTGTTGGCAGGCTGCTCGCGGCTGTCGAAGAGCGGCGCGTAGAGCGCGCGGCCGAGCGCGTTGGCGCCGACGTAGTCCAGGCGCGCGTTGCGGACCGTCGCAGGCGCGTCGATCTGGTCGAGGATGCGCTGGACGACCGGCCGGATCTGCTGCTTGATGCGCCGGGGCCGGCGGGCCACGACGGGACTGGCGGCCCGGGCGAGGTCGAAGAGATGAGCACGCTCGGCGTCGTCGAGTTGCAGCGCCTGCGCCAGACCCTCGAGGACCAGCTCGGACGCGCCGCTGACGTTCCCGCGCTCGAGACGCTTGTAGTACTCGACGCTCACGCCGGCCAGTGAGGCGACCTCCTCGCGACGCAGTCCGGGGACGCGGCGCTTGCCGTAACTGGGCAGGCCGGCCTGCTCGGGCGTGATCCGGGCCCGGCGCGAGGTGAGGAACTCGGCGATGTCGCTCCCGGGGTTCACCAGATCGAAGGTACCCGGCGCCGGGGCCGGTAAGGGTGCCCTGCCGGTACCCCTCTGGCAGGGCCTCTCAGGCGCGCCGCGCGTGCGCTTGTCTGGACAGCATGCGAGCAGCCATCTTCCAGGAACCCAAGCGCGTTGAGATCGGCGACCGGCCCGACCCGAGCCTGCGCGAGCCCACCGACGCGATCGTCCGCGTCGTCCTCGCCTGCGTCTGCGGCTCCGACCTCTGGTCCTACCGCGGCGACTCCCCGTTCGACCCGGGACCGGTCGGCCACGAGTTCATCGGCGTCGTCGAGGACGTCGGCACCGAGGTCACCGCGGTCTGCGCGCACGTGCAGCCCGCCATGGACGAGCGCCGCGCGATCAAGTCCCTCGTCCGGGTGAGCTCGCTCTGATGGACCGCCGCAAGGGAGCGATCCTGGCCATCGTCCTGGCCAGCTACACGATGATCGTGCTGGACATCTCGATCGTCATCACGGCGCTCCCGCAGATTCACCGCACGCTGGGCTTCTCGGCCACCGCGCTGTCGTGGGTGCAGAACGCGTACCTGCTGGCCTTCGGCGGCCTGCTCCTACTCGGCGCCCGCGCGGGGGACCTGTTCGGCCGGCGGCGGACCTTCGTCGTCGGCCTCGGGCTCTTCACGCTCGCGTCCGCCGCCGTCGGCAGCGCCCAGTCCGAGCTGTGGTTGATCGCGGCGCGCGGCCTCCAGGGCGTCGGCGCGGCCGTCCTCGCGCCGTCGACGCTGGCGCTGCTGCAGACCGCGTTCGACGAAGGCCCGGAGCGCACGCGGGCGGTGTCCCTCTACGCGGCGGTCGCCGGCGTGGCGTCGACGGTCGGGTTGGTCATCGGCGGGATCTTCGCGGGCCTCCTTTCGTGGCGCGTCGGCTTCTTCGTCAACCTGCCGATCGGCGCGGCGCTGATGCTGGCCGCGCCGCGCGTGCTGCCGGAGACCGAGCCGCGCCGGGGCCAGGCCGACGCTGCGGGCGCCGTCGCCTCGACGCTCGGCATGGCGGCGCTCGTGTTCGGCATCGTCCACGCCGCCGGCGCCGGCTGGGGCGACGCGGTCACCGTCGCCTGCATCGCCGCCGGGGTCGCCCTGCTCGCGCTCTTCCTCGTCAACGAGCGGCGCGCGGCACAGCCGGTGATGCCGCTGCGGCTGTTCGCCAGCCGCGAGCGCTCGGGGGCGTACGCCGCCCGCCTGCTGTTCCTCGGCGCGATGGCCCCGTTCTGGTTCTTCACCACGCAGTGGCTGCAGAGCGTGGCGGGCTACAGCGCCGTCGTGGCCGGGCTCGCGTTCCTCCCCGTGACGCTGCCCAACTTCGCCGCCGCCATCGCCATCCCACGGCTGACCCGCCGCCATGGCAATCCGACCGTGCTGGTCGCCGGCCTGCTGATCTCCGTCGCCGGCATGGCCTGGCTCAGCCGCCTCGGACCCGACACGGCCTACCTCACCGGCATCGCGCTCCCGATGGTCCTGATCGGGATCGGCCAGGGCGGCGCGCTGGGTCCGCTGACGGCGGGCGGGTTGACCGGCGTCGCGCCGGAGGACGCCGGCGCCGCCGGCGGGGTCACCAACGTCGCGCATCAGATCGGCGGCTCCCTCGGGCTCGCCGTGCTCGTGACGGTGTTCGCCGCGGCCGACGGCGGCGGGACGCTGGACGGCGGCGCGCTGCTGGCCCACCGCATCTCCGCCGCGCTGACCGCCGGGGCGTTCCTGCTCGCCCTCGCCCTGCTCGTCGCGCTCGGGGTCCGCCCGCGCCGCGCGGCCGAGGCGAGCCGGCGCCGCGCGTCCCGAGACGCGCCGGTGGGCGTTTGAGCGATAGCCTCGCGTGGCAGCTTGGGGGACGACGATCACAACTTGGAGGTCACACATGTTGGACGACGACGACATCACCACGGGCACCGGCGACGGTGGCGCGGACGGTCCGGCGGAGCCGGGTCCCGAGGGTCCCGCTGACGGCGGCGCCGGCACCGGCGACGGTGGCGCGGACGGTCCGGCGGAGCCCGGCCCCGAGGGTCCCGCTGACGGCGGCGCCGGCACCGGCGACGGTGGCGCGGACGGTCCGGCGGAGCCCGGCCCCGAAGGTCCCGCCGACGGCGGCGCGTAGTCGCTTCGACCGAGCGCGTGGCGCTTGACGTGTCCACGGGCTCGGCGCTCGCGCGCTGCGTGGCCTGCTCCCCGCAGGCCTTCGCAGACGAGCACTGGGGCCGCGCGCCGCGACTGTCGCGCGCGGCCGAGCTGGGCACCGGCTTCACCGACCTGATCAGCACTGCCGCGGTCGACGAGCTGGTGTCCGAGCGCGGGCTGCGCACGCCCTTCGCCCGCATGGCGAAGGACGGCGCGGTCCGCGCGGCGACGTCGTTCACCCGGGGCGGTGGCGCCGGCGCCGCCGTCGCGGACCAGGTGGCCGACGACAAGGTGCTGTCCGCGCTCGCCGACGGCGCGACGCTGGTGCTGCAGGGCCTGCACCGCACGTGGCCACCGCTGGTCGACTTCGGCGCCCGGCTCGCCGACGAGCTCGGCCACCCGGTCCAGATCAACGCCTACGTCACGCCGCCGCAGAGCCAGGGCTTCGCGCCCCATCACGACGTCCACGACGTGTTCGTCCTGCAGGTGTCGGGACGCAAGCACTGGACCGTCCACCCGCCGGTGGTCGCCGACCCGCTCGGCAACCAGACCTTCGACGGCTTCAAGGCCGAGATCGCCGACCGGGTCGCCGAGCCGGCGCTGATCGACACGGTGCTCGAGCCGGGGGACGCCCTCTACCTGCCCCGGGGGACGGTCCATGCCGCCCAGGCGCTGGGGGAGACGTCGATCCACCTGACCGTCGGCGTGCACCCGCTGACCCGCTACGAGCTGGTGCGGGCGCTGCTCGACGCGGTGCAGGACGACCCGCAGCTGCGCACGTCGCTGCCCATGGGCGAGGACCTCGGCGATCCCGACGTGCTCGCGCCCCACCTCGAGGAGACCGTCGCCGCGCTGCAGGCCGCCCTCGCGGACGTGCCGGCGGCCCGGGTGGCGCAGCACCTCGCGACCAACCTCCGGCAGCGCACGCGGCCGCAGCCGCTCGCCCCGCTCGCGCAGCTCACCGCCGCGGAGACGCTCGCGAGCGACACCCCGCTGCGCCGGCGCGGCGCGCTGCGGCTGCGCTCGGATGTCGGCGACGGGGTGCGGCTCGCGTGGCTGGACCGCACGCTCGACCTCCCCGCCGGCACGAGCGACGCCCTCGCGCTGATCGTCGCGGACGACCTCTTCACGCCGGGGGACCTCCCCGGCCTCGATCCCCAGGACCAGCTGACCCTCGCCCGCCGCCTGCTGCGGGAGGGGCTCGTCGTTCCGGCGTGACGGCGTTCCCCCGATCCGCGGAGCGCTGCGCGGTGCGCGCGGAGGGGCGCAGCGACCCGATGCTCGGGACCGCGTTTCCCGCCGCCCGTCTCCTGCTCGTCGAGGAGCCCTTCCCGTGGGGTTCGGAGGGGCTGGGGACGTCGCGCTTCGACACGGCGACCGCGCTCGCCGTCGAGGCCCGGGGGAGAGCGGAGGGCGTGCGCGTCCAGGCCATCCGCGGCCTGGGCCGCAGCGCGGAGGGCCGGCCGCGCCGGTGGCTGACCGTCGACACCCGCGACGCGTCGAGGTCCGTGCGCTGGGGTGAGTTCGCCGAGGACGCCGAGCTGCTCGAGCTCCCCCTGGACGGCTCGGGTGGCGAGGCCGACCCGGACCCGCTCTACCTCGTGTGCACGCACGGTCGCCACGACCCGTGCTGCGCGGAGCGCGGCCGGCCCGTGGTGACGGGACTGGCCGCGAGCCGCCCCGGGCGCGTCTGGCAGGCCAGCCACCTCGGCGGCTGCCGCTTCGCCCCCACGGTGCTCGTCCTGCCGCTCGGGCTGATGTACGGGCGTGTCCCGCCGTCCTCCGTGGACGACCTGGTGGCCGCGACGGACGCCGGCGAGGTGCTCGGCGCAGTGTTCCGCGGGCGCATCGGCACGCCGCCGGCGGCGCAGGCGGCGATCGGCTTCGCCCACGAGCGCCTGGCCCTGCCGCGCGCCCGCGACGTGTCCTTCGTGTCGGCGACGTCCGTCGACGCGGCCACGGTCCGGGTGCGGGTCGCGACTCCGCAGGGGCCCTTCGACGTCACCGTGCACCGCACGCGGGTCGACGCGTCCGGCCTCACCTGCGGCGCGCCCGGGCCGAGCTGGTTCCTGGCCCACCATGCGGCGGGCATCGCGCCGGCATAACCACGAAGTCAAGTCCGGCCCGCAATCGGCCGACTCCGTACGTATGTCTCCGCTGCCCATGCTGTCCACCGAGCGGACCTACCGCCTCGTGACCCGTAGCGATTTCGACGGCCTCGTGTGCGCCGCGCTGCTGGAAGAGCTCAACGTCCTGGAGTCGATCCTCTTCGTCCACCCGAAGGACGTGCAGGACGGCAAGGTCGAGCTGACCGCCGACGACATCACGACGAACCTCCCGTACCGGCCGGAGGTCGCCCTGTCCTTCGATCACCACAGCTCGGAAGACCTTCGGGTGAGCGAGGACGCCGGAAACCGCGTGGCGATCTCGAGCGCGGATTCAGCGGCGCGGGTCGTGTACGACTACTTCGGTGGTGCGGAGCGCTTCCCGCGGGTCAGCGCGGAGATGATGGACGCCGTCGACAAGGCGGATGCGGCGAAGTTCGAGGTATCGGAGATCCTCGACCCCCAGGGCTGGATCCTCCTCAGCTTCCTCATGGACCCGCGCACCGGGCTCGGGCGCTTCCGCGACTTCCGGATCTCCAACTACGAGCTGATGATGCAGTTGATCAAGCTCTGCCTCGACCACACCATCGCCGAGATCCTCGAGCATCCCGACGTCGCGGAGCGGGTGGCCCTCTACCGGGAGCACGCCGACGCCGCCGCGGAGCAGATCGACCGGTGCTCCACCCTCGACGGGCGGGTCGTGGTCCTCGACCTGCGCGACGAGGAGGTCATCCACCCGACCAACCGCTTCATGCTCTACGCGCGCTTCCCGAAGGCGAGGGTGTCGGTCCATGTCCTGTGGGGGTTGCGCAAGCAGAACACCGTGCTCGCCGTCGGCCGCTCGATCATCGACCGGTCCTCGACGTTCGACATCGGCGCCCTCATGTTGGCGCACGGCGGCGGTGGCCACGAGGCCGCCGGCACGTGCCAAGTCGACAACGACCGGGCCGAAGCCGCCCTCGCCGAGGTCGTCGAGCGCATCAACGCCGCCGAGCGCGAGCCCGCCGCCGCGTAGGCCGCGTTCGCACTCAGGGTCACTGGGTGCTTGACTTGGACATATGAGGAGAGCCGCCGCGGCGCTGATCTGCGCCTTCGTGTCCATGACCGGAACCGCCGGCGCGTTCGACGCCCACGGGAGCGTCCGGCAGGTCTACGCGACCGGGCTCAAGCCCGGCGCCAGGACCGTGCTGCTCAACGCGTCCGACCGGCTTGTCGGCCGGCAGCGGGCGACCCGGCTCGGCGGGGTCCTCTACCGCGGCGTGAAGCCGGGCCGCGGGTACGTGCTCGAGGCCGGGAAGCGGGCAAGGGTCGTGCGCGTGGTCAGCGGGCGCTCGGCGCCGCGCAGCACGAAGGTCTACCGCCAGAGGATCCCGGCGAAGGGCTACGGCTACCTGACCACCCGCGACGGGACGAAGCTCGCCTACTCGGTGCGGCCGCCGCTCGGCGGAGGGAGCGGACCGGTCCCGACGGTGATCGAGTACGCGGGCTACGGCTACGCGCGCCCGAGCAGCCCGCAGAGCGGCATCGCCCTGCTGGCCAACCTGATGGGCTTCGCCGTCGTCGACGTCAACATGCGCGGGACGGGCTGCTCGGGCGGCGCGTACGATTACTTCGAGCCGCTGCAGAGCCTCGACGGCTACGACGTCATCGAGACGGTCGCCCGCCAGCCGTGGGTCGCGCACCACAAGGTGGGGATGATGGGCATCTCCTACGGCGGCATCAGCCAGCTCTTCACCGCCCAGACGCGGCCGCCGAGCCTGGCCGCGATCGCGCCGCTGAGCGTGATCGACCAGACGCAGACGACGCTCTACCCCGGCGGCATCCTCAACACCGGGTTCGCGCTCAACTGGGCCCAGGAGCGCGTCGACGACGCCAAGCCCGCCGGGCCGACCGCCGGCCAGGCGTGGGCCTACCAGCGCATCCAGGCCGGCGACAAGACCTGCAAGCGCAACCAGGTCCTGCACGCCAACGCGGTCGACCTGATCGCCAAGACGCGACGCAACGACCACTACGAGCCCGCGGTGGCCGACCCGCTCTCGCCGCTGACCTTCGTGAAGAAGATCGACGTGCCCGTGTACCTGGCCTGCCAGTTCACGGACGAGCAGACCGGCGGCCACTGCCCCACGCTGGCTGCGGCGCTGACGGGCACCAAGCGCAAGTGGATCACCTTCACCAACGGCACCCACATCGACTCGCTCGCGCCGGAGACGTTCAACCGCTGGTTCGACTTCCTGCAGATCTACGTCGCCCGCCGCGCGCCGGGGGCGAGCGCGGCTGCCTACCGCGGTGCCGCGTCGGCGATCTACCCGTCGGCGTACGGCGTCTCCGGCGTGACCTTCCCGCCCGACCCGATCCAGGACGCGCCCACCTACGCCGCGGCGAAGAAGGCGTTCGAGGCGCTCCCGCCCGTGCGCGTCCTGTTCGACAACGGCGCCGGCGGGACGAGCCCCGGCCTGCCGGTGCCCGGCTACGAACGCTCCTTCAGCCGCTTCCCGGCCCCGGGGACGCAGGGTCGCCGCTGGTTCCTGCGCGCCGACGGCCTGCTCGACGGGAACGCGCCGACCACCGCCGGCGAGGACGGCTTCACCTGGAACCCGGCCGCCCGGGCGCCGACCGACTTCACCGGCGACACCGCGTCGGGCCCGAACGGGCTGTGGTCGCAGACGCCGCCCTACGCATGGGCGCAGCCGCCTGCCGGAAGCGCGGCGTCGTACGTGACCGAGCCGCTGACGCAGTCGATCACCGCGCTCGGCGCCGGATACGTGGAGGCGTGGATCAAGTCCTCGGCCCCGAACGTCGACCTGCAGGCGACCATCAGCGAGGTCCGGCCGGACGGCAAGGAGACCTTCGTCCAGAGCGGCTGGCTGCGCGCGGACGAACGCAAGCTCGACGCGGCCAAGAGCACCCCGCTCGCGCCCGTGCTCAGCCTGCGCGCGCGCGACGTCGAGCCGCTGCCCGCCGACCAGTTCGTCCCCGTGACGATCCCGCTCTACTACCAGGGCCACGCCTACCGGGCCGGCTCGCGCCTGCGCGTGACCATCTCGGCGCCCGGCGGCGACCAGCCCGTGTGGGCGTTCGCGGAGACGCAGCCGCAGGGGACGGCGCAGATCACGATCGCGCGGTCCGCCGACCAGCCGTCCCAGCTCGTCCTGCCCACCGTGCCCGGGGACGTCCCGACGGCGCTGCCGCCCTGCCCGGGCCTGCGCGGCGAGCCGTGCCGCGACTACCCGGGCGGGACGTGAGCACGCTCTACGAGCACGCGGGCGGGGCGCCGGCCCTGCTCGCGCTCGCCACCGCGCACCACCGCCGCTGCCTGGCCGACCCGGAGCTCAACCACCCGTTCTCCCACGACGACCTCAATCCGGAGCACGTCGCGCGGCTGGCGGCCTACTGGGGTGAGGTCTTCGGCGGCCCGGCGAGTGGCCTCGAGCACGCGGAGGTCCTGCGGATGCACGCGGGCAACGGCGACATGACGGAGATGGGGCGCCGCTTCCACGCGTGCTTCCTGGTCGCCATGGACGACGCCGGCCTGCCCGGGGACCCGGCGTTCCGCGCGACCATGAGCGACTACATGCGCTGGGCGGTCGACGAGGTGCTCGGCTACGACGACCCGTCGGTCGAGCTCCCGGCCGCGGCGCCCGTGCCCCGCTGGGGCTGGGCCGGGCTCGAGTAAGCGACGCGCGCCGACGCGCCAGCCGTCACCATGTGGGGCATGCGTCGCCTCGGGTTCGTCGTCGCGCTCCTGCTCGTCCTCGCCGCCTCGCCGGCGCAGGCCGCCGACTCGTCCTTCACCGCTCGCGGGAGCGTCGAGCAGGTCTACGTCACGGGCGCCGGCGAGGGGACCGCGCTGGCGCTCGTCAACGCCGCCGGCCGCACGCTCAAGACGCGCACGGCCGGGCCGCTCGGCGGCGTCCTGTTCCGCAACGTCAAGCCGGGTGACGGCTACCGCGTCACCGGCGGCGGGCAGGAGTCCGGCCCGCTGACGGTGCTCACGACCGCCGACGCCCCGCCGAGCACCGACGTGTACGACCAGTCGATCCCCGCCAGCGGCTACGGCTACATGACGACGCGCGACGGCACCAAGCTGTCCCTCTACGTCCATCCGCCCCAGGACGTCGCCAACGCCGTCCCGGCCGGGATCAAGCTGCCGGCGCTGCCGGGCGGGCCGACGCCCACCCTGATCGAGTACTCCGGCTACGGCTACGCGAACCCCGCCGGCCCGCAGAGCGGCATCGCGATCCTCGCCAACCTCATGGGCTTCACGGTCGTCGACGTCAACATGCGCGGCACCGGCTGCTCGGGTGGCGCCTTCGACTTCTTCGAGCCGCTGCAGGGCCTCGACGGCTACGACGTCATCGAGACGGTCGCCCGCCAGCCGTGGGTGCTGCACCACAAGGTGGGGATGATGGGCATCTCCTACGGCGGCATCAGCCAGCTCTTCACCGCGCAGTACAACCCGCCCAGCCTCGCCGCGATCGCCCCGTTCTCGGTGATCGACCAGACGCAGACGACGCTCTATCCCGGCGGCGTCCTCAACACCGGGTTCGCGGTGGCGTGGGGCAAGGAGCGCATCCACGACGCGAAGCCGGCGGGGGAGAAGACGGGCCAGGCGTGGGCGTACAAGCGCATCCAGGAGGGCGACGCGGTCTGCAAGGCCAACCAGGCCCTGCACGCGGAGGCGGCGGACCTGCTCAAGAAGATCCACTCGAACGACCACTACCGCCCGAAGGTCGCCGACCCCCTCGCGCCGGTCACCTTCGTGCACAAGATCAAGGCGCCCGTCTACATGGCCTGCCAGTTCACCGACGAGCAGACGGGCGGCCACTGCCCGACGCTGGCGTCGCAGTTCACGGGGACCGACCGCAAGTGGTTCACGTTCACCAACGGGACGCACGTGGACTCGCTCGATCCGGAGACGTTCAACCGCTGGTACGACTTCATGCAGCTCTACGTCGCGCAGCGGCCGCCGTCCGCGAACTCCGCCGTGCTGCAGGCGGCCGCGCCGGTCATCTACCAGGAGGCGATGGGCATCAGCGGCGTCACGCTTCCGCCCGACCCGATCCAGCAGGAGCCGACCTACGAGGGCGCGCTGGCCGCGTTCCAGGCGCTCCCGTCCGTGCGCGTCCTGTTCGACAACGGCGCCGGCAAGAAGCCGGGTGAGCCCTACCCGGGCTTCGAGCACTCCTTCCCGAGCTTCCCGGTCCCCGGGACGGCGCCGCTCACGCTGCCGTTCGGGAAGACCGGCAAGGACACCTTCACCTGGAACCCGAAGGCGCGGACGCCCACCGACTTCGTGGGTGACACCGCCGCGGGCGACGGCGGGCTCTGGACCGCGACGCCGCCCTACCGGTGGCAGTCGCCGCCCGCGGGCAGCGCGGCGTCCTACGTGTCCGCGCCGCTGGCCGAGGACAAGGTGGTGCTCGGCGCGGGGTACGTGCGGGCCTGGATCAAGGCCTCGGCGCGCACGGTCGATCTCCAGGCCACCGTCACCGAGGTCCGGCCCGACGGCAAGGAGACCTTCGTCCAGGGCGGCTGGCTGCGTGCGAACGAGCGCAAGCTGGACGCCGCGAAGAGCACGCCGCTGGCGCCGGTGCTCAGCCTCCGCAAGCGCGACGTGGCGCCGCTTCCTCGCGGGCGCTTCGCGAAGGTGACGATCCCGCTCTACTACCAGGGACACGCGTACCGCAAGGGGTCGCGCATCCGGGTGATCCTCTCCGCGCCGGACGGCGACCAGCCGATCTGGGCCTTCCGGGCACGGCCGAAGGGCGCGCCGACCGTCACCGTGCGACGGCGCGGGTCCCGGCTCGTGCTGCCGGTGGTGCCCGGCGTCGACGTCCCGACGCCGCTGCCGCCCTGTCCCGGCCTGCGCGGCGAGCCGTGCCGGGAGTACGCTGCGGCGGGTGGCCGATGACGCGACCGTAGTCGAGCTCGCGGGGCGCGAGGTGCCGATCACGAGCCCGGACAAGCTGCTGTTCGATCACGTCACCAAGCTCGAGCTGATCGAGTACTACGCGGCCGTCGAGGCGCCGCTGATGCGCACGATGGGCGGCCGCCCGGTCCTCTTGCAGCGCTTCCCGCGCGGCGTCGGCGGGCCCAACTTCTTCCAGAAGCGCATCCCTGAGAGCGCGCCCGAGTGGCTGGAGACGACGACGGTGCAGACGGTCAACGGGACGCCGTCGCGCGCGCTCGTGATCGCCGACGTCGCCCACGTCGCGTGGGCGGTCAACCAGGCCTGCCTGGGCTTCCACGTGTGGCCGCTGCTGGCCGCCGACCCGACCCACTGCGACGAGCTGCGCCTCGATCTCGACCCGTCGCCCGGAACGGACTTCGAGGACGTGCGCGCGGCGGCCGGCGCCACCAAGGCGCTGCTCGACGAGCTGGGCATCGTCGCCTACCCGAAGACGACCGGCAACCGCGGCCTGCACGTCTTCGTCCGGTTGGAACCGCGCTGGGACTCCTACGACGTGCGCTTCGCGGCGGTCGCAGCGGCTCGCGAGCTCGAGCGCCGCCTCCCCGAGATCCTCACGGCGGCGTGGTGGAAGGAGGAGCGCGGCGAGCGCGTCTTCGTCGACTTCAACCAGAACGCGCCGCACAAGACGATGTTCGGCGCCTGGTCGGTCCGCGCGCGCACCGAGGCGCAGGTGTCGACGCCGCTGAGCTGGGAGGACGTCGGCACGATCCACCCCGACGAGCTGACGGTGCTCACCGTGCCGGCGCGCCTGGCCGAGCGCGGCGACCCGTGGGCCGGCATCAACGACGCCCCGCAGTCGCTCGAGCCGCTGCTAGAGATGCACCGCGCCGACCGCGCCGCCGGCCTGCTCGACGCCCCCTGGCCGCCCGTCTACCCCAAGCAGCCCGACGAGCCGCCCCGCGTCGCCCCGTCGCGGGCGAGAAAGCCTGCCGCGGAATAGGTCCAGGGTCGAGTCGAACACGGCTGCTCGGCACGCCGACGGCCACGCCAAGATCCGCATCGATGAACTCGAGATCATCGACAGCACGCTCGGGCGCCGCGAGCTGCGGTTCGCGCTCGCGAGGGTGCCACACTGATGGAGATCGAACCGCTTCGATGACCGGTCTCACTCCCGATATCACCCACGTTGCCGTCCTCGGATACGGCGAGCTTCGGCTGACGGTCGCCGGATGCACGGCCCGGTCTTCGAAACCGCGCGCACCGAGGAAGGCTTTGCTGAGGTCACGGTCGACCCTGAGAGCGGAACGATCGTCTGGCCCGGCGGAGCCGACCTGGCTCCCGACACGCTCTACGAGCGCGTCAGAACCGGTGTGCGGCCAGACTCCGTCACCGCCGACGCATCACAACAGCATGGCCTCGGCGATGTCGCTCGGGCCCGGGCCGCTCCCGTCAGCGCCCTCGCAGGCTAAGTCGTAAGCGCTGGGCGATCTCCCGCACGAGCCCCTCCGCTTCTTGACCCCGAGTGGCGAGAGCGTCACGGTCTTCGCGGTCACGTCGTACTCCCATAGCGAGCCTTGTGATTCGGCCAGAGCACGTCGCGACGCGTACTTAGAATGGAATGCTCGAGCCAGTCCGTGAGTATTGACTCAGGCACCGGCCCGACGATCGAGTGCAAGAGGATCAACGCGTTCTCCTTCATCCTCAATCCGGGCACCATCACCCGCCTCTTTCCACCCACCTCCCATTACGAGCGGGGTGTCGCGTTCGACGAGCGCATCCACGACCTGCGAAGCGTCCTCCAGTGAGAGGTCGTGCATCACACGGATCAACTCGGCCACGATCATGTGGACATCTGCAGCACGCAGACCGCGTCCATGTGGTTTGGATCGACGTCGCCTAGTGGAACTTCTCGTAGAGCTCTGAGAAGCGGCCGGCGGGGTCGAGGTCCGCCTTGGCGGCCTCCCAGGCGGGGCGGTTGTAGACCGACCAGAAGCGCTCGGGCGTGTGGTGGTTCTCGGAGATGAGCGTCTTGATCCCGCCCAGCTCGTAGGTCTTGGCCTCGAGCGCGGCGGAGAGGTCGGCGGGGCCGGTGTTGCGCTTGCCGTAGACCGCGCAGTCGATCATCAGCTCGCCGGCGAGGCCGGCGCCGTGGGCGGGGTCGATCCACGGGTACGGCTCGTCGACGCGGTAGGGGACGATCCACAGCGGCCAGAAGTCGAAGGCCTCGACGTACCAGTCCCAGAACTCGGCGAGGCGGCGCACGGGGATGAAGACGTCGACGACCACGTCGGGCCGCTTCAGCACCCGTCCGATCGCCGGCCCGAGCCGCCCGCTCCAGCGGATCAGGTTCTCCGAGCCGAGGAAGCGCCCGCCGAGCAGCCGTCGCACCGGGCGCCATTCCAGCGGCGGCGCGGTTCGCGACAACCAGTGGCAGTCGGCGTCGTAGCGGAAGCAGTAGTCGAAGGTGGTCAGCCAGTCGCGGTCGAGGCGCGCAGTGCTCCTGTAGAAGACGCCGCCGGTGGGCCCGTAGTCCGACCGGCGCGGTGCCCAGGGAACGAAGCGCCCCAGGCACAGGACGAGGTGGTCGGGCGCGTGGACGATGCCGTCGACGACGTCGTAGTCGTTGCCCGCGCACACGTCGCGCAGGTCGGCCTCGAAGGCGGCGAAGGAGCGGTGGTGGCGGTAGGTCAGCTCGACGAACGGCTGCGCTCGCACCAGCGCGAAGGTGATCCGGGTGAGGATGGCCAGCGTCCCGTAGGAGCCGTGGACCATGTGGAACAGCTCGTCATCCGGACCGAGCACGCGCCGCACGCCGGTCCCGTCCACGACCTCGTACTCGAGGCAGGTGTCGTGGAAGCCGCCGTAGCGGAAGGACATCGACTCCACCGAGCCGCCCGCGACGGCGCCGCCCAGCGTGATGCCCTGCAGCTCCGGGACGACCTTCGGGAGCAGTCCGTGGCTCAAGGTGCGCCGCACGACGTCGGCGAACGTCGCGCCCGGCTCGGCCGTGCACGTGCGCGCCTCGACGTCGACCTCCAGCACCTCGCGCAGCGCGGAGACATCGACGGCGGCGCCGGCGAAGCGCGCGTCGCCTGGCCGCGGGACGAAGTGGTGCACGCCGCCCGTGTGGACATGGACGCGGGTGGGTGGGGACGTGTTCGCGCTCATCTGCGCGCACACCGCGTCGACGCGCTCGGCGTGGCTCACTTGGGCGGGAGCGAGGAGACGAAGTCGAGTGCGGTGAAGACCCAGCGCGACAGGTCGGCCTCGTCGGCGACGCCCTCGGCGGCGACCACGATCCAGCCGGGCATCGGCCGCGGGCCGGGCGACATCGGCGACACGTGAGGCTGCGCGAGCGTGGCCTCCTCGTCCTCCGGATCGGTGCGCACCAGCAGGCCGCCCGTCCGCGACGCCGCCACGGTCAGGTGCCCGTGGACGAGGAACGCGAGCCCGCCGAACATCGCCTTCTCGATCACGTCGAACTCCTTGTCGAGCTGCTCGCGAATGCGTTCGACGAGGTCCGGGTCGTAGGCCATGCGCGAGGCGTATCGTCGCACCTCGTGTCGACCGAGTCGTTCACCGACGCCCCGCTGCTGACCGAGCGCTTCGACGCGGCGCTGCATTACGCCACGCGCCATCACGCCCGCCAGCTGCGCAAGGGCACGCCGGTCCCGTACACGGCGCACCTGCTGGCTGTCGCGTCGCTGGTGCTCGAGATGCGGGGGACGGAGGACGAGGCGATCGCCGGGCTGCTGCATGACGTCGTGGAGGACGGCGGCGGCTCGAAGGCGCTGACGGAGATCGAGCTCGCCTTCGGCGCCGACGTGGCGGCCATGGTCCTGGCCAACAGCGACAGCGTCGACGAGGGCGACGTCAAGGGGGGCTGGTACGAGCGCAAGCGCTCCTACATCGACTCCATGACGACCAAGACGCCGGGCGCGCTGCGCGTCTCCCTCGCCGACAAGCTCCACAACGCGCGCTCGATCCTGATCGACTACCGCACCCACGGCGACGCGGTGTGGGCGCGCTTCAAGCAAGGCCAGGGGCTCGCCACCCGCGTGTACTACCGCGCGCTCGCCGACGCCTTCGAGCGCGAGGGCGACCGCATGGGCGAGCACGCCGCCCCTGCGGTCGCCGAGCTGCGCCGCACGGTCGACGCGATCACCGCGCTGGCCGAGACCCACCAGGGCCCCGACTCTCGCGTAGGGTTCGACCGATGATCTCCGTCGTCGCGACCGCCGCCGCCGTTGCCATCGCGGCGGCCCCCGCCATGCCCGCGAAGATCACCCCCAAGCGGGTCGGCGACGTCAAGCTCGGCGCCACCCACGCGTCGCTGCGCAAGGCGGGCCTGGTCGGCCGCCAGCGCGTCGGCTGCGAGCTCGAGGGCCCCGGCACTCGGGCCGCCATCCTGCGCGCACCACTGCGCGGCGTCGTCGAGCTCACCCACAAGAACCCACGGCGCGTGAAGAGCATCATCGTGACCAAGAACGCGACCGCCCGCGGCCTCGTCATCGGCGACAAGCGCGCCGCCGTCAAGGACGCCTTCCCGAAGGCCGTCTTCGACGACTCGGTGCAGGCCACGTTCGGCATCACGCTCGTGCGCATCCCCAAGAGCGGCGGCGGTCGCCTGCAGATCGCGCTCGACGCCAAGACCGGCAAGATCACCGAGTTCGGCGTCCCCTACATCCGCTTCTGCGAATAGCTACTGACGCAGGATCCACTCGGCGAGGAAGGGCTCGCTGATGGTGACGTGCCCACGGCGGCGGACGATCAGCTCGTCGCGCTCGAGGGCGTCGAGCGCCTTCTGCACGGTCGAGGGCGCCGCCAGCCCGTGGCGGGCGCGGTACTCGCCGCCGAGGACGTGGCCGGGCTCCCGGGCGAGTGCCTGCAGCACCGCGCGCTGCTTGCCCGACGCGCCCGACCAGGCCAGGGTGAAGTGCGCGTGCTCGGAGCGCAGCACGCCGTCGAGCGCGCCGGCCACCCGCGCCGCGGTGGCGACGCCGCGCCCCGGCGTCTCCTGCCAGGTGAAGTAGCACAGCTCCTGGGTGCCGTAGGGGTGCCCGCGGGTGATGCCGAGGATCGCGTCGAGCCCGTCGTCGGCGATGCGCTTGCCCGTCGCCGCAAAGCGCGTGGCGATGTGGACCCGGAAGTGGGCGGGCGAGATGACGTCGAGCTCGATCTGCTTGGCGCTGCGCCAGAACGGCTCGTTGGCGTCGCTGAAGAGCTTGCGGATCATGTGCCGGCGGCTGCCGAGGTAGAGGTGCGCGACCTCCGGCTGCTGCTGGAACACGGCGCGCATGAGCTTCGGCAGGCCGGGGTCGATGTCGACGACCTCCTGGAACTCGTCGAGCACGAGGACGACCGGGCGCGAGCGCTCGGCGGACAGCCGGCCGGGGAGCTCGAGCAGCCGCTCGAGCGTCTCGTCGAGGTCCTCCGAACGGACCGATGCCGAGAAGGAGAACGACAGCGAGCCGTCCTCGGGATCGACGGTGACCGTCGGCGCCACGCGCAGCCCGGAGAACACCCGCAGCCGCTCCCGGGCCCGGAACAGCGGGGTCGCAAGGTCGTCGTGGATCGTCTTGGCCAGCTTCGCGGCCAGCGCCGCGCGCGACGGCGTCGTCATCAGGTCGACCTGGGCGACCAGCACCTTGTCGGCGATCAACCGCTGCGCGACCCGCCAGAGCAGCGAGGTCTTGCCGTAGCGCCGCGGGGCGAGGACGACGACGTCCTGGCCGTTGTGCGCGTCGGCGATGAGCTCGGCCACCTCCGCTTCGCGGTCGGTGAAGGCCTCGTCGAGCGCGAGAGCACCGAAGCGGAACGGGTTGATCGCGGCCATGACGTCATTATACCGACTGGCATAACGCTAACTGGCGTAACGCCGGTCGGCGTCAGCGCGGCAGCAGCTTGACGTGCGGGTAGGAGCTCAGCTCGCCGCGGAAGTCGAACTTCGGCGCGACCTCGCAGGGCGGGGACGGCTGGCCGAGGATCGGCACCGACTGCGGGTTGTTGACGTTGCGGCAGTCGAGCGCCTTCAGGTGCGTGGCCACGTCGGTCAGCACGCCGGGGAGCGGGTAGGCGTTGTGGCGGTTCTCGCGCAGGCGCTGGGTCGCGTTGGTCGGCGTCTCGTCGGTGATGACGAGCAGGGTGCGGAGGATGTGCTGGACCGTCCCGTCGGAGTTCTTGACCTTGAAGTTGGCCGCGGCGGCGACGCGCGAGATGGCGCCGACGACGTCGGTGCGGTACCGGCCCAGGTAGTCGGCGACGGGGATCAGCTCGCGGCCGGCGACGTTGATCGACTTGAAGACCGGCTGGGCGGTCTGGAGGATGCGGACCAGGCTGGGCAGGCCGCGGCGGGCGGAGGTCACCGTCGGGTCCAGCGCGTCGAACGTGCGCCGCAGCTCGGGTGCGAGGCGCGCGGTGGCCAGCAGGGCGGGCCGCAGCAGCGGGACCGCCGGGCGCAGCGCCCGCAGAGTCGGCAGCGCGTCGAGGGCGGCGGCGTCGATGTCGCGCAGCGCCTCCCGCGTCTCGCGCAGGAAGGGCGGGAACGCCTTCACCGTCTCCGTCAGGCTCGTGTTCTGCGCGGCGGTCGCGCCGAAGACCTGGTTGCCCGCGCGGATCAGCGAGCGCAGGTCGTCCGACCGGGCCGCGGCGGCGCGCAGGGCCACGCCGCTGTTGCGGATGAGCGCCTGCAGCGAGCCCTTCTGCTTGTCGAGCGACGTCAGCAGGTCCGCCGCCGCCTCCGAGGTCGGCGCCAGGTTGCCGAGCGCCGCATTGAGGTCCGCGGAGCGCTTGTCGAGCACCTTCGCGGAGTCGCGCAGGAACTGGGTGAAGGCGAGGCGGGTGGGCGCGTCGAAGGCGCCCAGCACCTCGTCGACCTGCTCCACGTTGCCGAGGTTGCGCCGGTCCAGCGTCCCGTTCTCGGGCAGCCGGGGCGTCCCCTTCTCGCCCGGCGTGAGCGACACGAACGCCTCGCCGAGCAGCGACTTGAAGCGCACGATCGCCCGCGTGTCCTTGGCCACGGGCGCGTACTTGGCGTCCATCTCGACGAGCACGTCGGCCCCGCGCGGGTTGCGCTTGACCGAGATGACCTTGCCCACGCTGACGCCGGCGATGCGCACGTCGGCGTTGGAGGTCATCTGCGACGCCTCCGTCCCGAAGACGATGTGGAAGCGGTAGCCGTGGGCCTCGAACGGCGTCGGGCCGCCGAACGACTTCCACACGAACAGCGTGAAGCCGAAGCACGACAGCGCGAACACGACCGCGATCAGGATGAGGCTGAGCTTTGGTGCCTTGAGACCCATGCGCTACGCGGGGCAGACCGGGAGGGTGGACAGGAACTGGGGCAGGATGGCGCCGAGCAGGCTGCTGGCGGTCAGCGAATCGCACGAGAACAGCGCCAGGCCGCGGGTGGCCGGGCCCTGTGCGTCCTGCACGGAGCCGACGGAGGCGGCGTTGTGCGCGAACCAGGCCAGCCAGTACAGGTACCCCTCGTCGCTGCCCGCGGGGTTGTACGCCAGCGAGTTGACCGTGTAGGTGAGGACCTGGAAGGCGCGCGAGAGGTCGGGTGTCTGGGCGGTCAGCGCGGTGGTGACGGGACCGAGGTCGCGTGCGGCCGGCTGCAGCTCGCGCACGAGCGGGCGGATCTGATCGCGCAGGACCGGCGTGGCGGTGCGGACAAGCGGCGCCGTGGCGCGCAGCGCGCCCGGCAGGCGGCGCACGGCGGGCAGCAGCTGGGTCAGCGTGGGTCCGAGCTCGTCGGCGAAGACCCTGGCGCTGCCCAGGCTCGACCGGATGCGCGACAGCGTGCCGGGCAGGCGGTCGAGGCTGGCCCGCAGGTTGCCCTCCTGGCCGGCGACGGCCTCCAGCGTGGCGTTGGCGGTCTCCACGACGTGGCCGATCTGCGTGTCCTTGGTCGCGGCCGCCTTGGTCAGCACCGCGAGGTTGGTGACGAGCCGCTTGAGCTCATGCCGGCGGGCAGCCAGCGCGTCCGTCACCTCGCGCGTCTGCTCGGCGGTCGGGCCGAGCGCCCGGAACAGGCGGTGCAGCTCACTGCCCCGGCCCTTGGTCCCCTCGGCGAAGCCGGAGACGAACAGGTTGAAGTAGTCGCGCGTGTCGGCGTCGAGGGCGTTGGTGAGCTCGTCGGAGTCCACCGGCGGGCTGGTGTTGGCGACGGTGATGACGCCACCCTGCTTGAGCACCTTGGCCGGCGGGCGCCCCGGCCCGAGCTCCATGACCAGGTCCTTGAGCGGCGTGTCGGCGACCAGCTCGGCCTGGGCGTTCTCGTAGACGTGGGGGAGCTTCTTCGGGTCGATCTCCATCGCGACGCGCGCCCGGCCGTCGACGAGCTTGGAGCCCGAGATCTGCCCGACCCGGACCCCGGCGACGTTCACGGCCTGGCCGAGGCCGGCCGCCAGCCCGCTGGCCGAGGTGAGGTCGGCGTAGATCGTGTAGCGCTTCTCGGTGGGCAGGCGCAGGCGCTGGTTGATCAGGATGTAGGTGCCCGAGATCAGCGCCAGGATCATCAGGAAGCCGATGGCGACCACGAAGCGGCCGTAGGTGCGGATCGCGCGCTTCACGCGATCGACCCCCTCGGGGTGTAGGCCTGATGCTCCGCGATCATCGCGTCGACCTCTTCATCGCCTTGATGGCGGACCGCAGCTTGGCCCGCACGCCGATCGGCGAGGCGTTCGTCCGGCGGACGCCGACGCGGGTGCTGGACTCGGTCGGGACGCTCGAGTCCGTGCGCTGCGTGAGGTCGGGCAGGGCTTGGTCGGCGCAGGCCGCGTCCGGCCGGTGGGGCGGGATCAGGCCCGGGCCGAGATAGGTCGGGCGCGACCCGGCGATCGGCTCGCTCGTCGTCCCCACCAGCTGGCCGATGCCGGGGACGAGGCCGGTGGACACCGAGTCCTCGCCGGCACCGGCGAGATAGCGCGAGTTGAACCCGTTGCCGTCGAAGTTCTGGGCGAAGCCGACGACGCCGACGCCGGCCTGCGCGAGCTCCTGCCAGACCTGGAGGTTGGTCGACAGGGTCCCGTCGGCGAGCTTGGCGGTCAGCACGGGCACCGCGTGCGTGCGCAGGCAGGTCATCACCGGCGTGACCAGCCCGAACAGCGTGTTGAGGCGGTTCTCGAGCGACGGGAGCGTGCGCACGGCGGGCGTCAGCGCGGTCACCGCCGCGGGCAGCTCGCGCTTGCCGGTCAGGCCGCGCAGCTGCGTGAGCGCCTTGGCGGTGTCGTCGAGGATCGGCGGCGCGATGCGCAGGGCCGGGCGCAGGTCCTGAACGAACTCGCGGAAGACGGGCTGGACGCGATCCAGGCTGTCCAGCGCGCGCGGCGTCTCCCTGATCAGGCCGTCGATCTGCACGATCGAGGCAGCCACCTGGCTGTCACGCGAGGCCAGCGCCGTCGTGGTCCGGTTGAGGTTGGTGACCAGGCCGCGCAGCTCGTCCTCGCGCGCGGCGAGCGCGCCGGTGATCTTGGCCGTCGAGGCGATGCCCTCCGACACGTCGTGCGGGTGGCTGCCGCGCCCGGCCTCGGCGATCTGCGCGGTGTCGCGCAGGACGGGGCCGAAGGCGACCACTGCGCGCCCGAGGCTCTCCGCACCGCCGTGGTCGAGGCCCTGGTCGAGGTTCTTGATGATGCCGCGCAGCTCGCCGAGCGTGCCCTGGTCGAAGACGGTCAGGATCTGGTGCAGCTGGACCGGGACGGCGGTCTGGTCGCGGGGCAGGACCGACTGGTCCTTGAGCACCGGCGCGCTGGGGCTTCCGGGGCTCAGCTCGACGAAGAAGCCGCCCTCCAGGAACAGGCGCGGCCGGATGCGCACGCGCGCGTCGGAGTGGACCGGCAGGGCGGTGTTCTTGAGCTCCATCTCGACCTGGGTGAGGCCGTGCGGGCCCTTGCGGACCTTCGTGACCTTGCCGACGGTGACGCCGGCGATGCGCACGGGCGAGAAGCCGGCCACGAGCTGGTTGGAGGACGCGAAGTTCGCGCTCAGCCGGTAGCCGTGCACGAACGGGATCCGCTTCGTGAAGACGAAGAAGACGCCGATCACGATCAGGACGATCCCGATGATCGCCAGCATCAGCCGGTTGGGTCCGCGGCGCCTCATCCCGAGGCTCCCGGTATGCGGTCGAGGAGGCCGGCGGCGCGCGCGAGGCGGGTCGCGTTCTGCGGCGGCGCGGTGACGTCGAGCGGGCCGGCCGGCTCCTTCGAGGGCGGGCTGCCGATCACAATGCCGGGCGAGAACGGCTCGTTGCCGGCCTCGCACTCCGTCTCGTTCATCGTCGGGTACGGATCGAAGTGCAGGTTCGGCGAGGGCGACGTCGCGCGCATGCCCTGGTCGAGGCTGATCAGCGGCAGGAAGCTCAGCCACGTCCCCTGCTGGTCGCCGCGGGACACCGCGTCGGACTGGTTGCGCAGGTTGACGGCGAGGAGGTTGCAGCCGACCTGCGCGGCCCGCAGGTCCTCGACCGTCGGGTTGAGCAGCTTCAGGGTGGTGGTGAGCCGGCGCACCGCGGACGGCGTGGCCGGGTCGCGCGTGAGGGTCCCGGCGACGCGCAGGGCGCTGTTGAGCGGCGTCGTCAGCTCGGACGTGCGTCGTAGCACCTTGGTCCCCGACTCGAGCGCGAGCGACAGCTGCCGGGTGGTCCGCGGCAGCTCGCGGGTGCCGGCGCGCAGGCCGCCGGTGAGGTCGGCCAGGTCGCCCAGCACCGGGGTCACGTCGTTGAGCGCCTTGAGGCCGACCTGCTCGGTGGGGGGCAGCTCGGCGAAGCCCTGGCCGAAGCTGTCGCCGGCGGCGTCGATCGCCTGCAGCGTGATCGCGCCCTTGTCGAAGAGGTCGCCGAGCTCGCCGGCGACGGGAGCGAGCGCGCCGGAGAACCGCGCGGCGGCGTCGACGAAGCCGGCGAGGTCGGTCTTGTCGCTGGCCAGCGTGGTGGCGACGTCGCGCAGCGGGACCATCAGCTCGCTGATCGCGCCGATCGAGTCGTTGATGTCGGGCCCGCGGCCGGCGACCGCGTCGCCGAAGCGACGGATCGTGTTCTGCAGGCCCTCGCGGGTGGGCTTGTCGAAGGTGTTGAAGATCTCGTCGAGCTCGGGCGACGTGCGGGCGTTGCGGATCGGCAGCGTCGCGTTGGGCTTGACGTCGCGGTCGGAGGCGCCCGGCTCGAGCTCGACGTACTTCGCGCCCAGCAGCGACCGCGGGCGCACCCGCACCAGCGTGTCGGCCGGCACGCCCTTGATGGACCCGTCGAGCTTCATCTCCAGGTGCGCGTAGGGCGCGCGCTTCCCCTTCGCGGGCTCGGCGATGATCTCGTTGACCTGCCCGACGCGGAAGCCGCGGATGCGGACCTCCGAGCCCTCGACGAGCTGCTGCGCGTCCGGGACGTTGGCGTTGAGCGGGAAGGTCTTGACGAACGGCAGGCCCTTGTTGGCGTTGTAGGAGAGGAACACGCCCACCAGCAGCGCGACCACGATCGTGGTCCCGACCAGGACGGGGTTCGTGAGCGGGGTGCCGCTCTGGGCGGGGTTGCCGGTGCGTGAGCTCATGGGCCGAGGAGGAAGTCGGTGAGGTCCTGCACCGCGTTGGACCCGCCGGACGGGGCCTTCTGCGTGAGGTCTTGGAGCGGCTTGATGATCGGCGGGACGGCCACGCTCGGTGCGGGAGTGGCCGCGCCGCCGGGCGCGGGGGTCGCGGCGGCGCCGGGAGTCGGCGCGGCGTCGTCGCGGTCGCGCCGGGCGCGGCGCCGGGCGGCGGCGCGCTTGCCGGCCGAGCGGGTCGCGGTGCTGTCGCGGAAGAACGCGTTGCACCCCGCCACCGGCGCCGTGGCCAGCGGCGAGCAGTTGCCGTCGTTGACGGCGTGGGCGGGCAGGATGTGGGAGATCGAGTCAAAACGCGACGTGGCCGCGGCGCTGAAGTAGAGGAAGCGCTCGAGGTACTCCACGCCGCCGCGGTCGCGCAGGTTGACGAGCAGGTCGGCGAGCGACTTCCCGACCGGCCCGGCCTGGACGGTGAAGGTGCGCAGCAGCCGGACCACCGGGGCGGCGCTCTTGAGCGTGCGCCGACCGATCTTGGCCGTGCCGCCGAGGCGGACGAGCGACGGCTCCGCCGCGCGGGCGAACGGGCCGATGTCGCGCACCGCGCGGTTGAGGCCGGGGGCGGCGGCGCGCAGCTCGCCGAGCAGCGGTTGGCCGTTGTCGAACAGGCGGTCGAGGTTGGCGATGGCGCGGTCGCTGGCGTCCAGCAGCGGCGGCAGGCGGCGGATCGTCTCGGCCAGCTCGCCGCGGTGATCGGCGGCCTGGGCGGTGACGCGGTCGGCCTGCTCGATGAAGTCGGTGACCCGGCCCTTGCGCTTGGCCAGTTCGGCGATGACCGTGTCCGTGTCACGCACGGCGGAGGACAGCTGCGCCTTCTGGGCGGCCAGGTCGCGGGTGAGCTTGCGCACCGCCATCAGTGTCGGGTTGGAGCGCAGGATGATGTTGTTGAGATCGCCGCCGCGCGAGGCGAGGCCGCCGCCCAGCGCCATCATCGCCACCGTGAAGCGCTGGCGCACGTCCGCCTGGAAGATGCGGAACAGGTCGGTGATGGAGACGGGGACCGACGTGCGCTGGACGGGGACGGTCGGCGCGGGCTCGCCGCCGAGGTCCTTCTTGTCGGGCGAGCCTGGGTCGCACTGGACGAAGTTCTCCGAGATCAGCCCCTCCGGCTGGATGTTGCAGCTGGCGTCTGTGTGGAACTGGAAGCGGCGCGGCACCGAGAGGACGATGCGCGCCTTGTACTCGCGTGTGAGCTCGACGTCCTTGACCAGGCCGACGCGCGCGCCGGCCACCTTGACGACCTGCCCGGGGATGATGCCCTTGGCGGTGTCGAAGATCGCGTCGACGCGGTAGGAGCCGGAGCTCTCGGCCGGCGCGCCGACGACGGCGATCGCGGCGATGACACCCGCCAGCACGAGTGCGACGAGCGTCAGGAGCCGTCTCACGCGATCGAACCCTTCGGGGTGTACGCCTGATGCTTCGCGATCACGGGGAGACCCCGAAGCCGTCGGCGGGATCGCAGGTGTTCTTGTTCTCGATGTAGGGGTTGGAGCCGTCGTCGGCCGGGTCGGTGGCGCCGCCCGGGCAGCGGAACGTCCGCCCGGTCACGAAGCCGCCCAGGCCGCCGCCGGTGTTGAGCGTCCCCGTCAGGGCGTTGGGCGGCGAGTTGAAGCCGATGCGCGCGAAGCCGCCGTTGGCGTCGTAGTAGCCGGCCGCGCGGTTGCCCAGGCCCCCGATGACGCCCTGGACGATCTCCGGCGTGAAGGGCCGCAGCCCGTCGGCGATCGGCAGCAGCGCCACCAGGGTGAGGACGGTCGAGCGCAGGGCAGGGACGGAGGTGCGGCTCAGCTCGGGCAGGCCGTCGAGGCCCTGGCGCAGGGCGGGCAGCAGCAGCCGCGTTTGGCGCAGGGCGGGCAGCGCCTGGCGCGCGGTCGGGGCGAGCTGGCGCAGGACGGTGACGAGCTTGGGGGCGGCGCGACGGGCGTCGCGCAGCGCCGGGCGCGCGGTGACGACCGTCTTGCGCAGCCCGCCGAGGATCCCGTCGGGCCGGTTGAGCAGCGCGGGCGCGCGCTTGAGCGCGTCGGCCAGCTCCTCGCGGCGCGAGGCGACCGCCCGCAGCGTCGTCGCCGTCGAGGTGATGCCCTGGGTGATGTCCGTCGACCGGGAGGCGAGTGCGGTGGCCGTCGTCGCACCGGTGTCGATCAGCTTCTCGAGCGCGGCCCGGTCGTGGACGAGCTCCGTGGCCAGCTGCGCGCTCTGAAACAGGGCGGGGTTCAGGTAGGAGAGGCCCTCGTTGGCCTCCGCGGTGCGGCCCTTGAAGACCTGCGCGCCGTTGCGGATGATCCGCTGCAGGCGGCTGCGGGTCTTGGGGTCGAAGGCGTCGAAGAGGACGTCGAGGTCGACGATGCCGCGCGTCTCGGCGGTCGACAGCACCCCGTGGTCGGGGATCTTCGCGCCGGTGGTGGGCCCGGGCTCGAGCTCGACGAACCGGTTGGCCACGCCGGTCAGGCCGACGGTCCGGATGCGCGCCGTCGTGCCTCGCCGCAGCGGCGTGATGCTGCTGTCGGTGATCGACAGCCGCAGGTCGGCGAGCCCGTTGTCGGAGAGCTCGATGGCCTTGATCTTGCCGACGGGCCGCCCACCCACCTCGACCAGGCCGCCCTTGACGAGCTGGCCGGCGTCCACGAAGCGGGCGGTGATCTCGTACCCCGGGCCGCCGCCGAGGATGACGATGACGGCGACGACCCCCGCGACCAGGGCCGCGATGGCGACGATGCGGGTGCTCATCCGCCGATCGGGGCTCGCGGGTTGCCGCCCCAGAACAGCTGCGTGCCCAGCATCCCGATGGCGTGGATGCCGATGATGTTGACCACCATCGACTGCGCCGTCGCCTTCCCGACCCCGACCGGGCCGCCGCCCGCGTTGTAGCCGTAGTAGCAGCCGACGATGACGATGAACGTGGCCATCGACATGCCCTTGATGGCGCTGTATATGAGATCGACCGGGTTCTGGAACTGCCAGAAGATGCGGAAGTAGCCGCCGGGGGAGACCTCGCCGATCTGCCGGACGACGGCGATGTAGGAGCCGACGAAGCCGAACGAGATCGCGGCGATGTAGACGAAGGGCAGGACCAGCCACATGCCCAGCAGGCGGGTCGCGCACAGGTAGACCAGCGAGTCCAGGCCGAGCACCTCGAGCGCGTCGATCTCGTCCGAGATGCGCATGGAGCCGAGCTCGGCGACGAAGCCCGTCCCGACCTTGGCGGCCATCATGTAGCCGAACGCGTACGGCGTCACCTCGCGTAGGTCGCACAGCGCCGTGAACGCGCCGGAGACGGACGGCGAGCCGATCGTTCGCGCCGCATAGGCGCCCTCGATCCCGCACTGCAGGCCGAGGATGAAGACCAGCATCATCACGATCAGCACCGAGCCGACGACGAGCACGCCGGCCTGGCGCAGCGTCTCCCCGGCGAACTTCAGGACCCGGCCGCCGAAGATGCCCTTGTAGACCGCGAGGCCGAAGGCGAGCATCTCGCCGAACGCCTCCAGCGGCCCCCTCACATAGCGGACCACCTAACGCACCGCGCTCAGCTCGGGGTGCGTGGCCAGCAGCGTCTGCGTGAAGACGTAGTTGAAGGCGCCGATGCCGATGAAGGCGATGACGACGGCCTGGTTGACCGCGCGGCCGACCCCCTCCGAGCCGCCCTTCGCGGTCAGCCCCTTGTAACAGCAGACGATGGCGATGATCGCCCCGAACAGCAGCGTCTTGAGCAGCGACCCCCACAGCTCCGTGGTCGTCGCGTTGGAGAAGTAGGTGGCGAAGAACGGGCCCAGCGGCGCCTTGTTGGTGAGGGTGACCAAGACGCCGCCGAAGGTCCCGAAGATGACGGCGTAGATGTCGAACAGCGCCGTGGCCAGCATCAGCGCCAGGAAGCGCGGGACGACAAGGTTCTTGATCGGGTCGATGCCCAGCACCTGGAGCGCGTCGAGCTCCTCGCGGATCTTGCGGGCGCCGAGGTCGGCGGTGATGGCCGTGCCCGCGACGCCGGCCATGACGATCGCGCACACCAGCGGCGCGAACTCGCGCACGACGGCGAGGACGAACAGGCCGCCGAGGCGGTCCAGCGCGCCGAACAGGTTCAGGAAGCCGGCCGCCTGCACGCCCGACGGGCCGTAGGAGAACGCGACGCTGGCCAGGATCATCGGGAACCAGCAGACCCGCAGCACGAACAGGAACTGGTAGACGAACTCGTTGCCGTATGTGTACGGCGGCCGGACCGCCGACACGATGGTCCTGCCGGTGAGTATCCCCATGTCGCCGATGTCCGACATCGACGTCCTGAACGTGTCAGCACCGCGGCTGACCGTGCTTCTAACCAAGCTATCCCCTCCTCGCCCGCTGGGAATCTACGCGCTGTGTGCGCTTGTCACAAGCGTGTAGTCCCGGCTTCACTCAACGTCCACAATCCAGCTGAGGTCACGCCGCTGCTCGAGCCTCGACGGCGACGGCGCGGGTGCGCTCGCCGAGCGTGCGGGTCAGGAGCAGGTCGGCGCCCGGGAGCCGGAGCGCGTGGCCGAGGGCGACGACCTGGGCGTGGGCGAGCGCGTCGCCGGCGGTCGTGGGGGAGAGGCCGATCAGGCGGCGCAGATCCCGCGGGACGAGCGCCACGGCGGCCCGGCCGAAGACGCGCAGCGCGGGCCAGTAGGGCGCCAGCTCGGCCGTCAGCGGTGGCGCGGTGACGAACTCGATCGCGTCGCGCGCCGCGTCGGACACGCACAGGCCGGGGCGCTTGCCCGCGATGAACGCGCGGACGGCGGCCGCGTCGCGCGGGATGACGTCGGCGGGGACGCCGAGCAGCTCCGCGACGACGGCGTTCTCGGCGAAGTAGCGGTCGCGGTCGGCGGCGTCGAGGCGGCCGCGGTAGCGCTCGTGGGCGAGCAGGAACGAGTGGATCTCGGCGACGTGGATCCACAGCGCGGTGTCCGGGTCGTTGGCGCTGTAGGGGCGGCCGGTGACCGGGTCGATGCCGACCACCCTGCGGTGCACGTGGCGGACACGAGCGGCGGCGCGCTCGGCCTCCGCCGTTGTCCCGAACGTTGTGACCGCCACGAACTCGGCCGTCCGCTGCAGGCGTTTCAACGGCCGCTCGCGGTAATCGGAGTGCTGCGCGACGCCGGCCATCGCCAGCGGATCGAGCGCCTGCACGATGAGCGAGCGCAGGCCGCCGACCAGCGAGTGCGCGGGGTTGGCGTGCACACGCCAGGTCACGGAGTCCGGAGCGAAGAGGCCCATCGTGGTCGGGATGGTACAGATCAGGTACCCTGCGTACCACCGTGGCCCCTTCTCCGACAACGCTGCGCATCGCCGGCGACGCCCGCCTCATGGGCGGCGCGGGCTACGCGCTGCTGCTCCAGGTCGCCCATCCCGTCGTCAGCGCCGGGGTGGCCGAGCACTCGAACTTCCAGGAGGACCCCTACGGGCGCCTGGTCCGCACGCTCGACTACGTCAACGTCTCCGTCTTCGGCGGGGACGAGGCCGCGGCCGAGATGGGCCGCCGCACGCGCGAGATGCACAAGCGCATCAAGGGCGTGATGCCGGACGGCACCCGCTACCACTCGCTCGAGCCGGGGGCGTTCGCCTGGGTCCACGCGACGCTCGTCCACTCGATCCTCAAGTGCACCGAGCGCTTCGGCGAGCGCCCGACCC
This sequence comes from uncultured Solirubrobacteraceae bacterium, assembly GCA_964242305.1. Lineage (GTDB taxonomy): Bacteria > Actinomycetota > Thermoleophilia > Solirubrobacterales > Solirubrobacteraceae > DATLGB01. Next base: position 31,170 of record CAXTBB010000031.1, read on the forward strand.
AGCGCGAGAAGGACGTCGTCTACGCGGACTGGCGGGCGATCGGCGAGCACATCGGCGTGCGCCCGCGCGACCTGCCGGAGACGCACCCCGAGTTCGCCGACTACGTGCGCACGATGGAGCGCGAGACGCTGCGCCCGACCGAGTCGGTGCGGACGGTCCTGCGGACGCTGGCCTCCCCCGCAGCGCCGCCCGTGCCCTACCTGGGGGAGGGGACGTGGCGGGTGGCTCGCTGGCCGGCCGCGCGAGCGACGGACCTCCTCACCCGCGGGCTGCTCGGCCCGGCCGTTCGCGCCCGCCTCGGGCTGCCGTGGTCGCAGGCGGACCGGCTTCAGTTCGAGACGCTGGCCGCCGCCCAGCGCGCGTCGTCGCCGCTGCTGCCGCGCGCCGCCCGCGAGTTCGGGCCGACCTACCTGAAGTACCGCCGCCACGCCCTGGCCAAGCAGGGCGTCCCGGTCTCGGTCGCCGCGGCCGCACTTGAGCGCCTACCGACACAACCATTTCAGGCTGCCTGACGGTGTCGGTAGGCGTAGCACTGCTCGAGCGCGCGCTCGTCGCCGAGGTCCCGGCCGACTCCGACCACATCCTCGACGCCGCCCTGACGCTGGCCGCCGCGTCGGGCCTCAAGCACCTGACCATGGACGACGTCGCCCGCCGCGCCGGCGTCGGGCGCATGACCGTCTACCGGCGCTTCGGGACCCGCGACGCGCTGATCGACGCTCTCGCCGGGCGCGAGGCACGCCGCTGTCTGGCCGAGCTCGAGGCCGCGTCGCCCGTGGACGCGCCGATCGAGGCCCAGGTGGTGGCCGGCTTCACCACCGCCGTCCGCCTCTCCCGCGAGCACCCGCTCCTGGCCCGCCTCGCGCGCGTCGAACCGGACACGGTGCTGCAGGCTTTCGGCAGTGGCCCGCTCCTCGAGCTCTGCGTCGACTTCCTCGCCCATCGCCTGCGCCGCATGGGCGCGAACCCGGACCCCGCCGAGCTGCTGGTCCGCATCGCGATCTCCTTCGTCCTGCTGCCGGACACCCGCGTCGACGTCGACGCCGCCGCCCGCTCCCTCGTCCCGCTGGTTCAGCCGCCGAGGGCCGGCACCGCGTAGAACTGCTCCTCGTAGTCGCGCAGCATGCGGCTGGCCGAGTAGCGCGGGCCGTTGGTCTTCATGGACGCCCGCAGGCGCCGGATCCACGCGCGCGGCATGTCGGACTCGTCGCGGTCGTAGAAGGCGGGGACGACCTCCTGCTCGAGCAGGCGGTAGAGCTCCTCGGCGTGCAGGTGGTCCTGATGGCCGTGGTCGTCGATCACGTCGCCGTTGAGCGCCCAGCCGTTCTCGCCGTCGTAGGCCTCGTACCACCATCCGTCGAGCACGGACAGCTGGATGCCGCCGTTGAGCACCGACTTCATGCCGCTCGTCCCGCTCGCCTCCAGCGGCGGCCGGGGGACGTTGACCCACACGTCGCAGCCGCGCACGAGGCGCGCCGCGGTGCCGAGGTCGTAGTCCTCCAGGAAGACGACGCGCTCGGCCACGTTGCCGCGGTCCTTCAGCGCGAACAGCGCCTGCACGAGGCGCTTGCCCTCGTCGTCCTTCGGGTGCGCCTTGCCGGAGATCAGCAGCTGCACGGGCCGGTCGCCGGTGACCAGGCCGATCGCGCGCTCGGGGTCGCGGAAGAGCAGGTCGAGGCGCTTGTAAGTGGCCACGCGGCGGGCGAAGCCGACGGTGAGGACGTTGGGATCGAACGCGGTCTCGGCGGCCTTCACGATCGTGCGTGAGTCGCCGCGGGAGAGCCGGTCGGTCGTGGAGCGCTCGCGGACGAAGTCGACCAACCGGGCGCGCTGCTCGTTGCGCACGTGCCACAGCTCCTCGTCGGAGGCGTTGTCGAGCGGCGCCCAGGTCTCGGGCTCCTCGGCGCGCGTGGCCCAGCCGTCGCCGAGGTGGCGGTCGAGCAGCTTGCGCATCGGCTCGCCGACCCAGGACGGGACGTGGACGCCGTTGGTGACGTGGCCGATCGGCAGCTCGAGGTCGCGCCACATGTCGCGGGCGACCTCCCCGTGGCGAGCCGACACGCCGTTGGCGGCGCGGCTGGTGCGCAGCGCGAACTGGGTGACGCCGAACGGCTCGTGCTCGTCGTCGGGGTGGGTGCGGCCCTTGCGGATCAGCTCGCCGCCGTCGAAGTCGTTGTCGCCGAGGAAGCGGCCGAGCGTGCGCAGGACCTGCTCGGCGGGGTAGGTGTCGTTGCCGGCCGGCACCGGCGTGTGGGTGGTGAAGATGGTCTCCGCGCGCGCGGCCTCGAAGTCCCCACCGTGGGCCTTGGCGCGGGCCAGCGCGGCGAACGCGGCGTGGCCCTCGTTGAGATGGACGACGCCGGGCTCGACGCCCGTCGCCTCCAGCGCGGCGACGCCGCCGAGGCCCAGCAGCGCGTACTGCGCCAGGCGCGTTTCGGGGTCGCCGTCGTAGAGGCGCGAGGTGATCCAGCGGCTGACGCCGTCGTTCTCGGGGATCTCCGTGTCCATCAGGATCAGCGGCACGCGGCCGATGTCCACCCGCCACAGCTGGGCGGTGACGACGTCGTCGGCGCAGTCGATGGAGACCTTCAGCGGCTCACCGTCCTCGCCCGTGATGAGCGCCGCGGGCAGGCGCTCGGGATCGGTGAGGATCCAGTACTCCTGCTGCCAGCCGGAGTGGTCGATGCGCTGGCGGAAGTAGCCGCGCCGGTACATGAGGCCGACGCCGACCAGCGGCAGCGCCCGGTCGGAGGCCTCCTTGAGGATGTCGCCGGCCAGGGCGCCGAGCCCGCCGGAGTAGATCGGGAGGGACTGGTGGACGGCGAACTCGGCCGAGAAGTAGGCGACGGGATGCGCGTCGTCGACGGGACCCCGCGACGGACGCTCGAGGTCCTGGCGGACCTGCTCCTCCAGCGAGGCAGCGAAGCCGATCAGCGCGTCGTCGTTGGCGGCGCGGTCCAGCGCGTCGCTGGAGGCCTCCTGCAGCAGACGCACCGGGTTGCCGGCCACCAGGCGCCAGCGGCGCTGGTCGATGGAGCGAAACAGCTCCGATCCGCCCGGCAACCAGGCCCAGCGGTAGTTGTAGGCCAGCCGGGCCAGCGGGGCCAGCGGGTCGGGCAGCCGCCACGCGAGCGCATCGGCGGCACGGACCAGATCGGCATCTCCAAGCACGGCGGGCATCCAATCAGCCTTCCCGACTGGCTGTCGGCCAATCATCCTGTGGGAGGAGGCCGGATCGTGCCGTAGGCCGATGTGCGGGCGAGCGCCGCCCGGCAGTCTTCCTCTCATGCCGGTCGCGCTCGAGATGCCCTCCCTGTCAGAGCTCGCCCGGCGGTTGCGCTACCCGGCGCTCGGCCTGCTCGCCGTCGTCATCGCCGCCCTCGTGCTCGGCGGGCCCGGCCGCGCCCTGGGCCACGCGCTGGAACGCGTCGCCAGCGCCGACCCCGCCTGGGCGCTCGCCGCCGCCGGGTTCGAGGCGCTCTCGTTCGCCGGCTACATCGCCCTGCTCGCGCACGTGACCGGCCTCGGCTGGGTCGACAGCTACCGCACCACCCTCGCCGGCGCCGCCGCCACCCGCCTGCTGCCCACGGCGGGTGCCGGCGGCGCCGCGCTCACCCTGTGGGTGCTCAAGCGGCGCGGGCGCGGCGCGCAGGACCTGCTCGTCTTCCTGGTGGTCCTCTACGCGGTCTTCCTCTCCGGGCTGCTCGTCGCGAGCCTGGCCGCGGGCGTGCTCATCCCCGCGCTGGCCGCCGGCGCGGCGATGGTCGTCGCCCCCTTCGTCCCCAAGCTGCGCGGCCCGGTCCGCCAGGCCGCCGCTGTGCTGCGCCGTCCCCATCCGCGGCTGCTGGGTGCCCTTGCCTGGTGGGCGTTCGACTGCGCCGTCCTGTGGGCCGCCTTCCACGCCGTCGGCGCGACGCCCGCCCTCACCGTGCTGGCCCTGAGCTACTTCCTCGGCCAGGTCGCCAACACGATCCCGCTCCCGGGCGCGGCGTCCAGCGGCATGATCGGCGTCTTCATCGCACTCGGCACCGCGCCCGAGCTCGCGCTGGCCGCTGTCGCCACCTACCGCGTCATCGCCATCTGGCTGCCGGCACCCGCCGGCGCTCACGCCCTCATCGGCCTGCGCCGCGCGCTTGCGGTGGACCCGCACGCGGAGCAGCCACTGGCCGCCTGATCAGTCCGGCAGCGGCGCGTAGGACAGGCGGGCCGTCCAATGTTCAACAGGCTCCTAGCGGGGGTTGCCGTTGAGGATGGTGACGGTGCTGCGACGCGGGATGCGATCGGTGTCGCCGTGGTCGATGCCGTCGACGTGGTAGCGCAGGCCGACGACGCCGGCGGCGCCGAGCCGGAGCACGTTGGTGGTGTTCGCACGCCGCTCGCGGTGGCCATCGGCGTACTCGACGGTGACGTGCTGGATCGCGTCGGGGATGGCCGCCACGAGCTCGGCGCGGTCCGGCGTGACGATCACGAGCGCGCGCCGGACGTCGCCGACCCGGGGATGGCACGCCGTGGTCTCGGCGAACGCGAGGCAGAGGCTGTCACCGGCCTGGCCGATCCACACGTCCGGTGCGACCTGGCGGGCGCCCGTCAGCCCCGGTCGCCGGTCGGACGGCGACCCGGCGCGCCGCAGCGCGCGGTAGAAGTCCGCGGCCCGGTCCGGCGGGGCCTTGGCGAAGCGGAGCCTGCGCGCGACGCCGTCGGGCGAGCGCCAGGTCATCTCCGCGACGCGACCGGGAAGCTCCAGGAGGACCGCGTTGCGCTGCACCCGGGGGGTCAGGAGGCTGCCGTCGTCGAGGATCAGGCGCACGGCCGTCGTGTGATCGGGGAAGATCGCCGCGAACGTGCTCGGACCGGGCTCGTCGGAGAAGGAGGCCTGCGGGCGCGTGCCGTCGAGGTAGGTGCGCACGGGACCGCAGCCGAGGGCGCCGCCGCCGGTCCGACTGCGCGCCACCAGACAGAGCTGCCGCCCGGCCGTCTCGACCAGGAAGTACCGCTCGCGGCCCATCCGGCCGACCCGGCGGCTGCGCCGCACCGCGACGCTTCGAGGACCGAGATCCAGCGAGGGCCCGACCGCGTCGCCGGGCCGCGCCGGCCGGCGCAGGACGGCGAACGCCTGGCGCGCCGTGCTCGGCCCGCCGCGCGGCGGGGTGGCGGGAACCTCGCGGGCGTCCCCGCCCGAGCGCAGCGCGACGGCGAGTGCCAGGGCGAGGCCGGCGAGCAGGGCGACGGTCAGCGGCACGAGCGCCCGGGGCCGTCGGCGGCGCCCGGCGGCGGCGACGAGCTGGTCGTGCAGCTGCGGCAGGTCGGTCACGGCGCGTCCTCCTGGAGCTCGGCGCGCAGGGTCCGCAGGCCGCGGCTGACCCGCTGGCGGACCACGGCCTCTGATACGCGCAGGCGCAGGGCGATGACCGCGTAGTCGTCCTCGTCGACGACGTGGGCGAGCACGGCGGCCCGCTGGTCCGCCGAGATCCGGGTCAGCGCGTCGCCGAGGCGCTGGTCGGCGTGCAGGCGCTCGAGGACGCGCAGCTGCTCGTCGTCGAGCTCGAGCGGCGGCATGCCCAGCCGCCGCCGCGCGCGGTCCTCGACGCGGCTCTTCCGGCAGCTGCGGCGCAGGACGTTGCGGGCGATCCCGAGCAGCCACGCGACCGCCGGGTCGGGGCCGGGACGGAAGCGGCCGGCGCTCAGCAGGGCGGCGGCGAACGTCTCCGCGGCCAGGTCGGCGGCCAGCTCGGCGTCCCGCGCCCGCTGGAACAGGTAGCGGAAGACGACGCGCTCGTGGCGCGCGTAGAAGCTGCCGTACGCGGCCGCGTCGCGACGCGCGGCCCGGGCCAGCAGATCCTCGTCGGCGAGCGCGTCGTAGTCCACTGACCCTTCCTGCCGCGAGCGGGCCGGTCTGTGACCGCCGTCAGCCCCCGCGGGCGCGGCGCCAGTCGTAGTAGCCCTCCAGCGGCGGGATCTCGTGACCCGCGGCGCGGGCCTCGCCGCGCTCGCGGTAGTAGCTGACGGGCGGCAGCAGCGGGTCGCGGTCGACCGGGCGCGCGACGATGTCCGTGTACCAAGGGGACGAGTGGGTGCGCGGCTCGGCGACGACCTCGAAGCGCGCGGCGCGCAGCATCGCCCGGATCGCCGACGGCGTCATCCCCCACCAGAAGTTGCCGTGCCCGAGCATGGGCGTCTCCACGAACGGCGTCCCGACGCCCCACGCCCCGCTGAGGTCGCCCCAGTGCGGGCGGGTGAACGGCGCGCGCTCGTCGTCGCCGAGGTAGGGGTAGAAGACGCAGCCCTGGGGCACGCCGGGCAGCTCGGGGATCGAGTGGGTCCCGAGGAACAGGTACTCGCGGGTGATCGCGCGCAGGTGGGTGAGCATCTGCACGGGGTCGGGCGAGTGGTAGAGGACGCCGGTGCACCAGACCACGTCGTGGACGCCGGCCCGCTCGAGGACGACGGGGTCGTGGACGTCGCCCTGGACGTAGCGGACCGTCGAGCCGCGGCGGTCGCGCTCCTGCGGGAACGGGCCGACCTCGTCCGCGGCGTCGATCATCGTCACCGCCGTCGCGCCCGCCGCCTCGGCGGCGAAGGCGCGCGCGCCGTCGAGAAAGAGGACGCCGCCGACGTCGGCGAACGTGCGGCCCGGCGCGTGGTCGGCGATCCACCGCTGCCGGTCGGCCTCCCACTGCGCCTGGCTGGGCTTGCCGAGCTTGCGCCGTGCGCGCCAGGCCGCGATCCAGGCTTCCGTGGCCAAACGCACTGGGCGAGCCTAGAATCAAGGGTTGCTAACCAAGACCGAAGGAGTCTTTTGCCAGTAGAAGAGAAAGTCGAGTTCGAGGGCGAGGTCGTCGAGGCCCTGCCGTCACTCATGTTCCGCGTCAAGCTGGACAACGGCCACGAGGTGCTCGGTCACCTGGCCGGGAAGATGCGTCGCTTCCGCATCCGCGTGCTGCCGGGGGACCGGGTCCGCGTCGAGGTGTCGCCCTACGACCTCAGCCGCGGGCGCATCACCTACCGCTTCAAGTAAGCGCTTCGACGACCTTCGCGCAGAACGCGTCGAGGTCGTCGGGGTTGCGACTGGTGATGAGGTTGCCGTCGACGGCGACCTCCTCGTCGACCACGTTGCCGCCCGCGTTGCGGATGTCCGTGCGGATCGACGGATAGGACGTCAGCGTGCGGCCGTCGACGACGCCGGCCTCCACCAACGTCCACGGCCCGTGGCAGATCGCCGCGACGGGCTTGCCCGATTCGACGAACGTCTTCACGAAGGCGACCGCGTCCTCGTCGGCGCGCAGGTTGTCGGGGTTGACGGTGCCGCCCGGCAGGATCAGGCCGTCGTAGTCGTCGACGCTGACGTCGGCGACGAGCTTGTCCACGGTGTACGTGCTGGACGGGTTGATGTCCGAGTTCATGGCCTGGATCTCGCCTTCTTCGAGGGAGACCAGCTCCGCCGTTCCCCCGGCGTCCTCGATCGCACTGCGCGGTTGGACCAGTTCGACCTCTTCGACGCCGTCGGCGGCGAGGACGGCGATGGTCTTGCCCTTGAGTTCGTCAGCCATGAGCGCGGGCTACCCGTCGAGGCCGCGGCGGAACGTCCGCGACGCGATGACCTGACAGCCGTCCGGTAGGCGGTCGACGAGCCCGCGGTCGGACGTGACGACGGTGTCGCCGGGTCGCGCGATCTCCGCGATCAGGTCGTCCGCGACCGGCGCCCAGCGGACGTCGTCGTAGCCGATATCGCGCGGCGTGCCGTCGAGGACGAGCAGCGTGCCCGGCTCGAGCTGCGCGCCCAGCCGGCGCATCGCCGCGGTGCGGTCCTTCCACCAGCCGTCGGGGACGGAGCCGATGACGTTCATGCCGTCGACGATCAACACGTACGCTTCTCATCTTGCCCGACGCCCTGCTCGACGACCTCCTGGAATGGCTGCGCATCCCCTCGATCTCGACAGGGGGCGGCACCGAGGAGGATCTGCGCCGCGCCGCCGCCTTCGTGTGCGAGCGCGTCGACGCGGCCGGCGGCGAGGCCCAGCTGCTGATCACGGAGACCAACCCGCTCGCCTACGGGGAGCTGAAGGCCAACCGCGCCGACGCCCCCACCGTGTTGATCTACGGCCATTACGACGTCCAGTCGATCGGGGACGCGGCGGCGTGGACGTCGGATCCCTTCGCGCCCGAGATCCGCGACGGCCGCGTCTACGCGCGCGGCGCCTCCGACGACAAGGGCAACTTCCTCCCGCTGCTGCACGCCGCCTGCGCGCTGGCCCGCGCCGGCGAGCTGCCGGTCAACGTGCGCGTGCTGGTGGAGGGGGAGGAGGAGGCCGGCGGCGCCGCCGTCGCCGCCTGGCTGCGCGAAGACGAGATCGGCGCCGACGTCGCCGTCGTGTTCGACTCCGACATGGCCGACCCCGACACCCCCGCGATCACGGTCGGCCTGCGCGGGATGGTCATGGCCGAGATCGGCGTGACGGTCGGCGCGCGCGACCTGCACTCGGGCATGTACGGCGGCAGCGTGCTCAACGCCGCCCATGTCCTGCACGGGATGCTCTCCCAGGTGGTGCCCGGCCCGGACGGCGTGCCGCGCGAGGAGCTGCGGGCCGGCGTCGCGCCGGTCGCCGACGCCGAGCGCGCGTCGTGGGCGCGGATGCGCGCGGGGGACGAGGTCATCGCCGAGGTCGGCGGGCGGCCGGTGTCGCCCGACGCGGGCGCCCGCTACTACGAGCGCAACGGCGCCGACACGGCGGTGGAGGTCAACCAGATCGCGGTGGGGGAGCCGCGCACGATCGTCCCCGCGCACGCCCGCGCCGCGGTGTCCGTCCGGCTTGCGCCGGGCCAGTCGAGCGCCACGATCCGGCCGGTGCTCGAGCGGCTGCTGCGCGACGCCGCCCCCGCGGGCGCCGACGTCGACCTCGACGTCTTCACCGCCGAGCCCTCGCTCTTCCCCGTCGACTCCGCTTCGATGCGCCTCGCGGCCAAGGCGATGGAGCGCGCCTGCGGCGTCGCGCCCGTCTTCCAGCGCAGCGGCGGCTCCATCCCGATCGTGGCCGATTTCGCCGCCAAGGGGATCACCACCGTCGTCTCCGGCTTCGCGCTCCCTGACGACGACATCCACGCGCCCAACGAGTCCTACCGGCTCGCGTCGCTCGAGCTCGGGGAACGCGCTTCCACCGAGCTGTTGAAGGCCTTCGCGCGGCTGTGATCCGGCGCGTGCTCTTCACCCGCGCGGGACTCACCGAGTCCGAGCACGCGCTGGTGTGGTGCGCGACGGGGCCGGACGGCGCGGTGCTGGCCGAGAGCGAGGAGGAGGCGGCTGAGCTCGCCGTGTTCCCGCGGTCGGCGGTCAAGCCCCTGCAGGCGCTGCCCGCGGTGCGCGACGGGGTGCTGGAGGCGCACGGCCTCGAGGACCACCACCTGGCGCTGGCCTGCGCCTCCCACGGCGGGACGGCGCGCCACATCGCGGTCGTGGACGAGATGCTGCGCGCCTGCGGGCTGGCCGAGCACCACCTCGGCTGCGGCCCGCTGGATCCGCGCGACCCGGAGGCCGACCGCAACCGGCGCGCGCGCGGGGAGCTGCCGTCGAAGATCGTCCACAACTGCAGCGGCAAGCACGCGCTGGCGCTGGCCCGCTGCGTGCACCGCGGCTGGCCGACGCGCTCCTACCTCGACCCCGGGCACCCGATCCAGAAGGGGATGCACGCCGCGGTGGCGGCGGCGATCGACCGCGCCCCGTCGTCCGTCCCCTACGGCGGGGACGGCTGCGGCATGCTCGCCTTCCAGATCCCGCTGGGCGCGCTGGCGCGGGCGTTCGGCAAGCTCGCCTCGGGCGGCCTCGGCCCTGGCGGGGAGCAGGTGTCACGGGCGATGCGCGAGCACCCCGAGCTGGTCGCCTTCGACGGCGCCCTGGACACGGAGCTGATGCGCTGCCAGGACGGGCTGGTCGCCAAGATCGGTGCCGAGGGCGTCCTCGGCGTCGGCCTGCCCGACGGCCGCGGCCTGGCGCTGAAGGTCTCCGACGGGGCGATGCGCGCGCTCGACCCGGCGGGCGTCGCCGTGGTCGCGGACGTCTTCGGCCTGGGCCTGGGCTCGGACGCGCTGGTCGGTTTGGCGCGACCGAGCCTGCTCAACTCGCGTGGGGAGGAGGTCGGAGCGGGTAGAGCGACGGCGTGAGCACCTTCAGCCTGGGCAAGGAAGGCGAGAGCGGCACCTTCGAGCGCCAGCAGTCGACGTTCCGGGATCGGCCGCCTGCGATCGAGGCCGGTCGCTACCACCTGTACGTCTCGTGGGCGTGCCCGTGGGCGCACCGCACGATCATCGCGCGCATGCTGATGGGCCTCGAGGACGCCATCTCGCTGTCGGGCGTGGACCCGATCCGCGGCGAGCAGGGATGGGCGTTCACGGGTGGCGAGTACGTCGACCCGATCAACGGCTTCTCGTTCCTGGGCGAGACGTACGGCGACTACGACGGCCGCTACAGCGTCCCGGTCCTGTGGGACAAGGAGGAGGGGCGGATCGTCAACAACGAGTCAGGCGACATCCTGCGCATGTTGTCCACGGACTTCGCGCCGCTGGCCGAGCACCCCGTGGAGTTGGTTCCCGACGCGCTGCGCGAGGACATCGACGCCCTCAACGACCGTCTCTACGACGCCGTCAACAACGCCGTTTACAAGGCCGGCTTCACCACTAGACAGGACGTCTACGAGCGCGAGGTGCGCGGGATCTTCGCTGCACTGGACGAGATGGACAGGCGTTTGGCGTTGTCTCGCTACCTCTTCGGTGACGCGCCGTTGGAAACGGACTGGCGCCTGTTCACCACTTTGGTGCGCTTCGACGCCGTCTACGCGATCCACTTCAAGTGCTCGCTCAAGCGGGTCGTCGACTACCCGAACCTGTGGCCCTACGTGCGGGATCTGTACCAGCGGCCAGGCGTGAGGGGCACTGTGCGCTTCGACGACATCCGCCGCCACTACTACGGCACGCACCCAAGCGTGAACCCGAACGGCCTGATTGCGCTGCGGCCGCTCGAGGACTTCGACGAGCCTCACGGACGGGGTGGCGCGTAACCCATTTCTTCGATACGGTGTACGACCCGGTAGGGCATCGAGCCCTGATCGGCCCGGTCTTAGGCAGTTCTTAGCTCAGACCGAAACGATGCAGCGCCCGTAACGGTCGCCTCCCCGTGTCAGACCGTTGGTTGCTGAATCAACGAAATCTGGGTAAAATCCGATATCTGAAGTCGGATTTTCCCTCCCCATCAGAAGTCACTCCCCATCAATCTCAAAGGAACTGTATTGGACCGCATCACCCCACCGACCCCGTTGCTTGAGCCCGACGAGATCCTCCTCGAGCCGTTGGAGCAGCTCCTGCGCGAAGCGGGACGCTTCCGCCTGCTCGAGCCCCACGAGGAGATCGAACTGGCGCAGCGGATCGAGCGCGGTGACCTCGCAGCGAAGGAACGCCTGATCAACTGCAACCTGCGGTTGGTCGTGTCCGTGGCCCGGAAGTACCAGGGCCAGGGGCTGTCGATGAACGACCTCGTCCAGGAGGGCATGCTCGGCCTCATCCGTGCGGCGGAGAAGTTCGACTGGCGCAAGGGGTTCCGTTTCTCGACGTACGCCACCATCTGGATCCGCCAGGCCCTGCAGCGCGGCCTCGACAACACCGGCCGCACGATCCGCCTGCCCGCCCACGTCGCCCAGCGCGCCCGCAAGGTCGAGCGCGCCGAGCGTGAGCTGGCGGTCAAGCTCGGCGAGGAGCCAACGCTCGACCAGCTGGCCGAGGAGACCGGGCTGACCGTGGAAGAGGTCGACCTGCTGCGTTCGCACGCCCGCACGCTCGCGTCCCTGGACGCCGGCGTCGGCGAGGACGGCGACACGCCGCTGGGCGCCCTCATCCCGATTGACGGCGAGAGCACGGCCGACGAGGTCGAGCGCACCATGTCCCAGCGGACGGTGCGCGAGGCCCTGGACGCCCTGCCGGCCGACGAGTCCGCCGTCATCCACCTGCGCTTCGGCACGGGTGACGAGGGCGAGCACTCGATCGAGCAGACCGCGCGCCGCCTCGGCGTCCCGGTCCGCGAGGCCCGCGCCGCCGAGCAGCGCGCGCTGGCCAAGCTGTCCCAGCTGCCGGGCCTCGAGGCCCTGCGCGCCGCGGCCTAAGTCACCGCGACCCACGCACTCCCGACGGGCCCCGCCAGGGGCCCGTCGCCGTTAAGCGACGAAAGGGTCGCTATGACGACCCTTTCGTCGCATGGCGGCCCGGATCTCGCAGCAGCTCCCAATGAACGGCGTCGCTGATCAGCCCGAGCCCGCATCCTGGCGGCCCGCCGGCCACCGCGGCCTTCCATCGACCTTCTGAAGTGAGCTGTTGCCGTCCCACCGCGTATACCCCGCGGTGGATCCGGAAGCTGCGCTGCGTCGCGACGAGATGCCGGATCGCGGCGCGCGAGAAGCCGAGTTCGTAGAGCTCGGCGGTGGTGACGACGTGGTGGCGCGACGCGGCGAACGCCGCGAGCGCAGAAGGGGTTGCCATGACAACCCCTAGGTCTCACGCCGCGAAAACGACTCAGGCGCTATACGCGGCCGGTGGCTCGGGCGGCCTCCTCGGCCTGCTCGAGCTGGGCCTCGACGAGGTCGAGACCGGCCTCCCAGAAGCCCGGGTCGGCGAGGTCGACACCGACGATCTCGCCGAGCTCCTGGGGGGAGCGGGAGCCGCCGGCGCGTAGCAGGTCCAGGTAGGACGGGACGAAGGAGTCCCCGATCTCCCGGTAGCGGGCGTACACCGAGAGCGCGAGCAGCTGGCCGTAGGCGTACGCGTAGACGTAGCCGGGCGTCGAGATGAAGTGGGGGACGTAGGACCACCAGATGCGGTAGCCCTCCGTGACCTCGACCGCGTCGCCGAGCAGGTCCTCCTGCGACGCTCCCCACAGCGCGTTGAAGCGATCCACGTTCAGCTCGCCCTCCTCGCGGCGGGCGGTGTGGACGGCGTGCTCGAAGCGGTTCATCGCGACCTGGCGGAAGACGGTGGCGATCGAGTCCTCGATCGAGGACGCCAGCAGCGAGAGGCGTGACTCGGGGGTCTCGGCGCGCTCGAGCAGCCGGCCGCCGACGACCTCCTCGGCGAACACGGACGCGGTCTCGGCCAGCGTCAGCGGCGTGCTCATGTGAAAGACGCCCTGCGACGCCCCCAGCGCGGCGTGGACGCCGTGGCCGAGCTCGTGGGCGAGGGTGAGCACGTCGCGGCGCTTGCTCGTGTAGTTGAGCATCACGTACGGGTGCGCGGAGGGGACGGTGTAGGCGCAGAACGCGCCGCCGCGCTTGCCGGGACGGATCGGCGCGTCGACCCAGCGCTCGTCGAAGAAGCGGCCGACGAGCGAGCCGAGCTCGTCGGAGAAGGACGCGAAGCAGTCCTGCACGAGCGTCTTGGCCTCCCCCCACGGCACGGTCTCCTCGACCTCGGAGACGGCGGCCATGCGGTCGTAGTCGGCCAGGCGGTCGAGGCCGAGCAGCTGCGCCTTGAGGCGGTACCAGCGGCGGGCGATCTCGTAGCGGCCCTGGACGGCGGAGACGAGCGCCTCGACGGACTCGTCGGAGGCCTCGTTGGAGAGGTTGCGCGAGCTGACCCAGGTCGGGTAGCTGCGCAGCCGGTCGTCGAGCGCCTTGTCGGCCAGCAGCGTGTTGAAGATGTAACCGCGGGTGCGCAGGCCCGGGCGCAGGCCCTCGGTGACCGCCTCGGCGGCGGTGCGGCGGACGTCGCGGTCGGGGGAGGACAGGCGCGACAGCGCCACCTCCAGGGCGACCGCGTCGGACTCGTCGGGCAGGCGAACCTCGATCGCCGACGTCTGCTCCTCGAAGAGCCGGTCCCAGGCGCCGCGCCCGGTGACCCCCTTCTCGCTCATGAGCTTCTCCTCGGGCTCCGTGAGCAGGTGCGGCCGGTAGCGGCGGGCGGAGGCGAGGTGGTGGCGGGCGAAGGCGAGCCGCTCGTCCTCCACCAGCGCGTCGGCGCGCTCGTCGGGCAGCGCCGCCCACTCGAGGTCCCAGAAGACGAGCTGGGTCTGGATCGCGGTGCCCAGCTCCTGGACCTTCTGCAGGAGCGCGCCGCGCGCGGGGTCCGCGGTGTCGGTGGCGAAGGACAGCGCCGCGTAGGAGTAGGCGCGGCCGACGCCGTCCTCGATGGCCTCGAGCTCGCGCATCGCGGCGGCGAGGCCGGCGGCGTCGAGCGACTCCAGCTGCCCGCGCAGGCGCTCGGCGAACGCACCGGCGCGCGTGTTGGCGTCGGTCAGCAGCGCCTCCACCGCAGCCGGATCCTCCGCGAGGTCCGAGAGGTCCCACGCGACGTCATCCAGCTCTTCTGCGACGGCCATGGGCGCAGCCTAGTCGGGCAGGGCGACCGTCCCGGGCGCTCGCAGGCCGGCCACGATCAGCGCCAACATCCGCTGCCAGGAGGCCCGCGGCGGGCCGTCGATGGAGCTCAGCGCGCAGAAGACCATCGGGATGTCCTCCCAGCGAGCGTCGGCGCGCATGGCCCCGGCCGCCTGGGCGCGCTGCACCAGCGCGTCGATCGACTCGACGAGGCCCTCCGTGCGCAACGCCGCCTCCCGCATCATCGCGGGCTCGAACATCAGCGCCTCCCCCAGCGAGCGGTCCGAGGCGTGCATGTCCGCTCCGCGGTAGAGGAAGTCCTCGATCGCGTCCCACGGGTCCTCCATCTTCAGCGAGTCCGCGGCGAGCCCGGCCAGCCGGCGGAACTTGTCCTCGGCGAGCGCGAGCAGCAGCGCCTCCTTGGTGGGGAAGTGCCGGTAGAGCGTCCCGACGCCAACCTTGGCGCGGCGGGCCACGTCGTCCACCTGGGCGTCGCGACCCTGCTTGGCGAAGACGGCCCGCGCTGCGGCGAGGATGGCGGCGCGGTTGCGGCGGGCGTCGGCGCGCAGCGGCCGGTCTTCGAGTGTGCTCACGTTCACAACAATAGACGAGAAGCGGAACTCCGGTTCCGCTATAACCGGAACCATGAATCCGGATAAGACCGTGAACAAGGGGCTTGCGTTGCTCCTGCTCGCCTGCGCTCAGTTCGTGGTGGTGCTCGACGCCTCCATCGTCAACGTCGCCCTCCCGTCCATCGGCAAGGACCTGCACATGGACAACGACAGCCTGTCGTGGGTCATCAACGCCTACACGCTCGTCTTCGGCGGCTTCCTGCTGCTCGGCGGCCGGCTCGCGGACCTCGTCGGCCGGCGCCGGCTGTTCATCATCGGCCTGGTCCTGTTCGGCTTCGCCTCGCTGCTCGGCGGGCTCAGCTCGTCAGAGGGCCAGCTCATCGCCGCCCGCGCGCTGCAGGGCCTCGGCGGCGCGCTGCTGTCCCCGGCCGCGCTCTCGATCCTCACCAACACGTTCGCGGAGGGCTCGGAGCGCAACCGGGCGCTGGGCGTGTGGGGCGCGGTCGCGGGCTCGGGCGGCGCGGTCGGCACGATGCTCGGCGGCGTGCTCACCGACTCGCTCGGCTGGGAATGGGTCCTCTTCGTCAACACGCCGGTCACCCTGCTCGTGGCGTTCGGCGCCTACCGGGTGCTGGCCGAGAGCAAGGACGTCGTCGATCGGCTGGACGTCGGCGGCGCCATCACCATCACCGCCGGCCTGAGCATCCTCGTCTACGCGCTGGTCGACGCGCCCAACCAGGGCTGGGGCTCGGCGCGGACGATCGTCCTCATCCTGGTCGCGATCGCGCTCGTCGCCGGGTTCGTCGTGCTCGAGCGGTCGATCCGCAACCCGCTGGTCCCGTTCTCGATCTTCCGCAACCGGACGCTCACGGGCGCGAACATCACCGCGGTCTTCGTGGCGATGTCGCTGTTCTCGATGTTCTACTTCATCACCCTGTACCTCCAGCAGGTGCTGCACTACTCGCCGCTGAAGGCGGGCCTGGCCTACATCCCGCTCTCCGTCGCGATCATCGGGGCGGCTGGCGTGGCCTCCGCGCTGGTGACGAAGATCGGCTTCAAGCCGGTGCTCGGCGCCGGGATGCTGCTGGTCGCGGCCGGCCTGGTGTGGTTCTCCCAGGTGTCGGCGAACGGGACCTATCTCGGCGACGTCGTCTTCCCGTCGGTGCTGGCCGGCCTCGGGCTCGGGTTCTCCTTCGTGCCGGTGACGATCGCGTCGGTGGCCGGGGTCCAAAGGGAGGAGTCGGGCCTCGCCTCCGGGCTGATCAACACCTCGCAGCAGGTGGGCGGCGCGCTCGGCTTGGCGATCCTGGTCGCGATCGCCAACAGCGTCACCGACGGGTCGCGGGCGCCGGGACCGCTGACGGACGGCTTCCAGAAGGCGTTCCTGGTCGGCGCCGGCTTCGCCGTCGCGGGCGCGATCCTCTCCCAGGTCGTGATCCGGACGCGCGACTCCAAGGAGCACCGCGACGCCGCCCAGGCGGGCACGGCTCAGCCCGTCGCGGTATGAAAACCCTCGCGGTGTCCTCTTACGACCTCTCGGCGGGTCCCGGCCCGGGTCACCTACGGCACCCCTAGGCGGACGTTGCGGTCGGCGCGGGTGCCCGCGTAGCCGAGCGGGCGCCCGCCCTGGGCGTCGAGGAAGGCGAGCGCGCGGGCGGTGCCGGCCAGGCCGCGGCCGTCCTGGTCGACCATCCACGTCTCCAGGGCGTGCTCGCGGAGCCGGAACATGCGGCTCTGCATCGGGTAGTCGGCCAGCGAGCTGGTGCCGATGATCCAGTAGCGGCCGCGCGGGGTGATGCGGTTGCGGTGGCTGTCGCCGTGGATGGCGGCGACGACGCTCGGGCAGGTGTCGAGGACCTGGAGGAGCGCGTCGGGCAGGGTCTGGTGGGAGACGACGACGATCCGCTTGTCGGTCGCGAGCTCTTGCGTGAGCCACCGCGTCTGCGCCGGGTCGGTGACGGGCGCCTGGCCACCGCTGCGCGACGCGACGTCGAGGACCACAGCCTCGGCGTTGGGGCCGAGGGCGACGGTGTAGTCGGCCCGGTCCGGGGTGCGGGTGGGGTGCCCGTGGGCGAGCGCGCGGACCATCTCCCGCGCGGTCGCGCTGCGGCGCTCGGGGTCGGCGGGGACGCGCAGGCTGCGGCCGCCCCGCGCGGCGCCGAGCAGCGCGTCGACCGCCTGGGCCGTGGTCGCCTCCCGGGGCAGCCGCGCGCGCGGGTCGAGGCTCGTGACCAGCCGCGTCCCCGTGGCGATGCGGTCCGTCCGGGCGTCCGGCGCCAGCTCGCCCTGGAGGAGGACGTCGTGGTTGCCGGGCACGCCGTACCAGGGCGCGGTCAGGCCGGGGGAGACGACGGGACGCTGCGCTCGGGCGAGCAGGCCGGGGTAGCGCGGCGGGTCGACGTCCGGGCGGTAGTAGAAGGGGTCGGGGTCGTCCGCCTGCTGGACGCCGCGGTAGCCGGGGCTGCCCGAGTCGGGGGTGACGGTGCCGCCGTCGAGCAGCGTCGTGGCCCACGCGAGCTCGTTGCGCTGGGCGTTGTCGGTGACGTCGCCGGTGATGAAGACGGCCTGCGGCCGGTTGCGGTCCACGGCCCGCACGGCGGCGGCGACCACCTGCGTGCTCAGCGCCTCCTGCGGGCGGAAGGTGGGCTGGAACGGCTCGCCGTAGCGGTCCAGGAAGGGGACGCGCGACGGCGACTCCTCGTCGCGCACGTGGAGGTCGGTGATCTGGGCGAAGGTGGCCAGGACGGCCCCGGGGTCACGCTTGCGTCGACGGTCGCGGAGTGGTTCGCCGGGCGCGACGTTCAGCTTCGCGTCCCCGTCGGGGTCGGCGAAGGTCCGTATGAGCGTGCTCTTCGCCGGCGGCACGGGCGCGTGCCCGCCGCAGCCGGCCAGCGCCAGCACCGCGAGGGCCGCCGAACCGCGCCGCCCCGCTACCGCCCACCGCCAACTGCGCTCCGTCGCTTCCGCATTCCGGAAGTGAGGGAGCGCAGTTCGGGCGAAGCGGAAGTGGGGGAGCGCAGTTCGCGTCACGCGACCTCCTCCCGCAGCCCGGTGACGACGGGCTCGCGGACGAGGCGGCGGGCGACGAGCGCGGCGGCGAGCGCGGCCAGCGCCACCAGCCCGGCGGCGAGTCCGATGATCTGCAGGGCGTTGGGCCGCAGCGGCAGGGAGGCGTAGTCGGCGGCCAGCGCGACGACGATCGGGCCCAGGACGAGGCGCTCGAGAACGATGGCGGCGATGACGGCCGGGACCGCCACCGCCGCGGCGGCGCCGGCGAGCACCGCGGCGACGTCGGCGCGCGATCCGCCGCAGGCGCGCAGCACCGCCAGCGCGCCGCGGCGCTCGCGTGCGGTCATGGCCAGACCCTGCACGAGCGCGTACAGGCAGACCAGGCCGACGAGCAGCGCGACGGCGCGCAGCACGGACGCCAGCGTCGACAGGAACGCGGCGTCGCGCGAGGTGGCGCCGGCGACCCGGGTGGGCGCGAGGTCGAGGGCGTCGAGCCGGCGGATCACCGCGGCGCGGTCCGCGCCCGGCGCGAGTCGCAGCACGCTGCGCCCGTCCGACGGCGGCAGCGTGTTCTCGGTCACCCACGCAACGCGGCCGCTCGAGTCCAGCGCGCGGACAATCCCGACCACCCGCAGCCGCAGCTCCTTGCCCGACGGGTCCAGGGTGGCCAGCGGCGAGCCCACCCGCAGGCCCAGCGCGTCGGCCAGGCCCTCGCCCACCTCGGCCTCCCCGCGCCGGGCGATGCGCCGCCCGGCCGACAGCGGCGGCGCGTCGAAGCGGGTGTGGTCCCCTTGGTAGGCAACGAGCTTGACCGGTTCGCCGAGCCGGAACGCGTCGGCCGCCTGGATCTCGTAGCGCTGCGAGGCGGCGGCGACGCCGGGGATCGCGCGCAGGGTGGGGAGCAGGCTCGCGCGCGCGTTCACGGTGAGCTGGAAGCGCTTGCCGAGCACGGCGGGGTCGTCGCGCAGCCGCACCAGCAGCGAGGCGAGCGCGAGCATCAGCAGCACGATCCCGGCGCACACGCCGATCGTCGCCACCGACCCGGCCCACCGCGCCCGCGCGGCAACGGCGAAGCGAGCGCCCATCCGCGCCAGCCCGCCCGAGGAGCCTGCGGCGCGAGGCAACCGAGTGGCCAACTCGCCGCCGCGCAGCAGTGGCGCGATCGGGCGGCGGGCGGCGCGCCACGCCGGCCACGCCGCGGCGGCCACGACCACGGCGCAGACCACGACCCAGGCCAGGGCGAGGGGGCCCACCAGCGCCGCGCCCGGCGGGGACTGGTTGAGCGCCTCCAGCAGCGCGCGGGCGGGGCCGGCCACGGCTAGCGCGCCGAGCCCGACACCGACCGCGGCCGCCGGCGCGGCCACGACCAGCGCGCTGCGCACGTGGCCGGCCACGACCCCGGCGGGCGTGAACCCGAGCGCGCGCCGCACGCCCAGCGACGGCAGCCGGCGCTGGACGTCGGCGTGGGCGCCCGCCGCCAGCATCGTCCCCGACGCCACCAGCGCGACCAGCGCGAAGGCGACCAGGAGCGCGATGACGATGCCAGCGGCCTGGTCGATCGTCAGCTTCACCCCCTCACGGGTGATGAAGCGCAGGTCGCCGAGGCCGAACGCCACCGTGCGCGCCGACGCGAGCGTGATCGGCGTCCGCGCCGGGTCGTTGACCCACAGCAGCGCCACGTTCGCGTCGCGCACCTCGGGGGTGAGCACGTACACGCGCGCGGTCTTGGCCAGCGGGTAGGCGACGTTGTCCGGCGCCGTGACGATCCCGACGACGCGCAGCGGCCCGGCGCGCCCGACCACGAGCCGGTCGCCCACACCGGCGTGCAGCGCACGAGCGACGCCTTGCTCGACGACGACCTCGCGGCCGGCGCGGACGTCGCGGCCCGCCACCACGTCGTAGCCACGGCGGCCGCCGAGCATCAGCTCGATGCGGCCCGTGCGCAGCGACCGCCCCCGGTAGGCGAGGCGCACGCGGTCGATCTCGTAGCGGTACGAGCGGGCCTGCAGGTTCGGGAGCCCGCGGACGCGCTCGTCCAGCGCGCTGCGCGACTGGCGGGCGAAGCGCGCGATCACGTCGGGCAGGTCCGCCTGGCGCGCCGCGCGGTCGAAGCCGGTGCGCAGCCCGAAGCCGACCGTCACCGCCGCACCCGCCACCAGCGCGGCGGCCAGGACGCCGGCGGCGGCGAGCCGGCGGCGGCCGGTCATCTAGACCAGCAGCCCGTCGCGCAGGTGCAGGACGCGGTCGGCGCTGGCGGTGGCGGCGTGGTCGTGGGTGACCATCAGCACGGCGCGGCCCTCGTCGGCGGTGTCGCGCAGCAGCCGCAGCACCTCCGCGCCGGAGGCGTCGTCGAGGTTGCCGGTCGGCTCGTCGGCGAGCACCACGGCCGGGTCGTTGACGAGCGCCCGCGCGATCGCGAAGCGCTGCTGCTCCCCGCCCGACAGCTGCGCCGGACCCAGCTCGGCGACGTGGTCCAGCCCCAGCCGCGCGATCAGCGCGTCCGCGCGCTCCCCGGCCTGCGGGTGCGCGCC
>CAXTBB010000031.1:51630-58764 GCA_964242305.1 uncultured Solirubrobacteraceae bacterium
TCAGGCAGCAGGTGGAAGAACTGGAACACGAAGCCGATCCGCCGCGCCCGCAGCACCGCCAGCCGGCGCTCCGAGGCGCCGTCGACCCGTTCCCCGGCCAGCTCGATCCGCCCCGCCTCGGCCCGGTCGAGTCCCCCGAGCACGTGCAGCAGCGTCGACTTGCCCGTGCCCGACCGACCCAGCAGGGCGACCAGCTCACCCGCCGCGACGGACACGTCGGCCCCGTCGAGCAGCGTCCGGGCGGCCCGGCCCTCTCCGACCGACTTCTCCAGCCCGGACGCCACCAGCACCGGCGCCACGGTACGGCCGGTTGCTAAACGGGGGAGGCGATCGTCGCCGACGAGCGCGCCGCCCTGGCATGCTGACGCTCGTGCATCATGGGACGCACGCCCTCGTCCTCGGCGCCTACGGCGGCGGCAGCCACTGCGCCGACGGCGACACCGCCTGCGAGTCCCTGAGCCTGGTCTTCCTCACCGCTCTGATCGTCGCCTTGATCATCGGCGGGCTCTTCGCCTTCCGGATGAACCGGCGGCGGACCGCACAGGCCCGGCGGGTCGAGCAGGCGCTCGACGAGGCGGCGGCGGACGACCCGGCCTTCGCCGCCGAGGCCATCCGCGACACCGCCCGCCGGCTCTTCCTCGCGGTCCAGGCAGCACGGGCCTCAGGCGACCGCGCGCAGCTCGCGACGCTCGCCGCCCCGGAGCAGGCCGTCGCCTGGACAGGCCAGATGGATCGCCTCGCCGCCAAGTCGCTGCGCCGCCGGATCGAGGTCACCAAGGCGCCCAAGATCGACTACCTCGGGCTCGTCAACCGGGCGGGGGACAGCCACGACGAGGTCGTCGTCCGCATCGACTGCGTGATCGTGGACTACTGCGAGCAGCCCGACGGCAAGCGCCACTACCGCGTCGGCCAGCGGCACACCCGCACGCTCAGGGAGTACTGGACCCTCGACCGCCCCAACGGCGACTGGCGCGTCCGCTCCGTCGAGCGCGACCGCCAGGGCGCCAAGCGTCACCTGCGCGCGCCGGTCGTCGCGTCCCCGCACAGCTGATGCCACGCGCACTGCGGCTCATCGGACTCGTGCTGATCGCCCTCGGCGTGCTCTGGACGCTGCAGGGCATCGGGACCGTCGGCGGCAGCTTCATGAGCGGCGACCCGCTCTGGGCCGTCATCGGTCCCATGACCGCGTTCGCCGGCCTCCTGCTCCTCGCCCGCGGCCGCGCCGGCCGCTGACTCAGCGCTTGTCGAACTCGAGCGCGCAGCCGTTGATGCAAAACCGCTGGCCGCCGGCGTCGCGCGGCCCGTCGTCGAAGACGTGGCCGAGGTGGCCGCCGCAGCGCTTGCAGACGACCTCGGTGCGGCGCATGAACAGCGAGTTGTCGGCGCGGGTCTCGACGGCGGCGGCGACGGCGGGCTCGGTGAAGGACGGCCAGCCGGTGCCGGAGTCGAACTTGGTGTTGGAGTCGAACAGCTCCGCGCCGCAGGCGGCGCAGCGGTAGACGCCGTCGCTCTTCTCGCTGACGTAGGGGCCGGTGAAGGCGCGTTCCGTGCCCGCCTCGCGCAGGATGTGGTACTGCTCGGGCGACAGCTCGGCGCGCCACTCCTCCTCTGACTTCTCGACTTCCCGGGGGGCGGTGTCCGCGTGCTTGGCCATAGGAACACAGGGTAGGTTGCCGGACATGGCCGACACCGACATCGAGAAGCTCTCCGTAGACACGATCCGGACTCTGTCGATGGACGCCGTCGAGAAGGCGAACTCGGGGCATCCGGGCACGCCGATGGCCCTCGCGCCCGTCGCGTACTCGCTCTACACGCAGGTGATGAACCACGATCCGGCCGACCCGCACTGGATCAACCGGGACCGCTTCGTGCTGTCCGCCGGCCACGCCTCGATGCTGCTCTACAGCATCCTCCACCTCACTGGCTACGACGTCTCGCTGGAGGACCTCAAGCAGTTCCGCCAGTTCGAGTCAAAGACGCCGGGCCACCCCGAGGCCGGGCACACGGTCGGCGTGGAGACGACCACCGGGCCGCTCGGCCAGGGCATCTCCACCGCGGTCGGCATGGCGCTCGCGGAGCGCATGCTCAACGCGCGCTTCGGCGGCATCGTCGACCACTTCACCTACACGATCGCCTCCGACGGCGACATGCAGGAGGGCATCCAGTCCGAGGCCGCGTCCATCGCCGGCCACTTGAATCTGCGCCGATTGATCGCCTTCTACGACGACAACCACATCTCCATCGAGGGCGACACCGCGAAGTCGTTCTCCGAGGACGTCGGCAGGCGCTACGAGGCCTACGGCTGGGAGGTCGTCCACCTCGGCGAGGACATCGAGGTGGCCAAGCTCACGGAGACCTTCCTCGCCGCCAAGGAGACCGACAAGCCGACGCTGATCATCGGCCGCACCCACATCGGCTACGGCGCGCCCAACAAGCAGGACACCGGCTCGGCCCACGGCTCGCCGCTGGGCGACGACGAGATCAAGGCGGCCAAGGAGTTCTACGACTTCCCCAGCCTCGAGCCCTTCTTCGTCCCCGACGGCGTCTACGACCATTACAAGGAGCTCGTCGCCGAGCGCGCCAAGGCGCACGCGGCGTGGGACGAGGCGTTCAAGGACGACGACGCGCTGCCCGAGCTCGAGCGCGCCCGCGCAAAGGAGCTGCCCGACGGCTGGGACAGCGGCATGGTGCTCAAGACGCCCGACGAGGAGGAGTCGCTGGCGACGCGCAAGGCCTCGGAGGCGGCGATCCAGTGGGCAGCGGCCGGCGTCCCGGAGCTGGTCGGCGGCAGCGCCGACCTGGCCGGTTCCACCAACACCCTGATCGACGACGCGGGCAGCGTCGAGGCGGGGGAGTACGACGGGCGCAACCTGCACTTCGGCATCCGCGAGCACGGGATGGGCGCGGTCGTCAACGGCCTCACGCTCTCCGGCTTCCGCGCCTACGGGGCCACCTTCCTCACCTTCAGCGACTACATGAAGGGCTCCATCCGCATGGCGGCGATCATGGAGTGCCCCTCCATCTTCGTCTTCACCCACGATTCGATCGGGCTGGGGGAGGACGGGCCGACGCACCAGCCGATCGAGCAGCTCACGCACCTGCGCGCGACGCCCAAGCTCAACGTCATCCGCCCCGCGGACTTCAACGAGACGCAGCTCGCCTGGCGCTTCGCCCTGCGCACCACCAACCGGCCGACCGCGTTCAGCCTCTCCCGTCAGGGCGCACCGACGCTCAACCCCGACGACATCCCCGACGACGCGATCGAGCGCGGCGCCTACGTGCTCAAGGACGTCGACGACCCGAAGGTCATCCTCATCGCCACCGGCACCGAGGTCTCGCTCGCCCTCGAGGCGGCCGAGCAGCTCGACGGCGCGCGCGTGGTGTCGATGCCATGCATGGACACCTTCGCCGAGCAGGACGCCGAGTACCGCGACAGCGTGCTGCCGCCGGCGGTGAAGGCGCGCGTGGCGATCGAGGCGGCCAGCCCGTTCAGCTGGTACCGCTGGGTCGGCGACGGCGGCGAGGTGATCGGCATGACCGACTTCGGCGCCTCCGCGCCGGCCAACGAGGTCTACGAGGCCTTCGGCATCACCACCGAGAAGCTCATCGAGGCCGCCAAGCGGGTCGCGGGCTGATGCGGATCGACTACCAGCTCAGCGAGCCGCAGGAGGGCCTGGTCGCCTCCTCCGTCGAGGAGGCCCGCGAGATCGGCGTCTTCGACCGCGTCTGGAAGCACGACGTGTCGCTGTGGGCACCGGAGGGGACGCCGGAGATCGCCAACCGCCTCGGCTGGTTGCGCGTCGCCGAGGCCACCCAGGCGGCGCTCGACGAGATCGAGGCCTTCGTCGAGGAGGTCCGCAGCGCCGGCATCACCGACGTCGTCCTGCTCGGCATGGGCGGCTCCAGCCTCGCGCCGGAGGTCTACCGGCTCACCAACCCGGACGTCCCCGGGCTCAGGCTCCACGTGCTCGACTCCACCGAGCCGCTGCAGATCCGCAAGGTCGAAGCGGAGATCGACGTCGCCACGGCGCTGTTCGTCGTCTCGAGCAAGTCGGGCGGGACGATCGAGCCCAACTCGCTCCTCAAGCACTTCCACGGCCTCCAGCCCGACGGCAGCCACTTCATCGCCATCACCGACCCCGGGACGCACATGGGCGACGTCGCGACGGAGCACGGCTTCCGCCGCACCTTCGTCAACGACCCCGACATCGGCGGGCGCTACTCGGCGCTGTCCTACTTCGGCATCGTGCCGGCCGCGCTGGCGGGCGTCGACGTCCGCTCGGAGCTGAGCGCCGCCGTCGCCGCCCAGCACGACTCCGAGGACGACTCCGGCCTGTGGCTGGGCGCCGCCCTCGGCGCGCTCGCCAACGCGGGACGCGACAAGCTCACCTTCGTCTGCGACCCGCCGTACGAGTCCTTCGGCCTGTGGGTCGAGCAGCTCGTCGCCGAGTCGACCGGAAAGCAGGGCAAGGGCGTGCTCCCCGTCGCGGACGAGCCGCTGACCGGGTCCCCCGGGCCCGACCGCGTCTACGTGCACATCTCCACGGGCGGCACCCCGCCCACGGTCGGGGACGCCCCGCTGTTCACCGTCCACGCGACGAGCCTGTCCGGCCTGTTCTTCGACTTCGAGTTCGCCGTCGCCGTGCTCGGCTGGGCGCTGGGCATCAACCCGTTCGACCAGCCCAACGTCCAGGAGGCCAAGGACAACACCAACACGGTCCTCGCCGAGAAGCCCGACGCGCCGGAGGACGGCGACCTCGCCGAGCTGCTGGACGGCCTCGCGCCGCCGCACTACGTCGCGATCATGGGCTACCTGCCCTACGAGCCGGCCGTCGACGAGGCGATCTCCCGCCTCCGCGCGAAGCTGATCGAGACCTACTCCGTCGCCACCACCTGGGGCTACGGCCCGCGCTTCCTGCACTCCACGGGCCAGTACCACAAGGGAGGGCCGCCGACCGGGCGCTTCCTGCAGCTCGTCCACGACGACGACACGGACGCGGACATCCCCGGCGAGGAGTACGGCTTCCGCACGCTGGTCTCCGCCCAGGCCGACGGCGACCTCCAGACCCTGCGCGGCCACGGCCTGCCCGCCGTGCGCATCCGCCTCGACGCGTCGGACCTGGCCGGCTCGATCGACGCGATCACCGAACGGATCTGAGAAGTAGATCCCGACTTCGCGGCCGCCGCCGCGTTGTCGGGACATGCAAATTGGAACCGCTCTCTTCCTCATCGCCGTCGGCGCCATCCTGCGCTTCGCCGTCAACGCCACGGCCGACGGCTTCAGCATCAACACCGCCGGGACGATCCTGATGATCGTGGGCGCCGTCGGGCTGCTGCTGGCGCTGTTCTTCCTCAGCCAGCGTCCGGCCCGCGGGACGGTCGTCGAACGCGATCGCGACGTCTACCGGCGCTGACCCCGGTGGACGGGGCGACTCCACCGGCCATCGTGGCCGCTCGCCGCCTCGCCGCGCGCATCCGCGTGGCGCTGGCGGCGCTCGGCACGGTCCTGCTCGGCGTTGAGCCCACGCTGCACCCGCGGCCACTCGCGGCGGCGATCGGGCTGGCCATCCTGGCCGTCACCGGGCTGGTCCACGGATCCGGTGTCGGCGAGCGCTGGCTAAGGCTCGAAGAGGCGCTGGCGTGCAGCGCGGGGGTGCTGATCGTCACCCTGGGCGGCGGGAGCATCAGCGCCCTCACATTGATCTGGCTAGGCAGTGCCGCCGTCGGCGTCGTCGCCCGCGGTGGCGGCGTCGGCACCGCCGGTCGGGTGCTGGTCGTCGGCGTCCTCCTCTCGCCGATGCTGCGCGTCGGCGTAACCGTCGACAGCGTCAGCCTGCTCGCGACCGGCTGCGGGCTGCTGCTCGCCGTTGGGCGCATGTCGATGCAGACGGCGGAGCTGCTTCCCGATCCGCTGACCAACACGTTGGCAAACGCCGCCTTCGACGCGCAGTTCGAGCGGCTCGCCGCCCACGCCGATCCGCACCGGACGGTGGGCGTGGTCGTGATCGACCTCGACGACAAGGGGCAGACGACCGCCTACATCGGTCCGCGGCTGACCGGGCTCGCGGCCGAGGGGGCGGGGGGTGCGCTGGAGCGGCTGTGCCTGGGCGAGGGGATCGACATCGCGCTCCAGCCGATCGTCGACCTCGTGCGCGGGACGCCGCACGCCTATGAGGCGCTGGCGCGCTTCGACCAAGGAGGAGGTTTCAAGAGGAGCGACAGAGAGAGAAACCTCGTCCGCGAGGCGGACGGGCCGCTGGCCTGGTTCACGCTCGCCGACCGCTTCGGTTGCCGTCGCGATCTCGAGCGCACCTGCGCCCGTGCTGCGCTGACGCGTCTCGGCGACGTACCCGACGGTGCCGGCCTGACCGTCAACCTGTCGCCGGACATGCTCGACGACGAGCTCCTGCTCGAGCTCGTGGAGCGTACCGACGGCGCCGAGCGCCTCGTCCTCGAGATCACCGAGCGCCAGGCCGTGGCCGCCGAGGCGCAGGTCGCGGCCGCCCTTGCTCGCTGGCGCGCGTGCGGGGTCACCTTCGCCGTCGACGACGTGGGTGCCGGCCACGCCGGCCTCGGGCAGCTCGCGCTGGTGCGTCCGGAGTACCTCAAACTCGACCGGACGGTGGTCCAGGGGATGCGCGAGTCCCCTGACCGCGCGACCTTCGTCCGGTCGCTCACGGAGTACGTCCAGAGCTCGCACACGCGAGTGGTCGCCGAGGGGATCGAGACGGACGCGGACCTGACCGCGGTGCGCGACGCCGGCATCGAGCTGGTGCAGGGCTTCCTGCTTGGTAGACCGACCATGACGCTCGACGTGCGGGTGCCGGTCTGATGCAATCCCGGGCGGATGCGCGTGCGATCAGACGAGCAGCTCGCGCGGCAGGTCGGGGCGGGGGACAGGCGCGCGTTCGCGGCGATCTATGCGCGCCATCACGACGCGCTGTACCGCTACTGCCTGACCATCGTCCGCGATCCCGACGACGCCCACGACGTCCTCCAGTCGGTCATGGTCAATGCCCTCGCGGCGCTGACTCGGCCCCACCCACCCGTCCCGGATGCGCCGCTGAAGCCCTGGCTGAGGCTCGCCCGCTACGATCGCCCGATCGGCTCGTGGCTCCTCATGTGGCCGTGCTG
>CAXTBB010000032.1:0-54000 GCA_964242305.1 uncultured Solirubrobacteraceae bacterium
GGTCCTCGCGGTGCTGTGTGCCGAGTGTTCCGAGATGCCCAAGAACTGGAACCGCCGCTTCAAGCACAACCGCGACAAGATCAAGACGGGCGACATCCACGAGCTGGCCGAGGTCGTGCGCAACCTCGCCGTCCGTGAGCAGGAGAAGGGCCTGTCGACGGGTGAGAAGCAGATGTACACCCGGGCCAAGAAGATCCTCGCCTCCGAGATGCGCTACGCGCTGGAGAAGGACGAGGAGGAGACCGAGGCCTACCTCGACGAGCTGCTGCACCGCGACGACCTCGTCGCCGCGTCCTAGCCACGGACGCAGCCGCGATCCTCGTTGCCGCCGGCCGCGGCGAACGCCTGGGCTCCGACCTGCCCAAGGCGTTCGTCCCGCTGGCGGGGCGGCCGATGGTCGAGTGGTCCGAGCTGGCGCTGGCAGCAGCCGGATTGCGCGCCGTCCGCGTCGTTCCCCGGGGCTTCGAAGGCGTGGAGGGGGGAGCCACGCGGTCGGCCTCGGTCGCCGCCGGTCTCGCCGCGCTGCCCGCCTGCGATGCGGTGGTCATCCACGACGCGGCTCGTCCGCTGGTCTCGCCGGCGCTCTTCACCGCCTGCCTAGAGGCATTGAAGGAGTGGGACGGGGCGGTCGCGGCGGCTCGGGTGGTGGACACCATCCGCGAGGACGGGCGCACGCTGGACCGATCGAAGCTGTGGGCGGTCCAGACGCCGCAGGCGTTCCGGCGTGACGTTCTCGAGCGTGCGCTGGCCGTCTCCGACGACGTCCTGGCGGCCGCCACCGACGAGGGATCGCTCGTCGAGCGGGTCGGCGGACGGGTCGGGATCGTCGACTCCCCGGCGCCCAACTTCAAGGTGACCACGCCCCACGATCTGGCCGTGGCGGAGTGGCTACTGTCGAGCCGTGCTGACGGATTATCACGTCCACCTGCGCCCTGACGGCCAGGGGACTCCCGCCCGGGAGTACTTCACCCAGAGCAACGCGGAGCGCTACCGGGAGGCCGCTGCCGCCCGAGGCATCACCGAGCTGGGCGTGTCGGAGCACGTCCATCGCTTCCACGCCGCGCTCGACGTCTGGGACCACCCGTTCTGGTGCCAGAGCGCCGCGGACGACATCGACGAGTACGTCGAGTTCGTGCGCGAGGAGACCGACCTTCGGCTCGGCATCGAGGCCGACTACGTGGCCGGCCGCGAGGACAAGATGGCCAACCTGCTCGACGGGCGGCCGTGGGACTACGTCATCGGCTCCGTTCACTTCCTCCGTGGGCGGGCCGTGGACATGACCGGCGCCTTCGACATCTGGGGCCGCGGCGAGTCGCCCGACAAGGTCTGGAAGCGCTACTTCGAGACGCTGGCCGAGTCCGCCCGCACGGGCATGTACGACATCATCGCCCACCCCGACCTGGTCAAGGTGTGGGGCGGCAAGCACCCGTGTCCCGAGGCCGACCCGCGCAAGTACTACGAGCCGGCCGTGGAGGCGTTCGCGGAGTCCGGCGTCGCCGTCGAGGTCTCCACGGCCGGGCTGCGCAAGCCGGTCGGTGAGATCTACCCGGCGCGCGCCTACTTGGAGATGATCGTCGAGGCCGGCTGCCCGATCGCGCTGTCCAGCGACGCCCACGTCCCGGAGGACATCGGCCACGGCTACGACCAGGCGCTGGCGCTGCTCGGCGACGTCGGCGTCACCGAGCTGGCGGTGTTCGCAGGGCGCGAGCGGCGCATGGAGCCCGTCGGGTGATCCGCACCGGGCTCGGCGTCGACAGCCACCGCCTCGAGGCCGGCCGCCCGCTCGTCCTGGGCGGCGTCGACATCCCCAACGAGGAGGGCCTCGCCGGCCACTCCGACGCCGACGTCCTCACCCACGCGATCATCGACGCCCTGCTCGGCGCCGCCGCCATGGGGGACATCGGCCAGCACTTCCCGGACACCGACGAGCGCTTCAAGGACGCCGACTCCCTGGACCTGTTGAAGGCCGTCGTCTCCGCACTGGCCGAGAACGGCTTCCGCATCGTCAACGTCGACGTCACGGTGATGATGGAGCGGCCGAAGCTCTCCCCGTACCGCGACGCCATCCGGGCCACGCTGGCGAACGCGCTGGGACTCGGCGCGTCGCGGGTCTCCGTCAAGGCGACGACGGGAGAGCGGATGGGCTTCGTCGGCCGCGGCGAGGGGGTCGCCGCCATGTCCGTGGCAACGCTAGACCGCCCCGAGGAGCTGACCTCCAGCTAGGGGTGTGTCACGTTTGTTCCCGATACGGGAACAAACGTGACACACCCCCTCCCGATCCGGCCCCTTTCAATGCTGCAGTTTGTCCCGCCGCGCGCGCTCCGCGGCGATCGTCCCGCCGCGCGCTACGCGGCGCGAGCGGCGCGGCGCGCGGCAGCCGCCGTCCGCAGCTGCTCGTGCTCGACCTGCCGCTTGAGCTGCTGCAGCGTCCGCCGCAGGTGCCCCCGGACCGTCGGGGCGGCGAGCTGCTCGGCGAGCCAGCCGAAGGCGCCGGAGCCGGCCACCCCGTAAGCGAGCCGGAACTCGACCTGCGTCGATCCGTCGCCGTTGTCCCGCAGCCGCCAGCGTCCCCGCTGGTCGACGCCGGTCACCGACGTCCAGGCGATGTCGCGCTCCTCGACCCACTCGACGAGCTCGACCAGGCCGCCGATCTCCGCCGACCCGACCCGCATCAGCATCCGGTAGCGAGCGCCCATGCCGTCGCGCCGCTCGCCCTCGACCTCCCAGCGGGTGATGCCGGACATGTAGTGCAGCGCGCGCGCGGGGTCCGACACCGTCTCCCAGACCAGGGCCGGCGGCGCGCCGATCTCGATGTCCGCGTTGACGCGCACGCCGTCAGCCGATGAAGGGCAGCCGGCGCTCGGAGGCGAGCGCGTCGAGGGTGTCCTGCATCTGGCGGATGACGTGGTCGTAGACCTCGTCGAGGTCCGGCTCGTCGCCGAACTCCTCCCGCAGGTCGATCGGCGGCAGCGCCTCGACCACGATCTTGGCCGGCAGCGGCCAGTGCCCGAGCATGTCGCCGACGTTGATGATCCACGGCACGGACAGGGAGATCGGCAGGACCTTCAGCCGGAACGCCTTGTCGAGGCGCAGGAGCTTCGCCAGCCCCTCGCCGCGCGACAGGAAGACGGACGTCTCCTGGCCGCCGATGGAGACGACGGGGACGATCGGCACGTCCTGGTCGAGCGCGAGCTTGATGAAGCCCTTGCGGCCGTCGAAGTCGACCCGGTGGCGCTCCCAGATCGGCCGGTGGACCTCGTAGTCCCCGCCGGGGTAGACGAGCACGGCCGCGCCGGAGCTGAGCGCCTTCTTGGCGTTCTTGGGCGACGCCGCCACCGTCCCGTACTTGCGTAGGAAGGACAGCCCGGGCATAGACAGGACCAGGTTGTGGGCGAGCTGGTAGAAAGCGCGCTCGACGCCGAAGTAGGAGCAGAAGGCGAGGGTGAAGACGCTCGTGTCCGGCGTGACGTTGCCGCCGGAGTGGTTGCCGACCATGAGCACGCCGCCGCGCTCGGGGATGTTGCCCAGGCCGCGCACCTCGGCGCGGAAGTAGATCGACGCGAGCAGCCACAGGCGGGGCAGCGACTCGCGGATGTAGTCGGGGTCGCGCTCGTCGAGGTCGGCCAGCGGGATGCGTCCCGCCACCGCCTTGCCCGCTTTCGCCCCGATCCGGGCGGGGACGGAGGCGGCGTCCCCGGCGAACGCGGCCAGGCCGGCCAGCCAGGCCGGGCCGGTGGACCGCGCCTCCCGCTCGGCGACGATCTGCTCCGCGGCGCGGCGCCCGGCCTCTGGGCTGCCGTGGCCGTTGCCGTTGGTGTGCTGGGTCGCCTCCCGGTCCATTGAGCCGGAGTTTAGGCAACTTCGACACGAGGGCGAACCCGACCGCCCTCGATTTCGGACCGGCGTCCATGTGTGCCGGTGCCCCCAACCCGCATCATGTGGTCCATGAACACCGCCTCCCCAACTCGTCGCTTCGCGGTCCTGCCGGTCGCCAAGCGGCCGGCCGCGGACAAGCCCGCCGTGCGCCGCTTCATCATCGTCCCCGTCACGCGTACTCCGGTCGCAGGCGTTCGCTCGCCGTAGGCCGGAGGAGCAGCTCTCCGCTCCCGCGGCGCCGCGCTGATGATGGACAGCGCGGCGCCGCGTACTTCATGCTCGCCTCCCCGGTGTTGATGGGCACCGGGGAGGCGCTTTTTTTGGGAGACCGTCTGGGGGCCCGCCTCCGGCGGCCTCTTACTCATCTGCGGCGGATGCGGCCCACGGGCCGCCTCCGGCACCGCTAGGCGACCGCCCGCAGCTGGCCCATCGCATCCGCGTGCGCGAAGAAGCGGCGGATGAGGCCGTTGGTCTGCTCGGGGCGCTCGACCTGCGGCACGTGGCCGCAGCCCTCCAGGGTGATCTGCTCGGCAGTGGGCAGCCACTGCTCGACGTGGCGGCGGAAGCCGACCGGGACCAGCTTGTCGCCCGTCCCCCAGACGAACATCGCCGGGGCCTGCATCTGGGCCAGGCGCGGGTAGAAGCCGGCGGCGCCGAACGGCCTGTCCAGGTACAGCGAGCGCGCGGAGGCGAGGAAGGCGTAGCGGGCGCCGGGGTTGCGGTAGATGCGCACGAACTCGTCGACGACGACGTCGCCGAGCACGGGGTCGACCTGGTCGCGGTCGGCGAACATGCCCCAGAACTGGGCCTCGATCGTCCGGCGCCCGAACGAGTGGGGGAGCATCCCGAACTCGGGGCGCAGGAGCTTGACGATCGGGGCGAATTCGCGGCGCACGAACGCGACGGCGGGGCACAGCAGCGCCAGCGCCCCGACGCGCTCGGGGTGCTGCATGCCCATCTCGAGGGCGACGCGGCCGCCCATCGAGTTGCCGACGAAGTGCGCGCGGTCGATCGCCAGCGCGTCCATCACCCCGAGCACGAAGCGGGTGAAGTACTGGGCGCCGTACGGACCGGGGCGCTTGGAGGAGCCGCCGAAGCCGGGCAGGTCGATGGCGTGGACGCGGTAGCCCTCGCGGGCGAGCGCGGCGGCGGCGTCGAACAGCGACGACTTGGTGGCGCCGAGCCCGTGGATGAGGATGACGTCGCGCGGCCCCTCGCCCATGGTCAGCGTCGAGATGGACAGCTTGCCGACGGGGACGTGGTGGATGCGCAGCAGCGGCGGGCGGCCGCCGGCGAGGCGGAACATGCCCTCGAACCCGACGGCGAGGTCGGTGTCACCGCGCGCGTAGAGGCGGCGCTTGGAGAACGCCTCGATGCCGCTGATGTACCCCTCGCGCAGCTCCAGCCAGGTCTGGGCGTCGGTGCCGATGGTGACGTCGGGCCGCCGGCTGGCGCGGCCGGCCCGGACACGGCACCCGTGGGTGGTGCACGTGACCTCCCAGCTGCGGCCGATGTCGCCGAGCCGGATGTGCCAGCTGGCGTTGAATCCCTCCGGGGCGCCCAGGTACCGCTCGGGCAGGGAGCGGAAGGCGCGATCGACTTCGGCGATCAAGCGACTCGCGGTCATTGCGGGGCAAAATCTAGCCTTTAGGATCATCCGGGTCACCCGACACGTCCGCAAATTGCGCTTAATCCGCCTCCATGACAGTCGTACCGGTCGCGTTGTCGACCTCGAGCCCCGCGAGCCCGGGAAGGTGGGCGTCTACGCCTGCGGACCGACCGTCTACGGCCGGATCCACGTCGGCAACGCCCGCCCGTTCGTCGTCTTCTCCCTGCTCAAGCGCTTCCTCGAGCACGAGGGCTACGCGACCACGTTCGTCGCCAACGTCACCGACATCAACGACAAGATCTACGTGGCCGCGCGCGCGGCGGGGGTGGCCTCGGGTGATCTGGCCGTGGAGATGACCGCCGCCTACGTGGCCGACACGGACGGCCTCGGGCTCGGCCGCCCCGACGGCGAGCCGCTGGCCACGGAGACCGTGCCGGAGATCGTCACGCTGATCGAGGCGCTGATCGAGCGCGAGCACGCCTACGAGCGCGGCGGCGACGTCTACTTCCGGGTCCGCTCGCACGCCCCGTACGGCGAGCTCTCGCACCGCGACGTCGACCAGATGGACCAGGGTGAGGGCATCGAGGGCGCCGACCGCAAGGAGGACCCCCTCGACTTCGCGCTCTGGAAGGCGACCAAGGAGACCGAGGACACCGCCTGGGACGCCCCGTGGGGCCGCGGGCGGCCGGGCTGGCACATCGAGTGCTCGGCGATGGCGGAGAAGCTGCTCGGCCTGGACTTCGAGATCCACGGCGGCGGCGCCGACCTGCTCTTCCCCCACCACGAGAACGAGGCGGCCCAGACGCTGGCCGGCCGCGGCGAGCCGCTCGCCCGCGTGTGGATGCACAACGGCATGATCGAGCTGGACACGAAGATGTCGAAGTCGCTGGGGAACATCGTGCCGCTCCACGAGGCGCTGGCCGAGCACGGCCGCGACACGCTGGTCATGTACTTCTGCGGCGGTCACTACCGCCGCCCGATGCCCTGGCGCGACGACGTGCTGGCCGACGCCCGCGCCCGCGTCGAGCGCTTCCGCGAGGCGGGCCGGCGCCTGGTCGCCGGGGAACCGTCGCCGTCCGACCTCTCCGCGCACCGCGAGGCGTTCTTCGCCGCCCTGGCCGAC
The DNA here is from genome assembly GCA_964242305.1 of uncultured Solirubrobacteraceae bacterium. GTDB lineage: Bacteria > Actinomycetota > Thermoleophilia > Solirubrobacterales > Solirubrobacteraceae > DATLGB01. The sequence continues at coordinate 6,609 of CAXTBB010000032.1, forward strand.
GACTTCAACACCCCGGAAGCGCTCGCCGCCGTCCACGCCTGGGTCAACGAGGCCAACCGGCGCGACGGCGTGGGGGACGCCGACCTGCGCGACATGCTCGGCGTCCTCGGCCTCGACACGCTGCTGGACGCCGCCGCCGGCCCGCCGGCCGAGCTGACCGCGCTGGCCCGCCAGCGCGAGGACGCCCGCGCGGCGCGCGACTTCGCCACCGCCGACCGCCTGCGCGACGAGCTCCGCGCCGCCGGCTGGGAGGTCCGCGACGGCGTGGGCGGCCCCGAGTTGATCCCGGCCAGCTGAGAATGAGGGGACAGTCCCCTCAGTCTCACCCGTGCGACTCAGGGGACAGTCCCCTCATTCGCACGTGATCATCTACGGACGCAACCCGGTGCGCGAGGCGCTGCGGGGGCGGCGCAAGGTGTCGCAGGTGTGGGCGACGCAGGGCGCGGCGGGCGATTTCCCGGGCGCCCGGCTGGCTAAGAGCGAGGAGATCGAGGCACGCTGCGGCTCGGAGGCCCATCAGGGCGTCTGCGCGGAGGTGCCGCCGTTCCCCTACGTGGGCGCGGCGGAGCTGCTGCGGGTGCCCGACCCGTTCCTGGTCGCTCTCGACGAGGTCACCGACCCCCAGAACCTCGGCGCCATCTGCCGGACCGCGGAGGTCGCGGGGGCGACGGGCGTCGTCATCCCCGAGCGGCGGTCGGCGGAGGTGACGCCGGCGGTCTGCAAGGCGTCGGCCGGCGCCGTCGAGCACCTGGCGGTCGCCAGGGTGCGCAACCTCGCCGACTTCCTCGCCGACGCGAAGGCGGCGGGTGCCTGGACCTACGGCACGGCGGCGGACGCGCGCACGCCGTACCGGGCCCCCGACTACACGGGCGGGGTGGTCCTTGTGCTCGGTGCGGAGGGGAAGGGGCTGCGCCCGCGGGTGGCGAGCCTGTGCGACGACCTCGTCGCCCTGCCGGTGCGCGGGCGGTTGGATTCGCTCAACGTCGGGGCTGCCGCGGCGGTGCTCCTGTACGAGATCTTGCAGCAGCGCCTTGACAGCGGCTCATAAGCCTGCAACTCTGCGCGTCAAGTCGAGGGTTAAGCCCTCTTTATAGACAGGACGCCAGGGGAGGAGCGCGTCACGAGACGACCCGCGGGCTGAGAGCCCGGGAAAGACCTCATCGTGGCTCAGAACCCCCGTATCCCCATCCGGCCTGCAACAGGCTCGGGCCCAAGCGTCCGCCGGCCGGGCTGGTCGGCACGCTCGACGAGTGGCCTGACGCGTTCGGCGCGTCCCGGTCGAGCCGCGACAGCCGCCAAGACTCAAGCTAAGGTCGAGGTTGATGATCATTACCTGCTGGCGCTGGCCAAGCAGGGGAGCCCCGATGCGTACGACCGGCTGGTCAAGCGCTACCACTCGTTCGTGCGCTTGAAGGCGTCGTCGTACTTCCTGGTCGGCGGCGACAGCGAAGATCTCATCCAGGAGGGGCTCGTCGGGCTCTACAAGGCGATCCGCGACTTCCGCTCGGACCGCGAGTCCTCCTTCCGCAACTTCGCGGAGCTGTGCATCACCCGCCAGATCATCACGGCGGTCAAGACGGCCACCCGCAACAAGCACACGCCGCTCAACGGCTACGTGTCCTTCTCGAGCAGCCCCGCCGGCGCCTCGGCCGAGGGCGGCGAGCCGACCCTGGACGAGATCCTGCCCGGCTCGCCGGTGTGGGACCCCGCCAACCAGGCCGTCTCCACCGAGGAGCTGCGCTCCCTGGTGACCTGCCTGAGCACCGTCCTCAGCGAGCTCGAGTCGCGCGTGCTGAGCCTCTACCTCGACGGCCACTCCTACGTGGCGATCGGCGAGCTGCTCGGCTGTGATTGCAAGACCGTCGACAACGCACTACAGCGGGTCAAGCGCAAGGTCGGGGCCCACCTCGCCGAGCGTGAGGTCCTCCTCTAACGTCACACGGCATGGAAACCGTCGAGATCGTCGTCATCGCCGTCGCGGTGGTGTTCGCCCTGCTGGCCCTGGGCGGATCGGTCGTGCTGCGCCGCCGTCGCGAGGCCGGCGAGGGCGCGTTCCGGACCGAGATCGACCGGGCCAACCGCGACCTCGCCGCCGCGCACGCCGCCGACAACGGATGGGAGCCGTCCCGCGTCGCGGAGTCGGCTCGCCGCGCCTTCGAGACGCAGAACCCGGGCACCACGATCCAGACGCTCGAGCTCGTCCAGGTCATCGACCCGCCCGGCACCGACGAGGACAAGGCGGTCTACGTCGTCCACACCGGCGCCGGCGAGCACCGCCTCACGCTGGGGCGGGCGGGCGAGAGCTGGTTCCTGGAGACGCTCGACTGATCACGTCCACGACCTGCTCGAGGTCGTCGGTGAGGGTGATCTGATCGACGTCGACGGCGGCGATCTTCCCGTCGGCGAAGACCGGGTCGCGCAGCCAGTCGACCAGGCCGCGCCAGTAGTCCGTCCCGACCAGGAGCACCGGCCGCGCGCGGATCTTGCCCGTCTGGCGCAAGGTCAGGACCTCGAAGAGCTCGTCGAAGGTGCCGAAGCCGCCGGGAAGGCAGACGAAGGCGCACGCGTAGCGGACGAACATCACTTTGCGCGTGAAGAAGTAGTGGAACGTCAGCGGGAGGTCCACGTAGGCGTTGATGTGCTGTTCGCGCGGAAGCTCGATGTCCAGTCCCACCGAGGTCACGCCCGCGTCGCGCGCGCCGCGGTTGGCCGCCTCCATCGCCCCCGGCCCGCCGCCGGTGATGATCGGGAAGCCCGCCTCGCCGAGGCGCCGGGCCAGCGTTCGCGCCGTCGCGTAGTCGGGCGCGTCGGGCGGCGTCCTGGCCGACCCGAAGATGGTCACGGCCGGGCCGAGCCCGGACAGCGTCGAGAAGCCCGTGCGCAGCTCGCGGGTGATCGCGTCGATGCGGCCCTCGTCGTCGAGCAGCGAGAGAACCGCGGACTCCTCCGCCGCCAGGATCTCCTCGTCGGGCGAGCCGGGGCGAACAGGCTTGACCACGGGGGGCACCATACGGCAGGGTTGTCATGGCAATGACCACTTCGGCCCGCGGCTTCCAGCGCCTGTCCGTGGACGAACGGCGTGCCCGCCTGCTCGAGCAGGGGCGCCGGATGTTCACCGCCCACCCGTACGACGAGCTCTCGATGGCGGCGATCGCGCGTGAGGCGGGGATCTCGAAAGCCCTGCTCTACCACTATTTCCCGTCCAAGCAGGCGTACTTCGTGGCCACCCTGCAGGACGCGGCCACCCGGCTCGCGGACCGGGTCCGGCCCGACGACACCGCCCCGCCGCGCGCGCAGCTGGAGAGCGCGCTCGACGCCTGGCTGTCGTGGGTCGACGAGAACGGCGAGCCGTACGCGAAGCTGATGCGCGCCGCCACCTCGGTTGCGGAGGTGCGCGAGCTCGTCGACGGCGTGCGCGACGCCACCGCGGCCCTGATCGCCGACCGGCTCGACGCCGGCGCCGCCTCCGATCCTCCCGTCCGCAACGCCGCCAACGGCTGGCTGTGGTTCATCGACGGGGTGTGCCTGGACTGGGTCACCCACCGCGACCTCGGCCGCACCCACGTCCGCAACGTGCTGCTCGACGCGCTCCCCTGCGCGCTCATCGCCGCCGGCCGGCCGCACCTCGCCGAGCTGATCAGCGCCTAGGCGCGCAGGACGAGGATGGCGCGGTCGTCCGCGGACGGGGTGGCTGGGCCGATGTGCGCGCGAACGGCGTCCTCGACCGTCGCGGCGACGCCCTCGGCGTCCGCGCCGGCCGCCGCGCGCACCGTGGCCAGCAGCCGCTCCTCCCCGAAGCGGACCCCGCCGCCGGCGCGGGCGTCCGTCACGCCGTCCGTGTAGAGGACCAGGGCGTCGCCGGGCGCGAGCGACACGGTCACCTCGATCAGCTCGGGCGTCTCGGTGACCCCCAGCATGGTGCCGATGATCTCGACCTGCTCCAACGTGCCGTCGGCGCGCAGCACGAGTGGGAACGGGTGGCCGCCCGACGACACGGTCGCGGTGAAGCCGCCCTCGGGGCGCGGGACGATCGTCGCGCAGGCGACGGTGCAGAAGGACGGCACCTCGCTGTGGCTGCGCAGCGCCGCGTTGAGGAAGGCCAGCAGCGCGGCGGGGCTGTTGGTGATGCGGGCGATCGCGCGCAGCGTGTGCCGGGCGAGCCCCGTGATGACGGCCGCCTCCGTCCCCTTGCCGCAGACGTCGCCGACCACCACGGTCCAGCGGCCGTCGGCGGCCGCGAAGAAGTCGTAGAAGTCGCCGCCGACCTCGCCGCCGCCGGCGATCGACTCGTACACGACCGCCGCCTCGACGCCCGGCGCCTCGGCGAGCCGCTCCGGGAGCAGCCCCTCCTGGAGCTTGCCGGCCACGTACGCGCGATCGTCGTAGAGCCGGATGCGGTCGATCGCCAGCCCGGCCTGGCGGACGAGCGCCATCAGGAAGTCGTGCTCCCCCGCGTCCAGCTCGCCCGTGCCGCGGAAGACCAGGGCGACGGACCCCAGCGGCTCGCCCCCACGCCCCTCCAGCGCGACGGACACGATCGTCCCGCCCTCCAGCAGGTCGCCGGCGTCGAGCGGGACGCCCGCCCCGCCGATCAGCTCGCCGGGGAGGGTGGCGGGGAAGTCGCGCCACTGCTCGACGCGCTCGCGCTCGAAGCCGACCGCGTACTCCACGGCGGTGTCCCGCACGAGCACGGCCGCCGACGCCGACAGCTCCTCCAACCCGTTGTGGACGACGGCGCGAGCGATCTCCCCGATCGTGGCCGCCGCCGACACCGTCGCCGTGATCTCCTGCAGCCGGCGCGTGCGGGCGAGCAGGCCGGCGATCTCCGCCTCGGCCGACTTGCGCTCGGTCAGCTCGAAGCACGTGCCCAGGATGCGCAGCGGCTCGCGGCTCAGCACGGAGGCGCTCAGCAGCGCGGGCACGCGGGTGCCGTCGGGGCGCACGAAGATCTTCTCGTAGGGCGGCGCGACGCCGGTGGCGTCGAGGCTGGCCAGCGCGGCGAGGTCGGCCGCGGCGGACTCGGGGGCGGTCACGTCCGTCCAGCTCAGCCCGGCGGCAACCTCCTCGTGCGTGCGCCCGATGATGGCCAGCCAGGCATCGTTGACCTCGAGCCAGGTCTCCCCGTCGGCCACGCACACGCCGATGACGTTGGCCTCGGTGAGGGTCGTGAAGCGGTGCTCGGCCGCCTCTGCGCGGCGGCGGGCCGTCACCAGCCGGGTGACGTCGACCGCGTGCATGCAGACCCCGTCCGGCGGCGCGCCCGGCTCCTCGCGCAACGGGACCACGACGAGGTCCCACCAGGTCACGGTGTCACGTCCGGCGAAGCTGACCTGCGTCTCGAGCCGCTCGAGCGTCTCGCCCGTCTCGTAGACGCGACGCAGCGCGTCCAGGTAGCGCTGGCGCTCCCCGGGGTCCGACAGCGCCCGCTCGAGCAGGCGCTCGGCCGGCCAGCCCTCGACGCTGGCGGCGTCCACCGGGCTGCCCGGACGGGGGCTGGCGAGGGCGACCCGCAGGTCTGGCCCGCTGAGGACGCAGACGAAGGCGGGGATCTCGTCGAGCGCCGCCCGCAGCCGCGAAGTCAGCGATAGGCCTCCCGCCATGCGGAAACCCTACCGCGGCTTATTGACGCGCCGTCAGCCGATCTTCACGAGATCGACCACGAAGATCAGCGTCTCGTTCGGAGCGATGCTGCCCTGGCCCGCCGACCCGTAGGCGAGGTCGGGCGGGATGACCAGCTCGCGGCGGCCTCCGACCCGCATGCCGGGGATGCCCTGGTCCCAGCCGGGGATGACCTGGCCGCCGCCGACCGGGAACTGGAACGGCTGCGCGCCGCGGCTCCACGAGGAGTCGAAGACGGCGCCGGTCGAGAACGACACGCCCGTGTACTGGACGGAGAGCGTGTCCCCCGCCTTCGCCTTGGGCCCCTTGCCCACGACGATGTCCTTCGTCACCAGCGAGGTCGGCGGGGTGCCCGCCGGCTTCGGGATCTGCGGCTCCTTCTTGGTGTTCGTCGAGATCCCGCCCGGCGCGAACGTCGCCGCGGGCGCGGCCGTCGCCTGCGACGTCTTCGAAGCGGGCTTCTCCTTGTCCTTGTCCGAGCCGCAGCCGGCGACGAACAGCACGGCGGCGAGCAGGACGGGCAGCGAACGGGTCATAGGCGCAGGTAGGCTAGCCAGCCAACCGTGCCCGCTTGGCTCAACTGGTAGAGCACTTGATTTGTAATCAAGGGGTTGGGGGTTCGAGTCCCTCAGCGGGCGTAGGGGTGCCGGAGGCGGGCCCCCAGGTGGTTTCAGAAGGCGTGGGGGAACAGCAGCTTGGCGAAGGAGGGGGCGGAGGTGGCCTTGGCCAGCGGCTTGAGCCCGAGCAGGTCCTCGACGGAGCGCAGCAGCGAGTAGGGGCCGTAGGGCTTGGCGTACAGGCTGCCCCGCTTGGCGAAGGGGGAGAGGACGAGCGCGCCCGTCGCGTCGGTGGAGGGGCCCGACAGGAAGGTGATGAACAGGGCGCCGTCCTTGCGGTAGGCGGCCGAACCGGTGATCTTCGGGACCCACTCGTGCAGGAAGGCGTCCGTGGCCGCGGGGCCGCCGGGGGTGCCGTCCGCGCAGGTCGCCTCCGTGCCGTCGTGGCACAGGTTGGGGGCGATGAACGCGAGGTTGGGGGACGTCTTGGCCGCCTTCAGATCCGCCTCCATCGTGCGCAGGTCGACCGCGGCGGTCGGGCAGTCGCCGAGGTCCACCACGGAGCGGAAGAACACGAACGGGTCGTGGCGGGCGGCGAACTCGTCGCTGTCGGGGGTGGTCGGGACGCGGCAGGCGCGGTCCCCCTGGCTCTCGGAGTACGCGCGCCAGGTGTCCCCGGTGGCCGAGACCTGGTCGCCGAGGCTGATCACGCTGTTGGGGTAGTTGCAGCCGGCGCCGGGGACGACGCCCTTCTTGTCGGGCACGGCCGAGTCCGGGAAGTCGCTGAACGTCGTGCAGCCGGCGCGGGTGTCGGCGTTGGGCGGCTGGCCGCCGGCGAAGGCGATGTAGTTGGGCAGGTCGGCCGCGTCGAGCGGGGCGAAGCCGGAGAGGATGGCGCCGTCCGGCCGCAGTTCCTTGGCCAGGTAGGGCATCGCCGAGTCCGCGCCGAAGGTGGCCTGGTAGCCGGTGCCCGCGAGGGCGATGACGAAGACGTGACCGATCTTGGACGGCTTGGGCGGTGCCGGGGTGGCCGTCGGCTTGGGAGTGGGGGTCGGCGTCGCCTCAGCGGCGGTCGCGGGGGCGGAGGACCCGCTGTCGGACACGCTGTCGTCTCCGGAGGCCACGGGGCTGACCGAGCCGCCGCCTCCCGTCCCGGAGACGGCGGCCGCCGGGACGGTGGTCGGCGTGGGCGTGGCGGCGGCCACGGGGGCGGCGGTGCGCACGGCGGTGACGGTCTTCAGCGCCGCCTCGATGGTCGCGTGCGACGTCTTGGAGCCGCCGGCCTGCGCGAGGACCGCCGCCGTCGCGAAGACGGACACCGCCAGCAGGGCGACCAGCCGGCCGCGGCTCACGCCGGCGTCCCGTTCGTGGCCGGCGCGGGGTGCAGGGGCGTGGCGCACTGCGAGCAGAAGGCGTCGGCGCGACCCGTGAGCGCCCCGCAGGCCGGGCACGGCTCGCCGGCGACGGGATCATGGCCGGAGAGCAGGCGCTCGACCTGCGCGAGCTCGAGGTCGACCTGCTGCAGCTCGACGGCGCGGCGCAGCAGCACGTCGTCGTTGACGCTGCCGCGGATGGCCATCTCGTAGTAGACGCCGCCCAGCTCGGCCTGCATCAGCGCGAAGCGCTCGACGAGCCGGTCGCGGCGCGAGACGAGGTCGGCGTCGGCGACCGCGGCGGGCGGCGGCGGGGGCGTGCGCCGGGCGGCCTCGGCCAACTTCTCGGCCGGGATCAGGCCCTCGGGCGCGGCGTCCGGGTTGCGGCGGCGGAAGGACCTCACGGGATCACGATCGTGTCCGGCAGCTTCTGCTGCTGCTCGACGTAGCTCTTGCCCTTCTTGGCCTGGATCTGCTGGACGATCTTGGCGCCGTCCTGCTTCTGCTTCTGGGTCGGGTGCTTGGCGACGACGGCGTCCTCGGCCGCGATCTTGTCCGCCTTGCTCCCGCCCGACGCCGCCTTGGTGGCGGCGCTCGGGCCGACGGCGACGACCTTCGCGCCCTTGAAGTCCTTGCGCAGCTTGCCGAGCGCCTTCGCGGCCTCGGCCTTCTTCTTGTACGCGCCCGCGTAGACGACGAGCCCGCCGCCCGAGGCGGGCTTGAGGGTGAAGTCGGCCGGGTTGATGACGCCGACCTTCTTGGCGCCCTTGTCGCGGGCGGCCGCCGTCGCCTTGTCCACGGCGGCCTGGTTGGAGTCGGCCGGCAGCTCCTGCAGCTCGATCGTGAAGCCCTTGGCGAGCGGGAAGTCACTGGCGATCGCGGTCGTCGCGGCGGTGGTGGTGGTCGTGGTGGCGGGCGCGGAGGCGGCCAGCGCGGCCCGCTGCTCCTTGAGCGCGGCGATCAGCGTGCGGTCGGGGTCGGCGCCGTTGCGTCCCACCAGCACGCCGGCGGCGGCGGCGACGGGCAGCAGGGCGATGGCGACCGCCACCAGCCTGCCGTCGTAGCGGCCGCCCGATCCGGCGACGACCACGGGCGCCGCCGGGGCGGTGCGCGCCCGGCGCGGGGACGCGGACAGGTAGCGCGCGACCGGGTCGTCGGGATGCCGCCGGTTGGCGCCGCAGCTGATGCAGTAGCGCTGGCGGGCGTCCATGGCGGCGCCGCACTCGTGGCAGGGCTCGAAGGCGCTCATCGGAAGATGGTGGGGAGGGTTTCGAGGCGGAGGGGGGCGGCGCCGGGGCGGCCGGCGAGCGTGAGTGGAACAGTCCGGCTGCTGCCGCCGGCGAGCTCCTCGACGGACGCGCGGCCGGCGGCGACGTCGCGGCCGTCGCGCTCGGCGAGCGCGTAGACGGGCAGTTCGTACTGGGGGATGTCGGTGTCGTTGCGCACGCGGGCGGCGCGGGCGCCGGCGACGGTGACGTCGACCTTCGGCAGCGAGCTCGCGGAGCTCTTCGTGTCCCCGGACGGGACCCCGGCGCGCGCGAACGGCTGTCCCTTCGGCACCGTGCGCTTGGTCACGAACACCCAGCGCACCGTCGCCCCCGGCGCGATGGAGGCGACGTGGGTCTCGAAGTACTCGAGCCCGTGACGGCGGTTGAGCGGCGTGCGCCCGACCCCCACGGAGATGGGGACGTCGGTGACCGGCGTCTTCGCGGTGTTGGTGAGCTCGACGACCACCGCCGTGCGGCGCCCGCGCACGAGCGCGACGCGGCCGACCCGCACGTCCGGGTTCTCGCGCACGACGTGCACGGGCTCGCGCCCCGCGATCGTCCGCCGCGCCCGCAGGTCGAGCCGCGCGCTGCGGTCCTGGGTCGTGGTGCAGCCGGTCAACAGGACCGCCAGGATCAAAACGCTAACCGAACGCACCGCTCACGTAGTCCCGGGTCCGCTGCTCCTTGGGAGCGCCGAACACCTGGCTGGCGGGGCCGATCTCGACGAGCTCGCCGAGGTACATGAACGCCACCCGGTCCGCGATGCGGGCGGCTTGCTGCAGGTTGTGGGTGACGATGACGACGGCGAGCTCCTCGCGCAGGCGCGTGATCAGGTCCTCGATGACCTGCGTCGACTGCGGGTCCAGCGCCGAGCACGGCTCGTCGAGCAGCAGCACCTCGGGGTTGGCGGCCAGGGCGCGCGCGATGCAGAGCCGCTGCTGCTGGCCGCCCGACAGGCGCAGGGCGGGGTGGCCGAGGTCGTGCTCGACCTCGCGCAGGAGCCCGGCGCGGTCCAGCGCGTCGCGCACGCGGTCCTCCAGCGCCGCCTTGCGCGGCCGCCGCGCCGCCTGCTCGCGGATCACGTAGGCGACGTTGTCGAACACGCTCATCGGGAACGGGTTGGGCTGCTGGAAGACCATCGTCACCCGCCGCCGCAGCGCGGTCGGCTCGTAGCGCATGATGTCCGTGCCGTCGAGGGAGATCGTCCCCTTCATGGACGCCGTGCGGGTCAGCTCCGTGAGCCGGTTCAGCGAGCGCAGCAGCGTCGTCTTGCCGCAGCCGGACGGGCCGATCAGCGCCAGGACCTCGCCCTCGCGGATGGGGAGGGAGACCTCCTTGACCGCGAAGCGCGAGCCGTAGGCGATGGAGACGTCGTCGACCGCCATCCGGTCGGTGACGAACGTGGGGGTGCGCTGGGCGCGCCGCGACCCGCTGACGAGGCTGGTCGCCGGCGGTGAGGTGGGGGGAGGGGGAAGCTCCACGGTGCTCAGCTCCATCGCATTGCCTTTCCGCGGCGCCCGGCCAACGTGGCACCGACATTGAGGAGCAGGACGACGATCAGCAGGACGAAGGCGGCAGCGTAGGCCTTGGTGGGCTGGTTGCCCTCGCCAGTTGGCGCGTTCTGCAACACGTAGGTGGTCAGGGTGCTGCCGGTCCCGCGCAGCGCGCCGAGGATCGGCACGTGGTTGGCGCCGTTCATCCGCAGGGTGGCGCCGAGCAGGACCACCACGATCGCCGTGTCCCCGATCATGCGCCCGAGGCCGAGCATCGTCCCGGTGATCACCGACGGGCGCGCGGCCGGCAGCAGGATGCGCCGGGTGGTGGTCGCCTTGGTCTTGCCGACGGCGTAGGAGGCCTCGCGCACGTGGCCCGGGATCGCCTGCAATCCCTCGCGGACGCTGGCCACGATCAGCGGCAGCGCCACCAGGGAGAGCATCGTGGCGGCGGCGAAGAACGAGCGGCCGAAGACGATGCCGTTGCTGGACCGGCTCAGGAAGCCGAGCGCTCCGCTCTGGAACATCAGCGTCCCGAACAGCGCGAGCACGATGGACGGCGTGCCGGCGATCATCTCGACGGTCGACTCGGCGACGCGCGCGAGCGCGAAGGGACGGCCGAACTCGCTCAGCCAGACGCCGATGGCCAGGCCGAGCGGGAGCGCGATCGCCATCCCCATCAGGCTGACGATGGCGGTGCCCAGCAGCGGATCGAGGAAGCCGCCGCTGTCGGCCTCCGTGAACGACGGGGCGGGGTGGGTGACGAACAGCTTCGGCTGCACGTACTTGATGCCCTGGACGAACAGGAAGATGACGATCGCGGCGGTGATCGCGCAGAACAGCAGCCCGAGGCCCCACGCGAAGGCGAGGCCGATGCGGTCGCGCAGGCGCCACGGCGCGCTGAGGTCGGCCGCGGCCGGCGGGGTGACGGGAACGGGCGGGGGTGCGGTGGCGACGCTCACGCGCGGATCCCGTAGCGCTTGATCGGCTGCTTGACCGCCCAGCCGATGAAGGAGAGCGTCGCGGCGCTGAACAGCAGCACGGTCGCGATCGCGAAGAGCGTGTGGCGCATCGGCGGCGACGTCAGCTCCTCCGTGTTCGTGAAGATGGTGGCCGCCAGCGGGCGCGAGGGCTCGACGAAGAAGATGGGCCCGTCGGCCGGGTTCGGCGCGAAGCCGACCGCGCCGGAGACCATGGCGAGCATGATCGCCTCGCCCAGCGCGCGGGCGACGGCGAGCACCGTGCCGGCCACCAGCACCGGCCGCGCGGTGCGCACGCCGATCTTCCAGAACGTCCGCCACTCGTTGATGCCGAGAGCGAGCGAGCCCTCCAGCCAGCCGCGCGGCACGGCGCGCAGGCCGTCGGAGAAGACGGCCACCATGATCGGCGCGATCATCACCGTGAGGATGAGGACGGCGGCGAGCAGGCTGTATCCGCTCAGCGAGATGACGTGGGCGACGGACGCCTTGCTGGACTCGGAGATCAGGTGGTTGTTGATGAACGGCACGACCACGAGCACCCCGAGCAGCCCGTAGACGACGGACGGGACGCTGGCCAGCAGGCGGATGACCGGCTGCAGCGTCGCCTGCATCCACGGCGGCGCGAACTCGACCATGAACACGGCCACGAACAACGAGGAGACGAACGCGATCGCGACGGCGCCGCCCGTGATCAGGATCGTGCTCCACAGCAGCGGCCAGGCGTGGAACTCGTAGACGGGCGTCTGCTTGAGGTCGCCCGAGGAGAAGATCGCCTGGATCTGGCGGTCGACGTCGCCGCCGCCGCCGAACCAGTGCAATCCGTTGTGGCTGAAGGACGGCCATGCCTCCTTGGTCACGAAGACCAGCATCGCCAGCACGAGGGCGACGACGAGGCACACCACCGCGCCGAGCGTCCGCTCGGCGCGCTGGTCGGCGTTGGCCCCTCGCGAGGCCCAGACGCTGGTGTCCTCGATCACTGCCCTACTTCTTGTTGAACGCCGGCACCGCACCGGCCTTCTTGAGGATCTTGCCCGCCTTCTTGGACGTGCGGACCCAGGTGGCGAACTTGATGGCCGCCGGGTTCGGGTTGTCGCTCGGCGCGACGAACCAGATGTAGCGCGACAGCGGGTACTTGAACGACTTCACGTTCGCCGGCTCGCAGCTGACGCCGTTGAGGCTCAGGCTCTTCAGGTTCGCGCCCTTGGAGTGCGCGAAGCCGACGTAGCCGATCGCGTTGGCGTCTTTGGCGACCGCGTTGGCGACGAGGCCGTCGGACGTGACCGGGTTGACGTTGGTGCCCTGCGACTTGCCGTTGAGCACCGCGCTCTGGAAGAACGTGTACGTACCGGCCGTCGAGTCGCGCCCGATCGGGTCGATGGTCGTGGTCAGGTTGGACCCGGAGACCTTGCTCCAGTTGGTCACGTTGCCGAGGAAGATGTCGGCCAGCGAGCCGATCGTCAGGTTGCTGAGGCTGTTGGCCGTGTTGACGTCGATGCACAGACCGTCCAGGAACAGCTGGCGGTAGGTGGTGCCGGAGTCGCTGGGCAGCGGCTGCCGGGTGTTGACGGCGAACGAGGCCTTGCCCTGCTGGACGTCCTTGACGCCGGCGTTGCCGCCGTCGGCGGTGTAGATGAACTTCACCGACGGCTTGACCTTGTGATAGCCGGCGAACAGCTTCTGCAGGTAGGGCTCAGCGACGCTCGAGCCCGTCCCGATCAGGGTGGTCTTCGCCTGCGCCGCCGATGGGACGGCGAGCAGAGCGGTGGCGCCGAGGGCGACGCCGAGCTTGCGGATGGGAGTCATGTCAGGGGCTCCTTTCAGCCCTTGAGGGTGAGCTTGGTGGTGACCTTGCCCGCGGTGGCGGTCGCCTTCAACTTGCCCTTCTCGGCGATCACCTTGCGCGCGGCGCGGGAGAGCGTGACCGTGATCGTCTTGCTGGCGCCGGCCTTGACCGAGAACGCCTTGCTGGCGATGGTCCGGGTCTTGGCCTTCTTCTTGCCCGTCTTGATCTTGGCGGTCAGCTTGAGCTTGCCCTTCGTGACCTCGTCGGTCGGGCCGACGGCCGCCAGCGGGATCTTGACCTTGCCCTTGCCGCTGACCTTCACGGTCTTCTTGGCGAAGCTGACCGCGAGCGCCTTCGACGTCGTGAACGACTGATCGGCACCCGGGATCTGGCCGATGGCCGCGTAGGCGCTGCCGGTGGAGGCGTCGGGGAAGCCGACGAGGCGGTAGTGGTAGGTCGTCCCGGGCGTCAGGTCGTCCACGGAGTAGTCGACGGGAACCTCGGCCTTGCCGTTGCCGGCCGAGGTGTCCGGGCTGTTGGTCCCGTAGGTGGTGGTCGGCCCGTACTCGAAGTGGTAGGCCGACGGGATGCCGTTCGGGTTGATGACGCCGCTCAGCAGCGCGTAGGTGTCGGTGATCAGTGACGTGTCCGGCGGGGACGTGGTGACGGTCGGGTTCGCGGCGTGCGCGGGCGCGACGATGCCGGCCGCGACCAGGGTCACGGCAGCAGCCGTGGTGGTCGCGCGCCGGTGAAGGCGGCTTGACATTGGGAGTCCTTTGTTCCGTGCTGGGGTGCAGGCGGACCGGAGCTCACCCCGGCCGCGGCGGAGAATACCTCATTCCCGATTGGGTCTGTAGGAATTCGGGTATCGCGGTCCGTCTACGCGCGCTCGCGCCACCAGGCGACGGTGTCCCGCAGCGTTGCGTCGAGCCCGATCGCGGGCGCCCAGCCCGTCGCCGCGTGCAGCTTGTCCGCGCTGCCGCGCACCTCCATCACCTCGTGCGCGCGCACGAGGTCGGGGTTGATCCGGTGCTCGCGGACGCCCAGCAGCGCGACCAGCTCGGCGGCCGATGCGGTCCGTCCCGAGCAGACGTTGTAGGCCTCGCCGGGGGTGCCCGACGCGGCCAGCAGGCGGTAGGCGCGGACGACGTCGCGCACGTCGGTGTAGTCGCGCCGGGTGTCGGGGTTGCCGGTCACCACCACGTCGCCCGCGGCGGCCTGCTTGGCGAAAGAGGCGATCGCGTAGATCGGCTCCTGCCCGGGCCCGGCGTGGTTGAACGCGCGCGCGACGACGACGCGCAGGCCGTGCGCGTCGGCGTAGAAGCGCGCGAGCAGGTCGGTCGCCGCCTTGGAGACGGCGTAGGGGTTCTGCGGGTGCAGCGGCGCGGACTCCGTGACGGGCAGCGACTCGGGCGGGCCGTAGACCTCGCCGCTCGAGACAGCGACGACGGTGGCGCCGGCGGCCTCGGCGCGGACGGCCTCGAAGACGTGGATGGCGAGGCTCAGGTTGTCGCGCAGCGTCCCGGCCGGGTCGTCCCACGAGCGGCCCACGTGGGCCTGCGCCGCCAGGTGGTAGACGACGTCCGGCGCGGCGCCGGCCACCGCGCGGCGCGCCGCGGCGGGGTCGAGCAGGTCGGCGTCCGCGCTGCCCAGCGCCACGACCTCGTCACCCTGCGCCGCGCAGTGCGCGGCGAGGTGGCGGCCGGCGAACCCCGTCCCGCCCGTGATCAGCGCGCGCAACGTCGTCTACGCGCGCGTGACGACGAGATGCTCGACGTTGCCGTGCCCGTTGGAGGTGTGGTCCTCCTCGGCCGGCGCGGCCTCGCGAACCGGTGGGTTCAGCCGTTCCTCGACGGCCCCGAGCACGGTGCCGAAGAGCACGTGGCGCCACGTCGCCTGGGCGAGCGCGTTGCGATCGCCCCACAGGGTGGGGAAGGACCCGCCGACGGGGTGGACGGCGCCGATGAAGCGGGTCAGCGGCCAGGTGGCGGCGTGCTCGGTGAGGCCGGCCAGCGCCCCGCGGGCCACGCCGGGCCCGCCGACGCGTGGCGAGGCGGCCGCGTAGAGGGCGCCGAAGACGGCACCGTTGGCGACGTGCAGGGTGTGGCCGATGACCAGCGTGGCGGCGGTCCCGCGGGTGCGGGTGAGGGCGGAGCCGAGCAGCTCCGCGTCGTCGTAGTCGACGCCGAACACGCGCTTGTCGAGCGGCTGCTGGGCGCTCCAGACGCCGGCGGCGACGGCTCCGGCGAGCGCGCCGCGCAGGACTCGTGTCGTGTCGAGTGGCATAGCTCGTCGGGACTGTAACGAGGCGGCGCCCGCGCGGTAACTCGTAGAGAGGAGAATGGACCACGCCGCACTTCACGAACGCGCTCGCAGCAAGGGTGTCCAGCCGATCGTCTACTGGATCGTCCGGGCCGTCCTGCAGCCGTTCTTCCACCTGTACTTCCGGCTCTCCCGGATCGGCCTCGAGCACGTGCCCGACGACGGCCCGTACATCGTCGCGGCCAACCACCGGTCCTTCCTGGACCCCTTCGTGATCGCCGTGATCGCGCGGCGCCCCCTCTACTACGTGGCCAAGCGCGAGCTGTTCGAGAAGCGCTGGCAGGGCTGGCTGCTCAACGCGCTGGGCGCGTTCCCGGTCGACCGCGGCCACTCGGACACGGAGATGCTCACCACCGCGCGGGCGATCCTCGAGCGCGGCGACAGCGTCCTCATCTTCCCGGAGGGCACGCGCATCCGCCCGGGCGCGCTCGGCCGCCCGCGCCGCGGCGTCGGCCGCCTGGCGCTGGAGACCGGCGTGCCCGTCGTCCCCGTCGCGATCATCGGCACGGAGGCGATCCGCCGCGGCTGGCGCATCCGCCCGCACAAGGTGCGCGTGCGCGTCGGCCGGCCGCTCACCTTCCCGCACGTGAACGAGCCCTCGCGTGAGCTCGCGGCCGCCGTCACCGACCGCATCTGGCCGTGCGTGATGTTGCAGTGGGAGTGGCTGGGCGGGCTTCCGCCGCTGCGCCGTGCCACCGTCCTCGGCGACGGAATCGCAACCACCCACCCAGTCACCGCCGCGCTCGTCAGCGCAGGGATCAAGGTCGGACCGGTCGTGGCGGCCGCGGACCACGCGGTCGTGTTCGCCGGCGCGCTGCCGTCCGCCGACGAACTGGAGCAACTCGGCACCGACCGGATCGCCCACGTCACGAACCCATCCCCACTCGCCCCGTTCGTCATCAGCGCCGCCGACCGGGGCCTCGGCCGCCAGTTGCGCGACGCGCTCGCCGCCGCCGGCCGCGAGGCGACGGTCGAGCGCATCGCGGCGTAGCCTGCGTCATGCATGGACGGCGCCCTCAAGGCCAAGCTGGACGCGGACTTCTCGGACCTCTACCGCGCGCACCTCAAGGACGTCTACTCCTACTCGTACTACCGGGTGGGCAACCACCACGACGCCGAGGACCTGACCGAGCAGACCTTCCTGCAGGCCTACCGGCACTTCGAGCGCGCGCAGCGGGAGTCCAACGGCCGGCCGCTGCGGCCGTGGCTGATCCGCATCGCCCACAACCTGGCCGCCAACTACTACCGCGACCGCTCGCGCAAGCCGCAGACGGCGCTGGACGACGCGGGGCCGATCGCGGCCGCGCACACGACGGAGACCTTGGTCGAGCATCGCGACGACCTGGCCCGGATCCTGGACTGCGTCGAGGACCTGCCCGATGACCGGCGGGAGGCGCTCATCATGCGTTTCGCCCTGGGCATGGACAACCGCGAGATCGCGCGGGCGCTCGGCCGCACGGACGGCGCGACCAAGGTCCTGCTGCACCGGGCCATCCGCCAGCTCGAGGGCCTGGTCAAGAAGGCGGAAGGGCCGGTGACCGTCCCCGGTGACTGACTTCGAGCTCCTGCTGCGCGAGGCGTTCGCCCCCATCGACCCGCCCGAGGAGCTCGAGGCGCGCTTGGAGGCGCGGCTGACGACGCTCGTCGAGGCCGCCGCGGGCGAGCTCGAGGGCTGGGAGCTGGCCGTCATGAAGGACCCGCGCAACTGGATCCCGACGGTCGCCGCCGCCGGGGTCGGGAGCGCCGCGGCGGTCGGGCTGGTCCTGGTCCGCACGCAGCGCAAGCGCCACGGCCGGCGGGCCGCATCGGACAACGTGCTCGAGCTCGCCGAGAACACGGTGCGCGACCTTGCCAAGGAAGCCGGCAAGATCATTGACGAAGGACGTCGCAGGTTGTGATCCAACGCCGCGGCTCGCGCGTTAGGAAGGTTGGATGGCTGACATACGCGACCTCGCCGACGAAGACCTGATGCACCTGGTCGCGCGCAACAACCCGCGAGCCTTCGAGGTCATCTACGAGCGGCACTCGGGGGCGGCGTTCTCCCTCGCCTACCGGATGGTGGGCAAACGCAGCGTCGCCGAGGACGTCGTCCAGGAGGCCTTCCTGAACCTGTGGCGGTCCGGCGAGCGCTACGAGCGCACCCGCGGATCGGTGCGCACGTGGACCCTGGGCATCGTCCACCACCGGGCCATCGACGCGCTGCGGCGCGCCACGGTGCACGAGAAGCGCCGCACCGGCGACGAGGACATCGCCGAGCGCCTGGAGGCCAAGGAGCGCACCGACGTCGAAGCCGCCCGGCGCGACGAGGCGCGCACGGTGCGCGAGGCGATGGACACGCTGCCGACCGACCAGTGCCAGGTCATCGAGCTCGCCTACTTCGGCGGCTTCACCCACTCGGAGATCTCCGAGATGCTGGGCACGCCCATCGGCACGATCAAGGGCCGCATGCGGCTCGGGCTTTCCAAGCTGCGCCACGCCCTCGCGGGCGAGGGGATGCAGCCGGCATGACCGACTACTTCGAGGACGTCGGCGCCTACCTGCTCGGCGCGCTCACCGAGCCGGAGTACGCGGCGTTCGCGCGCCAGCTCGAGCACGACGACGCGCTGCGCGCGGAGGTCGAGTACCTGCGGGTGGCCGCGGACGCGCTGCCCGCGTCCCCCATGCAGTGGGTGCCGCCGCCGCATCTCAAGGCGCGCGTCATGGCCACCGTCAACGCCGAGGCGGCGCTGTTCCGCGCGGCCGAGGAGCGGCCGGAGCCGTCGCGCTCGCGCCGCCGCGTCGTGGCCGTGCTGCGACCGGGCTGGTGGTCGCTGCGGCCCGGCATCGCCGTCGCCGCGTCCGTGGTCGTGCTGGCCGTGGGCGCCGCGATCGGCGGGCTCGTCGCCTCCGGCAGCGGACCGGCCAAGGACACCGTCGTCGCCGCCGTGCACGGTCACGCGAAGCTGATCAAGCGGGCCACCGGGCACTCGACGCTGACCGCGACCGGGCTGCGGTCCCCCGGGCCGGGCCGCGTCTATCAGGTGTGGCTGCAGCGCGGCAGCGGGAAGCCCCGGCCGACCAACGCGCTGTTCGGCGCGCGCAAGGACGGGACGGCGTCCGTCGACGTCCCCGGATCCATGAAGGGCGTCGACAAGGTGCTGGTCACCAACGAGCCCGACGGCGGGTCCGCCACCCCCACCACCGCGCCGGTCATCGAGGTTCATCCCGCCTAGAGGTGCGCCCGGTAGCGTGGCGCGCTCATGCAGACGTGCTACCGGCATCCCTCGCGCGAGACGGGGGTCTCGTGCTCCAACTGCGGCCGTCCGATCTGTCCGGACTGCATGACGCCGACCCCGGTCGGGATGCGCTGTCCGGAGTGCGCCAAGCAGAAGACCCAGGTGCGCAACGTGCGGGCGCAGTACGACGCGCAGCCGCGGGTGACGATCGCGCTGATCGCCATCAACGCCCTGATCTTCGTCGGGATGAGCACGCAGTCGGGCCTCGGCAGCGCGGGCGGGCGCATCTTCAGCGACTACTCCCTCTACGGACCGCTGGTCGGTTCGGAGCCGTGGCGGCTGATCACCAGCGGCTTCCTGCACTCGGGCATCATCCACATCGGCTTCAACATGTACGTGCTGTGGTTCATGGGGAACCTGCTCGAGCCCTCGCTCGGCCCGGTCCGCTTCGCCGGCCTGTACCTGGCGGCCCTGCTGACGGGATCCTTCGCGGTGCTGCTGATCAACCCCGACACGCCCACGATCGGCGCGTCCGGCGCGATCTTCGGGTTGATGGGGGCGGCGTTCGTGATGCAGCGCGCCCGCGGGATCGACCCGATGCAGTCGGGGATCGGGCCCATCATCGCCATCAACCTCGCGCTGGGCTTCATCATCCCGAACGTGTCGGTGGCCGGGCACGTCGGCGGGCTCATCGGCGGGGCGCTGTGCGGGTTCCTGATGGACCAATCGATGCGCTACCGGCGGCGGGAGCTGCCGGTGGTCATCTGCGTGGTCGTGGGGGCCGCGGCGGTGGCCGGCTCTCTGGCGATCGCGTAGACGGCGTCTATTTGCCGGCGCATTCGGCTTCGGTCGAAGCGGTGGCGGACGTCTTGCTGCGCCGCCTCGCCGAGGGACTGGCATTGAAGGGGTGAGTCTCGGAGTTCGGTGAGGATGTGCGTGAGGGCGCGCTGGTTGCCGGGGGGGAAGAGGCGGCCCGTCTTGTGGTCCGTGATGATCTCCGGGAGGCCGCCGTGATCGGCCGCCACGACGCAGCACCCCGCAGCCGCGGCTTCGATCGCTGCGTTCGGGAGCGGGTCCGGGGCGGTGCTGGGAACCACGATGACGTCGGCGGCGCCGTAGACCAAGTTGGGGTCGACGAAGCCCACCTTCTTCACGCGGTGGTAGGGGAGGAGGGCGTGCTCGTGACGCTCCTGCCCGGGCCAGGCCTCGCCGGCGATGAGGGTGTCGCCGTCGACGTGCTGCATCGCTCTCGCGAGCAGCTCCTGGCCCTTCCAGGCGCTGATGCGGCCCAGGACGGCGGCAACGAAGGAGTGGGGAGGGAGCGAGAGGGCGCGGCGGGCCGCCGCGCGGTCGACGGGCACCGGGTCGAACGCCAGCCCGTCGTGCACGACTGCGGACGATTTGGTCGCTATAGCGACCAGATGGTCCGCAGTTGCGTGCGAAACGCAGATGACCGCGTCGGACGCGAGGATCTGGCGGCGGTGCAGCGGCCAGAGGACCGGCGTGGGCGGGTAGATCTCGCGCACGTGGGTCACCAGCCGCGGCGCGTGGTGGCGCAGGCCGAGGATCACCGACGTGTTGGCGTGGACGATGTCCGGCTCCCGCTCCGACAACAGCCGCGCGAAGAACGGCTGGAACGCCGCCACCTCCCGAGCCAACCGACCCGCCCCCTTCAGTGACATGTGCTGCCGCCGCAATACGGGCACTGGAGCAACCACCACGTCGCACGCGAGGTCCTCCACCAGCGGCCCGTCGAACGGCAGCAGCACCGTGTCCCCCGGCTGCGCGAGCAGTGCCAGCTGGCGGTCGGCGCCGTAGCGGCCGGCGCTGGAGTGGACGAAGAGGACGCTCAGATCTAGAGCGCGACGGTCAGGGGCACGGACGGCGGCTCCGGCACCCGGTCGGGATGGAGGATGTGCGCGAGCGTCTCGAGGCCGTCGACGAGCCGGTGGCTGGGCCGGGAGAAGAGGCCGGAGGCGTCGACCGCGACGACGTGGTCGGCGCCGATCTCCTCCAGCTCGTCGCCGTACGTGTAGGCCTCCTCCTGCGCGCGCTCGGCGTCGTAGCCGCAGGGCATCACGATCACGACCTCGGGTTGCGCCGCCCGGACCTGGTCCCACTCGACGACTTCGGAACGCTCGCCGGGCAGCGCGAGCAGGTCGAAGCCGCCCGCGTACTCGATCATCTGCGGGACCCAGTGACCGGCGGAGAAGACGGGGTCGAGCCACTCGAGGGCGGCGACGCGCTTGGGGGCGGCACCGCGCACGGCCAGCCGGACCGCGTCGATGCGGGCCGCGCAGTCCTGCACGAGGTCGACGCCGGCATCCTTGCGGTCGATCGCCTGCGCAAGCGTGCGGATGTCCCCCAGTACCTCGCCGAGGGTCATCGGGTCCAGCGACAGGACGGTCGGCTCGGACTCGATCGTCTCGGCGACGGCGCGGACGTCCTCGGCGGAGACGGCGCACACCGCACACAGGGCCTGGGTGACGATCAGGTCCGGCTGCAGCGAGCGGAGCATGTCGGCGTCGAGCTCGTAGATCGCCTCGCCGATCTCGGTGTGGGAGCGGACGGCCGCGTCGATCTCGCGCGCGTCGAGGCCAGGCGGCAGGCGATCGCGCGTGACCTTGTCGACGTCGAGCGCCTCGATCGGGAAGTCGCACTCGTGGGTGACGCCGACCACCTGATCGCCGGCGCCGAGCGCGAACAGCATCTCGGTCGCCGAGGGGACGAGGGACACGATGCGCATCGCCATGCCACGATACGGCGCATGCCGACCGCACCCGAGCACTGGATCCAGAAGGTGGACGCCCTCGAGCGTGACTTCGAGTTCGAGGACTTCGCAGCCGCGCTGGCCTACGTCAACCAGGTCGGGGAGCTCGCCGAGTCCGCCAACCACCACCCGGACATCCTCATCCACGGCTGGAACAAGGTGCGCCTGACGCTGAGCACCCACGACGAGGGCGGCATCACCGACGCCGACCATCAGCTCGCCGCGGCGATCAACACCCTCCCGTCTACGGAGAGCTGATCAGCTCGACCCGGTTGCCGAAGGGGTCCCACACGTAGCAGCGGCGGACGCCGGGGATGCGGTCGTCCCACTCCACCTCGTGGCCCTCGATGAGCGCGTCCAAGTCGGAGACGAGGAACGCCGGGTGGGCCTTGCGCGCCGCCACGAAGTCGCCCGTCTCGATGCCGACGTGGATCGACTGCGCGCCGCAGGCGAACCACACGCCGCCGCTGACCGCCAGCCGCGGCGGCTTGGGGACCTCCTCCATTCCCAGGAACGTCCCGTAGAACACCCGCGCCGCGTCCTCCCCGCCGGGCGGGGCGGCGACCTGCACATGATCGATCCCGGTGACCATGCGCCGATTATCCCCGCCGCGGCCGATCCTGGTGCTACCGTCCGCTCCGTCGCCCCGATGCCCGACGACGAACCCTCTCGAAGTAGCGCGGCGCCCCGGGCGCCCACAGGCTCATGACGGCGCTGGCCCTGGCCGCGGTTCTCGTCCTCGTCCTGCTCAACGGCTTCTACGTGATCGCCGAGTACGCGCTCGTGCGCTCACGGCGCGGTCGCCTGCAGCCGCTCGCCGAGGAGGGGGACAAGCGGGCCGTGATCGTGCTCGGCCAGCTCGAGGACATCGACGACTACATCTCCACGAGCCAGGTCGGCGTAACGCTGTGCTCGATCGCCATCGGCGCCATCGGCGAGCCTGCCATCGCCAATCTGCTCGAGGACCCGCTGGGCGGACCGCTCTCGCACGGCCTCGCCGTGGTGATCGCGGTGACGGTCGCCTACCTGATCGTCACCTCGATCCACATCGTCGTCGGCGAGCTCGTCCCCAAGCTCTACGCGATCGACCACGCGGAGTCGATCGCGATGCGCGCGTCGCGGCCGCTGCGCTGGTCGCGCATCGTCTTCGGCCCGTTCACCAACATCCTGTCGAAGTCCGCCCACGGGATCCTGCGGCTGATGGGCGTCGACATGGCGGCGATCGGCGCCGACCAGGCGACCCCCGACGAGCTCAAGCGGATCATCGCCGAGTCCTCCGTCGGCGGCGTGCTCGACCCCGGCGAGGCGGGCATGCTCTCCGGCGTCTTCCACCTGCACGAGCAGCAGGCGCGCCAGGTGATGACGCCGGCGCCCGCGCTGGTCATGGTCGACGTCAGCGAGGACGTCGAGACCGCGCTGCGCCGCTGCGTCTCCTCCGGCCACACGCGCCTGGTCGTCACGGAGGACAACAACCAGGACCGCGTCGTCGGGCTGGTGCACTCCAACCAGCTCGCGCAGGTGCTGATGGCGGAGGGCGCGCAGGCACCGATCCAGAAGCTCGTCCGCGACGCCCCGATCGTGCCGGAGACCAAACCGCTCGACGACCTGCTCGCCGACCTCCAGCGCGAGCGCGCGTCGCTGGCCGTCGTCATCGACGAGTACGGCCGCACCGCCGGCATCGTCACCGTCGAGGACATCGTCGAGGAGGTCGTCGGCGAGATCGACGACGAGACGGACCCGCTCGGCGGCGCGGTCCGCCGGCTGGCCAACGGCGACTGGTTCGTGCGCGGCCACGTCGCCATCACCGATCTGGTCGACTACGGCCTCGAGCTGCCGGTCGACTCCGACGCCTACAACTCCGTCGGCGGCTTCGTCTTCGGCGAGCTCGGCCGGCTCCCGCGGCGCGGCGACACCGTCCAGCACAACGGCCACTCGATCCGCGTCGAGTCCGTCCGCGAGAACCGCATCGAGGCCGTCCGCATCCGCGAGCGGCGCGCGAGCGGCGACGAGTAGAACGTCGTAGCGGATCGCAACGATTGCAGCGATTTGCACAAGCGCCGCCGACGCGCTACCTTGGTCAACGTTCTCCGTGAGCTTCCGCACACTGCGGCGGTTGGCGGAGGAGAGGGAGATCCTGGGGAGGATCAGTCCCACGTGACCGTCGCGGTGAGCTCAGGGGAGCGAGCTCACCGCGATTGGTCCTACTCGTACGTGTAGAAGCCGGCGCCGCTCTTACGGCCGAGCTTGCCGGCGTCGAGCAGGTCGCGCGCCGCTTTCGGGATGTCGACGCCGACCTGCTCGCCGATCGCGATGGAGACGTCCAGGCCGACGAAGTCCAGCAGCGCCAGCGGGCCCATCGGGTGGCCGGCGCCGAGCTTCATGCACGTGTCGACGGCCTCCGGCTCGAGGCCCTGCTCCTCCATGACGCGGACGGCGTCGAAGAGGTAGGGGAAGAGCAGCCGGTTGACGACGAAGCCGGGCTTGTCGGCGACCTCGACGGCGGTCTTGCCGAGCGCCTCGCAGAGGGCCATCGTGCGCTGGCGCAGGTCGTCGTTGGCGGCGTCGGGGAAGGCGACCTCGATGAGCTTCATGCGCGGGACGGGGTTGAAGACGTGCAGCGCGGCGAAGTGCTCGGGCCGGCCGCTGGCGTCGGCGAGGTCCTTCACCGACAGCGACGACGTCGTGCTGGCGAAGAGGGTGTCGGGGTCGAGCTCGGAGCCCAGGCGCTCGAGCAGCTCGCCCTTGTGATCGAGGTCCTCGACGATCGCCTCGACCACGTAGCTGCGGCCGTGGAGGGCTTCGTGGTCCGTGGTCACGGTCAGGTGGGCGGGGTCCCCCTCGGCCTTCTCGATCGCCTTCGTGGCCGCCTTGCGGGCGCGCTCGGCGGAGTCGTCGGAGCGCGCGACGAGCACGACGTCTTCCAGATGGACGGCCGCGACGGCCGCCAGTCCGCTGGCGATGGCACCACTTCCGACGACGGCAAGCTTTTCAGACACTCGGTTTCCCCATGGTTCGTTGACCCGCGAGTCAATAACCCTACGGCCGGGCCCAGGTGACATCCACGTCGACCCACGGCGCGGCCGCGAGGCGCGCGTGCAGCTCGGGCTCGGTGGCGCTGGGCTCGGTCAGACGGCGGCCCGGGTAGTTGAGGGTGATCGCGTCTCGGCGAAACGGCCACGGGTCGACGGTCACGTGGCGCTCGCCGGCGACGTCGACGTGGACGGTGTGGTCGCCGACGCGGTTGTCCTGCGGCGCCCATTCGGGGATCAGCCCGACCAGGGCGAGGTGGTCGAGCACCCACACGAGCTGCTGGTTGACTCGCGTCTGGTCGGGGTCGGCGCCGATGCGCTCGATGAGGTCGTCCTGGAGCGCCTCCTGCTCGGCGAGGTAGCGCTCGATCTCGGGCGTCGGCCTGCGCTTGGAGAAGAGGGCGTGCCCGTGCTTGGAGACGAGGATGGCCGCGTAGGGAGACTGGGAGAGGATCTTCTCCGGCGCCTCCGTCCACAGGGCGAGGTGGGTGGTGAGGTGCAGGTCGAGGAAGCCGACGGGGTAGCCGGTGCCGGTGTCGAGCTGCGGCCGCCGGTCCCAGTCGGCCATCCCGATGTCGTGCTGCTCGGCGCCCAGGCACAGCTCGGCGAGGGGTTCGGGAGGCGCGAAGGCGTCGTTGCCCCACTCGCGTGCGAGCTGGCCGGAGATCCACGAGTGCGCGGCCTGGCCGATGCAGACGACTCCGTCACCGTCGAAATGCAGCAACATCCGCTCAGTTCTAACGACTCGCGCGGCGTCGGTGCCCCGGGGCTGGCACACTGTGGTCAGTGACCGACGACCGGCCACCGAACTCCACTGCCACGGAAGAACCGCCCGAACTCGCCTCGGAGGATTCAACCTCGCCCGAACCGGCCGAGGTGGGATCAACGTCGCCGGGCTCGGAAGCGACCCCCGACGGGGTGCTCCCGGAGGACAGGGCGTCGCCGTCCCCCGAGACGCTGGACGCGGACGTGGTGACGTCGGACGGGGAGGCGCTGGCGGTCGAAGCGACGCCCGCAGCGCTGGAGCCGGGCCAGTTGCCGCCGGGCATCGTCGCCGACGGCCCGGGCCCGAAGATCCTCGGCTTCGAGCCGATCAAGCCGCCTGCGCCCCCGCCGCCGCCCAAGCCGCGCGCCAAGCGTCCGCCGCGGCCGCGCGATCCGCTGCCCTGGCCCGAGCTGCGCGCCGCCGCCGCCATGGTCAGCGAGGACGTCGGCGCGGAGGCGCTCAAGGACCTGTTCCGCATCCTGCCCGACGA
The DNA here is from genome assembly GCA_964242305.1 of uncultured Solirubrobacteraceae bacterium. GTDB lineage: Bacteria > Actinomycetota > Thermoleophilia > Solirubrobacterales > Solirubrobacteraceae > DATLGB01. The sequence goes on from CAXTBB010000032.1 coordinate 32,274, forward strand.
CGTGCGCGAGGAGACGGTCGACGGCGTCCGCGAGTACCGCAAGGGGGCCCGCCGGCCGGTGTCCGCGTACGCCGGCAAGTCGCTGGCCCGTGCCGTCCACACCGCCCGCCGCGCCCGCCGCAAGCCCGACTCCGACGACGCCGTGTCCGAGGCGCTCGGCCAGGCGCTGGCCGCGGAGGTGATCGCCTCGCTCGACGTCGAGGTGGCCGCCGAGGTCATCCTGCCCAAACGCGACCTGCTCGACCGCGAGTCGCGCAACGCCCGCCGGCGCCAGAAGGCCGAGGAGGACCGCACCCGCGACGAGCGTCGCCGCCGGGCGCGCGAGGAGGGCGGCGCCCGTGGCGGCGAGTTCGGCGGCGGCTTCACCGGGCCGAAGATCCGCGGCCTCGACGAGGTCGCCAAGCTCCTGCAGCAGCAGCAGGGCGACGACGCCTAACCGCGCTCGACGGGGTGCCCGTCGCGCTCCCAGTACTCGAAGCCACCGAGCATCTCCTTCGCGTCGCGGCCGTGCTCGGCCAGGCGGCGGCCGGCCTTGACCGCGCCGTTGCAGGCGGGTCCCCAGCAGTAGGTGACCAGCGGCCCGTCCGGGAGCGCCGCCACCGCCGCGGCGTCGATGCTCGCGTGCGGGAGGCTGATGGCGCCCGGGACGTGGCCGGCGGCGTAGCTCGCGGGGCTGCGGGCGTCCAGGAGGACGACCGCACCGGGATCGGCGGCCACGTCGGCGACATCGGTCTCCACGGTCAGGCGGTGGGCGAAGTGGGTCTGTGCGTCCATGGGCCAGACGATGACCTGGGCGACGTCGGGGCGCCAGTGTCCGAAACGACGTCGTCCGCTACGTTTGCGACATGCACCGCGTGGCCGTGCTCGCGTTCGAGGGGATGGCGCCGTTCGAGCTCGGCGTCGCGGCCGAGGTGTTCGCGCTCCCCCGGCCGGAGCTCGACGTGCCGTGGTGGTACGAGTTCCGGGTCTGCGCCGATGTCAGCCCGCCCGCCCGGCTGGGCGCGGTGGGCGGCTTCGACCTGGTCGTCCGCCACGGGCTGCGGACGCTGGCGGCGGCCGACACGGTCGTCGTCCCGGGCGTCGCCGATGTCCACGGCGAGCCGGGGGACGCCGTGCTGCGGGCCCTGCGCCGCGCGCACGGCCGCGGCGCGCGGATGGTCTCGATCTGCTCCGGGGCGTTCGCGCTGGCCGCCGCCGGGCTGCTCGACGGCCGCACCGCGACCACCCACTGGCGCTACGCCGACCTGCTCGCCCGCCGCTATCCGGCGGTGACGGTCGACGGCGGCGCGCTGTACCGCGACGACGACGGAATCGTGACCTCGGCAGGCACCGCGGCCGGCATCGACGCGTGCCTGCACCTCGTGCGCTGCGACCACGGCGCCGACGTCGCCAACCAGGTCGCCCGGCGCATGGTCGTCCCCGCCCACCGGCAGGGCGACCAGGCCCAGTTCGTGGAGGCGCCCGTCCCGGCGCGGGCGGCGGACGACCCGATCGCGACGACCGCCGAGTGGGCGCGGGGCCGCCTCGGCGAGCGGCTGTCCGTCGAGGACCTCGCGCGCCGCGCCCACCTCTCCCCGCGGCAGTTCACCCGCCGCTTCCGGGCCGCGATGGGGATGAGCCCCGCCCGCTGGCTGCTCGAGCAGCGCGTGCAGGCCAGCCTCGCGCTGCTCGAGACGTCCGGCGACGGCGTCGAGGCGATCGGCCGGCAGGTCGGCTTCGCCGCGCCCGCCGCCTTCCGCCGGCACTTCCGCGACGTCGTCGGCGTCCCGCCGGCCGCCTACCGCCGCTCCTTCCAGCGCGCCTAGGTGCTGGTCAGCGCCCCGCTTCCAGGCGCGTGACGAGCTCGTCGAGGCGCAGCTCCTCCAGGCCGGCTCCGACGGCCTCGAGCTCGGCGGCGCAGAACTCGACCAGCGAGCGGCCCTCCCGGCACAGGTCGAGCGTCTCCCGCAGCCCGGCGTCGCCGGAATCCAGCCGCCGGATGATCGCCTCGATGCGCGCCGTGGCGGTCTCGTAGGTCTGCCTGTCCTTGGTGGTCGCCGAAGGCGACGGGTCGGAGGGCGCGGTTGCCCCGATGCTCATCGTCTCACCGGCACGGTGCCGTCGTGGAGGCGCAGGGTCATGGAATCGAGAGTACGTGCCGTATCGGCGGATACGACGGGCTCGCCGTCCGGCCCCTGCACCAAGGCGTAGCCGCGCTCGAGGGTGCGGTCCGGGTCGTGGGCGGCCAGCGCCAGCGCCAGCCGTTCGAGCCCGGTGGCCCGGCTGGCGGCGGTCTGGGCCGCATCGGCCTTGCGGCGCAGCACGGTCGCGCGGGTGAGGACGTCACGGTCGCGGCGCTCCGTGCCGCGCAGGGCGGACGCGCGGATCTCACGCAGCTGCTGGTGCAGCCGCGCCCGGTGGCGCTCGACGTGGGCGGCGGGCGCCCGCGAGAGGGCGGCCAGGTGACGGGCGCGCGCGAGCACCGCCCGGCGCGCGTGGGCGGGCAGGCGGCCGGCGAGGGGCGCGAGGCGCGTCGAGCGCTCGGCCACCGCGCGCTGGCCGTGCGCGGCCAGCCGGGCCCCGAGCGCGTGGACGCGCTCGCGCGCCTCGGCGCAGTGGACGGGGACGGCGGCCTCGGCGGCGTGGGTCGGCGTCGAGCACGACACGGCGGCCACGTCGTCGATCAGCGTGCGGTCGGTGTGGTGGCCGACGGACGCGATAACCGGGACGCGCAGCAGCGACACCGTCCGGCACAGCGTCTCGTCGCAGAACGCGAACAGGTCCATCAGCGAGCCGCCGCCGCGGGCCACGACGATCGTCTCGATCTCCGGGCGCGCGGCCAGGTCCTGCAGCGCGCGGGTGATCGCCCCGGCGGCGTGGCGGTCCTGCACGGGCGCGAACGCCCATACGACGCGGCCGGACCAGCCGCGGCGGCGCAGGCCGGCGAGCACGTCGTCGCGCGCCTTGCCGTGCTCGCCGGTGACGACGCCGATGCAGCGCGGCAGCGACGGGCGCGCCAACCGCCTCTGCGCCTCGAAGAGCCCCTCGGAGGCGAGCCGGCGGCGCAGCTCGGCGAGCTGGGCCAGCAGGTCCCCCTCGCCGGCCAGGCGGACCGTGCCGACGCTGAAAGTGAAGTGCGGAGAGGAGGTGCGCGAGCCCGGGTAGAAATCGCAGCCGCCGGCGGCCACCACGCGCACGCCGTCGCTCAGCGGCGGAAGGCCGAGGGCGTCCCAGTCGTCGGCCCACATCGAACAGGGCAGCGCGCCGGCGCCGTCGCGCAGCTCCCAGTACACCCGGGCGCGGCCGCGCTTGAAGCCGACCACCTCGCCGAAGACCTGCACGCGCTCGAACGCACGCAACCGGTCGCGCAGCGCGGCGGCGTACGCGCCGGCCGGGAACGGGCCGGCCAGCGACACGCCCGCGATCCCCTCCGGCCGGCGACTCACAACCGCGCTCCGTGACTGCCGGTCAGCCGGAACTGCGCTGAGCCGCTTCCGGAAAGCGGAAGCGACGGAGCGCAGTTCGCCGCGGGCGGAAGCGTGGCGGCCCGGTTCATCGGCCGAACGCGGCCGACAGGACGGAGACGATGCGCGGGCGGTCGGGGCCGCAGGGGACGCAGACCAGCGTGTCCACCCCGGCGGCGTCGTAGGCGGCCAGGCGGTCGTCGAGGCCCGCCGGCGTCGTGGCGATCGCCATGCGGTCGACCAGCGCGTCGGGCACCGCGGCGAGCGCGCCGGCCTGGTCGCGGCCAAGCCACAGCTCCTGCACGCGCCGGGCCTCGTCGCCGAAGCCGGCGCGGTCGGCCAGCTCGACGTAGAAGTTCTTGTCCTTGGCGCCCATCGCCCCCAGGTAGAAGGCGAGGATCGGCTTGACGGCGGCGCGCGCGTCGGCGATGTCGTCGGCCAGCCCGACCGGGACGGCCGCGGCGACGTCGACCTCCGTGCGGTCCCGCCCGGCCGCGCGCAGGCCCTCGGCGAACGGATCCAGCAGCGGCCCGGGGTCCGCGGGATCGACCAGGAACGGCAGCCAGCCGTCGGCGATCGCGGCGACCTGCGCGACCGCCTTCGGGCCGATCGCGCCCAGGTAGATCGGGATGCGCTCCTGGACCGGCTTGGCCAGCAGCCGCAGCGGCTTGCCGAGGCCGTCCGGCAGCGGCAGCGAGTACTCGCGGCCGTCGTAGACGAGCTTGTCGCCGGCCAGCGCCTTGCGGACGATCTCCACGTACTCGCGCGTGCGCGAGACCGGCCGCGCGAACGGCGTCCCGTACCAGCCCTCGCTCACCTGCGGGCCGGAGACGCCGAGCCCGAGCCGGAAGCGCCCGCCGCTCATCACGTCGATCGTCGCCGCCGCCATCGCGGTGGCCGCCGGCGGCCGTGCCGGGATCTGCATGAGCGCCGTCCCGATCGCCACCCGCTCGGTGACGGAGGCCAGGTAGCCGCACACGGAGACGGCGTCCTGACCCCACGCCTCGGCGATCCACACGGAGTCCAGACCGCCCTCGTCGGCGGCCACGGCCAGCGCCACCTGCTCCTCGAAGGTGAACCACGGCCAGTAGGCGAGGAAGATGCCGGCGCGCACGATCGGTCACGCTACTCCTGGATGCCGACGTGACGGAGATCCACGACTTCGCTCTGATCGTCCTCGTCGTCACCGGCGGACTGTCGCTCGCGGTCATCGGCACGCGCTTCTCCGACCGCATCCCGGTCCCCGCGCCCGTGCTCCTGCTGGTGGCCGCGGCGCTGGTGTCCGACTTGATCCCGGAGCTCGAGGACGCGCTCGCGATCCGCGACGTCGAGCGCATCGCCGTCGTCGCCCTCGTCGTGGTCCTCTTCAACGGCGGCCTCGACATCGGCTGGCGGCGCCTGCGCGCCAGCGCCGGCGCCGTCCTCTCCCTCGGCATCCTGGGGACGTTCGTCACCGCCGCGGTGATCGCCGTCGCCGCGCACGCCCTGCTCGGTTTCAGCTGGACGCTGGCCGGCGTCCTCGGCGCGGCCCTGGCGCCCACCGATCCCGCCGTCATGTTCTCCGTCCTCGGCGGCCGCGCGCTGAAGGGGCGCTCGGGGACGATCCTCGAGGGCGAGGCCGGCTTCAACGACCCCGCCGGCATCGCCCTGATGCTGGGGATGATCGAGCTGGCCACGCACGCCGACGCCAGCTTCACCGTCGTGATCACCGAGTTCGCCAAGGAGATGGCGATCGGCGGGGTGCTGGGGGTCGCCGGCGCCCGGCTGATCCGCGCCGCGCACCCGGCCGGCGCGCTGGTGGCGCTGCTGCTGGCGGGCGTCCTGTACGGCGTCACGGGGATCATCGGCGGATCCGGGTTCCTCGCCGTCTTCGTCGCCGGACTGCTGATCGGCGACGAGGAGCACCTCACCGAGCGGACCGCCTACGCGTCGGTGGCCGGGGCGAGCGAGGTGCTGGTCTTCGTCGCCCTCGGCCTTACCGTCGGCATCACCGACCTGCCCGCGACGACCTGGCGCGACGGCGCCGTGCTCGCACTCGTGATCGCCGTGGTGGCCCGCCCGGCCGCGGTCGTCCTCACGCTCGCCCGCACGCGCCTGGACCTCAACGAGCGGCTGTTCATCGCCTGGAGCGGCCTGAAAGGGGCCGTCCCCATCCTGCTCGCCGCCTTCGCGATCCTCGGCGGCGTCGCGGACGCGGGCCGCCTCTACGGGATCGTGTTCGTGGTGGTGGCGATCAGCGTCGCCGTGCAGGGAACGCTCGTCCCCGCGGTGGCGTCACGACTGGATGTGGCCACCGAGCGGTGACCGCGCGCCGGGGACCTTGCGCACCGGCGCGTCGACGTTGTTGGAGCGCAGGGTGACCTCGCCGTCCTGGCCGTACTCGCCGCGCGTCTCGCCCGTGAAGCCGAGGCGCTCGAGCCGCGCGATCTCCTGCAGGCCGAGCCGGCGGGCCGGGTCGTCGTCGGGCAGGTCGCGAATGAGCTTGGCGATGCGGTTGCGCAGTTGCAGCGCGAAGTGCGGCGTGGACGCGCCCATCAGCTGGCGGACGTCGTCGACGGACACCTGGAACTCGGGCGCCTGGCGCCGGGGCTGCTCCGCTTCGGCCATGCCGGGAGACTACCTGGGGGCCCACCTCCGGCGGCCATGTACGGGCTTCGCGTCGCCGCTGAGGCCGGGCCGCCTGCGGCACCCCTCCTACCCAGTGACCGGCTGGATCTCGGTCAGGGAGTCGATGCGCGCCTGGACGTCGACCGAGATCGCCTTCTCGTCCCCGATCAGCCACGCGTGGTTATAGACGCCGCGGACCGGGTCCTTGTCGTAGCCGGGCTGGATGTCGAGCAGGTAGTTCTGGAGGGCCTTGGGGAGGACGTCGGGGTCGTCGACGAGCAGCAGCGGCCCGTAGGTCCCGCTCCCCGACAGCGCGACGGCGGCGGCGGCCTCGCCGGGCCGGTCGGCGGCGGCGAAGACGAGGCCGTGGCCGGGGTCGACCACGTTCCAGCCGAAGGACCCGTCGGAGTAGCGGGCCACGGCGATCGCGTTGGCGACGGGATCGGCGCCGCTGATGCGCTCGACCGGGCCGAGCTTCTTGAGCACCTTGACCGCCTTGTCGGAGACGACCTTGGCCGGCCCGACGACGTAGATGCGCGGCTTCTTGCGCGCCTTGATCGCAGCGCGGGTGTCGCTGGGAACCGTGTCCTTGTCCGTCCACAGCACGGGCGCGCCGGACTTCGCGGCCAGGCCGGCGGCGGGCATCGCGAACGCGGGGTCGCTGCTGCCGGCCACGATCACGGCCTGGGACTGCTTGCCCGCCGCGGCGGTGGCGACGCGGTCGATCGCCTTGGCCACGGCCGCCGGCCTGGTGCCCGCGATGTCGGTGGCCCGCAGGCCGGACGGCTTGGCGGCGCTGTCGCCGACGCGGATGACCTGCGCCTTGCCCGCCTTCTGGGCGCCGGCCGGGCGCATCGCGGCGAGCGCGTCCTGCGTGGCCTGCGGCAGCTTGCCGTCCTGCGAGTAGAGGATGGGGGAGCGCAGCGGCGCCGCCATCAGCTGGGCGGCGCTGACGGCGGACTGGAAGTCGGCCGCGTCGACGATCGTGACCGCGCCGGGGCGCGAGTCGTCCGCCCGCCCGGGGTAGACGGCCTGCGCGACGCCGGCCGCGTCGGCGATCGGGTCGGCACCGCCCACGCGCGTGGTGTTCTTGGTCGCGAAGCCCGGGAACCCGAGGTCCGTGGCGGCCTGCTTGGTGTCGGCGGTGCGGCCGAGCGCGGGCTTCTGGGGCTGCCCGAGGCCCGACGATCCGGCGTCTGACTTCTTGCCTCCGCAGCCCACCAGAGCGGCCGCGAGGACGACGAGGAGGGCGGCGCGCATCGGCCCGAATGTAACCCTCCGGCTAAAGGTCTGTATACGAACGTGCCGAAAGGGTCGGTACTTCGAGTGCTAGGTTTGCAACCGGAGTTGCAGTGCAGAACACGCCGAACCCCTGGCCAGAAGCCGGGGGACGGGGGAACCAATCAGTTGGGGCGAACCGCTCGATCGCGAGTGGACCGCGGCTCTTTCCGCGGTAGTCCGTCAGCTAACCCCGCAGGCCAACGAAAGAGGTTCGGTCGCGATGCGGGGACGCACCCTGCTGTTGATGTCGATGTCGTTCGTGCTCGCGCTTCCCGGCGCGGCGCTCGCTGACACATCCGGTGGCAGCACCGTCCCCGTCACCACCGATGGCACCGGCGGCTCCGTCTACGGCATCGATCCCGCCGCGCCCCCGCGCGTGTTCGTCGCGGGTGCCGTCGCCAAGCGCATGAAGAACGGCTTCGCAGCCGCCCCGGCCGACGCCCCCGTCGAGGTCCAGAACGCCATCTTCGCCGCCAACGAGATCGTCGGCAAGCCCTACGTCTACGGCGGCGGGCACAACCGCACCTTCTCCGGCTCCGGCTACGACTGCTCGGGCACGGTCTCCTACGCGCTGCACGGCGGCGGCCTGCTCGAGGCCCCGCTGGCCTCCGGCGACTTCATGCGCTGGGAGGACAAGGGCGCCGGTGACTGGATCACCGTCTACGCCAACGGCGGGCACGCCTGGATGAAGATCGCCGGGCTGCGCCTGGACACCAGCGCCGCCGGTGAGGCGGTCTCCTCGGGCAAGGGCCCGCGCTGGCGCAAGAACCTGCGCGGCGGCAAGGGCTTCGCCCGCCGCCACCCCGACGGCTTCTAGCCCTTCAGGGCGGCCCGCTCCTCCAAGCGGTTGCGGCGGCGCGCCTGCGCCTCGCGCTCCCGCCGCTGCTCCTCGTCGCTCTCCGTCTGCAGCGCCGGCACCTGCGTCGGGCGTCCGTCGTCCCCCAGCGCGACCATCGTGAAGTAGGCCGTGTTCGTGTGCCGCGGGCCGACCCCCGACCGCGGCTTCTCCGCCGTCACCCGCACGCCGACCTCCATCGACGTCCGCCACACCGCGTTGACCGACGCCGTGAAGGTGACCAGCTCGCCCGACTCGATCGGCTCCACGAACGTCATCCGGTCCACGCCGCCGGTGACGACCCGCTGCTGGGAGTGGCGGATCGCGGCCAGGCCGGCGACCTCGTCGCAGAGCTTCATGACGGTGCCGCCGTGCACGAAGCCGGCGCTGTTGATGTCGGCAATCCCCATCCAGTGGACGAGGACCGAGTGCGACGCTGAGACGGGCTTCACTTCCATAGGTAGTCTTGACCGAAGAAGCTTATTTTCGCCCGGCCGGACTCCGCAAGCTCCGTCCTCTGGGCGACGTCACCCAGTAGGAGGAAAGCCCCAGTGCCCGGAGTTACCGGACGGATGTCCACAGTCATCAAGGCGAAGATCTCGCGGATGCTCGACAAGGCGGAGGATCCGGGCGAGACGCTGGACTACTCCTACCAGAAGCAGATGGAGATGCTCCAGCAGGTCAAGAAGGGCATCGCCGACGTCGTCACCGCCAAGAAGCGCCTGCAGCTCCAGTCCGAGAAGATCCAGCAGTCGCTGCCCAAGCTCGATCAGCAGGCGCGCCAGGCCCTCAGCCAGGGCCGCGAGGACCTCGCCCGCACGGCGCTGGAGCGCAAGACGTTCGCCCAGACCGAGCTGCAGTCGCTCGACACCCAGGTGCAGGAGCTCGAGAGCCAGCAGCAGTCGCTGATCGACAAGCAGCAGAAGCTCGCCACCAAGCTCGAGCAGTTCCGCACCAAGAAGGAGGTCATCAAGGCGCAGTACTCCGCGGCGGAGGCCTCCGTGAAGATCTCCGAGGCCGCGTCCGGCGTGGGCGAGGAGATGGCCGACGTCGGCCTGGCGATGCAGCGCGCGCAGGACAAGACGGAGAACATGCGCGCCCGCGCGGGTGCGATGGACGAGCTCGAGGCCGCCGGCGCGTTCGACGACACCCTGTCGCTCGGAGACGGTCAGGACGACATCGACAAGCAGCTCGCGCAGCTCAGCTCGGGGGCGGCCGTCGACGACGAGCTGGCCCGCATGAAGGCCGAGCTGGGGACCGGGTCTTCCGATCCGGCGCCCGCCGCGATCGAGACCGGCAACGCGCCGCAGCCGACGCAGGAGGGGACGGCGTGATCGTCCGCATCGCCACCGAGAACCAGTACCGCCTCGCCGACGACAGCGCCAAGGAGCGCCTGAACGAGCTCGACAACGAGGCGGTCGCCGCCGCCGAGAGCGGGGACGAGGAGCGCTTCCAGGAGCTGTTCGCCTCCATGCTCGACTTCGTCCGCGAGGAGGGCACCCTGCTCGACGGCGAGGATCTCGAGGAGTCCGACATCATCCTCCCGCCGCCCGACACGACCTTCGCCGAGGCGCAGTCCGAGTTCAGCGGCGAGGGACTGATCCCCGACTAGCGCCTAGAGCGGGACGTCCCAGAGGGGGAACCAGCGGCTGAGGTCCTCCTCGATGGGGAGGTCGGTCTGGAGCTGGGCCTTGAGCTGCAGCTCGCGCTCGTTGTCGCGCTGCTGGGCGCCCCCGGCGGGCACGAACGGGTAGTAGGTCGCGCGCTTGACGTTGTAGATGAAGTGGATGTCGCGGCCCTGGGCGTCCTTGAACGGGAACAGCGCGCAGAGGACGCGGTCGCCGTAGCCGCCGTCGCGGATCGCGCCGTTGACGGCGTTGAGGCCGACGACGAGGTCCTCGAAGTCGGGGTCCTCGAGGATCATGAAGCGGTAGCCGAAGGAGTCGTCCTTCGTGTCGATCGTCGTGCCCGTCTCGTCGCCGGTGGCGTGCAGCAACTCGGTCATGTCGGTCACGATCGAGTCGAAGTCCGCGGTGGCCAGCGGCTGGAAGACGATCGCGGCCTTGCCGGTCGGCGTCAGTCCCTGCTCCTGCATGGTGATGACAGCGGTGGTCATCGCGAACAGCCGGTCCTCGGTCGGCTTGCGCAACTCGCGTTTGCCTCGGAGGACGTCTAGGAAGCCCATGTCCTGGAGACTATGACGACCGTCCACGGGCTCGACATCGGAACGACGAGCGCGAAGGTGGCGGCGTTCGACGCCGACGGCGAGATGTCCGGGCGCCGCGAGCACGAGTACGGGCCGGACGCGGAGGTCGGCGCGATCGTCGACGCCGCCCTGGACCTGCTCCCGGACGGCCCGGTCGGACTGTCGAGCGCGATGCACGCGCTGGTCGGCCTCGACGAGCGTGACCGGCCCTGCACGCCGCTGCTGAAGTGGTCCGACCTGCACGCGCTCGAGCAGGCCGAGCGCATCAAGCGCGGGCACCCCGAGCTGCACGCGCGCACGGGCACGCCGATCCACCCGATGTCCCCGCTGACCAAGCTCGCGTGGTTCGCCGAGCAGGGGGTGACCGCGCGCCGCTGGGTCGGCCTCAAGGAGCTCGTCCTGCACCGGCTGACCGGGGAGTGGGTGACCGACCACTCGGTCGCGTCCGGGACCGGGCTGATGGCGCTGGAGACGCTCGAATGGGACGAGCTGGCCCTCGACGTCGCCGGGATCACCGCCGACCAGCTGCCGCGCCTGGTCCCCACCACGGAGCGCTTCGGGGAGGTGGTGATCGGGGCGGGGGACGGGCCGCTGGCCAACCTCGGCCTGGGCGCCACCACGTCCGGCGTCGCCGCCTGCTCGATCGGGACGAGCGGGGCGCTGCGCGTCACCGCGTCCGAGGCTTGCGTGACGCAGGAGACCTTCTGCTACGCCCTGACGCCGGGCCGCTGGGTGGTCGGCGGCGCGATCAACAACGGCGGCAACGTCCTCGAATGGCTCGAAGCCCTGTTCGGCGCCGGCGTCGAGGCGCTGCTCGAGGACGCCGCCGCGGTCCCCGCCGGCAGCGACGGCCTGGTCATGCGGCCCTACCTGCGCTCGGAGCGCGCGCCGCACTGGGACGCGCGCCTGCGCGGCTCGCTGGAGGGGCTGCGCGCGGAGCACGGTCGCGGGCACGTGGTCCGCGCGGCGCTGGAGGGGGTCTGCCACCAGCTGCGCCTCGTCCTCGAATCGCTGCTGGACGCCGGCTACGAGGTCGACGAGGTGCGCGCGACGGGCGGCTTCGTCCGCTCGGAGCTGTGGAAGGACATCCTCGCCGACGCGCTCGGCGTCCGCGTCGTCTACCCGGGCGTGCGGGAGGGCTCGGCGCTCGGCGCGGCGATGCTGGCCCGCGAGGCGCTAAACGGCTGAATGGGGCTCTGGCACGTAGTGCCGCGTGCGCGTCTGCGGGTCCAGCCAGACGCGCATCAGGCGGTCGGTGGTGGGGTCGAGGAAGCGCTCGGAGGTGGGGATCCAGTCCGGGCGGGCACCGTCGCTCTCGCCGTGGCGGCGGCGCCACCAGCCCTTGCGGCTGGCGACGGGAGCAGGGACGGCGGGCTCGAGCCCCGGCAGATCCTCCAGCAACGCCACGGCGGACTCGGGCGCGGCGTAGAGACGGCCCAACCGCTCGTCGAGCTCGTCGGCCTCCAGGTGCCCCGCGACGTAGTGGCGCCCGAGCTCGGCGGCGACGGCGTCAGCGTGGGTCACCGCGCGAGCTTGACCGCGGTGCCGTAGGCGAGGATCTCGGTGAGGTTCTGGCCCATCTCCGACGAGTCGAAGCGGACGGCGATGATCGCGTCGGCGCCGAGCACGTGGGCGTTCGCGATCATCCGGTCGACCGCGTGGCGGCGCGAGTCCTCGAGCACCTCGGTGTACTGACTCACCTCGCCCGACCGCAGCGCGGAGAAGCTCGCCGTGAAGCCCTTGGCGAAGCCCATCGACCGCACGATGAGGCCGAAGCAGAGGCCCAGGTTCTCGGCGACCTGCACGCCGGGCAGCTCCGGCGCGGTCGTGATGGGCAGGTCCGCTTGAACGGCGCCGCTGGAGGTCATGGGCCGATTGTCGCAGTGCGCTAGGCGGCTGACGCCGCCGGGTGCTCCTTCGCCCACGCGATGATGCGCTTGGAGTCGTGGATCGGCTCGCCGGCGTCGGGGACGAGCACGGGGACGACGCGCTGGCCGGTCAGCTCCTCCACCTTCGCGCGGCCCTTGGTCTGGTTGAGCAGCGGGACGCCGAGGCCGCCGACCGGGATGACCTCGGGCTCGTGGCCCGCCTCGCGCAGGGCGTGCAGGGCGTTTCCGCACGGGTGCCCGCCGGGCCGCCCCGTGGTGCGGACGTTCTTCATGAATCCGTAGCAGACGTAGAGCTTCATGCCGTCATCCTCCCAGACCGACGGCGGCGCGGACGCCGGCGGCGAAGGCCTCCGGCCGCTCCCAGGCGGCGAAGTGGCCACCGTCGGGCTGCACGTCCCAGACGCGCAGGTCGAACCACCGCTCGGCGTACGCGCGCGGCGCGAGCACCAGGTCGGCGGGGAAGAGCGTGACGGCGGTCGGCACCTCCACGCGCCCGACGGGGTCGCGCTCCTCGTAGTAGGGGGAGAAGGACGTCCCGATCGTGCCCGTCACCCAGTAGGCGGTGATCCAGGTGAGCAGCGCGTCGCGCGTGAAGACGGACTCGACGTCGCCGCCGCAGTCGGTCCAGCTGCGCAGCTTCTCCACGATCCAGGCGGCCAGGCCGGCCGGGGAGTCGCCCAGCGCCGCCGCCAGCGTGTGCGGCTTGGTCGACTGCTCGTGCGCGTAGCCGCCCTCGGCCCGCTGCCAGCGCCGGGCCGCCGCGAGGTAGTCGCGCTCGTCCTCGGTCAGGTCGGCGGGGTCGGTCCGGGCCAGGTGGGAGAAGGGGACGTCGGTGAGGTGCAGCGCGGCGACGCGGTCGGGATGGCGGGCGGCGAGCGCCTCGGCGACGCCCGAGCCGATGTCTCCGCCCGAGACCACGTAGCGCTCGTAGCCGAGCGCGGCCATCAGGTCGGCCACGACGACGGCCATCGCCATGGTCGACATGCCCGGCTCGGTGAGCGCCGGCGCGAAGGGGTAGCCGGGAAGCGCGGGGACGACGACGTCGAGGTCGCGCAGCAGCGGGAGCACGCGCTCGAAGCGCAGCACGGAGTCCGGCCACCCGTGCAGGAGCACGACGACGGGCCCGCCGCCGCGCTGGTGGATCGCCCGAGCGCCACCCGCCGCGACCCACGGCAGCGCCCGGATGCGCGCCTCGTGCGGGCGCCAGTCGTAGCGCTCCGCCCAGTCGACGAGTAGCGCTCCGCCCAGTCGACGATGAGCTCCGCGAGGTACTCGGCGTCCGTCCCGCGCGCCCAGCCCACGCCCTCGGGGAGGGCGACGCGGCGGGTCGCGGTGAGCCGGTGCCGCAGGTCGTCCAGGACCGCGTCGGCCACGCGCTCGGGAGCGGCGCTCACCGGCCGGACTGGAGCTGACCCTCGAGCCGGGACAGCGCCTCGATGCGCTTCTCCATCGACGGGTGGGTCGCGAACAGCGAGCCGAGGCCCTTGCCGACGCCGGGGGGGAAGATGTAGAACGCGGCCAGCTGCTCGGTGGAGCGGAGGTCCTTCTGCGGGATCTGGTGCATCCCGGACGAGATCTTCATCAGCGCGCTGGACAGGGCGCTCGGCCGGCCGGTGATGATGGCGGCACCGCGGTCGGCGGCGAACTCGCGGTAGCGCGAGAGCATCCGCATGAGCAGGAAGGAAACCGCGTAGACGGCGATGGAGACCAGGAAGACGGCGATGAAGCCCATGTTGTCGTCGTCGTCGGAGTTGCCGTAGCCGCCGCCCATGCCGCCACCGAAGTAGAAGCCGAACTGGACGATGTAGGCGGCGATGGTGGCGAAGAAGGCGGCCAGCGTCATCACCATCACGTCGCGGTTGGCGACGTGGGTGAGCTCGTGGGCCATGACGCCCTCGAGCTCCTGCGGCGAGAGCATCTCCATGATGCCGGTCGTCGCGCAGACGGTGGCGTTCTTGGGCGAGCGCCCGAGCGCGAACGCGTTGGGCATGCGCGTGTTGGCGACGGCGATCTTCGGCTTGGGCAGGTCGGCCTGCACGCACAGCCGCTCGATCATCGCGTGCAGCTCCGGCGCCTCCTGCGGGGACACCTCGTGGGCGCCCATGGCGGCGAGCGCCATCTTGTCCGACGCGAACAGCTGCAGCAGGGCGAGACCGCCGGCGATGACGATGACGATGCCGGCCCCGACGCCGGCCTGGAGCAGGACGCCGACGAAGACCACATAGACGAGACCCAGCAGGAACATGACCGTGGCCATGCGGACCTGCAGGCCGGTGTCGCGACCGAATTCAGAGAGCTTGCGCATCGTTCATCCAAGGGTAGGTGCTTACGTGAGGTAAGTATAAAGGGATTGCGCGCACGCAAGATTTCATGCGGTGAGCAGGGACTTCCGTAGCCTCGCCACGGTGCCGAGGCTCCTCGCTGCGATCGTCGTCGCCCTGTTCGCCCTCACCGGCGTTGGCGCGGCGGCGTCCCTCTCCGACAAGATCAAGAAGAAGCAGGGCGCGATCTCCGGCCAGAAGGCCAAGGAGGGCGTGCTGACGGCCGACATCAGCGGCTACACGTCGCGGATCGGCTCGCTGCAGGCCGGCATCGCGGGCCTCGAGGCCAAGCAGTCCCGCATCCAGGCCGACCTTGACACCAAGCTCGCGCGGCTGTCGAGCATCCAGGACGACCTGCGCTCCGAGCGCGCCCGGCTGGCCCGCCTGCGGGCCAAGCTCAGCGCCGGCCGCGACAAGCTGGCCAAGCGCCTGGTCGAGCTCTACAAGGCCGATTCGCCCGACCTCCTCTCCGTCGTCCTCAACGCCCGCGGCTTCGCGCAGCTGATCGAGGACGGCGAGTTCGCCCGCCGCGTCGGCCGCCAGGACAACCGCATCCTGACCACGGTGCGCAGCGCCAAGGCGGAGTCGACGCAGACCGCCGCGCACCTCTCGGGGCTGGAGGACGACGCCACGCAGGTGGCCGCCGCCGTGCAGGATCGCCGTGACGAGGTCGCGTCCGTCAAGGACGACCTCGTCGGCCGCCGCGACGCCTACGCCTCGGTGCGTTCGGAGAAGCGCACCGTGCTGGCGTCGATCCAGGAGGACCGCCACGAGCTCGAGGGCGACCTCCGGGTCCTGCAGGCCGAGGAGGCGAAGATCCAGGCGCGCCTGGCCGGAGTCCCCACCGGGGGGCCGCTGCCGAAGTCCGGGTCCAGCGGGCTGATGTGGCCGGTCAACGGGACGATCGTCTCCCCGTTCGGCATGCGCTGGGGCCGCCTGCACGCCGGTGTCGACATCGCCATCCCGTCCGGCACGCCCGTTCACGCCGCCCAGACCGGCAGCGTCCGCATCGCCGGCTGGGTGAGCGGCTACGGCAACTACGTCTGCATCCAGCACGCCGGCACGCTGTCGACGTGCTACGGCCACAACACGAGCCTGACCGTGCACGTCGGCCAGTCCGTCGCCAAGGGCCAGGTCATCTCGAGCTCGGGCTGCACGGGCCACTGCTTCGGCCCGCACGTCCACTTCGAGACGCGCATCAACGGCGCGCCGGTGGACCCCATGGGGTATCTGTAGCCCGCGTAGTCTCCGGCGGATGAAGATCCGCGCCGCCGTGCTGGAGGAGTTCGGCCAGCCGCTCACCGTCACCGACGTCGACCTCGAGGGTCCGAAGGCGGGGGAGGTGCTCGTGCGCCTGGAGGCCTGCGGCGTCTGCCACACGGACATGTACACCGCCTCGGGCGCCGACCCGTCGGGCTACGCGCCGTGCGTGCTCGGCCACGAGGGCGCGGGGGTCGTCGAGGCGATCGGGGAGGGCGTGTCGAGCGTCGCCGTCGGGGACCACGTGGTCACGCTCTTCTCGCCCCAGTGCCGCGAGTGCGTGCACTGCGTCGACGACCGCACCAACCTGTGCATGGCCATCCGCGCCGAGCAGAACCTCGGCCACCTGCCGGACGGGACGACGCGGCTCTCGCGCGACGGCGAGCCGATCCGTCACTTCATGGGGACGTCGACCTTCGCGGAGGCGACGGTCATGCCGGAGATCGCGCTGGCCAAGATCAACCCGGACATGCCGATGGCGCACGCCGCGCCGTTCGCGTGCGGGCTCTCGACCGGGCTCGGCGCGGCGCTGAACACCGCGCACGTCGCCGAGGGGTCCACGTGCGTGGTCTTCGGCGCGGGGCTGGTCGGGCTCGGCGCGGTCGCCGGCGCGCGGCTGTGCGGCGCCGAGCGCGTGATCTGCGTCGACCTCTCCGAGGACCGGCTGGCGCTGGCCACGGGCCAGGGGGCGACGGACGTGTGGGTCGCCGACGACCACACCGTCCAGCGCGTGCTCGACGAGACGGGCGGCTTCGGCGCCGACTACACGTTCGAGGCGACCGGTCTCGTGTCCGTCATGGCCCAGGCGGTCGAGGCGGCGCGCATGGGCTGGGGCCTGTGCACGGTCGCGGGCGTGGCCGGCAAGGGGGAGACGCTCGACGTCATCCCGCGCTGGCTGATCCAGGGCCGCCGCATCGCAGGGTCCTCCTTCGGCGGCGTCAAGGGGCGCGACCAGGTCCCCGAGCTGGTCCAGCGCGCGCTCGACGGCGACATCGACGTCGCCCCGCTGATCTCCCACGAGCTCGCGCTCGACGAGGTCAACCGCGGCTTCGAGCTGATGCACAACCAGGACGGCATCCGCTCCGTCATCACGTTCTAAGGTGAAGCCGTCCATCGACATCCTCGGGCTGTCGATCAAGACGTTCGGCCTCGCCTTCGGCGTCTCGTTCCTGCTCTGCGGCGCGGTGCTGGCGCGGCGGCTGCGCGAGATCGGGCGGCCGGTCGACTGGGCCTACGAGATCATCTTCGCCGGGCTGGTGGGCGGCCTCGTCGGCGCGCGGCTCTGGTACGTCCTCGACCACACCGGCGCCCTCTCCGACGACGTCCTCGGCACGCTGTTCGGGGGCTCGGGCCTGGTCTGGTACGGCGGCGCGCTGGGGGGCGCCGCGGCGGTGATCTTCTGGGCTTCGCGCAAGTCCTTCGTCGGCCTGGCGCTGCTGGACCTGGCCGCGCCGGCTTTGGCGCTCGGCTACGCGGGTGGCCGGGTCGGCTGCCAGGTGTCGGGCGACGGCGACTACGGGCAGCCGTGGAACGGGCCGTGGGCGATGGCCTATCCGCACGGCGTCGTCCCCACCGACGTCAAGGTCCACCCCACGCCGATCTACGAGACGCTGACCATGGGCATCGTCGCGCTGGTCCTGTGGCGCCTGCGGGACCGGATGGCGCCGGGGCGGCTCTTCGCTCTGTACCTGCTGTGCGCAGGGGCCGAGCGGTTCCTGGTCGAGTTCATCCGGCGCAACTCGCCGGTGCTCATCGGGCTCACCACCGCGCAGCTGGTCTCCGTGGCGATGGCGGTCGCCGGCGCGGTGTGGCTGCTCAGGACCGCGGGCCGGCCAGTGCCTTCCGCACGAACCTGAGCGACTCCCCCTGGAGCTCCTCGTCGTGCTGGACGGACCGGTGGTGGCCGCCCGGCATCAGCAGCAGGCGCTTGGTCGGGGCGGCGGTGCGCTCGTGGAGCATCACCGAGTGGCGGAAGGGGACGCGCTCGTCGCCCTGGGCGTGGATGAGCATCAGCGGCGTGGTCGACTGCTCGACGATCAGGCCGAGGTCGTGCTCGGCGAAGAAGCCCTCGAGGTCGGGGAAGAGCTGCGCGAGGCCGTCGGCGGAGGCGGGGCAGACGGCGACGATCGCGCCCGCGCCGGCGCGCTCGGCGGCGGCGATGGCGAGGTAGCCGCCGAGGCTCGAACCCCGCAGCGCGAGGGGCTTCGGCACCAGCGTGGCGACCGCGGCGATGTCGTCGAGCACGCGCGCGTCGAGCGTCCCGCCCGTCTCCCCGTGACCGCGCAGGTCGAGGCAGACGGCGGCCATCCCGGCGGCGCGGGCGGCGCGGGCCATGTCGTGGTGGTTCTCCTTGCAGGACCCCGCGCCGTGGATGATCACCATGCCGCCCCACGGCTCGCGCTCGGGGCGCCACAACGTGTAGGCGAGGTCGCCGTGGAAGCCACGGTCGGCGGGACCGGCGGGGGTGGGGAGGCGGCGAGTGCGTGACATAGAGTGCGCCGCCGCATGATGACGCTTTCCAGCGTGTATCCGCAGGCCTCCTCCGTTGTCGACGGGCGGCTGACGATCGCCGGCTGCGACGCGGTCGAGCTGGCGCGCGAGTTCGGGACGCCGGCCTACGTCGTCGCCGAGGACGACCTGCGGTCCCGCGCGCGGGCGTTCGCACGCGCGAGCGACGCACGCATCGTCTACGCCAGCAAGGCGTTCCCGTGCACGGCGGCGCTGCGGGTGTTCGCGGAGGAGGGGCTGTCGGTGGACGTGGCCAGCGGCGGCGAGCTGCACCTGGCGCTCGCCGCCGGCTTCGATCCGGCGAAGATCGTCATGCACGGCAACGCCAAGTCGCACGCGGAGCTCGCCATGGCGGTCGACGCCGGCGTCGGCCTGATCGTCCTCGACGGTTCCGACGCGGCCAAGCTCACCGACCTCGGCGTACGCGGGCAGCGCTGCCTCGTGCGCGTCGTCCCCGGCGTGGACGTCGACACCCACACGGGCATCCAGACGGGCGGGGCGACTTCCAAGTTCGGCCTGCTCCCCGACGAGGCGGCCGCGCTGATCGCCGACCCGCCGGCGTCCGTCGACATCGTCGGCCTGCACTTCCACCTCGGCTCGCAGCTCTTCGACGCCGAGCCCTTCGCGGCGGCCGTGGAGACGCTGACGGGCCTCGGCGCGTTCGGGGTCTACGACCTCGGTGGCGGCATGGCCGTCGGATACACGAAGGACGACGAGCCGCCCGCGCCCGAGGACTGGGTGCGCGCGATCGCCGACACCGCCCGCGACGCGTTCGGTGACGACATCGAGCTGCTCCTCGAGCCCGGCCGCGCGCTGGTCGCCAACGCCGGCGTCACCCTCTACTCGGTCACCGACGTCAAGCGCGGCTTCGTCGCCGTCGACGGCGGGATGAGCGACAACCTGCGCCCGATGCTCTACGACGCGCAGTACGAGGCGGGGCTCGCCGACCGCGTCGGCGCCGACGGCGAGACGTACGCGGTCGTCGGCAAGCACTGCGAGTCGACCGACGTGCTCGTGGCCGCCGCGGAGCTGCCGCAGCCGGCGGTCGGGGACGTCCTCGTCACCCCGGTCACCGGTGCCTACGGGCACGCGATGGCCAACACCTACAACGGCGTCCCGCGGCCGCCTGTGATCTTCTGCTCCGGCGGCGAAGCGCGCGTCGTCGTGCGCCGGGAGACCTACGAGGACCTGACCGCCCGCGATGTCTGACGAGACCACCAGGGGCCCCGCCTACGGCAGCAATTACGACCCCTCGGCCGCCCTGTCCCCGGCTGCCTCCGGCACCCCCTTCGCGATCGGCCTGCTCGGCCACGGGACCGTCGGCGGCGCGTTCGCCGCACTGCTGCCCGAGCGGGTCGCGCAGGTCGAGCACCTGACCGGCATGCGCCCCGAGATCGTGGGGACGCTCACCCGGTCGAGGGGCGACTTCGGGGAGATCCTCGAGCGGTCCGACCTGATCGTGGAGCTGATGGGCGGCCTCGACCCCGCGCGCGCGTACGTCCTGGCCGCGATGCGGGCGGGCAAGCACGTCGTCACCGCCAACAAGCAGCTCCTCGCCGCGCACGGCGAGGAGCTGTGGGCCGCCGCCCGCGAGCACCGCGTGCAGCTGCGCTTCGAGGGCGCGGTCGCCGGCGTCGTCCCCGTCATCCGGGTCATCCAGGAGTCGCTGGCCGGCTCGCACGTCGATCGCGTCAGCGGCATCGTCAACGGGACGACGAACTACATCCTCACCGAGATGGCCGCCAAGGGGATGTCCTACGCGGACGCGCTGGCCGACGCGCAGGCACTCGGCTACGCGGAGGCCGACCCGTCCGACGACGTCAACGGCAAGGACGCCGCCGCCAAGATGGCCATCCTCGCCCGGCTCGCCTTCGACACGCCCGTCTCCATCGACGACGTCCCCTACGAGGGCATCGAGAACATCACCGCCGAGGACATGCAGTTCGCGCGCGACCTGCGCCTCGGCCTGAAGCTGATCGGGACGGCGGAGCGCGTCGACGGCGGGCTGAGCGTCCGCGTCCACCCCGCGCTGCTGTACTCCGGCCATCCGCTCGCGTCCGTCCAGGGTCCCTACAACGCGGTCACCGTCGAGGCGCCCGCGATCACCGAGATCACCATGTCCGGCCCCGGCGCCGGCGGCCCGCAGACGGCCACCGCGGTGCTCGGCGACGTCATCAGCGCGATGATCCCGCCCGCCTCGACACCGGAGACGACGCAGTCGCTTAAGATGGTCGAGGACGTCATCTCGGCCTTCTACGTGCGCATGGAGGTCGCCGACCGGCCCGGCGTCCTCGCCCAGGTCGCCGAGGTGCTCGGCATGCAGGGCTGCTCGATCAAGCAGCTCTACCAGCACGGCCTGGGGGAGTCCGCCCGCCTGGTCATGACGATCCACCCCGTCCGCCAGTCCCAGCTCTACGCCGCGCTCTCCCTGCTCTCCCGGCTGGACTTCGTGCGCGCCAAGCCGCACGCCATCCGGGTGATCGAAGAGGAATACGTCTAAGTCGTGCAGATCCCGCGGGACACGCTCGAGGGGGAGCGGCTGACGCTGCGGCCCACGCAGGCGCGCGACGCCGGGCCGTACCTGCAGGCGTTCGCCGACGATCCCGACCTGGGCCGGATGATCGGCTTCGACGCGCCGGACGAGCGGACGGCGCGGGGGATGTTCCGGCGCGACGCGCGCGACCGCGACGCCGGCACCGTCGCGCGCTGCGCCGTCCTGCGCGAGGAGGAGTTCCTGGGCCTGTTCCTGCTGCACAGCTTCGCCTGGGAGCACCTGCGCGCCGACTGCGGGTTCATGGTCGTCCCCGCCGCGCGCGGGCGCGGCGTCGCGCTGGAGGCGCTGCGGACCATCGTCGGGTGGGCGTTCGGCACGCTCGGCTTGCAGCGGGTCGGGCTGGCCACGCTCGAGGAGAACGTCGCCGCCCAGCGCCTGGCCGAGCGGGCCGGCTTCCAGCGCGAGGGCGTCCTGCGCGCGTTCACCCGCGAGTGGGGCGAGCCGGTCGACAACCTCATGTACTCGGCCACGGCGGCGACGTGGGCCTGATCGAGCGCTACCGCGACCGCCTGCCGTTCGAGGCGGGCGACCCCGTGATCTCCCTGGGCGAGGGCTCGACGCCGCTGGTGCTGGCCGAGCGGGTGTCCGAGCGCGTCGGGGCGGAGGTGTGGCTCAAGCTCGAGGGGCTCAACCCGACCGGCTCGTTCAAGGACCGCGGGATGACCTGCGCGGTCAGCGCCGCCGTCCGCGAGGGCGCGGAGGCGGTCATCTGCGCGTCCACCGGCAACACCGCCGCCAGCGCCGCCGCCTACGCGGGCCGGGCCGGGCTGACCGGCGCGGTGATCGTCCCCGAGGGCAAGATCGCCACCGGCAAGCTCGCCCA
>CAXTBB010000033.1:0-51150 GCA_964242305.1 uncultured Solirubrobacteraceae bacterium
AAGGCTTCCAGAACAGCGCCCGCGTGGTCACCGCGGCGGGGCTGATCATGGTCGCGGTCTTCTCCGGATTCATCCTCGAAGACGACGCGATCATCAAGTCGATCGGCTTCGCGCTCGGCTTCGGCATCCTCGTGGACGCGTTCTTGGTGCGGATGACGCTGATCCCCGCCCTGATGTCCCTGCTCGGCCACCGCGCCTGGTGGCTGCCAGCCTGGCTGGACCGCATCGTGCCCCGCGTCGACATCGACGGCGCCGCGTTGGAGCCTCAGCCCGAACGCCCAGTCGAGCGAGTCCTCGAGCCCGTCGCATGAACAGGCGCGCCGGTGTCTCCAGCGCGGCTCACAGCAGCAGAACAGAATCCGAACACCGTCGAGGCCTACTTCGACGGGCTCGCCAGCGCTGATCGAGACGCGATCGGCGCGCTGTTCGCTGACGAGATCGTCGAAGTCGTCCCTCTGTCCAACACCGGCGACCCGAGCCCGTGAAATGTCTTCACCGGCAAGGCAGAGGTCATGAGCTACGCGGACACCATCATCCACACATCCCGAGGCGCGGAGACTGTTGCCGGCACGGATACGCAGCCCCGCGGTCGCCCTTCGCCTGCCGGGTGCGCGACAAGAACCGGCGACAAAACCTCGGTCCCGGGACTTGCCCCAACGAAAAGAGCCTGCTTGCAGGCTCTTGTACGCGCCAGAAGGGATTCGAACCCCTGACCTTCGGTTCCGTAGACCGACGCTCTATCCAGCTGAGCTACTGGCGCAATGCGACGAGCGAGTCTAGACGCTCTGCGGATCGCAACGGGATGATGACGCGCGGCGGCGTGACATCGGGCAGCATGGGGTGATGACGGCGATGCGGACGGCGCGGCGCGCCGCGATGATGGTCACGCTGGTGGTCGCGGTGCCGGTGGTGGCGGTGGCCGCCGGGGGGCATGGTCCGGTGGAATACACGGCGACGTCGGGGGCGGCGATGACCGGGCTGCGGCCGACGGCGGTGGGGCTCCCGCAGCTGGGCACGAGCGGGACGACCGGGGCGGGCGAACTGGACTCGGCGCTGCGCAGCTATCACGACTCGGGGCGCTACGAAGCCGATCTGAAGACCGTCGGCGACGCGGCTCTGGCGGAGCTGGATCGGCGGCTCGACGCCGGGCCGGCGACGACGAAGCGCGTGTGCAAGCGGCGCTATGTGCGAACGAAGCGCAGGCTCGGCGGCAAGCGGCTCTATCGGAGGACGAAGCGCTGCCGGACCGTGACGACGCCGTCGGCGGCGCCCAAGGGCAAGCCCGCCATCGTGCTCGACATCGACGAGACCTCGCTGTCCAACTACGACGGGCTGACGGCGTCGAACTTCTCCGCCACCGGGACGGCGGTGCCGGCCGCGACCGGGACGGGGACGGCGATCGCGCCGACGCTCGCGCTCTACAAGGAGGCGCGCAAGCGTGGTGTGGCGGTGTTCTTCATCACGGGCCGGCCGGCGGGGATCCAGGGGCCGACGGAGACCAACCTGAAGGCGCAGGGCTACGACGCCGGCTGGGACGGGCTGCAGTTCAAGCCGGGCGACATGGGCACGGAGGCGTTCAAGGCCGGTGCGCGGCAGGCGATCGAGCAGCGGGGCTACGACATCGTCGTCAACGTCGGCGACCAGGAGTCCGACCTCGACGGCGGGCACGCGGACCGCGCCTTCAAGCTGCCCAACCCCTTCTACTTCATCTCCGACTAAGACGGAGCTGACCGTTCCGCCCTGACCGCAGCCAGGACGGCGGGCCCGACGGGACCTCTGGAACGAGAAGGGCCCGGGCGGGGCGCCCGGAGCGAAGGGCGAGACGGGCGGCGCCGACCGACGGACCCCCGGAGCGGACGGGGCGAGCGGCTACCAGGTCGTTGCCGCGACCACGGGCATCGGCAGGCGATTCCATCAGCGGCACCCTCAAATGCAAGACCGCGACTGGCGGCGGATGGACGCTCGACGCCGATGACCCGGCCGTCGACGTGGTCCAGTCGGGCCCCACCAGCGACGGCACTCGATCGGCCGCTGAACCGGACCGCAGGCCCTGGCCGCGCGGCCGGGGCTCGCGGGGGCCGTGCGCCAAGAACGGAGAGGGCGGGATTCGAACCCGCGAACCAACTTTCGCCGGTTACTCGCTTAGCAGGCGAGTGCCTTCAGCCACTCGGCCACCTCTCCGGGTCGGCTGGGCAGTGTAAACAGTGGGTGGTGACGGCAGTCGATTCACACGGACGCGGAGCCACGAGTGCGCTGGTGGCGGTCTCGCGGCTGCTCGCCGCGGCCACCGAGGGCGACCCCGGCGACATCCGGGCGACCATCGTCGGTGAGGCGTGCGAGCTGTTCCGCGCCAACCGCGCCGAGCTGCTCGTCCAGGAGGCGGGCCGGCGGGCGCGCGACGCGGACGCGCATGCCCACGACGTGGACGCGCACCCGGTCCTCGCCGAGCTGATCGACCGGCGCCTGCGGCTGGCGCGCGTCGGGGCGGACCGGATCGGGGAGCTCGGCGCGCTCGCCGACGGCGAGGCGGCGCTGCTGCTCCTGCTGCGCGAGCAGAACCGGCTCGACAGCGTGCTCGTGATCTCGGGACTCGAGGGCCGGCCGATCGAGGCGGCCGACGCCGAGGTCGCCACCGCCTTCGCCGACGCCGCCGCGGCCGCCCTCGACCGCGGCCGCGCGCTGGCCGAGCACGAGCGCCAGGCGCGCCAGCAGCGCGCGCTGACCCGGGCGGCGAAGTCCCTCAACGAGTCACTGGACCTCGACACGGTGCTGGCGCGCATCTGCACTGAGGCGGTCGAGGTCACCGACGCCGACATCGCCGGTGTCTATCGCGGCACGGAGGACGCGACGCTCGTGCTCTCCCACGTGCAGGGCCTGCCACCCGAGACGATCGGCTGGGAGCTGCCGTCGGGCACCGGGCTGGCGGGCAAGATCGTCCAGCAGCGACGGGCGATGCTGACCAACGACTACGAGCGGATCGCCGGGCTCCCGGCCAGCTCGCCGCTGCCCGCGATCAAGTGCGCGATGGGCGCTCCCATGGCCTGGGACGACGCCCTGCGCGGTGTGCTCACGGTCGGCTTCCTGGACGCGCGGGCGATCTCCCAGGCCGACCTCGCGCTGCTGGAGACGTTCGCCGAGCTGGCCGCATCGGCGTGCGCGAACGCGAGCGCCCACGCCGGCCTCGCCCACGTCGCCCGGACCGACGGCCTGACCGGCTGCCTCAACCACGCCGCGCTGCACGACGGCCTGGCCAAGGAGATCGAGCGCGCGCTGCGCGGGGGCCTCCCGCCGCTGTCGCTCATCCTCATCGACCTCGACGAGTTCAAGCAGGTCAACGAGGAGCAGGGGCACCTGGCCGGGGACGAGGTCCTGCGCCGGGCCGGCGAGGCGCTGCGCTCCGGGCTGCGTCCCTACGACCTGGCGGCGCGCTACGGCGGGGACGAGTTCGCCCTGGTCGCCGTCGACGCCGACGAGGCCACCGCCAGCGAGATGGCCGTCCGCGTCCTGGCCCGGCTGGGGTCCCCCGCCACCGCCGGCGTCGCCCAGTGGAGCGCGGGTGTGAGCGCGGTCGACCTGGTCGCCCGCGCCGACCGCGCTCTGCTGTTCGCCAAGCAGGAGGGTTGGCGCGGCGGCGTGCACCCCTTCAGCGCCGTCCCGGACTCGTTCGGCCCAGCGCGACACAGGGGTCAGACCCTCTTGTCGCGGGTCGGGCCCGAGCCGCCACCGCTCGAGTGGCCGGAGGCGCGGGTGGACGAGCGGTTGCGCAAGCGCACGCGCCAGCTCGCGCTGGCCAACGAGCTCGGCGCGCGCCTGTCGGCGATGACCCGGCCGTTCGACATCCTCGACGCCGCCGTGGATGAGCTGCACCGCGCGTTCGGGTTCTTCCACGCGTCCGCGATCGCGCTGCGCGGGAACCGCGTCGAGGCCGTCGCGCTGCGCGGACTCGGGGTGGCGGGCTGGAGTCAGCGCGTCTCAGCCGGCCTGATCGGCCGCTGCCTGCGCGAGCGCCGGCCCGTGCTCGTCAACGACGTGCAGGCCGATCCCGACTACGTCTCCACCGAGGCGACGGCCGCGGCCCGCTCGGAGGTGGTCGTGCCGCTGTGGGTCGGCGACGAGCTCTACGGGGTCATCGACATCGAGGCCGTCGACCCGGGCGCCTTCGACCAGGATGACGTCACGCTGCTGGAGACGGTGGCCACGCAGGTCGGATCGGCGCTGCGCGGCGCCGAGCTCTACGAGCGCCTCGAGCGCGCCTACCTGGGGACGGCGGCGGCGCTGGCCGCCGCGCTGGAGGCCAAGGACGCCTACACCGCCGATCACGCCGCCTCCATCGCGGCCCAGGCCGAGGCGGTCGGACGCCGCCTCGAGCTGAGCGAGGACGCGCTGCGCGACCTGCGCTTCGCCGCCGTCTTCCACGACATCGGCAAGATCGCCGTCCCCGAGTCCATCCTCCACAAGCCCGGGCCGCTGTCGCCGGAGCAGCGGACGGTCATGGAGCGCCACACGGTGGTCGGCGAGCAGATCCTCGCGCCCGTCGAGTTCCTCTCCGAGGTCCGCGTCCTCGTCCGCCACGAGCACGAGCGCTGGGACGGCGCCGGCTATCCGGACGGGCTGGCCGGCGAGGCGATCCCGCTCGGCTCGCGCATCGTCCTGGTCTGCGACGCGCTGCACGCCATGACCTCCGACCGCCCCTACCGCAAGGCGATGTCGCTGGAGCGCGCGCTCGAGGAGCTGCGCGCGCACGCGGGGACGCAGTTCGACCCCACCGTGGTGGAGGCGCTCCTCACCGAGCTAGACGCCGAAGATGCCTAGGTGCAGCACGCCGGCGAGGAAGCCGAGCACGCCGCCGTGGAGGATGAGCAGCCACTCGTCCTCGCGCATCCCCGCACGCAGCATCTCGGCGAAGTCGGGGTTGGTGAGCTCCTTCATGCGCTCGACCATCAGGCCGCGGAGCTTCTTGGCCTGCTGCTCGTTGAAGTCGCGATCCTGCAGCGGCGTCATGGTGTAGTCGGCGCCGCCGGTGGCGAAGTCCTCGCGGATGCGGTCGTATTCCCGCGTCCCGATCGCCACCCGCACGAACGGCGCCAGCTGCCCGCCGGCGCGGTCGACCGCCGGCCGCAGCGAGTTCTCGATCAGCCGGCGGGTGCGGTCGCCGCTGGGGCCGTTGATGAGCTCGTCCCCGATGTTGGCAACGGTGACGATCTCGTCGGCGACGACACTGGCGTAGACCTCGGCGGCGTGGTCGCGGCGCTTGAGGAACAGCCCCTGCCAGCGCAGGCCGAAGACGCGGCGCGGCTCGTTGGGCTCGAAGATCATGCTGATCGCGAGCCAGTTGGTGCAGTAGCCGATGATCGTCCCCAGGATCGGCAGCACCCACCAGTGCGGGAACGCGTGCACGATGAAGATGACCGGGATGCCGCACGCGAAGCCGAAGAAGAAGCCGAAGTTGATGATGAACTTCAGCTCGCGCTCGCCGACCTCGCGGAACATGCGGTTGGAGAGCTCCGGCCGCTCCTCTAAGTGGCGGATGACCATCAGCTTGACGTCGAGCAGCTGGTCGATGTTGCCGCCGATGCGGTCGACGACGACCTCGTCGATGATCCCGGGCAGCTCGGCCTGGACGCGGTCGTGCACGGCCTCGCGGACCTGGGGCGGGAGGTCGCGCCACAGCCGCGGGTGCTCCTCGTGCATCGTCTCCTCGACCAGGTCGCGGATGTCGTCGCGCGACATCTCGAGGATGTGGTGCGAGAGCTCCTGCGGGTCCAGGGACTCGTAGAAGTCGGCGGCACTGCCGATCTTGGCGATCGTCTTGTCGACGGAGATCGAGCCCATCTTCGCGGCCCGGCTCGGGATGATGCCCTGCCAGCCGACGCCGCCGTGCATGACCCCCGGGATCTGCTGGATCTTGCGCGGCGCGAGCTTGGCCAGGTACTGCAGGCCGGGCAGGCGGAAGCCCTTGAACTCGAGCGGGTTGAACAGCATCCAGATGCCGCTCCAGTTGGTGATGTAGCCGATGATCCCGGTGAAGACCGGGATCGACAGGTCCTTGATCACCTGTGGGCTCGACCGTCGGCGTGCATCTCGTCCTGGAGAGCGAGGAAGCCGGCGGTGTCGAGCGGCAGGCAGACCTCGCAGAAGTCGCGGCCGAACGGGGTCATGCGGACGCTGCGGCGCAGCGTCCGCCCGCGGCCGGCGCGGGCCATGGCCTTCTCGACCTCCGGCTGGGCTTCGAGCACCTGGTAGGCGCTGAGGTCGTCGATCGCCTCGTCGCTGACCGCGATCAGCCCGAGGCGCTCAAGGTTGTTGAGGTAGGCCAGGACGCGGTCGTGGTGGCGCAGCCCGGCCTGCTTGGCGATCATCGTCATGCGCGCCTCGATCAGCTCCGAGCCCTTGTCGAGCGGCCGCCAGGTGCGGACGTCGACCGCGGCGCGGCTGCCCTCGACGGCGACGAGCCGGAGGATGCGCGCCTCGTCGGGCGCCAGCGAGGTCAGGATGCGCTCGTAGGCGGGGTGCGCCTCCTCGTCCTCCTCGACGGACGCGCTGCGGGCCAGCAGCTCGGCACCGAGCTCCTTGAGCTGAGCGCGGTGGTCGCCGTTGCGCTCCGCGCCGGGCTCGGGGAGGCGCTGGACGCGGCGCTCGAGGTCGGTGACGCCGAGCAGGCGCTTGAGCGTCTCGCGCGCCTCGTGGGTCAGCGCGTCCACGGCCTCCCCGCTGAGGATGCGGCGCATCAGGCCAAGCGACTGACCGGCGGTCCAGCCGAGCGTGCGCAGGTAGGCGGTGACCGTGAGCCGGACGATGGCAGGCGCGGACGCCAGCAGATCCCGCTCCTCGCCATCCATGGCAGGATCGTACTCATGAGCGTCTTCGCCGGCCCCACTGACACGTCTTCGCTGCGCGACAAGGTCGCTCTGGTCACCGGTGGCGCGTCGGGGCTCGGGCGGGCGACCGCGTTCGCGCTCGCCGAGGCGGGCGTCGAGGTCGTCGTCGCCGACGTCGCCGTGGAGGACGGGCAGGCGGTGGCCGGCGAGGTGGGCGGGCGCTTCGTGGAGTGCGACGTGCGAACGCTGTCGGCCAACGAGGCGGCCGTCGCGTTCTGCGAGCGCGAGTGCGGTGGGCTCGACCTCGCCTACCTCAACGCAGGGGTGGCGACGGGCTGCGGGCTCGGCGACGACTTCTCCGAGGAGCTCTACCGGCGCGCGATGGCGATCAACCTCGACGGCGTTGTCTTCGGGACGCATGCGGCGCTGGGGGCGCTGCGTGAGCGCGGCGGCGGCGCGATCGTGGCGACCGCGTCCCTGGCCGGCCTGGTGGCGATGCCGCTCGACCCGATCTACGCGGCCAACAAGCACGCCGTCGTCGGGCTCGCCCGGGCGATGGGTCCCGCGCTCGCGCACGAGGGCGTCCGCTTCAACGCCGTCTGCCCGGGCTTCGCCGAGTCCAAGATCATCGCCGACGCGCGCGAGGACCTCGTGGCGGCGGGCTTCGACATCATCCCGGCCGAGTCGGTCGCGGAGACCGTCGTCCGCCTGTTCGCCGGCGACCGGACCGGCGAGTGCTGGTTCGTGCAGCCGCACCGGGAGCCGGAGCCGTTCCGCTTCCGCAACGTCCCCGGCCCGGGTCCGCGTCCTGCCTGAGCGCTCTCAGCTAGCTCCAAGCCTGCGTGAAGGTGGGCTTGCGGTTCGGGGACGAGGGTGTCGTCCATGCCCACCACGCTCGAGCCACCGCCTACCGATCGCCGGCCGTGGGGCGGCGACGATCTTCCGCCCACCCCACCGCCGCCGCCGCGCGGCACCGGGGGCGGGCCGCCGACGCCGCCGCCCCGGCGTCGCGTCCCGGTCGCCGTCCTGCTGACGCTCAGCGCGCTGCTCGGCGGGGGTGTCAGCGCCGGCGTGCTCGCCGGGACGGGCGCGCTGGACCGCACGGTCACCCGCACCGTCACCCAGACCAGCGCGGTCAGCGACACCACGCCGTCGGGGTCGTCCGACGGGCTCGACGCGGAGGCCATCTACGCGAGCACGTCGCCCGGCACGGTCAGCATCACCGCGACCGGCGTGACCTCCGCTGACCAGGCCTCGAGCCAGTCTCCGTTCGGCGGTCCCCAGGAGCAGTCCGAGTCCACCGCGACCGGCACGGGCTTCCTCTACGACACCGAGGGTCACATCCTCACCGCCGAGCACGTCGTCAACGGGGCGTCCTCCGTGGTGGTCGAGCTCCAGGACGGCACGAAGCGCAAGGCCACCGTGCTCGGCACCGACGACGCCACGGACGTGGCCGTGCTCAAGATCGACGCGTCGAGCCTGAACCTGCACGCGCTCACGCTCGGCAGCTCGAGCGGGCTCGACATCGGCCAGTCGGTCGCCGCGATCGGCGATCCGTTCGGCTACGAGCGCAGCATCAGCACCGGGGTCGCGTCCGGGATCGACCGCACGGTCTCGGCGCCCAACGGCTTCACGGTCGCGCACGCCATCCAGACCGACGCGGCCCTGAACCCCGGGAACTCCGGCGGTCCGCTCGTCGACGCCAACGGCAAGGTGATCGGGATCGTCGACCAGATCGCCACGAACGGCGGCGCCGACCAGAGCTCGGGCGTCGGCTTCGCCGTCCCGATCGACCTCGTCGCCAAGGAGCTGTCGGCGCTCGAGAGCGGCGGGACGGTCAAGCACGCCTACATCGGGTTGGGCACCAGCAGCGCGACGACGTCCGCGAGCGGCGCGCTCGTCGGCTCGGTCGTCGCCGGGGGCCCGGCCGCCGACGCCGGCCTCGAGGAGGGCGACCTCATCACCGCCATCGGCGGCACGAAGGTCGACGGGCCGAACGCGCTGGTGGCGGCCATCGCCGACCACAAGCCGGGCGACTCGATCAAGGTCACCGTCCGCCGGAACGGCGAGACGTCGACGGAGACGGTCACCCTCGGCACGCAGCCGGCCCAGAGCGCTACGACTACGGGGTGAACAGCAGCTATCCCGGCGACGATCTGATCGCCGATCCGCTGGTCGTCATCGACCGGTCCGCGACGTTCCCGGCCGCACCCGAGGCGGTGTGGCCGTGGATCGTCCAGATCGGGAAGGGGCGAGCGGGCTGGTACATGCCGCGGTCGGTCGAGACGCTCGTCCCGCCCTCGCGGCGCGGCCTGCGCCGCATCGACCCGGCGCTGCAGGACGTCGCCCCCGGGACGGAGGCCGGCGACTGGGGACCGGGCGATCCGCGCTTTCGCTGCGTCACCGCCGACGCTCCGGACACGCTCGTCTGGCTCTCCCTGCGCGACACGACCGCCGGCCACGCCTGGCCCACCGACCCGGCGTCCCCCGCGGTGATCGCGTTCTCGTGGGCGCTGCTGCTGCGGCCCGACGCCGGGGGCGGCACCCACCTCCACATCCGCTTGCGCCTGACCAAGGGCGCATGGCGCGGCGACCCCCGGTTCCGGCTCAAGCGTCCGTTCTTCGACCTCTTCGACCACCTGACCATCGTCGCCCTGTTCGCGGGACTGCGGGAACGTGTGATTGAGTCATAGGTATGAACGTGACCGGCACCGACTTCATCTGCATGCCCACCCAGGACTTCGCCGCCGCCGAGAGGTTCTACGGCGAGACGCTCGGCCTCAAGCGCTCCAAGCAGTGGGGCGACATGCCCGCCCGCGAGTTCGAGACCGGCTCGCTCACCCTCGCCGTCATGCAGATGGACGCCTTCGGCCAGGCCTTCGCCCCGCACGTCGGCCCCGTCGCCCTCCAGGTCGACGACGTCCACGCTGCCCGCGAGGAGCTCGAGGCGGCCGGCGTCGAGTTCGCCGCCGACACGATCGACTCCGGCGTCTGCCACATGGCCATCTTCAAGGACCCCGACGGCAACGTCCTCATGTTCCACAACCGCTACGCACCGGAGGGCGCCGGCCCGGACGACGCCTAACCTGCTCCGCGCCACGGAGGGGTGGCAGAGCGGTTGAATGCGCTGGTCTTGAAAATCAGTGAGCCGGCAACGGTTCCGAGGGTTCGAATCCCTCCCCCTCCGCCTCATTCGGCGCGCTGGCTGACCCAAGTGGGCCGAAGTGCTGTGCTGACGCCGCAGAAGCGTCAGCCGGCGCCCATCTCCCTTGTTCTCGGCGCCGATCGCCCAATATGCGGCGACGCTCTGCGGCGCGGCCGTGCGCTCGAGCCGGAGCGAGTCCCCGTCAACCTGAACGTGAGACACCGACGATCGGAAGCGATCCTCGGTTAGCGGCGGGTGTAGTCCTGCAGCGCGTAGGGGTTGAGGAACTGCCGGCCCCAGAAGATCGCGCGATCGGCCTTCGTGAGCCCCGCCTCGTCGCAGACGTCGTGCCATTCGTCGGTGATCACGTCGATCTGATGGTCGACGATCTCGCGCGCGGCGGACCCGCCCAGCAAGTAGGTACCGGCCCGCTCGACGCAGCCCGCGACCCGGCTCATGCGGAAGCCGTCGGTTCCGATCGCCATGATCTGCGCCGCCTCTCCGCCCGACCGGGGCTGCGGGCAGATGTCGTAGGCAGGGGTCAAGGTCAGCGCGTCGCCCTGCCAGAAAGCGGCGTGGTTGCGGGCGTGGTCATCGGTATTGCCGGTGAGGATGTTGAAGGTGATTCGTGCGAAGAGCTCGGCGAGCGTGGCCTTGGCGTGGGTGAAGCGTGCGCGCACGACCCGCGCGAGGTCGGCGTACGTCGCGTAGCGCGCGACCATCTCGTCGAGCTCGAGGACGGTCAGCGCCGACACGATCGCTCGCCGCCGCCGCGTCCCCGGCACGCGGTCGAAGCGCTCGACGAGCAGCACCTTCTGGCCGAGGCTCTCCAGGAGCTCAACGCGAGCTGCGTCGATGCCGGCGCGGCGGGCGAGCCGCATGGCCACGAACTCGCCCTGGACCACGGGATAGGTGTCCGTCGAGGAGGAGAACTTCGCGATCAGCGAACGCTCGCCGTCAGCCAGCAAGGCCTTGGGGCGCGCGCCACCAACCGAGCTGCCGTGAAGCAGCGCGCGGTCGAGGGCGGGGGTAAGCGGGAGCCCGCGATCGACTCGATCTGCCGCCTGGAGCAGCTCCTCGAGGGTTGCAGCCGACTCGTCCCGGCTGACGTAGGCGGTCGCGGACGCCTGGAAGTCCAGCGCGCCGATCCGGTCCGAGCCTGAGCGCAGCAGGTACGTGAGCGTGTCGAGCACCGCCGGGTCGGCGTCCTGCGCTCCCTCGCCCAGCAGGTGCCGCAGGATGACGCGTTGCCCCCACGCGTCGGGCCCAGCGTCCTTGAGGCAGCCCGCGATGCGCAGCCCGCCCAACGGTGGGATGACACCGGAGCGCAGCGGCAGCTCGGGAAGGTACAGCGGGATCGCGTCGTTGCGCCCGAGGTAGCTCCGCCCGTAGTTGAACTCGACCACGTCTCCGGCGGCCTCGATGCGGCCTGCGACGACGGGCTCCTCCGCGTCGGGAAGCCAGACCCAGACGAACGCCTCCCGCTGGGTGTCAGAAGTCGTCATGCACGGGTCGGGTGCGCACTCGCTGAGGCAGGAGGGCGCTGCGGGCCTGCGTGCGGTCGAGATCCATGCTCAACCGCTCGCGGTCCTCATAGAAGAGGGGAACCCCGGTCAGTGCCGCGACTTCGAATGCAATGCCGAGCGCCACGCCGAGATCGCCGTTCTCGACCTTGCGCAGCGTCGGCACGGTGACGCCGGCTCGATCGGCGAGATCCTGCTGCGACCAGCCGCGCCCGCGGCGAGCGGCACGGACCTGCTCGCCGAGCAAGTGAGCTGCGTCCACGACATAGGGTGAGTGTTGCCGGGTTCGCGCCATCGCAGATAGCAACAATAGCGACCTTTAGTCCGACAAGACAAACTATAATTGCCGTTCCCCGGCCTGCCTCCCGCGTCCGCCCGTTCAGGCGGGCGTGGCGACCGGCGGCTGGGCGCTCCAGGGGAAGACGATCCAGCGGTCGGTGCGGCGCCAGACGTAGTCGCACTTGACGACGGAGCGGGACTTCTCGTAGAGGACGGCGGTGCGGACGTCGCCGACCTTGTCGCGGCAGAAGTCCTGGACGACCTCGAGGGTGGCGCCGGTGTCGGCGACGTCGTCGACGATCAGAAGGGACTTGTCGGCGACGTCGACGAAGTCCGGAACGGGCGGGAGGACCATGGGGACGTCGAGGCGCTCTTCGACGCCGGTGTAGAACTCGACGTTCATCGTGAAGGTGTTGCGGATGTCGAGCGCGTAGCCGACGGCGCCGGCCGGGAGCAGGCCGCCGCGTGCGATGGCGAGGATGATGTCTGGCCGGAAGCCGGAGTCGAGGACCGCCTGGCCCAGGGACCGGGCGGCGTCGCCCAGGTCGCTCCACGCCATCCGCTCCCGTTCAGGCTCCATCGCGCAAGCCTAAGCGCACGCCGGCCCTCAGCAGTGGCGGAGGGTCCGCACGATGCGGATCTTGTGACCTGAGCGCGTGCGACCGCGGATGACCAGGCGGGCCGGGACGCGGACGGTGATGCGCAGCCGGCCGTTGGCGCGGCGCCGGACCTTGACCCGCTTGCCGGCCACGCGGGCGCGGGGGTGGCGCAGCGCGCGGACGGTGACGGTGCGGCGGCACGACGGGGTCGGCGTCGCGGTCGCCGGACACGAGGCGGTCGCATAACAGGCGAGCGCCGGCTCGGCGGGGATCTCCTTGCCCTGGTAGCTCTCGTAATCGGCCAGGGCGGCCGACGAGTCGGCGGGGAAGGTGGCCGGGTTGATGCCCTGGTGGAACTGCTGGGCGCACACGGTGGCCGGGATGCGCTTCGGGTCGGCGGGCCCGTCGTGGGTCAACGCGTCGATGGCGAGGGCGTAGGCGACGGGGTCGATCAGGCCGATCAGCAGGTGCTCGTTGGTGTCGTTGGGGCAGATGTCCTGGGTGGCGACGTTGGTGCGCCGGCCGTCGCCGGTGCGCAGCGACGACGAACCCGTCTTGGCGTCTTGGTTGGGCTGGACGATCTCGTCCGTGTGCGTGTAGACGCTCGTGTACGAGATCCCCCTGAAGGTCTCCGCCCCCGAGTTCAGCGCCTTCATGAAGTGGGAGATGTCCCACTGCTGCCAGTCGGCGGCAGTGCACTCGCCGTCGCCGCACGAGGCGGACGCCTGGGTGGTGCCGTGGTTGGAGGGGGCGAAGCCGATGACGTCGTCGACCAGCGCCCGGGTGTCGGGCCAGAAGCGCAGCGCCCAGCGACCGACCATCCCGCCCTGGGAGTGCCCGATGATGGAGACGCGGCGGCCGGCGCGCTTGGAGATCGTCCGGATCGCGGAGACGACGTACTCGCCGTTGCGCTGGACGTCGCCCGTCGCGTGGTCGGGGAGGTCGACCGCGCACCACGGGATGCCGGCCTTGTCGAGCCCCGGCTCGTAGGTCCACGACCAGTTATCCTTCGCGTTCGCGCCAGTCCCTTGCAGCAGCAGGACGGGCGCCACCTTCGCGTTGTCGACGCCCTTCGAGCACTGCGTGGCGGCGGCGACCTCGCCGGCGCTGACCGTCAGTGCGGGCCCCGGCGCGTCCAGTGGCGCGAAGTCCGCCGCCGAAGCGGGCGCACCCGCGAGCAGCGTCAGGAACACAGCGGACAGCACCACGCGCGCGAGCATCCCGCCAGCTTAGACCGATTTGCAGTGCTTCAGACGGTCCAGGGATCGTCGACCGGCTCACCGTCGCCGGGGTGATGCGGCCCGAACGCGATGAACTCGAGGCCCTCGTCGGAGGCCTCGAAGGCACGCGCGGTCTGCGGCGCGATGCGGATCGCGTCGAGCGGGCCGACGTCGAACACCTCGTCGTCGAGCTTGACCCGGCCGCGGCCGCTCAGGATCACGTAGGTCTCCTCCGCCTCGGTGTGGCGGTGGGTGAACGGGCTCCGCTTGCCCGGACGCAATCGGAAGTGGGTGACCCCCGTCGCGGACGCCTCGAGCGGTTCGCGGGCGACCCGCGCCTCCCAGCGATCGCCGAAGCCGTTACCGGGTGCTGCGTCCGGGACGTCGCCGAGGTTGAGGTGGGTGAAGGGCGGGGTCATCGGCGGTCCTCTCAGGGCTGGTAGGGCGGGGCCACACCCCAGCCCCAGTGAGGGACGGGGGCGTGCGGGGCGGGCTCGGCGCCTGGGGCGGAGTTCTCGACGGCGAGTCGGGTCCCCCACTCGGCGTAGCCCATCAGCGCAGCACGGAACTCAGGGTCGGCCGGCAGGGCGGCGCGGTCGGCCGCGTCGCTGAGCAGGGTCACGAAGCGCAGCCGCGCCTCGGTGGTGATGGCGAGGCCGCGGTGATGGGCGAGCATCGTCTCGTAGCCGCCGTGCGTGTCCGTGTAGGCCGCCGGGCCGCCCATGACCTCGCACCACCAGTCGGTCACGTGGTCGCGGTGCTCGCGGGAGACGGTGCCACCGAACATGGGGGCGAGCAGCGGCTCCTGCTCGACGAGGTCGTAGAAGGTGTCGAGCCAGCGCGCGAACGCCTGGCGGCCGCCACCCCAGTCGTAGATCGTGGGCGGTGCCATGCGTAGCGTCATACCCACCGATGCGTTCCCTACTAGTTTGGTATAGATTGTGGGTATGACCGTCGACGTCCATCGTCACGTGCTGACGCCGCGCGTGTTCGACGCGCTGTCGGCGCGGACGTCCGCGCCGTATGTGCGGCGCGGCCGGTTGGTCGTCGCGCACGAGGCGGACGCGCCGGTGACGGCCGAGACCGGTGAGGACGCGCTTGCGCGACTCACGCAGGCGGGCCTGGACCGCGGCGTGGTGGCGCTGTCGGCGGCGCTCGGGGTCGAGCGGCTGCCCGCCGACGAGGCGCAGCCCGTCCTGAGCGCCTGGCGCGCCGACGTCGCCGACCTGCCCGCCGGACTGACCGGCTGGGACGCGGGCCTCGACGCCGCCGGGACGCACGTCTGCCTGCCGGCCACCGACCTCGTGACGCCGGCGGCGCTCGACCGGCTCGGGCCGTTCCTCGAAGCGCTCGAGCGCCGCGACGGTGTCCTGTTCGTGCACCCCGGACCCGCCGGCCCCGGCGCCTGGCTGCCGGCGCTGACCGCCTACCCCGCGTCGCTGCTGTCGGCGTGGCTGGCCTGGACCGCGCACGGCCGCGCACAGCACCCGCGCCTGAAGGTCCTGTTCGCGGCGCTGGCCGGGCTCGGACCCGTGCACGCCGAGCGCATCGCCGCCCGCGGGGGCCCAACGCTCACGCCCGACCCGCTCACCTACTTCGACACGTCCTCGTACGGGCCGATCGCCGCCGCGGCGGTCGCCCTGGCCGTCGGCGACTCACAGATCGTCTACGGCTCCGACCACCCCTGGGCCGGCTGGGCGAACGAGCACCAGACCTTCCCCAGCACCTACAGCACCAGCAACCCGCGACAGCTCATGGAGGACCCCGCATGACCGAGCTCGACACGACCGACCTCCTCGCGTTGGCGCGCAGCTACGCCGACGACCCGTCCACCTGGGCGCACCTGGTGCGCGTGGACTCCGAGCGTCGCGCGTGTCACCGTCTGCTCGAGGCGCCGGACGCGACGGTGTGGCTGCTGTGCTGGATGCCGGGTCAGGAGACGGGCTTCCACGACCACGACGGCGCCGCCGGCGTGGTCGCCGTGGTCCAGGGCGGCGTGGTCGAGCAGCGGCTGCGGCTGGGCGGCACGCCGAGCCGGCGCGAGGCCCGCGCCGGCGACACGTTCGCCTTCAGCGGCGCCGTCATCCACAACGTCGGGCACGCCGAGGGCGCGCCCGCGGTCACGATCCACGCCTACTCCCCGGCGCTGCGGCGCATGGGCGCCTACGAGTTCGACGCCAACGGCGAGCTGCAGCGCACGGCCTTGGACGAGAAGATCGAGCTCGGCGACGAGCGCCCGCTGACGATGGCATAGTCCGGCGGGCGCATGCCCGAGACGATCCTCTACGGCGTCGACGGGCCGGTGGCGACCATCACGCTCAACCGGCCCGCGGCGCTGAACACGATCGTCCCGCCGATGCCCGACGAGGTCCAGGCGGCCGTGCGCGAGGCGGTGCTCGACCCGGCCGTCAAGGTGATCGTGCTGCGCGGCGCGGGCCGGTCGTTCTGCGCCGGCTACGACTTCGGCGGCGGCTTCCACCACTGGGACGACGCCATCACCACGGACGGCGCATGGGACCCCGGGAAGGACTTCGTCGCGCAGACCGCGCCCGACCTCGCGCCGACGCAGAAGCTGATGAGCGTGTGGCGCTCGCCCAAGCCGGTGATCGCACAGGTGCACGGCTGGTGCGTGGGCGGCGGCAGCGACTTCGCCCTCTGCGCCGACCTCGTCATCGCCTCCGAGGACGCGCGCATCGGGACGCCCTACAGCCGCCTGTGGGGCGCGTACCTGAGCGGGATGTGGATCTACCGGCTCGGCCTGGCCAAGGCGAAGGAGTACGCGCTGACCGGCAAGCCGCTGTCTGGCCGCGAGGCCGCCGACGTCGAGCTGATCAACGCGGCCGTCCCGTTCTCCGACCTCGAGCGGACCGTCGCCGAGCGCGCCGCCGAGCTGGCCGCCGTCCCCGCCTCCCAGCTCGCCGCCATGAAGCTGATGGTCAATCAGGCCTACGAGAACATGGGCCTCGCCGCCACCCAGACGCTCGGCCCGATCCTCGACGGCCTGATGCGCAACACCCCCGACGCCCACGCCTTCATCGAGCGCGCCAACACCGAGGGCGTGTCCGCCGCCGTCGCCGCCCGCGACGCCCCGTTCGGCGACTACAGCCAGGGCGACAAGCCCGACCCCGGTAACGTCATCCACCCCTGATCGCCCGCCTCCTCCTCGCGACGGCCCTGGCCGCACTGATGGCCGCGCCTGCGAACGCGGACCCGCTGCCGAGCGGCAGCACGAGCTACCGGCACCTGGGCGACTATCAGACCGTCATGGACGGCCTCGTCGCGAAGCGACCCGACCTGGTCAAGGCGATCGCGCTCACCCCGCCCTCGCTCGAGGGCCGGACGCTGACCGGGGTCGAGATCACCCACCACGTCGGCCGCCGCGACGGCAAGCCGGTGTTCCTGATGCTCGGCCTGCACCACGCGCGCGAGTGGCCGTCAGGCGAGCTGAGCCTCGAGTTCGCCGACGACCTCGTGCGCAGCGACGGCAAGGACGCCCGGATCACGAAGCTGCTCGCGCGGGCGCGGGTGATCGTCATCCCGGTCGTGAACCCCGACGGCTTCAGCGCCTCGCGCGAGTCGCCGGTCGATCCGACCGACCCGAACGTCGGCAGCGTCGTCGGCATCCCCGGCAACGGGACGTCCTACCGGCGCAAGAACTGCCGCGCGTCGGGGCAGACCGGGCTCACCCAGCCGCCGTCGTCGTGCGATGACAACCCGGGAGTGGACATCAACCGCAACTACGGCATCAGCTGGGGCTCCAACGGCGCGAGCTCGTTCGAGGCGGCGCCCGACTACCGCGGGGCGTTCCCGTTCTCCGAGCCCGAGACAGAGGCGATCCGGCGGCTGGTCAGCACCCGGTCCGTGACGATGCTGATCACCAACCACACCTTCGGCGGCACGGTCCTGCGACCGCCTGGGGTGAAGTCCGTCGGGACCGTGCCCGACGAGCCGAACCTCAAGGCCATCGGCGACTCGCTGGCCAAGGCGACGGGCTACACGTCCGAGTACTCCTGGCAGCTCTACGACAACTCCGGGACCACCGAGGACTGGTCCTACGGCGTGACGGGCGGCTACGGCTACACGATCGAGAGCAACCGCGAGAACTTCCATCCGGCCTATGACGTCGGTGTCGTCGCCGAGTACCCCGGCAACCGCGAGGCGTACCTGCGCGCGCTCGAGGCCGCGGCCGATCCGCGCTATCACGCGCGGATCGAGGGCTTCGCCCCGCCCGGCCGCGTCCTGCGCCTGAAGCGGACGGTCGAGTCCGACACGGGGCCGGTGTGCGTCACGCAGCCGACCGGCTTCTTCTCGACGCCGTGCCCGGCGTCGACGAAGCCGCTCACCTTCGAGGACACCCTCGACGTCACCCGCACCGTCGGCGCCAGCGGGGCGATCGACTGGGACGTCAACCCGTCCGTATCGCCCGAGGCGGTCATCGGGCCGGCGTGGGATCTCTCGTGCGAGACGCCCGACGGCCAGGTGCTCGGCGAGCGCAAGCTGGAGGTCGCGCGCGGAACGGCCGCGCGGGTGAGCGTCGTCTGCGGCCAACCGCGCTGCCCCGACGTGCGCGTGACGACCGGCCGCCGCCAGGTGATCGTGCGGACCGCCGGACGCACGGTGCGCGTGCGCCAGGGCCGGCGCGTGCTGACCTTCCGCGCCCACGGACAGGTCCGCCGGGTCATCGCGCGCGGCGGACGGCGCGCCGGCGTGCAGGGCGTGAGCGGCTGCGGCGAGCTGCGCACCGCGCGCCTGCGCGGCCACCGGCTCGTGCTGCGCTCGCGCTACGCGCTGCGGGTGCGCGTCGGCACGCGCTCGCTGCACCTGCGCCCGAACCGCACACGGCGCCTGCGCGTCGCCGGGACGCGGGTGACGGTCCGGACCGCACGCGGGACGCCGGCGGCCACGCGCCGCACCTCGCTCGCTCTGCGCGCCTGACTCAGCCCGCGGGGACGGGGGTGCCGAGGAGGTCGGCGAGCAGCTCCGCGGGCGGCTTGGGGCGGGAGAAGTAGAAGCCCTGGCCGATCGGACAGCCCATCGCCCGCAGCCGCTCGGCCTGCTCCGGCGCCTCGATGCCCTCCGCGACGACCGACATCCCGAGGGCCAGGGCGACGTCGATCACGGCGCCGACGAGCATGCCGTTGATGGAGCGGGGGACGGCCAGCGCGTCGACGAAGGACTTGTCGATCTTGAGCTCGTCGAGGGTCCCGAAGGTCGCGAGCTGCGACAGCGAGGACTCGCCCACGCCGAAGTCGTCGATGGACAGGCGGATCCCGATGGCGCGCAGCGCGGCGACGATGCCGCTGGTCTTGTCGTCGCGCCCGACGATGGCGGTCTCGGTGATCTCCAGGCACACCAGGCGGGGGTCGATGCCCGTGTCGCGCACGATGGCGGCGACCGTGCCGGGCAGCTCCGCATTGCACAGGCAGCGCGGCGAGGCGTTGGCGGAGACGCGCAGGCGGGCGAGCGCGGGATGGGCCGCGCCCCAGGCAGTCGCATGCTCGCACGCCTCCCGCAGGACGCCGGCGCTGATCTGACCGACCAGGCCGCTGTGCTCCGCGATCGGGATGAAGACGCCCGGCGGGACGTTCCCGCGCGTCGGATGCTGCCAGCGCGCCAGCGCCTCGAAGCCGATCACTCGGCCCGTGGCGAGGTCGACCTGCGCCTGGAAGTGCGCGTAGATGTCGCCGCGGGCGACGGCCTCGCGCAGGTCGGCCTCCAGTTGCAGGCGGTCGAGTGCCTCGTCGCGCATCTGCGACCCGAACAGGCGGCACCGGTTCTTGCCCTCCGCCTTGGCCTCGTACATGGCGATGTCGGCGTCGCGCAGGAGGTCGTTGACGGTGCAGTCAGGATCGCCCGTGACGACGAGGCCGATGCTCGCCGTCACGGTGCGCTCGACCTCCCCGAGCATGAACGGGACGGCCAGCGACGCCGCCACCCGCTCCGCCGCGGCGAAGCCGGCGGTCGCGTCCGTGTGGCGCAGGCAGATGACGAATTCGTCGCCGCCGAAGCGGCCGACCACGTCGTCCTGCCGCAGAACCCCCCGGACGCGTCCGGTGACGCCGACCAGCAGCTCGTCGCCGGCGGCGTGGCCGAGCGAGTCGTTGATGACCTTGAAGTTGTCGACGTCGGCGAACATCACCGCGACCTCCTCGCCGGGCTCCCGCTCGTCGAGCGCGGTTTGGGCGACGTCGTGGAACGCCGCCCGGTTGGGAAGATCGGTGAGCGCGTCGTGGGTGGCCTGGTAGGCGAGCCGCCGCTCGGCGTCCCGGCGCTCGGACATGTCGGTGGTCTGGGCGATCCAGCGGCCCTCGTCGTCGTTGAGCGGCGAGAGCTTCCACAGCAGCCAGCCCTCGGTGCCGTCGGGCCGGCACAGCGGCAGCTCGCCCGCGAAGCCGCCGGCGGCCGGCGGCCACTGCGGCCGTTGCCCGGCGGCGACGAGGTCCGTCCACTGCGAGCCCCGGAGCGCCTCGGGCGCCGTCCGTGCTGCCCCAGCCAGGGCGGGGTTGACCTCGAGCAGCGTGCCGTCCTGGGCGATCAGCGCCGTGCCGTTGGGCGCGCCGGTGAACGCGTGCTCGAAGCGCCGGCTGCTCTGCAGCTCGCTGCGACGCAGGTCGTCATTGGCGCGCCAGGAGACGAGGTTGGCGATCGCCAGCGCGGCGATGAACGCACCGTGGATCGCGGCCCACCCCCAGGCGTGCTCCATGCCGTTCATGTGGTTGAAGACGTGGTGGCCGAACCAGGCGCTCATCGCGCCGTGCTGCACGATCACGAACACGAACGCGATCAGGTAGGGCAGCCAGGCCTCGTAGAGGGCGACCGCGCCGACGATCACGAAGTAGTGGAAGTGCGCTTCGATGGTCCCGTGCCAGAGCCAGACCAGCACCGCCGAGCAGCACAGCAGTCCCATGACGGTGGCCGAGGCCCGGAGCATCCGGCTCAGCGGCGGCAGCAGCGCCAGCCCGCCGAACAGCGCGATGGGGACGTCGAGCGCCACACCGGTGGCCAGCGACCAGCCTTCGAGCAGACCGAACGCCGGCAGGAGGACGAGGTGCGCCGCGAGCAGCACCAGCAGGCCGCGGTGGCGACGGTCGAACTCGACCGTTGGCAGCGGTGTGAGGGTCGTCGACCAGAGGTGCATCCCACGCCCCATCGACCGGATCGGCTCCGATCGACATACCGCAAAGGGAGGGACGTGCTAGCAGGCGGTCACGAGGTGACCCGCGTGACGCGGCCGCGCCGCGACAGCCGTACGCGGGTCCCGCCGGCGTAGCGCCAGACGCGGGCGCCGCGGACGCGCGGCTGGCCCGAGCGGCGCAGCAGCCGGCCCGCGGTCCAGCCGACCCGTGGCCGCGCGGCCAGTGACGGCGGGACGCCGTAGGCGCGCTCCCACATCTGCAGGTACGCCTCCGG
The DNA here is from genome assembly GCA_964242305.1 of uncultured Solirubrobacteraceae bacterium. Classification (GTDB taxonomy): domain Bacteria; phylum Actinomycetota; class Thermoleophilia; order Solirubrobacterales; family Solirubrobacteraceae; genus DATLGB01. The sequence continues at coordinate 20,995 of CAXTBB010000033.1, forward strand.
GCCGCGGCGCATGTCGCGCACGAACCCCTCGCCGAGGCGCTGACGCAGCTCCTGGAGCCAGTCGAGGTAGAGGCCGTAGTTGGCGACGCCGTCGACGTTGTAGTCCCAGGTCCGCTCGCCTGTCGTCAGCTGGCGCACGGTCTGCTTGCCGTCGTAGGAGGTGAAGGGGTACGTGACGCCGGCGTCGGCGCGCGCCGACGGCTGCTTGGCGATGCCGTTCATGTCGGACCCGTAGCCGAACCCGAACGCGTAGCGCGGGTCGCGCAGCTTCTTCAGGCGGGCGTACTCGCCGACGAACCAGTCGGTGGTCGAGGACTGCCCGATCGCCGTCGCCTTGGGGAAGACGACGCCGCCGAGGCCGTAGATGCGCGGCTCGTCGACTGGCGTCGACCACGAGTGCGACGAGATCAGCCCGGAATACCCGCGCGCCTGCATGATGTCGAGCGCCTTGATGCGGGCGGCGGCGGCCATGTGGTCGGGATCGAGGATGGTGCGGGTGTCGGCGATGCGGTTGATGAGGTGCGCGCCGAGGTCGGACAGCCCGAGCTTGTTGCAGTGCGGCGGCGGCGGGTAGGCGGGCGTCGTCCCGGCCAGCGTCGCCAACGGGGAGCCGACCGGCAGCGCCGACAGCTGCTCCTTGTCGACCGCCCCCGACGGCAGCCCCTCGCACGACCCCATCTCGAGGAAGTGGCCCGTCTCCAGCCGGTTGCCGCTGTTGGTGACGACGCCGTTGGTCCCGGGGTCACCCGCCACGCCCGACAGCGCGTTGTCGAACTTCCCCGTGATCTCCAGCGAGCGGATGCCGAGCTTGCGGGCGGCGGCGAGCGAGCGGTCGATGGAGGCGTCCGTGCAGCCGGGGACGCCGTCGACCGACCGGCAGTCGAAGAGCCGCGAGGTCTCGATCCCCATCACGACCGCGAGCTTGCCCTGGTTGATGACGCGGCGCGCCTGGAACGGCGTGCGCACGATGCGCATCCAGCCGCGCCCGGGCCCGCCGGCCTGCGCGTCGATGTAGTTCTGCAGGTCCTTGAGCAGCCCGACCTCGCGCCGCACGCTGGCCATCTCGTCGCAGTCGTGCTCGCGCGACGGCCACACCGCGCACAGCTGCGCGTTGTCGAAGAAGAGGACGACGGTCATCCGCAGCCCACCGCGGTAGGCGCGCTCGACCCACTTGTAGTACGCGTTCTCGTGGGTCAGCGAGGTGCGGTTGGGCCAGTCCTTGAAGGTGGGCCAGCCGACGGTGTCGTGCGTGGCCGCCGGGTCCTTGCCCGACAGCACGTTCTCGAAGGTCAGGCCCCCGCCGCCGGGCGCGTGGTCGGGGCAGTCGACCATCGCGCGCGCGATCCCGAAGGGCGACCACGCCCGCCCGCAGTGCGCGTCCCCGCCGAACATGTCCGCCGCCATCCAGTGGAAGTGGCTGTCGATGAGGCCGCGCGTGGCCGCCCACGGCTTCGGCCCCTTCGAGACCCGGCCGTCGACGTCCGTGTCGGCTTCGGGGAAATCGGCGCAGCCGGTGGTGCGGCGCAGAGAGCGCGCCTCACGGTCGCTGATCGCGGCGGGCGTCGTGTCCGTCCCGCGCAGGTAGGTGCCGTCGGCTGCGTAGAGCAGGTACGCGCCGAGCGCGGCCGCCTGGAAGCGCACGGGCTGTCCGCCCACCGCGTAGCACCCGCCCGCCAGCCGATAGACGGCCTTCGACGGCGCGGCCAGCGCCGGGGCGGCGAGCGCCAGCGCGCTAGCGACGCCAGCTGAGGATGAGCGAACGAAGCGCCCGATACGCCGGCGTGAGTTTCCCATTGTCCTTGTCGAGGAGAGCGGTTTCCCAGTACTCGTGCCGCCACGGTGGCTTCACGTACCACTGGTATTGGAGCATCTCACGGGCACCGGCGCGCCGGGCGATCCGCCACGCCTGCGGCAGGGCGCGCGCGACCTCGCTGCGCTTGATGCGCCGGCCGTAGACGCGCCGGTCCATCGAGCTGTGCGGATGCGCGTAGCCGAACTCGGTCAGGTACAGGGGAAGGCCGATTAGGCGCTTGACCCGCGCGAGGTTCCCGATTCCCCAGTTGTGCCCGGCGACGCCGGGGGTCAGGTCGTGCAGCTGGAACGGATGGTGCGCCCAGCCGGTCACGTGCAGCGTGCGCGGCCGGACGGCGCGGACGAACCACTCGAGCCCGACCTGCGCCGACGTCTCCCCGGCGAGCACCTGCGCGTCCGGCGCCGCCTCGCGGATCGACTGCGCCGCGTAGCGGACGATGCCCCGGTAGATCTGGCCGCGCGCGTACCGCAGGCAGGCGATGTGCAGGTCGAAGCCATGGGGGAGCGTCGGCTCGTACGCCCGCCACTCGCCGCGGTAGCGGAAGGTCCGCACCGGGAAGCGGCGGCGGAAGCGGCGCTCGCCGGCACGGGTGCAGGCCCCGTTCGCGCGTAGGAAGAGGTCGGGCTCGTTGAGGACGGAGTAGCGGTGGACCCGATCGGCGTAGCGGACCGCGACGCTGTGCATCCAGTCGCCCATGCGGATGGGGTCGGTGACCCCGCGCCAGATGAGGGTGAGCTGCGGCTTGAGGCCGGCCGCGATCACCGCGTCGATCGCGCCGTCGTAGTTCTTGATCGAGGTGACCGTCGCCTTCGCGGCGATGTCCTCGTCGTAGCGGTGGTTGCGCCGGTGCTCGACGTTGATGCGCACGGAGGTCCCGCCCATGGCCTTGAACTGCTTGAGCGCCAGCGCCCGGTTGTGGTAGCCGTAGACGATGGTCTGGTCGTCGGACATGCCGATCTCCATGTCCGCGCGCGCGGGGGCGGCCGCGAGGACGAAGAGGACCAGCGCTGCCAGGAGGAGCCGCATCTCCCACCTAACGTCCGGGACGGCGCGAACTACCGCCGTTAGGTCCAACGTGACACAACCGCAGGCGTCAGGAGACGACCAGCGGGACGTCGACCGCGAGGTCGTCGCGCAGGCGGCGGTCGAGCACCGCTTCCACGCGCCAGTCGACCTGGGCGTAGGGATGCCCCGTCGTCCCTCCGAGGTGCTCGGGGACGGCGATCGTGAACGGCAGGCGCTCGACCTGGCCCGCGGCGAACGAGCGCTTGCCGGAGAGATCAACCTCGGCGACCTTCTCGTCGCGGGTGATGCGCGACGAGCCACCGCCGAAGATGAAGCTCGACAGGGTGTCCCCGCCGAACATGCCGTAGTCGTCGATGCGGTCGGCGACGTAGGTGCAGCGCCGGTGCAGGCGGATGCGGACGGCGGTGACGTCGACGTCCTTCGGAGCGGTGACCGTGAGGGTGCCCGTGAGCGTCTCGCCGGCACGAGCGGCGACGGGGACGTCGTCGAGCGTGAGGCCGTCGTCGGACGCCGTCGGGGTGCGCGCGGTCGGCAGCCGGTCGGCGGGCATGCGCACGGGCAGCGCCACGGACTCCGTCTTGTCCATCCCCTTCTCGCGGTCTACGCGGACGAAGACCTCCCACGCGACCGCGTCGGTGGCCGACGGCGGGGCGTCGGCCGGCAGGGTGAAGGTCGCCGTCAGCGGCCCGGCCTGGGCGGGGTACTCGTGCTCCTCCGCGTGGAGATCGACGCTGCGCCACTCCTGGTCGGTGTCGACGTGGCCCTGGGAGTCCCGCCGCCGCTCCTCGACGAGGTAGCGGCCGGTCCCGCGGATCCCGACGCGCACGGCGCGGCACTTGTCGTCGAGCTCGCCGCCGACGTCGCCGCGGACGGTGACGCTGCCGCCCGGCGCGGCTTCGGGCGCGCCGAGGCTGACGGCGACGGACGCGCCGCCGCCGCGGAGCTTGTCGAGGAACCCCATCAGGTCCTGGAGACCTCGAAGTCGGCGAGGTCGAAGCCGCGCATCTGGCGCAGGAACGCGTTGGAGAACGACGGCCACAGCGTGCGGTTGGTGCCATCGGGCTGCAGGTACCAGGAGTTGCAGCCGCCCTCCACCCACACGGTGCCGTCCATCGCCGACTGGATCTCCTCGTTGTGGCGGTCCTGCACCGGGCGGCGGACGTCGATCGCCGCCGCGCCCGCCGTCTCCATCGTCTTCAGCGCGTCGATGACGTAGCCGAGCTGACCCTCGATGATGTTGATCATCGAGTTGTTGCCCAGCGCCGTGTTGGGGCCGATGATGGTGAACAGGTTCGGGAAGCCGGCCACCACCGTCCCGCGGTAGGCCTGCGGGCCTTCGGCGTCCCACACCTCGCCCAGCGTGCGGCCTTCGGCGCCGGTGATCTTCGCCCAGAACGGCGACGAGAAGAGCTTGAAGCCGGTGCCGAGGATGATCGTGTCGACCGGCCGGTGCGTGCCGTCCAGCGCGCGGATGCCGGTGGCGTCGACTTCGGCGATGCCGTCCGTGACCACCTCGACGTTGGGCTGCGAGAGCGCCGGCAGGTAGTCGTTGGAGAAGATGATCCGCTTGCAGCCGATGCGGTAGCTCGGCGTCAGCTTGCGCCGCAGCTCGGGGTCGGGGACCTCCTTGCGCAGCTTGCGCTTGGCCACCGCCTCGAGGATCGTGAGCAGCCGTCGCTCCACGATCAGGCCGACGTTGAGGACCTCCGCGCCGTAGTAGATGAAGTACCGCATCGCCCGCTGGATCCGCGGGCGGCGCCGGAGCAGCGACCGGCGCTCGGGCGGGATCTCCTTGTCCGGGCGGGGGACGATCCAGCCCGGCGTGCGCTGATAGACGTCGAGGTGGGCGGCGTCGCGCTGCACGTGCGGGATGAACTGGACGGCGGACGCGCCGGTGCCGATCACTGCCACGCGCTCGCCGGCGAGCGAGTGCGAGTGGTCCCAGTCGGCCGAGTGGAACATCGTCCCCGCGAAGTCCTCGAGCCCCTCGATGGCGGGGCGCGACGGCTCGCTCAGGGGGCCCATGGCGGCAATGATCGACTGGGCGACGACGGGACCCTGCGCGGTCTCCATCAGCCACCGCTGCCGGTCGCCGTCCCAGCGCGCGGACTCCACCTCGGCGTCGTAGACGATCTTGTCGGCGACCCCGTACTGGCGCGCGGTGCGCTCGAGGTAGGACAGGATCTCCGGCTGGGTCGCGTAGTCGCGCGTCCACTCCGGGTTCATCGCGAACGAGAACGAGTACAGGTGCGAGGGGACGTCGCAGGCGCAGCCCGGGTAGGTGTTGGCCCGCCAGGTCCCGCCGAGGCCGCCGGCGCGCTCGAGGATGACGAAGTCGTCGATGCCCTCCTGGGCGAGGCGGATGGCCGCGCCGAGGCCGCCGAAGCCGGCCCCGATGATGGCGACGCGGACATCGTCGATCACGGCGTGAAGGCCGCGGCGCGGCCGTAGAGCTTGTAGAGCTTCACGGCACCCGCCCACTCCGGCTTGCAGCCGTTGGTGAGCACGGTGAACGCCTGGTCCTCAGACAGGGTCTGTCCCTCCCCGTATCCGTTGTCGGCCTTCGCGCCGAAGAAGATGGCCATCTGGGTCACGAGGCCGCGACGGCTGGACTGGCGCATCTCGTTCCACTGGTCGCAGTCTGCCAGCGCGAGCGCCGGCGGGGCGGCCGCCGCCGTCGGGGTCGCCTTCGCCGTGCGCTTCTCAGCGCCGCCGCAGCCCGCCAGGGCGAGCGCGGCGGCGCCCGCGATCACAGCCCGGCGCAGCGTTCGGGCCGGAAGCGGTAGAGGCGGCACACCTGGGACTGGACCTCGGGCCGGGCCAGGAACCGGGCCCAGCGCGCGGTGCGCGCGCGGTCGACGAGCGCGGCCCGGCGCGAGCCCGGCTTGGCCGGCGTCGTGAACCACGGGCAGGTCGGCTGCGTGTAGTCGTGGGAGCTCACCGCGCCGAAGCAGCCCAGCAGCTCGGCCTCGTTGTCCGAGCCCATGCCGATGCTCTCGCCCGGGTTCTTGCCGCCGCTGCAGGCGGGCAGCGAGGCGGGCGAGGTGACGAGCTTGACGCCGTCCGCCGTCTGGTTGTCGTACCAGCAGTTCCCGGTCGTGCCCGGGAACGAGTCCCACCAGAAGTCCTGGCCGTTGGCGGCGCGTGACCCGTCGGGTGCGATGCCCATGACGTTGCCGTAGAACTGGTTGCGATACGAGGTCGACACCTTGCCGGGGTCGCAGCCGGTCACCGGCTTGCCCTGCGGTCCGCAGACCGTCGCATCGGGCGCCGCGAACAGCATCGCCCCGCGCCGGTAGTTGTCGTAGAAGCGGTTGTAGCGGACGACGTTGTCGTTGCCGCCGGCGATCCACATGCCCGTCCCGACCGGCACCGGCACGGACGGCTGGATGTCGTCCGCCTTGCCCTGGTCGGCGTACGGGTTGTAGTTGTTGTCGTAGAAGTTGTTGTACTCCACGAGGTCGGAGTCCTGCGGGAAGCCGGGATGGCCCGGCGCCGTGAAGACGTCCGTGGTGAACCCCAGCGCGTTGTCGTAGAAGTTGTTGTGGTCGATGTGGGTGGCGTTGCCGTCCGTGCCGGAGTAGCCGCCCGAGTTGTGGTGCGAGTCGCAGCGGGTGATGCGCTGCGAGTAGCGGAAGACCGGCTCGCTGGCCTCGCGCTGCACGCCCGTGTCGGCGCCCGCGCCCGGGTACAACCCGGAGTCGCCCGAGCCGGCGGCCTCGCAGTTCTGCATCAGCCCGTGGTCCTCCACGAAGGTGAGGACGCCGTACTCGCCGCCCCAGAAGGTCTTGAAGCGATCGAGGCGGTAGCCGTCGGCCTCGAGCACGTAGATGTCGTGCTCGCGCGCGTGGCGGACCTTGAGGTTGCGCAGGACGAACCCGTCGGCGCGGTCGACGCGGATGCCGACGTCCTTGACGGACTCGCGCGGGCCCTTGTCGCCCGAGGCGACGCGGCCGGCGTCGATGATGACGTCGTCGGCACCGACGCCCGACCCCTCGAGCTGGAGGTTGCAGCGGATGCACGGCCCGGCGTCGGGGATGTCGTGACGGTCCTCTCTGGGCGGCTGGGGTGGCGGCGTGGACCCGACCTCACGGCCGAGGACGGCGATCAGGTTCTGGTCGTTGGGACACTTGAACTGGTACTCGTAGGAGACGGAGCCCGACGAGCCCTTGTCGTTGGTGATCTTGTACTGCGCGCAGGCGGGGTCGTTGGTCTTGGCCGCGCGCGACTTCGGCTCCGTGTAGACGCCGGGCATGACGACCACGCGGTCGTTGTTGTGCGACGCCGTGACCGCGTCCTGGATGGACTGGAAGCGACAGCGCTTGCGCAGCTTGCGGTTGGTCCTGAGCAGGCGCTTGCCGGCGCGCTTCGAGAACGTGCGGTGGTCGGTGGGCCGGATGTCGTACCCGTTCTTGACCGCGCTGCGGATCGACCGGCGCAGCAGCGCCATCGAGTTCGGCTGGCAGACGACGCGCGTGTCCCCGACCGCCTTGCGGTCCAGGCTCGACTTCAGCGTGCGCGTCTTCGGGACCGCGCCGCCGGCGCAGGGGGTGATCGAGCAGTCCGGGGCCGGGTCGGGCCAGTAGGACGCCCGTTCGATGTGCGCGAACGCCGCCGCCGGCGCCACGAGCACCGCGATCACGACCACCAGCAGGACTTTGCGAGCCATTCCGTCTCCTCAAGAAACCATAAACGAGCGCCCATCGTAGACGTTCGATACGCTTTGCGCGCCGTTTGGCCAGCCAGCCAGTTTTGAGGAGGGAGTGCCAGTTTTGTCCATCGACGATGGAACGCCGATCGAGGAGGTCCTCGTCGCCGAGCGCGAGGAGTGGCTCGACGGACCGCCCCACGAGCTCTTCAAGCGCCTGCGCGGCGAGTGCCCCGTGCACTTCACCTCGCAGATCACCGAGTACCCCGACGAGGACGGCTTCTGGTCGGTGACGACGGCGGAGGGCGTGCACGCCGTCAGCCGCGACTGGCAGACCTACTCCTCCGAGCGGGGCGGCATCACCGCGCTGACCCACGCCGTCATGCCGCTGGAGATGCAGCAGGGCATGTTCATCGCGATGGACCCGCCCAAGCACGATCGCCTCAAGGCGCTCTTCCAGCGCGGCTTCACCCCGCGCCGGATCGCCGACCACGAGGACGAGATCCGCGCCATCACGGTGCGCGTGCTCGACCGCCTCGAGGGTCGCGAGACGGCCGACCTGGTCACGGAGGTCGCGCAGCCGGTCGTCGCCCGCGTGATCGGGTCCTTCATGGGCATCGACCCGGCCGACGACGAGATCTGGGCCCGGCTGATGAACACGACGCTCGGCGCCGGCGACCCCGACCTCAACCCCGAGGGCCCCGAGATCGTCATGCAGCGCGACATCCCCGAGATCTTCGAACGCTGCCAGACGCTGATCGCGGCCCGCCGCGAGCACCCGACCGACGACCTCACGTCCGTGCTCGTCCACGCCGAGTTCGACGGCCAGGGGCTCGAGGACCACGAGATCGTCATGGGCTTCTTCCTGCTCATGGCGGCCGGCAACGACTCCACGAAGTCGACCTACTGCTCGGGCATGCGCGCGCTGATCGAGCACCCCGACCAGAAGCGGCTCGTGCTCGACGACCCGGCGCTGATCCCGCGCGCGGTCGAGGAGTCGCTGCGCATGTTCCCCGCCTTCGCGCACTTCCGCCGCACGGCGACCAAGGACACGGAGCTGTGCGGGCAGCCGATCGCCGAGGGCGACAAGGTGGTCATGTGGTACGTGAGCTCCAACCGCGACGAGACGCGCCACGAGGACCCCGACCGCTTCCACATCCTGCGCGAAGAGGAGCACCAGGCCTTCGGCGCCGGCGGCCGGCACTTCTGCCTCGGCACCGCGCTCGCCCGGCTCGAGCTGCGCATCCTCATCGAGGAGACGCTGAAGCGCTATCCGGACCTCGAGATCGCCGGCGACCCGCGGTATACGGAGTCGCCGTTCATCAACCAGCTCAAGACGCTGCCAGTCCGCCTGAACGGGTAGGCGCGCGGTCATGCGCTACCGCGACTTGGGTGATTCAGGGATCTCCGTCTCGGCCGTCTCCCTCGGCTCCTGGCTCACGTACTCGGGCGGGGTCGAGCGCGACCAGACAGAGGCGTGCACGCGGGCGGCGTTCGACGCCGGCATCACGTTCTTCGACACCGCCAACGTGTACGGGACGGGCGCGTCGGAGGAGGCCTGGGGCGAGATCCTGTCCGGCTACGACCGTGGCGCCTACGTGCTGGCGACCAAGGTCTACTTCCCGATGTCCGAGACGGACTCGGGGCTGTCGGCGGACCAGATCGCCAAGCAGATCGACGCGTCGCTGCGCCGGCTCCAGACCGACTACGTCGACCTCTACCAGTGCCACCGCTTCGACGTCACCGTCCCCATCGAGGAGACGATGGAGGCGTTGAGCGAGGTCGTGCGGTCGGGGAAGGCGCGGGCGATCGGCTTCTCGGAGTGGACACCGGAGCAGATCCGCGCCGGGCTCGAGGTCGACGGCGCGGTCAAGTTCGTCTCCTCCCAGCCGCAGTACTCGGCGCTGTGGCGGGCGCCGGAGGACGAGGTCTTCCCGCTCTGCGCGGAGCACGGCATCTCCCAGATCGTGTGGTCGCCGCTGGCCCAGGGTGTGCTCACCGGCAAGTACCGCCCGGGCGAGCAACCGCCTGCCGACTCGCGCGCGGCCAGCGAGGCGATGGGTGGCTTCCTCGAGGGTCTCATGACCGACGACATCCTGCGCCGGGTGGTCGAGCTCGGGCCGCTGGCCGAGCGGGCCGGGGTGTCGCAGGCCCAGCTCGCGATCGCCTGGACGCTGCGCCGGCCGGAGCTGGCCAGCGCGATCATCGGGGCGACCCGTCCCGAGCAGGTGCACGACAACGCCGCCGCCGCCGACCTCGACCTGCCCGCGGACGTCCTCCAGGCGATGGACGAGGTGCTGGCCACCGTCGCGATCCACGGCCAGCAGCTCGCGCCCGGCGCGACCGACGGGGTCCTGCACCGCTGATGCCGGCTGTCTTGGTGACGGGCGCGGCGCGGGGGATCGGCCTGGCGATCGCCGAGCGGCTGCTGGCCGCCGGCTGGGAGGTCCACGCGGGCGTGCGCGATGCGCGCGACGCGCCGGTGGGGACGACGCCGGTCGTCCTCGACGTCACGAACGCCGAGCAGGTGGCGGCGCTTGACGGCGCACTCCCGGCGCGGCTCGACGCGGTCGTCAACAACGCCGGCATCGTCGTCCACGGGCCGCTGGAGACGACGCCGATCGACGTCGTCCGCAGCCAGCTCGAGGTCAACGCGATCGGCGCGGTCGCCGTCACCCAGGCGCTGCTGCCGCGCCTGCGCGCGTCGAAGGGCCGCGCCGTCTTCGTCTCCTCGGTCAACGGGCGCATCTCGACGCCGATGACGAGCGCCTACAACGCGTCCAAGTTCGCCGTCGAGGCGTTCGCCGACGCGCTGCGCGTCGAGGTCCGGCCGTGGGGCGTCCGCGTCGTGCTCGTCGAGCCGGCTCAGACCGACACGAACATGTGGCACCAGATGGACGCCGACTTCGCGGCCGCGCACGACGCGCTGCCGTCCGAGCAGCGTGACCTGTACGCCAAGCACTTCGCCGGGATGCGCAAACGGATCCCGCTGTCGCTCAAGCTCGTCGTCCCGCCCGACGACGTCGCCGCGACGGTGGAGTGCGCCCTGACCACCCGCCGGCCCCGCGCCCGCTACGTGGTCGGCGCCGGCCCGCGCGCGCAGGCCGTGCTCGCCGGCGTCACCCCGACGCCGGTCCTCGACGCCGTCCTGCGCCTCGCCACGGGCGTGCCCCGCCGGCCGTAGTCACCAGACGACGCCGGCGAGGTGCTCGGCGCCGCAGAGCGCGAGCTTGGTGGCCTCGTCTGTGGTCGGGGGGTCGGCCCGGCTGACGTCTCCGATGGTGAACTCGCCGGCCAACAGGCCGTCGCCGCCGGGCGTGAGCTCGATCTCGAGGCGGTCCATGAGCGCCCGTGCCTCCGGACGCGCGACCCCGGCGTCGGAGAAGGCGTCGAAGCCGGGCGCGTCGTCCAGGAGCGCCGCGGCGATGCCGTACGCGAGCGAGAACTTCCCCTCGAGGCCGGTGCGCGGGCGGGCGTGGATGAGCGGGGTCACGCTGCTCTCCGGGGTCCGGACGTGGATCGGGCCGTCCGGCGGCGGCGTGAGCTCGCGCGCGGCCGCGATCGGCCGCTGCAGCGCGTAGCAGCAGGGGTACACCTTCACCGCCAGCTCGAGGTCCCCGGGCGGGCCGAGCGCCTCCCCGCCGAGCAGGCCGAGCCACTGGTCGAAGGCGGCGGGATCGGCGGTCGCCCCGGCGGCGGCGAGGTCGGCGGCGCGCACCCCGGCGTCGACCGCGAAGCCGACCTGGAGCGCCTTCGCGTCCGTCCCGAAGGCGCGCTGCACCCCGCCCGCCGCCGGCACGGCGAGGGCCATGGCGATCGCGACGCGCTCGGCGTCCGCGCCGCCGGCCAGCGCGGCCCCGGCGGCAGCGGCGGGGGCGCCGGCCGTGCAGGTCGCGTGCCAGCCGCGCACGTAGTGCGCCCACCCCAGCGCGGTGCCCAGCCGCGCCATCAGGCCGGCGGCGGCGAGGTACTCGCGCGCGCCGCCGCGCGCGGCGCGCACCGCCGGGACGCAGACGGCGGAGACGTGCGTCGTCGACGGCAGATGGAGGTCGTCGTAGTCGAGGACGTGCGCGGCCACCGCGTCCGCGCCGCCGCGGCCGAGCCGTCCGCGCGCCAGGGCCACCAGCGGATGGTCGCGCGCGGCGTGCATGACCGCCAGCGTGTCCCGCAGCGCGGCGTCCGCCGTCCCCATCACACCGCTCCGCGCAGCTGGACGGCGACGTCACCCACGGCGCCGGTCCAGAACGGCTCGCCGACGGTGAAGCCGAGCGCGGCCTCGATCACCGGCGTCGCGTAGGCATAGCGGCTCGGGCGCCGACGCGGCACAGAGGCCATGGGTCAGGCGCTGGCCTTCATCGTGTCGCAGGCCTCGGCCGCGGCGACGCCGTCGGCGAAGGTGGCGCCGTGCGGGGCGACCTCGTGGCGGCCGGCGACGGCCTCGAGGAAGTGGTGGAGCTCGAAGACGAAGGTGTGCTCCCAGCCGAGGACGTGCCCGGCCGGCCACCAGGAGACCCCGTCCCCGCCCGCCCCGCAGAAGACGCGGCGGCCGTCGTGGATGAGCTCGCCGGGGCGCTCGAGATCGAAGGCCAGCGACCCCTTCGAGCCGTTGACCTCCCAGGTGAAGCGGTTGGCCTCGCCGGTGGCGAAGCGGGTCGCCTCGATCGTGCCGATGGCGCCGCCCGAGAAGCGCACGGCGGCGGCGACCGCGTCGTCGACCGTGCGGCCAGGGACGAAGGTGGCGATCTGCGCGGCGATCGACTCCAGGTCGCCGACCAGGTAGCGCGCCATGTCGACGACGTGGGAGGCGAGGTCGCCGAGCGCGCCGCCGCCGGCCTGCGCGGCGTCGAAGCGCCACACGCCCTCACGGGCCGGGTCGGCGCCCCACGACTGGCGGTAGGTGCCGCGGAAGTGATGGAGGTCGCCCAGCTCGCCGGCGGCGATCAGGTCACGGGCCCGGCGGACGGCGGGGACGAAGCGGTAATTGAAGCCGCACATCGTCACGACGTCGCCGGTGAGCATCGTGCGGGCCTCGGCGGCGTCGCGCGCGAGCGGCTTCTCGCACAGCACGTGCTTGCCCGCCTGCGCCGCGGCGATGGTCGGCTCGGCGTGCAGGGCGTTGGGCCCGAGGTTGAGCAGGACGTCGACGTCGTCGGCGATCAGCTCGCGCCAGTCGGTGGTGACGCGCTCGAAGCCGAACCGCTCGCCCATCTCCGCAAGCCGCGCTTCGTCGCGACCGCACAGCGCCACGAGCTGCGGCCGCAGATCGGTCATGTGCCCGAGGGTGATCAGCGCGTGGGCGTGCGCGCGCCCCATGAACCCCTGACCCAGGATCGCGACGCGGGTCAACGGGCGGCGGCGGCGTAGAGCGCCGCGATCGCGCGCGCCTGCCCGACCGCGTCGGCGCGGCCGAAGCGCGGGTCGCCGCCGGCCGCCAGCGCGTCGAGCTCGCACCGGTAGGGATCGGCGAACTCGACCGCGACGCGTTCCCCGTCGACCTCGATGCCGACGTCGCGGGAGTGGAACGGATCCCGCACCACCACCGTGCTCGTGTCCCCGACGATCTCGAGCTCGGAGCGGTTGGCCGCGTTCATCGCGCAGTCGAAGTGTGCGAGCGTGCCGCCGGGGAACCCCATCGTCCCCGCGAAGGCCAGGTCGACCCCGTCCCAGAGCGCCTGGGCGCTGAACGTCTCCGGCTCCGTCCCGCACACGAACCGGGCCGCGCTCACGCAGTAGCACCCGACGTCCATCAGCGCGCCGCCGTCGAGCGCGGGGTCGAGGCGGACGTCGCCCGGGTCGCGGGCGGGGAAGGAGAAGTGCACGCGCACCATCCGGATCGGGTCCGGCAGCACCTCCAGCAGGGTCTGCGCCTGCGGCGTGTAGCGCCACATGAACGCCTCCATCAGCACGCGGCCGGCGCGGTCGGCGGCGTCGAAGGCGCGCTCGACCTCCTCCGGGTAGCGGGACAGCGGTTTCTCGCACAGGACGTGCTTGCCGGCCTCCAGCGCCTTGATCGACCACTCGACGTGCAGCCCGTTGGGGAGCGAGACGTAGACGGCGTCGACGTCGGGATCGGCGAGCAGCGCCTCGTAGGAGCCGTGCGCGCGCTCGATCTCGTTCTCGCGCGCGTACGCACGCGCGCGAGACTCGTCCCGGGAGGCGACCGCCACCACGTCGGCGCCGGCCTCCAGGATCCGGCGGTTGATGTTCGCGGTGCTGAGCAGCCCCAGCCTCACCCCGCGCTGCCCTCGCTCATCGGCCGGAACGAGGTGGTCAGCATGCGCAGCGACGGCGGCCGCGTGAGCGTGAAGAGCACGACCTCGGCGACGTCCTGCGCCGTCATCATCCCCTCCAGCTCGGGCATGTCGGGCGTCCGGCCCGTGCCCATCGCGAAGTCCGTCTTGACGCCGCCCGGGCAGATCGAGGTGCAGCGCACGTGCTTGGAGCGCATCTCGTGGTCGAGCGCGCGCGTGAAGCCGACCATCCCGTACTTGGACGCGTTGTAGACGGTCTCCCCGGGAAAGGCCCGCAGGCCCGCGACCGACGCCAGCGCGAGGAAGTCCCCGCCGCCGGCCGCGACCAGGTGCGGCAGCGTCGCCCGCGCCGTGTAGAGCGTCCCCTTGAGGTTGACGTCGATCATCGCGTCGACCTCGTCCAGCGGGATGTCGAGGAAGTCCCCGTAGGACCCGATGCCCGCGTTGGCGACCACGATGTCCAGCGACCCGAACGCCCCGACGACCTCGTCGACGGCAGCGGACACCGACGCCATGTCGCTGACGTCGCACGCCACCGCAACGGCCCCGTCGATCCCGAGGTCGTCGACGGTCCTCGACGCCAGGCCGACGCGGCAGCCCGCGTCGGCCAGCGAACGGGCGACGGCGGCCCCCACCCCCCGGCTTGCGCCGGTGATGAGAGCCGCCCGCCCCTTGAGGAGGCCTTGGGTCATCTCCCCGTCGCGGCTGCCCGGCGACGCGAGATCGCGTCCACGCTCGCGGCGATCAGCAGGACCAGACCGTTGATGATGAACTGCGTGCCCGACTTCTCCGTCACCAGCGGCAGGCCGTTGGCGATCACCGCGATCACCAGGCCGCCCGTGACCGCGTCGAACACGCGCCCACGGCCGCCGAACAGCGACGTGCCGCCGATCACCGCCGCGCCGACCGCGTACAGCAGGGTCTGCGCGCCGCCGGTGGTCGCCGACACGGAGTTGTCGCGTGACGCCAGCAGCAGGCCCGCCACGACGGCGAGCGTGGAGCAGATGACGAAGCACGACGTCTTGATGTTGGCGACGCCGATGCCGGCCCGGCGGGCCGCTTCCTCGTTGCCGCCCACCGCCATCACGTGCCGGCCCCAAGCCGTCCGGGTCAGCGCGAAGGTCAGCACGACCACGAGCGCGGCGACCAGCGGGACGACCCACGGGACGCCCTGGATGGTGATGGTCGCCGTGTCCCGCTGGCGCTGCTGGTTGAGCAGGTAGACCGCCACCAGGACGAGCACGGCGAGCGCGCCCACCTTCGCTCCCCACAGCGTCACGGGCTGGGCTGACAGGCCGGCCCTGCGCCGGCGCTGGATGGCGAGCATCGACGCCCCGCCGTAGCCGACCACGGCGATGACCGCGAACAGCCAGCCGAGCGCGACGGGCATGTTCTTGTTCATGACGGTCAGGATGGCGTCGTCGCGGATCGGGATCGTCCCGCCCTCGCCGAGGATCAACAGCACCCCGCCCTGGATGGCCAGGAAGAAGGCGAGGGTGACGACGAAGCTCGGAATGCCCAACCGGGCCACGAGCACCGCGATGGTGAACCCGATGGCCGCGCCCGCCGCCAGCGCGAGCAGGACCGACAACGGCCATGCCCAGCCGTGGTTGGTCAGGGTGACGGCCAGGATCGACGCGCCGATGCCGGCCGCGTAGCCCGCCGACAGGTCGATCTCGCCGAGCAGCAGGACGAAGACCAGCCCCATGGCCAGCACGATGATGGCGGCGCCCTGGTTGATGAGCGCCGCGAAGTTGGCGTTGGACAGGAACGCGTCCGGCTCCATGATCCCGAAGATCACCACCAGCACGACCACGCCGATGACGGCCGGCAGCGCGCCGAGGTCGCCGCCCTTGACGCGGTTGAAGTACTCGCGGGCGGCCGAGCCGAGGGTCACGTCCTCCTCGTTGCCCTCGAACGCGTACTCGGACTTCGCCTCCGTGGTGCTCGTACTGCTACTCATGCTTCACCTCCGACGTTGGCGGCCGCGACCTCTGGGTGCAGACCGATGTCGCCGGTGCGACCCGACGTGATCAGCTCCACGACCTGGCCCCGGGTGACGTCGCTCTTCTCGACCTGTGCGGCCATCTGGCCCAGGTACAGGCAGGCGATGTCGTCCGCGACCTCGAAGACGTCGTTCATGTTGTGGGTGATCAGGACGACGCCGAGGCCGGCCTCGGCCAGCCGGCGCACGAGCGCCAGCACCTGCTCGGTCTGGGCGACGCCCAGCGCCGCGGTCGGCTCGTCGAGGATCACCAGCTTGGAGTTCCACAGCACGGCTCGCGCGATCGCGACCGTCTGGCGCTGACCGCCCGACAGGCTGGAGACGTTCTGCCGCAGGGAACGCAGCGTGCGAACGGACAGGCTCTTGAGCGTCTCCCCGGCGCGCTTCTCCATGTCGGTCTCGTTGAGCGTGAGGCCGGACTTCTCCTCGCGCCCGAGGAACATGTTGTGGACGACATCGAGGTTGTCGCACAGCGCCAGGTCCTGGTAGACGACCTCGATCCCGAGCGCGTTGGCGTCCTTGGGACCGTTGATCGTGACCGGCGCGCCCTCCCAGAGGACCTCGCCGGAATCGATCGGGTGGATGCCGGCGACGGCCTTGATGAGCGTGCTCTTGCCGGCCCCGTTGTCGCCCACAAGGGCGGTCACGCGGCCGGCGCGAGTGTCGAGATCGACGCCGCGCAGAACCTGCACGGCGCCGAAGCTCTTGTTGATGCCCCGCAGGGACAACAGCTGCTGTCCCTGCGGGGTTTCGGTTGCGGCAACTGCCATGATTCGTGCCCGCCCGGGGCTAGCTGACCCCGTGCTTCTGACAGGCCTTCTTGAGGGCGGCCGTGGTGCAGAGGTCCGACGCCTTCACGAACCCGTCGTCGACGACCTTCTGGACGTCGTCGGCGAAGATCGGCTCCGGCTGCAGGAGCACGGACGGCACGTTCTTCTTGGTCTCCGTGTCCATCGTCTGGCCGCTGGCCAGGCTGTCCGCGTCGCTCTTCTTCTTGTTGATCAGGTCGATCGCCAGCTTGGAGGCCGCGTCGGCCTCCTTCTTGACGGCCTTGTAGACCGACAGGCACTGCGAGCCGAGCAGCACGCGCTGCAGGCCCTCCGTCGTCGCGTCCTGACCCGTCGTCGGGATCTTGCCCGTGTCGCCGTTGCGCTTGAGGACCGCGGCGACCGCGCCGCCGAGACCGTCGTTGGCCGCCGCCACGCCGACGAAGTTGCCGTTCGCCTTCGTGTACATCTGCTCGAAGATCGTGCCGGCCTTCGTGTTGTCCCAGTCGGGCACGGCCTGGTCGGCGGCCACGGTGTAGCCGCCGTCCTTGATGGCCTTCTCGTAGCCCTGCTTGAACAGCGTGGCGTTGTTGTCGGTCGGGGAGCCGTCGAGCAGCGCCACCGGGCCGGACTTGTCGCCGTTGTCGCCCATGCACTTGACGAGGCCCTGGCCGATCGCGGAGCCGACGGCCACGTTGTCGAAGGACACGTAGTAGTCAGCGCCCCCGCCGAGCGTCAGACGGTCGTAGTCGATGACCGAGATGCCCTGGTCGTGGGCCTTCTTGATCACCGTCGCCGCGGACGGCGAGTCGAGGTTCACGATCAGCAGGACGGACGCGCCGCCGTTGATCATCTGGTCGGCGATGGTGCCGAACTTGGCCTTGTCGCCGTTGGCGTTCTGGATGTCGGCGTCGATGCCGGCGGCCTTGAAGGCCTGGCCGAGGAGCGGACGGTCCGCCGTCTCCCAGCGCGCCGAGGACGCCGTGTCGGGAAGGATCACGCCGACCTTGCCCTTGGCCTTGGCGCTGCTGCTGCTGCTCGAGCTGCCGCTGCTGCTGGACTTCTCGTCGTCGCTGCCACAACCGGCGACGACGCCGGCCAGCGCAAACGTCAGCGCCGCGAACAGCACTGCCTTTCTCATGATGCTCACTCCTGCTCCTCCTCTGGGATTGATGGTCCTGCGATGGTGATCCCGATCATGCCGCAGCGATCCTCGCCGCGACGGCCTGCTCGGATTGCGCGATGGCGAGGGCAAGGGCGCCGAGCACATTGGCCCGTTCCCCCAGCGTTCCCGCCACCACGTCGAGACCCCCGGTCGCCATCGGGACCGCGGAGCGCATCACGCTCTCGCGCAGCGGGCCGAGCAACAGCTCTCCTGCCTGGCTCAGCTCACCGCCCACGACGACCATCTGGGGGTTGAAGAGATTGCACAGCGCGCCGACCGCGCGGCCGACGTGGCGGCCGGCGTCGGCGATGGCGCGGCGGCAGCCGAGGTCCCCGTTCTCGGCGAGCTCGATGATCTGCGCGACGGAGAGATCCTCGCCGCGGCTGTCGGCGAGGAGGCGCGACAGGGCGGGCCCGGAGGCGACCGTCTCCAGGCAGCCGCGGTTGCCGCAGCGGCAGATGGCGCCGCCGTCGTCGACGACCATGTGGCCGATCTCGCCGGCCGCTCCGAACGCGCCGCGGAAGGGGCGGCCGTCCACGATCAGCCCGGCGCCGACGCCGACGCCGATCTGGAGGTAGGCGGCGTGGGAGACGTTGCGCCCGGCGCCGAGCGTGACCTCGGCGAGCGCGCCGAGGTTCGCGTCGTTGTCGACGTAGACGGGGAGGCCGAGGCGGGAGCCGAGCTCGGTGGCGAGCTCGACGCCCTCCCAGCCGGGGAGGATCGACGAGGGGTGCAGGGCGATGTGGTCGGGGTCGACCGGGCCGGCGATGGCGACCCCGACGCCGAGCACGCGGTTGCCCTCAACGCCGGCGTCGGCGAGTGCGCCGTCGACCAGGCGGGCAACGAGGTCCATGGACTGGCCGGCGTCGTGGTCGACGTCGGCGGGCTCGTTGGCCTCGGCGAGGACGGTGCGGCTGAGGTCGGAGACCGCCACGCGGACGCGGTTGTGGTCGAACTCGACGCCGACGGCGGCGCCGGCGGAGCGGTCCAGGCTGAGCATGGTCGGCGGGCGGCCCTGGACGGAACCCTCCCGCCCATCGTCGTCGGTGCGCTCGACGATGAAGCCGCGCTCGACGAGGTCGCCGACGAGCGTGGACACCGTCGACCGGCTCAGCCCGGTGCGACGCGCGATGTCCGAACGGCTCAGACGCCCGGCGCTGCGCAGCGCGTCGACCACCCGTAGGCGGTTCAGCTCGCGCAGAGACCCGAGCGAGCCTTGCGACCCTCCTCCTCTCTCCACCCGCCCACCGTCTCACGAATCAAACGCTTTTGTCAACACCTCGCACAAAAGCGGTTGGTTTCCGCCCGACTTCGTGCAGGGTCCGGCGCACCACCGGGTGGGTAGGGACGCGGGATGGGAACGCTCGTGGCAGGGGTGCGGCGCGTCGGGCTGCGCGAGCTGGTCCGCAAGACGCTGGAGTACTACGCCCGTGTCGACCTGCTCACGTACGGCTCGGCGATCGCGTTCCAGGTGCTGTTCGCGCTCATCCCGCTGGGCATGTTCGGCCTCGGGATGCTCGGCTTCCTCGGGTTGCAGGACGCGTACTCCGATCACATCGTCCGCGAGCTGCGCGAGTCGACGTCCCCCGAGGTCTTCACGGTGATCGACCAGACCGTGCGCAAAGTCCTCGGTGCCAAGCAGGGGTTCTGGATCACCGCCGGGGCGGCGGTCGCGGTGTGGGAGATGTCGGGCGCGATGCGCGCGGTGATGGCGGTCCTCGACCGCATCTACGGGTGCGACCGCGAGCGCGGCTTCCGCGAGCGCTACGTCGTCTCGATCTGGCTCGCCGTCGTCTGCGGCCTGCTCCTGCTCGGCGCGGCGGCGACGGTCCAGTTCGCGCCGCTCCCAGGCGTGCTGGCCTGGCTCGGCGCGCTGGTGCTGATGATCGGGGCGATCGGGCTGCTGATCCGGGTGGCGCCGACGGACGGCCACCCCTGGCACCTCGTCAGCGCCGGCACCTTCATCGTCGTCGTGGCCTGGGTGGGCACCTCGATCGTGTTCGGCCTCTACGTGACGCGGATCGCCGACTACGGCTCGATTTTCGGGAACCTGGCCACGGTCATCGTCGTCTTCGAGTACTTCTACCTGGCCGCGTGCGCGTTCCTCACGGGCTCGGTGGTGGACGCGATCCTGCGCGATCGAGGCGCGTGAGCTTCTCGGGGTTGTTGACGATGCGGACATTGGCGACGACCCCGTCGGCGATCTCGATCGCCATCACGGAGGCGAAGCCGGGCTCGCCGTCGACGCGCACCCCGGGGTCGCCGTTGACGCGCACGAACGTCGTGGGCATCGCGCCCAGCTTGCGGCGCAGGCCGATCAGCAGCCGGGCCGTCTTGGCCGCGCCGTAGATGACCTTGCGGGCCGCGGGGACAACCCCGCCGCCGTCGGAGTAGGTGTTGGCGTCGGCGGCGAGCACGGCCGTGAGCGCGGCGACGTCACCCGACTCGATCGCCATCACGAACGCGCTCAGCACGCGCTGCTCCTCCTCGGCGCTGACCGGCCGCCGGCGGGCGGGCTCGCCGGCGTGCTCGCGGGCGCGCGCCGCGATCTGGCGGCAGTTGGCCGGCGTCTTCTCGACCGCTTCGGCGATCTCGGCGTACTCGAAGTCGAAGACGTCGCGCAGCAGCAGGACGGCGCGCTCGACGGGGTTGAGGCGCTCGAGCGCGGTGAGCAGGGCGAGGCTGAGCTGCTCGGCCTCGGCGACGAGGTCGGACGGGTCGTTGCCCTGGACGGGATCGGCGACGAGCGGCTCGGGCAGCCACGGGCCGACGTAGGTCTCGCGGCGCGCGCGGGCCGAGCGCAGCCGGTCGATGGCCAGCCGGGTGGTCACGGTGACCAGGAAGGCCTCGGCGTTGCGGGGTGGCGCGGCGTCGGCCGCGCGCAGCCACGTGTCCTGCACGACGTCCTCTGCCTCCCCGCGGTCGCCGAGCATGCCGTAGGCGATCGCGAAGAGGCGCGGGCGCAGGCGCTCGAAGGCCGCCGCGCTCCCGCTCACCGGGCGGCGCCGCCTCCGGCCGCGGCGGGCTGGCTGGCGACGGCGGGGCGCGCCGTCAGCGCGGCGCGGGCCGCGGCGGTGCCGGACGCCAGCGCGGCGTCCACCAGCCAGCCCTCGCCGCCGATCCAGTCGCCGGCCACGAACAGGCCCGGCTCGAGGGCCACGGACGGCCGGCGGGTCGGGGAGGCGATCGCCCCGACGGGCGTCATCTTCGGCAGGTGGCGGCGCAGGATCAGCTCGTCGCGCCAGCCGGGGTGGACGGTGTCGGCGACGCGCTCGAGGTCCTCGACCGGCCCGCCCGCGTAGGACAGCGCGGTCATCAGCACGCCGTCCTTGTGCCTCGGCGGCGAATGCTTGGAGTAATAGGTGGGCTCGTCGGCGCCGAACGCGAAGGTGGCCCGGCGCGGCAGCGTGCGCAGGCCGAGGTCGAGCACGGACACCTCGGCGGGCGGGCCGGGCGCGTCGAGGCCGTCGACGAGCTTGCCGAACGCCGCCGGCAGCCCCGCCGCGACGATCACGGCGTCGGACACGTACTCGCGCTCGTCCGTGGTCACCGTCCACCGGTCCCCGCTGCGCTCGAGCGCGCGCACGGCGCTGCGGCGGTGCAGGGTCGCGCCGCGGTGCTCGGCCTGGCTGGCCAGCGCGTCGACCATCCATTGCCAGCCGCCGATCAGGTAGCGCACGCCCGGCCAGGCGGCCAGGCGCAGCTGGGCGCGGGCCACGTCGGCGGGCAGCGCGTCGTGGTCGGCCACGAAGGTGGAGACGCGCACGAGCGCGGCGGCCAGGTCGCGGTGCGCCGCGGGCACGGTGAGCTCGATCCACTCGCGCGCGCTCAGCTCGGGCGGCGCGTCGGCGCGGGCGAGCTTGGCGAGCGCGCCCCACCCGCGCACGGGCCGGATCGCCTTCCCTTCGCGCAGCACGAGCGAGCGCGACGGCGAGACGGGGTTCCAGCGCGGCGGGTCGACGCCGAGGCGCTTGAGCTCGCGCATCGCGCACGAGCCGACGTAGAGCGCGTGCGGGCCCTGGTTGAGGTCGAAGCCCTGCTCGCGCTCGCTGGCGGCGCGGCCGCCCACGGAGGCCTTCGCCTCCAGCAGTGTCGTGACCACGCCGGCCTCGGCCAGCGTGGCGGCGGCGACCAGGCCCGCAGGCCCGCCGCCGATGACCGTGACTGTGTCCATGCCCATCAGACGAGACAGCCTCCCACCCCGTGACAACCTAAAGGGGTCAGGTCCCGGCATCGGACACGTGTCCGATGCCGGGACCTGACCCCTTGCGCACCTGAGCGGCCGGCGTTACGCGGGGACCTTTGGCGTTCTGGCCGCATCTGAGCTGACGAGCTTCGCCCGCTGGCGCTCCGGGGTGATGCGGACGACGTTCCAGGCCAGCCCGGTGCGCTCGAGGCCGCGGATGATCAGCGCGGAGGGGTCGACCTCGTACCAGCGCAGGCCGTGCTCGGCGCTGCGCGGGAAGGCGTGGTGGTTGTGGTGCCAGGACTCGCCGAGGGAGGGGAGCGCGAGCCAGGCGACGTTGGTGGAGCGGTCCTCGACCTCGAAGCGGCGGCGGCCGAAGAAGTGGCACACGGAGTTGACCGACCAGGTCACGTGGTGGACCAGGAAGATGCGCACGAGGCCGCCCCAGACGTAGCCGCGGATCGCCCCCTCGGCGGTGAAGCCGTGGAGGGCGAAGCCGGCCAGCGTGGGGAGGAGCAGGGAGAGGAGGACGAAGAGCGGGAAGCGCCTGCCGATCCTGCGCAGCTTCGGATCCTCGTAGAGGTCGCGGGCGTAGCGCTTCCAGTCGGCTTGCCCCTGGGTCTCGGTGAGCCAGCCGGTGTGCGCGTGCCACAGGCCGGCGACCCCGCTGCCGTGGCCGACGTGGGGCGAGTGCGGATCGCCCTCCGCGTCGGTGTGGGCGTGGTGCTTGCGGTGATCGGCGACCCAGTCGAGCACCGAGCCCTGGACGGCGAGCGAGCCGAGCATGGCGAACACCCGCTCCAGCCGCGGGGTGGTCTGGAAGGCGCGGTGGGTGAGCAGGCGGTGGAAGCCGACGGTGATCCCGAGCGCGGTGACGAGGTAGAAGCCGGCCAGCAGGGCGAGGTCGGTGCCGTCGACCCAGTCGTTCCAGAGCAGGACGACCGCGAGCAGCACGCCCACGAACGGGACGACCACCCCGGCCAGGTTGGCGAGCTTCTCGGCGAGTGACATGCAGGTCACGGTATGCGCGATCGGTCGCGTATTCTTGACGGCAGTGCACAGCCTGGGATCCGGTTCGTACTCACTTCGATGACAACTCTTGCCGAGGTGCTCGAGCCCGAGCTGCCCGCGATCGCCGACGCGATCGTGCGCGCGATCGGCGCCGAGGTCCCCGAGTACGCCCGGCCGCTGGAGGGTGCGTTCGGGGAGGGCGTCCGGCTCGGCGTGACCCAGGCGCTGGAGCGCTTCGTCGCCTTCGAGCGCGATCCGGACGCCCCTGCCGCGACGTCGAGCCGGGTCTACGTCGCCCTCGGTCGCAACGAACTGCGCGCGGGCCGGACGCTCGACGCGCTGCAGTCCGCCTACCGGATCGGCGCGCGGGTCGCCTGGCGCCACATCGCCGACGTGACCGCCGGCGCCGGCTTCGGACACGACGTCGTCACCCGGCTGGCCGAGGACATCTTCGCCTACATCGACGAGCTGTCCGCCGAGTCCGTCGAGGGCTACGCGCAGGCCCAGTCGCAGCTGGCCGGAGAGCGCGAGCGCCGCCGCGGCGAGCTGGTCGACGGCCTGCTGCGCGGGGCGGACGTCACCGACACCGCCACGGCGCTCGGCTGGACCCTCCCGCGCACGGCGGCGGCGCTCGCCTGCCCGCCCGATCGCGCGGCCGGGATCGCCCGGCGGATCGGCCCGGACGCCGTTCCCGCGCTGGTGGCCGGCACGGGCTGCGTCATCGTCCCCGACGCGAATGCGCCCGGGCGCGCGGCGGCGGTGCGGGCGGCCGCCGGCGAGCGCGCGGCGGCGCTGGGCCCGGAGCTCGAGCTGGCGCGCTTCGCCGACTCGTGGCGCCTGGCCGCGGCGACGCTGGCCGCCCACGACGGCTTCCAGGTGGCCGACGAGCACCTCGCGGAGTTGCTCCTGCACGAGGGCACGACCGTCGTCGAGCGCATCACCCGCCGGCGGCTGTCCGCGCTGGCCGGACTCACGCCGAAGGCGCGCGAGCGGACCGCCGCCACCGCGCTCGCCTACGTCCAGCACCACGGCAACGCCGCCGCCATGGCCCGGGCGCTCGGCATCCACCCGCAGACCGCCCGCTATCGCATCACCGGCCTGCGCGAGCTCCTCGGCGATCAGCTCGACGATCCCGACGGCCGCTTCGAGCTGGAGGCGGCGCTGCGCGCCCAGCGGCCGTGACATGCTCCGCGGCGTGAGATCCATCGCCGCGCTCGTCGTCCTCATCGCCTTCCTCGCCCCTGCTACTGCGACCGCCGCGGGGCGCTGCGGCGACCACCCGTGGTGCGACACGACCAAGTCCGCCGACGAGCGCACGCAGCTGCTGCTCGCCCAGCTGACCCTGCCCGAGAAGGCCGACCTGCTGTGGGGGGACGAGCAGTTCGGCGTCGCCAACGCCTCCGATCAATTCCACACCGGGCGCAACTACGGCAACGTCCGGCTGGGGATCCCGGACCTGTTCTTCTCCGATGGCCCGGTCGGCCCGCGCCAGGGCGCCGCGTCGACGGCGATGCCGGCGCCGATCGGCCTGGCCGCGTCGTTCGATCCCGCGCTCGCGAAGGTCGCCGGCGGGCTCGTCGCGGACGAGGTCAAGGCCAAGGGCAACGACGTCGTCTTCGCCCCGACGGTCAACATCATGCGCACGCCCCGCGGCGGGCGCACCTTCGAGGGCTACGGCGAGGACCCGTACCTGGCCGGGCGCCAGGCGGTCGGCTGGATCCGGGGCGCGCAGGACCACGGCGTGATCGCCGACGTCAAGCACTTCGCGGCCAACAACCAGGAGAAGGACCGCATGACGATCGACGAGCGCATCGACGAGCGGACGCTCCGCGAGATCTACCTGCCCCAGTTCGAGGCCGCCATCAAACGCGGCCACAGCGGCACGATCATGTGCGCCTACAACCAGGTCAACAGCCAGTTCGCGTGCGAGAACCGGCACCTGCTGACGGACATCCTCGAGAAGGAATGGGGCTTCAAGGGCTTCGTCCTGGCCGACTATCCGGCCGGTCACGACACCGCCGCGTCGCTCAAGAACGGCCTGGACTTCGAGCCCTTCGGCGCCGCCTACACCCCCGCCCGCACGCTCGCGGCCATCGCCTCCGGACAGGCCAGCGTGGCCGACCTCGACGAGCACGTGCGGCGCATCCTGCGCACGATGTTCGCCTTCGGCGTCTTCGACCGCGACGCCTATCCCAACGACCCGGCCTCGATCCCGGTCGACGCCCACGCCGACGTCGCCGCCCGCGTCGAGGAGGGCGGCATCACGCTGCTCAAGAACACGCGCAAGCTCCTACCGCTCACGGGCGCCAAGACGATCGCCGTGATCGGCTCGGACGCGAACCGCGCGAAGTCCGGCGGCGGCTCGTCCTACATCAACCCGCTCAAGCTGACCACGACCCTGGCCGGCATCAAGACGCGTGCGGGTGACGGCGTCCAGGTGGTCTTCGACGACTCCGACGATCCCGCGCACTCGGCCGCCACCGCCAAGGCCGCCGACGTCGCCATCGTCGTCGCCGCCGACACCGCCGCGGAGGGCGACGACCAGTCGTGCATCGCCATCGACTGCTCCGACGACAAGATCATCACCGGGCTGCTCACCTCCGAGACGAAGAAGCGCAACACGGACGCCGTCGTCGCCGCCGTCGGCAAGGCGCAGCCCAAGACCGTCGTGGTGTTGGAGACCAGCGGCCCCGTCCTGACCGACTGGCGCGACCAGGTGGCGGCGATCGTCGAGGCCTGGTACCCCGGCGAGTCGGGCGGCACCGCGATCGCGCGCGTGCTGTTCGGCGACATCGATCCCGGCGGGCGCCTCCCGGCCACGTTCCCCGCCCGCCAGCAGGACCTGCCCACGGAGCAGGGTGACCCCGAGCAGTACCCGGGCGTCGACGGCGTCGTCACGTACAAGGAGGGCGTCCTGGTCGGCTACCGCTGGTTCGACGCCAAGAGGATCAAGCCCGTCTTCCCGTTCGGCTTCGGCAAGTCCTACACGCGCTTCACCTACCGCAAGCTGCGCGTGCGCGGCCGCCGCGTGTCGTTCACCGTGCGCAACGTCGGCCGGCGCACGGGCTTCGCCGTCCCTCAGCTCTACACGGGCATCCCCGTCCCGGCCGGGACGACCGAGCCGCCGCGCCAGCTCAAGGGCTTCACCAAGCTCTCGCTGGCGCCGGGACGGCGCAAGCGGGTGACGCTGAAGCTCAACCGCCGCTCGTTCTCCTACTACGACGTCGGCAAGGCGGCGTGGACGGTGGCGCCCGGCTGCGCGCGCGTGTTCGTCGGCCGCTCCTCCCGCGACCTCCCGCTCAAGGGCCGCCGCGCCGTCGGCGGCGGCACCTGCAAGCGCTGACCGCCTAGCCGGAAGAGGGCGGCTCGGCCTCGGGGATGCCGGGCAGGGGCGCGTCCTCGGGGTCGAGATCGTCGGGGGCGCCCAGCGGCTGGTCGGGCACCTCCGTGTTGTCCTCGGCGATCTCGGGGTCATCACTCATGCGGGTTCCCCTACCCGGGCGGGGGCGCCCCACTCCTGCAGGACCTCGGGGATCGCGCCGCCGTGGTTCTCGAGCAGGGCGATCATGTGGCGCCAGGTCACGGCGGTGCCGTTCAGGGTCGCCGGGATGCCGCCGCCCTTGAGCTTGATGCCGAGCCGGCGGGCCTGGAAGTCGGTCGTGTTGGAGGTCGACGTCACCTCGCGGTAGGCGCCCTGGCCGGGCATCCACGCCTCGCAGTCGTACTTCTTGGCGGCGGACGCGCCGAGGTCGTCGACGGCGATGTTGACCACGCGGTACGGGATGTCGAGCGCCTGCAGGATCTGCTCCTCGAAGGCGAGCAGGCGCTCGTGCTCGGCCTCGGCGTCCTCCGGCGCAACGAACGAGAACATCTCCACCTTGTCGAACTGGTGCACGCGCAGGATGCCGCGCGTGTCGCGGCCGGCCGCCCCCGCCTCGCGCCGGAAGCAGGGGGAGATGCCGGCGTAGCGCAGCGGCGGCACGATCGCCTCGCCCGCGTGCAGCGACGCCAGCGCGACCTCGCTCGTCCCGACCAGGTACAGGTCGTCGTCGGCGAGCGCGTAGATCTGCTGCTCGGTGTCGGGGAGGAAGCCGGTCCCGTAGAGCGCCGCCTCGCGTACGAGGACCGGCGGGAGCACCGGCTGGAAGCCCTCGACCTCCAGCAGCGAGAGGGCCCACCGAAAGAGCGCCATCTCGAGCAGGACCACGCCACCGCGCAGGTAGGCGAAGCGCGAGCCCGACACCCGGGCGCCGGCCTCCATATCGATCAGGCCGCCGGCGACCTCGAGGTGGTCGGGGCCCTCCGCGCCCGCCTCCCCGACCTCGCGCAGCACCGTGTCCTGGTCGGCGGCGGACGCCAGCGGGGGGTTGGGGACGGCGCGCAGGGCGGGGTCGTAGTCGGCCTCGATCGCGGCCAGCTCGGCCTCGAGCTCCGTCCGCCGGCGCTTGGTCTCCGAGAGCTCCGCGATCAGTGCCGAGGCGTCCTCGCCGCGGGCCTTGGCGGCACCGACCGCCTTGCCGGCGTCGTTGGAGCGCGCGCGCAGCCCTTCCACCTCGGGCAGCAGCGCGCGGCGGCGCTCGTCCAGCCCCAGCAGGACCCGCAGGCGCCCGTCCGATCCGTCCCCGCGCCGCCCCAGCGCGCGCAGCACCGGGTCGGGATCGCGCCGGATCGCCTTGACGTCGAGCATGCGACGCCGAGGCTACCTAGCGGGCAGTGACTTCTCGCAGTCCGTCGAGGACTTGCTGGTCGTCTCGGTGGCGTTGGACGGGCTCGGCGCCTGCTTGGCGTCCTTGCCCGAGTACTTGCTCACGAAGCAGGCCACGACCTTGGCCTGGTTGCCGGTGACGATGTTCTGCGGCATCGGACCGGACGAGAACCCGCCGTTCTCGATCGCGTAGATGATGTCCGGGTACTGCTCCTTGCGCTGGTTGAAGTTGGGGCCGTCCTTGCGCTCCATGTCCTTCGGATTCGACGCGGAGCCCTCCGTCCCGGCGGCGTCGAGGGTGTGGCAGCCGCCGCAGCGCTGGTTGAAGATCTCGGCGCCCTCGTGCAGCTTGGAACTCTTGGCCACCTCGATGCCGGATTCGCCGCAACCGGAGACGACGGCCACGAGGGCCAGGGCGAGAAGGACCAGGGAAAGGCGGACGCGCATCGCGGCGAGCAGCATACTTGCGCACATGCGTCGCGCCGTGCTCCTGTGCGCCCTCTTCCTCGCCGCCTGCGATCGGGCGCCGACCTTCGACGCCAGCGGCGGCGTCGTCGACCTCTCCGTGCGCGACTACCGCTACGACCACCAGGACGTCCGCGTCCACCGCGGCGCCATCACCTTCGCCGTCACCAACAAGGGCCGCGAGGAGACCAACTTCCGCGTCCGGCGGGAGAACCACATGCGTGACCTCGCCTCCATCGCCACCCTGCAGCCCGGCGATCTCGGCACGACGACCGTCACCCTGCGGCCCGGGACCTACACGATGTACGCCAGCCTCGGCCGGCACGAGACCCTCGGCGAGTACGGCACGCTGACGGTGGTCCGTCGCTAACCGAGGAAGCCGGCGACGCCGCTGGCGCGCAGGGCGAGCACGAAGACGACGAGCGCGGAGGCGGCCATGACGCCGGTCTCGCGGGTGACGATCTCGCGCACGATCGCCTGCTGCTCGGCGTCGGGAAGCGCCTCCATCTCGCGTGCCTGCTCCATGCCGCGCTTCATCAGCACCTGGTCGGCGGAGACGAGGCGCAGCTGCTCGGCGATGAAGGACACACCCAGCGGGAGCAGCCCGTAGAGGATGTGCAGGCGGGCGGGTTCGCGCCCGATCACGAGCAGCGACGTGCCCAGCAGGACCTCGACGAAGAGGACGGCCTGGCTCAGGCGCAGCAGGCGCCAGAAGCCCGTGGAGACGATCCCGCGGTGCCACGCCCAGCCCCCCCACAGCCCCGCGCCGAGGCTCGTGGCGAGCACCGCCACCCCCACCACGGCGTGAACCTCCGTCATCTAGCGCGAATTGCCACTTGTAACACGACCGCACAAGAACGTAGCCGCGGTGGTACAACGTGGTCAGTGATCCGCTCGTATCTGCCTGCGATCGTCTTCCTCGGCCTCGGAACGCTGGTCGGGACGGCGTTCGCGCTGCTGAACACGTTCTTCGGCCCGCGGCGGCCGCTCAGCGCCAAGAACGACCCCTATGAGTGCGGCCTGCCGTCCGAGGTCCAGCGGTCGTTCAAGTTCGGGGTGTCCTTCTACCTCGTGGCGATGCTGTTCATCCTGTTCGACATCGAGGTGGTGTTCCTCTACCCGATCGCCATCCAGCTGCGGTCCTACGGGACGTTCGCGCTGGTCGAGACGCTCGTCTTCGTCGTACTCCTCTTCGTGGCGTTCATCTACGTGTGGCGAAGAGGTGCGTTGAATTGGAGATAGTGAGATCGGGACCGTTGGCCCAGACGGACTTCCGGTCGCGGCAGCTGATGGCGCGCGACATGCTCCGCGGCGACCTCGAAGGCGTCGACCTCGAGAAGTACGTCGAGGAGAACATCATGACGACGACCCTCGACAAGGCCGTCAACTGGGCTCGCTCGAACTCGATGTTCCCGGCCACGTTCGGCCTGGCCTGCTGCGCCATCGAGATGATGTCGATCGTCGCCGCCCGCCTGGACGCGGCGCGCTTCGGCTTCGAGGCCTTCCGCGCCTCCCCCCGCCAGGCCGACCTGCTGATCCTGTCCGGCCGCGTCTCGATCAAGATGGCGCCGGTCATCCGCCGCATCTACGACCAGATGCTCGAGCCGAAGTACGCGATCGCGATGGGCGCCTGCTCGTCGTCGATGGGCGTCTTCAACAACTACGCGATCGTCCCGGCGGACAAATTCATACCGGTCGACGTGCACGTCCCCGGCTGTCCCCCGCGGCCCGAGGCGCTGATGCACGGGATCCTCAAGCTCCGCCAGATGATCCTCGAGGACCCGACCGAGGACTGGCGCACGCGCTACGGCGCCGAAGGCACGGTCGAGGTGCTGCCCGACGAGGGCGAGGCGCTTCTGCGGGACGCGCGCACCGATGCCTGATCCGACCGGCCTCGAGCTGCTCGCCGGCACCCTGCGCGACAGCGGCGACGACGTCGTCCTCGACACGATCCACCACCGCGGACAGGCGACGATCCTCATCGACGCGCGCTCGGTCCGTGGCGCGCTGCAGACGCTCAGGGCCGAGGGCTACACGCACCTGATGAGCGTCCACGGGGTCGACTACTTCCCCGAGGAGCCGCGCCTCGGCGTCATCTACGAGCTGCTCAACCG